>NZ_CP098252.1:1200000-1800000 GCF_027116575.1 Oxalobacter aliiformigenes | reverse complement strand
TTCCTTGCACAGGCCGATGCCATCCATGCCAGGGAGCATGATGTCGAGAATGATGATATCGAACTGTTGCAGTGTAAGAAGCGCCAGAGCTTTCAGGCCATCGTCCGTATTGTCGGTCTGGTGTCCTTTCGCTTCCAGAAAGTCCACCAGATTGTAGCGAATGTCCTGATTGTCTTCGATGATGAGAATTTTTGCCATATTGCGTCCCCGTGGGGTATCTGTTTGTTGATCTGTTTTTAACAGCCGTTAGTCATTTTTCACGATCCATTTACGGGCTGTTTCACGACGTTACCCCATAGTACGCATATCGACGTTTGATGATTCGGGGAAGTGGACGTGGCAGAAAATGACAACTTGCATCAGATACCGGAAAAATCCTGTACAGGCAATTCGTTTTCACGATGGCTGATGCGAAAAATAGTATACGAATCGACCGAATTTTACGACAGTTTACTTATCGTCGGGCCATTATGGTTTCTGGCTTATATTGTTTTTTCCGGATTTCCGGATCTTGACCAGTTTGTCGCCGGAGCCTTTTATCAGGGAAGGGAGCGCTGGGTCGGAAATCATCTGTCTTTTCTGAATGCTGTTCCCGAATGGGGTGGATGGCTGATTCCTTTGATGGCTGTATCCATTGCACTGGTCTTTTATGCTGTTTCCCTGTGGCAGGGCGATGCCGGCAAGTCGTATGTCTGGCGAAATCATCTGCTTTATCTGGCGGGTACCGTCTCGGCCTGTATTTTTGTTGTCGGTCTGTGCCGGTATTTTTCTCCGGGGTACGGTCCCTCCGATCTGACGGTTTATGGGGGTGTTCTTTCCGGAATCGGCCGATGTTTTCCCGATAGCCATGCCGGAACGGTTTTCTGTCTGTTTGCCCTGTATTTCGTTTTCCGGGATACGTATCCACGGCTGGCACGGCTGGTTCTGTCCGTCGTCCTGTTTTCCGGCGTGTTATATACCCTGACGGAAATGGCGAGAGGTGAACAGTTCCTTTCGCAAAGTCTGGCGACACTGGTTATGGACTGGTCTCTCTGTGCCGTTTTGTATCGTCTTTCACTGGGAAGGATTCTGGGGGCGAAACCGTTACCGCTTCCACGGCATCAGGCCATGCTGGTGGCGGTTACGGTGGTTTACTGGCTGATTTTCTTCAATCGTGCCCTTTTCGGACAGATTCTGTCCCAGCGCGGGCTGGGGACGCTGGACATTCTTGTTCAGGCAACCGGTGTATTTATGTTGCTGGGACTGGGATTTTTTACCGTCCTGAATCTGGTTGTTTTTCCGAAAGTTCTGAAAGCTGTACTGGTTGTCCTGACACTGACCGCTGCAACAGTGAATTATTTCTCACTGCATTATGGGGTCGTGGTCAATTCGAATATGATCAATAATGTTTTTGCAACCGATATCGCGGAAGCCGGCGAACTGCTGAACTTTTCCATGTGCGTGGAAGTGCTTTTCAGCGCATTGCCCTTGCTTTTCATTATCATCCAAAGTCCGGTTGTCCCTCAAAAATTCATGAAGCGGTTGCAATGGGCTGCCGGTTTGAGTGTTCTGAGTCTTTCTCTGGGAGGAATGGTTCTTTTCGCTTCTTTTCAGGGACTTGCCTCGCTGGTTCGTGGCGAGCCGGTTGTCCGTCATATGATTACGCCTTTGAATGTCGTCAGTGCCACTGTCAAAGCCATGCTGGCCGATGCCAGGGCAGGGGAAGCGCGCGCCCGTACGGTTATCGACGATCGTCCTGAACTGGGTCCGACCTGGCGCCAGCCCCGCGGATCGCTGACGGTGGTTGTCGTGGGAGAAACGGCACGGCTGGCAAACTGGGGACTGGCCGGTTATGAACGCAATACCACTCCCGGACTGTCGAAAAGAAACGTTTATGCTTTCAGGGAAACGGTTTCCTGCGGAACCAGTACAGATGTATCGCTGCCTTGTATGTTCAGTCGTGTGGGAAGGGCGAATTATGACCGGAAACGGATTTTGGAGGAAGAAAGTCTGCTGCCGGTTTTGCAAAGAGCGGGGCTCAGGGTTTTCTGGCAGGATAACCAGTCCGGATGCAAGGGAGTATGCGATGGGGTGACCGAGCTGAAGATTAACCGGGATATGGCTGGTAAACTTTGCAAAAACGGACATTGTTTTGACGGAGCGCTTCTTGCCGGTCTCGATACGCACGCTATTCTGAATCCACATGGCGGGACGGTGCTTTTCCTGCATCAGCTCGGCAATCACGGTCCCGGCTATTTCCGCCGCTATCCACGCGATTTCGAGGTATTCAAGCCGGCATGCAGGGATGATAAGTTGCAAAACTGCTCGAGAGAAGAAATCGTCAATGCCTACGACAATGCCATCCTTTATACCGATTATGTTTTATCCGGTCTGATCGACTGGCTGGCCGGAATGCATGATCTGGATACGGCATTGCTGTATGTCAGCGATCACGGTGAATCGCTTGGAGAAAACAATCTTTTTCTGCATGGCGCTCCTTTGGTGATTGCTCCGATAGAACAGACCAGAGTTCCGATGTTTCTGTGGCTGTCGGCCGGTTACAGGGAACGTCTGGGACTGGACGATGCCTGTATGCGGGAGGTTGCCAGCCGTTCGGCCAGCCATGACATGCTTTATTCCAGTCTGATGGGAATTCTGGATGTCAAGTCGTCCACTTATGAGGGAAAACTGGATTTCACTCGTGCGTGCCGCAATCCGGATCTGGCGCTGAAGGTGGCCGGGACGCGTGTTTCGTCAGGATTGAAAAGCAGGAATGAATGATCCGGTCCGGAATCATGAAACGAAAAAATCATGATGTGAAAGGCAACCAGGGTGACTGGAAAATGTCGCATAAGAAGAAACATGTGTGAGATTGAATGGGTATTGACGGAAATTCACCGGGCAGGAACAGCGAGCCTGTCCCGGCATGGCGTCAGCGGTTTTCAGTCATAACGGAAATGCCCGTTTGCCGATATGAGAACGGCCAGTCTGTTGTCCATACGTTTCAATGGCTGTTTTACAGAGCTATAATCTAAGAAAACAATTTCATTCATTACGCCCCATGAAGTACTCAGACAGAATTCTCAATACGCCTTCTTCTTTCATTCGTGACATCCTGAAAGTGCTTGATGCGCCGGATATCATATCTTTTGCCGGCGGTTTGCCCAATCCGGTTTCGTTTCCGATCGATGCGTTGAAAAACGCAATTGATGAAGCTATTCGGAAAAATGGCAGCAAACTGTTTCAATATGCCACAACGGAAGGCTATCTTCCGCTTCGTGAGCTGATTGCTGAAAAGTATCGGAAGAAATTCGGTCTGGATGTCAAACCGGAGGATATTCTGATTACCAACGGGTCCCAGCAGGCACTGGAGCTGATCGGCAAGGTTCTTCTGAACAAGGGGGACAAGGTCCTGATGGAAGAGCCGGGTTATCTGGGGGCGATTCAGGCATTTTCATTGTGTGAGCCGGATTTTTTGTCAGTGACACTGGAAGAAGACGGTTTGAGCCTTGAAAAACTGGAAGAAGTCCTGAAAAACAATCCGGTCAAACTGATTTATACGGTTCCCAATTTCCAGAATCCGACCGGACTGACATATTCGATGGAAAAGAGAAAGGCGATTCGGGAACTGGTCTCGAAATACGATATCGCCCTTATCGAAGACGATCCTTATGGAGAATTGCGTTTCAGGGGAGAATCGCTTTCTTATATCGGTGCAGGGTATCTGGAAAACAGCATTTTGCTCGGTTCTTTTTCCAAGACCGTCACGCCGGGGATGCGGCTGGGATTTTTGATCACCCGAAATGCGCAGTTGATGCGTTATCTGGTGACGGCAAAACAGGGAAGCGATCTTCATACCAATATTTTCACCCAGTATGCCATCCACGAATATCTGATGAGCAATCCGTATGAGGAGCATGTCAGAAAGATCGTGGAGCTTTACAGAACACAGGCAGATTCCATGCTGGATGCCATGAACAGATACTTTCCGGAAACGGTTTCCTATACGAGACCGGAAGGAGGCATGTTTATCTGGGCGACGTTGCCTGAGGGACAGTCGGCTCTTGAGTTGTTTCCCAAAGCCATGGAACAGAAAGTGGCGTTTGTCCCCGGCGATCCTTTCTATGTTTCGAAAAGAAACGTCAATACCTTGCGTCTGAATTATACCAATGCCACTCCGGAAATCATTGCCGAAGGGATCAGGCGGCTGGGCAGTATTCTCTAAGGTGCGGGGAGTTATCAGACAAAAAACGCGAACTGGCCGTTCGCGTTTTTTGTCCGGGTTGCGGCTTCAGACCTGACTGAGCCAGTGCGCATATTTGGGTGCCTTGCCTGAAACCACATCGAAAAAGAGAGACTGTATTTTTTCTGTGACCGGTCCGCGTGAACCGATGCCGATCTGGCGGTTGTCCACTTCGCGGATCGGTGTGATTTCAGCTGCCGTTCCGCTGAAAAAGGCTTCGTCGGCACAGTAGACTTCGTCACGTGTAATACGTTTCTGGATAACTTCGATACCCAGATCATTTGCCAGTGTAATGACCGAATCGCGGGTGATGCCGTCCAGACAGCTGGCCAGATCGGGAGTATAGAGTTTGCCGTTCTTGACGATGAATACATTTTCGCCGGAACCTTCGGAAACGAATCCTTCCGTGTCGAGCAGCAGCGCTTCATCGTAACCGCAGGTCGTCGCTTCCTGGTTGGCCAGGATGGAATTGATGTAATAGCCGGATGCCTTGGCACGGACCAGCGATACATTGACGTGATGACGGCTGAAGGAGGATATCTTGACCCGGATGCCTTTGCTGATACCGTCTTCTCCCAGATAGGCACCCCATGGCCATGCGGCAATGGCCGTATGGATGGTATTGTTTTTTGCCGATACGCCGAGCGCTTCCGAGCCGACCCAGATGATGGGGCGGATGTAACCGGATTCCAGATGGTTTTCTCGAATGACCTGTTTCTGGGCTTTCATGAGTGTATCCATGTCATACGGAACATTCATCTGGAAGATCTTGGCGGAATTCAGAAGTCTTTTCGTATGTTCGAAAAGACGGAAAATGGCTGTTCCCTTTTCCGTTTTGTAGGCCCGCACCCCTTCGAATACCGACATGCCGTAATGCAAAGAGTGTGTCAATACATGGATTTTTGCACTGCGCCAGTCGATCAGTTTTCCGTCCTGCCAGATTTTTCCATCACGGTCGTCCATCGGTGACATGAGATTTCTCCTGAATTCCAGTCAAAAATTTCATTTTAATCGAATAACTGTCCGGAACAATCAATTTGTGAATTTCAGACAATGGCAGTGTGACTTTTTTGGTGATGGGCCGGGAAAATCGATAGAGCTCAAAATGGCTTTTCATGGACGGCGTACGGTAAAATAATATTATTTTTTCATACTCAATGACAACACTGCCATGCAATCCGATTCTTCATACAAACGTTTGACAGACCTGGCGGATAAAGGCGAGCTTCAGGGAAAACGCGTTTTTATCCGTTCCGATTTGAATGTTCCACGTGATGCCAGCGGCAATATTACGGAAGATACCCGTATCCGTGCATCGATCCCGGCTATTTCCGATGCCATAAAAGGTGGGGCGGCTGTGATGGTGACATCCCATCTCGGCCGGCCGAAAGAAGGTGTCTTTGATCCACAAGAATCCCTTGCGCCAGTTGCAAAGCGTATGGCTGAGTTATTGGGGCAGCCTGTCGAACTCAGACGGGACTGGATCGATGGTGTCGATGTGAAACCCGGTCAGGTCGTTTTGCTGGAGAATGCCCGCTTCAATGTGGGGGAAAAGAAAAACAGCGATGAACTGGCCAGAAAAATGGCAGCCTTGTGCGATGTATATGTCAACGATGCGTTCGGAACGGCGCACCGTGCGGAAGCGACGACGTATGGCATGGCGAAATTCGCTCCGGTTGCCTGTGCCGGCCCCTTGCTGGCGGCAGAACTCGATGCCTTGTCAAGAGCGATGGGCAATCCCGATCGTCCCATGATGGCGATTGTCGGGGGGGCCAAGGTATCGGGAAAACTGGAAGTTTTAAGAAAGCTTGCGGACAAGGTGGATAACCTGATTGTCGGAGGCGGTATTGCCAATACGTTTCTGCTGGCTGCCGGTTATCCCGTCGGACGTTCGCTCATTGAAGAGGATCTTGTCGGTGAGGCCAGATCCATTATGACGCTGATGGCGGACAGGAAAGCATCGGTTCCCCTGCCGGTTGATGTCGTCTGTGCGAAGGAATTCGCGGCCAGTGCACCGGCTGCGGTCAAGAAAGTAGCCGATGTCGAACCGGATGACATGATTCTGGATATCGGTCCGGAAACAGCGAAGAATTATGCCGGCCTGATTTCGAAGGCAGGCACAATAGTCTGGAACGGGCCGGTCGGTGTTTTTGAATTCGACCAGTTCGGCGGAGGAACGAAAACGGTAGCGGAAGCGATTGCCGATTCCGGTGCCTATTCTCTTGCCGGAGGAGGGGATACGCTGGCCGCTATCGCGAAATATGGTATTGCCGACAAGATCGGTTATATCTCCACCGGAGGAGGGGCTTTCCTCGAATTTCTGGAAGGAAAAACATTGCCCGCAGTTGAAATTCTGATGCAACGGGCCAGTTAAACACATTCAAGGAGAAACAGATGTCAATTGTATCCATGCGACAATTGCTGGATCATGCCGCTGAAAACGGTTATGGGTTGCCTGCGTTCAACGTCAACAATCTGGAACAGGTTCAGGCCATTATGGAAGCGGCTTCAGAGGTGGATTCACCAGTGATTATGCAGGCCTCTGCCGGTGCGAGACGCTATGCGGGAGAGCCTTTTCTCCGTCATTTGATCGAGGCGGCAGTCGAGGCGTATCCGGAGATTCCCGTTGTCATGCATCAGGATCATGGCCAGTCTCCGGCGGTTTGCATGACGGCCATCCGTTCCGGTTTCAGTTCTGTCATGATGGATGGTTCTCTTATGCCGGATGGAAAAACGGCGGCCACTTATGAATACAATCTGGATGTAACGAAAGAAGTGGTCAGGTTTTCGCATGCGGTAGGTATCACGGTGGAAGCGGAACTGGGTGTTCTGGGATCGCTTGAAACGATGAAAGCCGACAAGGAAGACGGTATCGGTGCGGAAGGAACCATGACACGGGAGCAGCTTTTGACCAATCCGGATCAGGCCGTCGATTTCGTCAGGGAAACCCAGTGCGATGCTCTGGCGATTGCTATCGGAACTTCTCATGGCGCCTACAAGTTCACTCGCAAGCCGACGGGAGATATTCTGGCGATTGACCGTCTGAAAGAAATTCATGCCCGGCTTCCCAACACGCATCTCGTCATGCACGGTTCTTCCTCGGTTCCGCAGGAATTGCTGGCGATCATTCGTGAGTTCGGCGGTGATATCCGTGAAACGTATGGCGTTCCGGTTGAGGAATTGCAGGAAAGTATCAAGTTCGGTGTAAGGAAGATCAATATCGATACGGATATCCGTCTTGCGATGACTGCCGCCATTCGCCGTTATCTGGCACAAAATCCTTCCCGTTTCGATCCTCGCGAGTATTTGAAAGCGGCAAAGGAAGAGGCGAAAAAGATGTGCATGTCACGTTATATCGCGTTTGGCAGTGCGGGACAGGCATCGAAAATCAAGCCGGTTCCACTGGAAAAGATGGCCGAAAGATATAAAAAAGGCGAACTCGCCCAAATCGTGAAATAATATCGTTTTTTCAAAAAAAGTTGCACAATATGCAGGTGCGGCCGGAAGCGGTCGCACCTGTGCTGTTTTGATGGTTGTGTTTGATGATTGAGCAAAAAATGGCAGAAAACAAGAATGATGAAAAACTGATCGGGATTGTGATGGGATCCACTTCCGACTGGGATGTAATGAAAGAAGCGGCAAAGGTATGTCGGGATTTCGGCATTTCATTCGATGCCCGCGCCCTGTCGGCCCATCGTACACCTGATGAGCTGGGGGAATGGATCTCGGGAATGGAAAAGCGTGGATGCAAGGCTTTCATTGCGGGAGCAGGCGGTGCGGCCCATCTTGCCGGTGTGGTCGCTTCACATACCATTCTGCCGACGTTCGGCGTACCGATTCCTTCCAAATATATGAAGGGGCTGGATTCATTGCTGGCGACGGTTCAAATGCCGAGAGGGATACCGGTTTCCACACTGGCTATCGGTGAAGCGGGAGCCGCCAATGCCGCTCTGGCAGCTATTTCCATGCTGGCGATAAATAACGATGATCTGAAGAAAAAACTGATCGAATTCCGTGTAAAACAATCGGAGAAAGTCCGCAAGGCAACCTTGCCGGAACTGGATTAACGGGAGTGTTTCAATGCCGGGTTTAATGAAAACCAATATCAAATCCCTTCCTTTTCTGCACAGGGGGAAAGTCAGGGATATTTATGCGGTTGGCGATGACAAGATGCTGGTCGTGCAGACTGACCGGTTGTCTGCTTTTGATGTGATTATGGAAGATCCCATTCCGGGGAAAGGCAGGATTCTGACCGCCATGTCGAATTTCTGGTTCAAAAAGTTCGGAAAACTCATGCCCAATCACATGACGGATATCGATCCTGAGTCACTGGTCGCTCCGGAAGAACGCGAACAGGTCAGAGGCCGGGCGATCGTCGTCAGAAAATTCAAGCCTTTGCCTATCGAGGCGATAGTCCGTGGGTATATTATCGGAACGGGCTGGAAAGATTATCAGAAAACCGGGGCTGTTTGCGGTATCAAGTTGCCGGAAGGTCTGAAAGAGGCGCAAAAACTTCCGGAAGTGATTTTCACGCCTTCCACCAAGGCTGCTGTCGGTGAACATGACCAGAATATTTCGTTTGAAAAGATGAAAGAGATCGTGGGAGCCGATGTTGCCGAAAAAGTACGTGATCTGGCCGTTACCCTGTATAAGGAAGCGGCCGGTTTCGCTGCGACGAAAGGCATTCTGATTGCTGATACCAAATTCGAATTCGGTATTGATGAGAACCGGAACGTCTATTTGATCGATGAAATCCTCACGCCGGATTCCTCGCGTTTCTGGCCTGCGGCCAGTTATGAAGTCGGTATATCGCCTCCGTCATTCGACAAGCAATATGTTCGCGACTGGCTGGAAACCCAGCCGTGGGACAAAAAAGCGCCTGCTCCCCGCCTGCCTGAAGAAGTCGCCCGGAAAACGACGGAAAAATACAATGAAGCGCTACGTCTTTTGACTGCATAGCATAATGGATAATTCAGACGATATTCTGGCGGCAGCACGGATTCTCGAGGCAGGACGTCTGGTTGCCTTTCCGACGGAAACGGTGTATGGATTGGGCGGGGATGCAGAAAATCCTTCAGCGGTTGCGGCGATTTATGCATTGAAAAACCGGCCGTCCGGTCATCCTCTTATCGTGCATGTCGCACCCGGGGCGGATATCGGCTACTGGTCCAGTCATATCCCTGAAGAAGCCAGGAAACTGATGGATGTTTTCTGGCCCGGTCCGCTGACTCTGATTCTCAAACGGGCATCCCGTATCCCTCCTGATGTAGCGGGAGGACAGGATTCGATTGGACTGAGATGTCCGTCCCATCCGGTCGCACAGGCCTTGCTGCGTGTTTTCAGGCATGGAAGAGGCGGTATTGCGGCACCATCGGCCAACCGCTTCGGTCATGTCAGTCCAACGACAGCGCGGCATGTCCGGGATGAGTTCGGCGAAGACGAGCGTTTGGGGGCCATTCTGGATGGCGGGCAAAGTGAAGTCGGGATTGAGTCGACTATTCTCGATCTTTCTCGTATGGAATCTGTCGGGCCGGTTCTGCTTCGTCCCGGCAAGATCGGTTCGCAACAGATTGCAGATGTGATCGGCGCATTACCCATTGCACCCGATCGCAATGCACCGCGTGCTTCCGGAACACTGGCGTCCCATTATGCGCCGGATATACCGGTTGCACTTGTACCGACGGACAAGTTGTTGCCGACACTTGTCAGGCTGGAAAACAGGGGATGTCAGGTTGCGTTACTGCATTTTTCTTCATTGCCTGCAGAACGGAAAATGGCTTTGAAGGAAGAAATCGGATTGTTTTGTGTATCTGAAGTATATGCTCATCAGCTATATGCTTCATTGCGGAAACTGGACAAATCTGGTGCTGATGTCATTGTCATAGAGGCAACTCCTGATACAGATGTCTGGAAAGGCGTGAACGACAGACTGGTGCGTGCGGCTTGTAATGGTCAGGGTATCATCGAACGATTGCTCGAATCGTCTTGAAATGAATGGCACCATTTTGCCAAGGCGGTTTTGCTCCGGTGAAACGGTAAAAACATTTCTGAACCATGCGAATCAGGTCATGACAGGTTATCTGCTGTATTTCGAAGGTTCAAATGTCAGAACGAAAATGAGATTTGCATTATGACTTGTACGGCTGCTCGGTCAGAACAGATTTTTTCCGACCTGCATGTTCCCGGGATACCTATGTAAATCAGGTCACATCCATTTTTTCTTCACAGAGAATATGATTGCCGTGCAAGTGAACTGGAAATATCGGTCTGCTCTGTCAGGGAGACTCGGGATCTTTCGCCAGCCAATCGGTTTGGCCTCATGAAGAATTTATTCATCGTTTCTCCGGCCACTTTTGCATATTCTTCGTCGGTCCGGTGATTGTCTGTTGGAGAGAACCGGAAATGGTAGTTTGATTTTCACCAGCGACAAAAATACAAGTTGTTTCGGCATCCATTATTTGCGAGTTTGATGTCTTCCTGTTGTCGGGGATATCAATATGGAGTTGTCAGTCGGAACAATGTATCTTTTTGAACATGATATTGTTCCCGGATAATCTGTTGTTGGACTCCGGGTGGCCGTTACAAGCTGTATTGTTACTGGTAAGTTTTCAGGCGGGAAATATGTACCGGACTGTCAATGGCGATTCTTGTTTTTGCTTTTACAGGAAAACGGTTCGTATCGGGAACGTGGACAAGATTGCACCAAGTCGCAAACGGGGCGAGAATGTCCGCCCGGTCCATAAAGGGGACGTTCAGGAAGAAAAGGAAGCAGCCGGTTCCTTGCACTAATCCCGGGAAGCACACTATCAATATGTGGTGTCGGGACAATATCGAAAAATGTTTTTGTCGAATATCTGTCAACAAAACAGGCTATCCGGAACAGGCAAGCGGAAGGTTGGAAACTGGTGAAAACAACCGTTTCGCCGGTATGGAACATAACGGCGAAACGGCATACGGAACAATTATACTTCCGGGAAATAATCAGTGTATTTTGGCAGCTGATCTTTCTGTACCTTGTAGACCAGTACAGGGATCGGGCTGGACGCAATGACCTTGGCAGCAATACTGCCCAGCAGCACCTTTTCCCAGCCGGTATTACCACGCGAGGCCATGAAAATCAGATCGCATCCATTTTTTTCGGCTGCTGCCAGAATGGAAGCCGAAGGCGATTTGGAAATATCAGTTTCCTCGCTGAACTTGACACCGGCATCCGAAGCGGCCTGGAGGACAGGAGCCATGATTGCCTTGGATGTTTCGGCAACGATCTGTTTGTATTCGCTGTCGGTTGGCCAGTGAACTTCCTGTTTGGCATGAGGGGAGAAAGCAAAGGTAGTCGCCTGGTTTTCACCGGCAACATAAACGCATATCACTTCAGCGCCCACCCTTTTTGCATAGTCAATACCTTCCAGTGCTGCCTGGGTTGCCAAGGCGGAACCATCGGTAGGGATGAGTATTTTCTTGAACATGATTTTTCTCCCTGAGTAGTCAATATAAAACAGAACAACCATTAAATAGGTATGTTCCGCACGAACATTATTTTACAAACTGTATTGAACAAGCATGTGTTCTTTCATTCTTATGTCTTTTGTATTTACCGTCAATTCGAAATAAACTGATATATACTTCAATTTTTATATATAAATCAAAAAACTTTTTAAAAACAGTTTATTATTCTTGCTGAATGTATCTCTTTGTAAACCTGCTGTTCCTGATTAGTTGGAGATCTGTCATATGAGACTTGAAAAAGCGACTCTTGGAGGGGGATGTTTCTGGTGTCTGGAGGCTGTATTCCAGCAGTTGAAAGGGGTAACAGATGTTGTGTCCGGGTATGCGGGAGGCCATGTCGAGAATCCTTCCTATCGGCAGGTCTGTGAAGGGACGACGGGCCATGCGGAAGTGGTTCAAATCACATTCGATGCGGATATCATTGGTTATGCGGATATATTGAATGTCTTTTTTGCCATTCATGATCCGACAACGCCGAATCAGCAGGGAAACGATATAGGGCCACAGTACAGATCCATTATTTTTTACCATTCACCGGAACAGGAAAAAATTGCCAGAGAAATCATGGTTGCAATGGAGAAAGTCTGGACAGCGCCTCTGGTAACGGAACTTGTCCCGTTTTCGGGTTTTTATCCGGCTGAATATTACCACAAGGATTTTTACCGCCAGAATCCGGAGCAGGGATATTGTGCTTATGTGATTGAGCCCAAAGTGGCCAAATTCAGGGAAATGTTTATGGATCAGCTGAAAGAAGACGTCAGATAAAATGCAATGCCCGGGTTTTCCGGGCATTGCGGAATCGGACGACGGGTTATTGTCAGTCTTTTTTCTCGTATATGTAGTTTCTGGACATGGGCAGCAAGGGAGAAGTACGGCCAGACTTGATGCAAACAACCTGGAAGATGGCAACACGATCAAGTGCAAAAGCGTATGAGCAGCCTGCCAGATAGACACGCCATATACGATAGCGTTTTTCGTCAGTCAGCTGTTTGATGGCAGAAGTCGCCTTTTCGAAATTTTCTGCCCAGATACCACAGGTTTTGGCGTAGTGATGACGCAGGTTTTCGATATCGAGCGCTTCCAGTCCGGCTTCCTGCATGTTTTTGAGTACAAGTCCGATGTGGGGCAGTTCGCCATTCGGGAAAACATATTTTTCAATGAATTCGCCGCCTCCGAAAGGAGTTTCGCCGCTATCGGGATCACAGCTGGTGATACCATGATTCATTGCGATCCCGTCATCCTTGAGGAGTCTGTTGATGATCTTGAAATAATCGACGAGATAGCGAAGACCGACATGTTCGAACATGCCGACGCTGGTGATCCGGTCGAACTGTCCGGTTACATCCCGGTAATCCTGGATGCGGATATCGATTTTGTCTTCCAGACCTTTTTCCCTGACGCGCTGGCGTGCCAGTTCATACTGGTTTTTGGAAAGAGTGATACCGACGACACTGGCACCGAATTTTTCCGCCGCCCTGATGGCGAGCGCTCCCCAACCGCAACCGATGTCCAGTAACCGGTCACCCGGACGCACCCGGATTTTTGTCAGGATATGATCGATTTTCTTGATTTGTGCCGTGGCAAGATCCTCATCACCGTTCTCGAAATAACCACAGGAATAAACCATATTGGGATCAAGCCACTGTTGGTAAAATTCGTTGGATACGTCATAGTGATAGCCAATGGATTCGGCATCGATCTTGCGGTTGTGACGGCCTCCAAAATAATGTCTGAATTTGGCGGCTGTCGTCGAGGCTGGAGTATCGAACATGTCAGCCAGGGAGTTGCCCATCGTGATCATGTCGTTCAATGTGCCCTGTACTTCTATTTTGCCTTCGACGTAAGCAGTACCCAGATTGTCCAGGGTGGGTTTCAGAAGATAGCTCAGGGATGCCAGTTCAGGTATTCTGATAACGACTTTCGGGTCTTCATTTGGATTGAGGTCGTATTTTTGTCCGGTCCAGAGTTCCAGACGCAGTGGCAATGGTGACGTTTTACGGATGTCGTTGACCCAGTTTTCCAGTTTCTTTTCCCAGAACACAGTTATCCCTCCTTAAGATGGTTTAATCTGAAAATTCCTTCGTGTGCCTGTTCGGAGTGCCGACAAAAGACACGTTATTATTGCGCTAGATTTTAAATCAGTTTGTTTCTCTCTGTAAGACGTCTTCTCTATTATGTTGGAAAATAGGGAGGATGAAATCGTTAATATGAATTTGCTTGCATATTCAGAAAAAATTGATAATACAAGCGCCCAGCCCGTTTCATGAAGTCCCTGTACTTTCTGAAAGATAACCGTATGATTGGCGTTTTCAGGCTTATCCCGTTTTCGCCGATAAACGTTGAAAGCGTTGGCGGGTACCTGTTTGTTCGATAAACTGATATTTCGCCACCCGGTTTTGCGCAGTACACTGAAAAGGATGGTACACGATCTCTTTGACAGAGTCGATTCAGCCGTTTGCTGAAGAACAGGTATTTTCTGCAATATGGTTTGCTTTTTCTGGCTTGATGACAAAAGAAACAAGATTTCCAATGACAGATTATTCAGACATGTCTGTCCGGTTTGCCGGATCGGTCAGGCTGTTCGGTACAGATGGATTCAATCGTTTAAAACAGGCTCATGTCGGCGTGATCGGTGTCGGTGGTGTCGGGTCATGGGCAGTGGAGACGTTGGCCAGAAGCGGTATCGGGCGTTTGACACTGATTGATGGTGATGTCGTCGTCGAGTCCAATATAAACAGGCAGCTTCAGGCACTAAGCGATACATTGGGCAAGGCGAAAGTATCGGTGCTGGCTGAGCGGATTGCAGGAATAAACCCATTATGCAAGGTCGATGCGGTCCGGCTTTTTCTGACATCCGGAAATATTGACGAACTGGTAGGAAAAAACAGATTCGATTTTGTTATTGATGCCATTGACAGCGTCAAGGACAAGGCCGCGCTTATCGCTTATTGCCGGGATCATGCCATACCGTTGATTACTGTCGGAAGTGCGGGAGGACAGCTTGATCCGACACGAATCGATATATGCGATTTGTCCAGAACGCAACAGGAACCTTTACTGGCAAAAGTGCGCAAGCGTTTGCGTTCACAGTATGGTTTCACCCGCAATCCCAAAAACAAGTTCGGTATTGATGCCGTTTATTCACTTGAACCGGTACGGTATCCTGGTTCAGGGGACGATAACGAACGAAGTTCCGGAGTGATTGCAGGACTGAATCCTGCCGGATTCGGAACGACCATGGCTGTCACAGCCAGTTTCGGACTGGCCGCCGCATCTTATGTATTGAAGCGTATTGCGGCGGTTTAAGGATAAGAGGTCGGTTATCCGAAAGGCGCTGCGTTGCGCTGGCGATTTCCCTGAAAGTTCCGGGAAGTATTTTTACTCTTTTGGCCAGGAAAATGAAATGACAGGCAATGAAAAAGGCGTAAAAATCCGGGATTTTTCACAGGTTGTCTGTGTATGAGGGAATCGGAAAGCCGTTGCATCATCACTTGGGCGGATGGAATGGGAATAATTGACAAAAGGAAGAGCCCTATTCATTGTTTTCGCATTCGCATTTTATGCCTGTTTCCTGTGAACAGGCGAAATGTTCTTTTCAATGTGGGACGCTGGCAGCAATTTCGTGCAGGATATGATACCCCGGGTGTCCGCCGGGTTCGGGGTTCAGGACGGATTGCATCAGGGCAAAACGGTTGACTTGCCATATTATCGGGGCATTGATTTTTATGTCCGGTAAAACCGATTGCCGGGCCAGAGTGATGTGAGGCCGGAATGTTTCCTTTTTGTTTTCGATGTAGGCGGGAATCAGGAATTGCCGTGTCGTTTCATGCAGTTTGTCCAGTGCTTCCGGAATTCTGGTCGGACCGATCCAGCTCAGGCGGATTTTCGGAAAATAACCGGTTTTGTCCAGTGACAGACGGAAAGGCGCAAATTCAGTATGATCCAGAAAATCTGTCAGTCCGGAGATGGCGGAAACAGGCTGATTTCCCAGAAAAGCGAGTGTCAGGTGCAGATTTTCCCGTGGTGTTTTGCGGCCCGGGATGTCTTTTTGCAGTCTGGCCAGTTGCTCGACGACTGTTTGATCCGGCAACAGTGCAAGAAAGAGCCGTTTCGTTTTCTGACGTTTTTTGGGTATGGGTGAATCAGTCATTTTGTGTTATATGAAGCAATTTGATGGAATGGGTTCAAGCCGGGATCAGGGGTGTCAAGGCAGTATCCATAAAAAAGGGAAGATGTCACAAACCTTTTGGCGTGTCCAGATTCAGAAACCGTATCGATGAAATGTTTCTGCAACTGGATTTATTTGATGTGATGAACAAAAAACGACAAACCACAAATATCCGGACTGTTTCCGGAAGGGCAACAAGATTTTGTCAACACGATTTGTGAGCGGCGTCTTTTGCGGAAATGGCACAGTATGAATAGTTTTACTGGCTGTTTTACGGTTTTCTGAAAAAGCGGTTTTGTTTCGTTTTTTGTGAAAGTCGGGACAGGCCAAAACCTGATAATGAAAGTCCATCAAGGTGTTTTGTCCGGTGTTTGTTCAATGTGTTTCCAGGCCTGCTTTTCGGTTCTTCTCAACAGAATGCTCATTCCAACCGAAAGAATGACCAGACTGATGCAATTGCTGAACCAGAAACCGGATGAGCCTGTGATCCTTGATGGTATCAGGGAGGGAACGAGCCCGAAAGCGAATGTGTAACCGCATCCGAGTCCTATGCACCAGAGTGTCAGGACATACAGAAGCGTCGGGGCCAGAACGACTTTGTAGGCACGAAGGACGTAAGACGATGTAACCTGAATGGCATCGAAAAAAAGCAGACTGCACAAAAAAAGGAAAAGAGGCGATGCATTGGCGGCTACGATTGCACTGGCGGTATATAACCGGATAATCCGGTCTTTTGCCAGCCAGACTGTAACGGCTACGATGATCGCCAGAATGGCCGACAAACGTATTCCGGATGAGGAAATATCACGTGCCCGGTCAGGCTGTCTTGCACCGATCGATTGGGCGACCAATGTACCGGTTGCGCTCGCGAGAGACAAGGGCAACATGTAAAGAACACCTGAAAAATTCGCGACGATTTGATGTCCTGCCACAGCATTGACGCCAAGCCGTGCAATGAACAGTGCCATGAATGTGAACGAGGTGACCTCGATGAAATAGTTGAGCCCGATGGGTATTCCCAGCGCAAACAATGCTTTCAGGGACTTCCAGTGCGGTCCGGTGATACCGTTACCGAAAAGGTGGAGTATTTTGTAAAAAGGATTGAAGCGCAGAATCAGCCAGCCGATGGTGAGCTCGAGCCAGACGATGACAAATGTGGCGAGTGCGCAGCCAGGGCCGCCAAATTCCGGAATACCCATTCCGCCGAATATGAACAGCGTGTTCAGAGGTATTTTCAGCAAAAGACCGGTGACCTGGATTGCCATGACCATTTTCGGACGTGCCATGGCATTATTCAGGGTATTGTAGACAAGGAAATTCAGGGATGCCGGCAAGGAAAAAGCCAGAATGCGAAGGTAATGCGTCGCTTTTTCCGTTACTTCAGGAGAGGCATCGGCAATTGCAAGAAGAGGTTGGGGAAAACATAACAGACCGGAACCCGCCAGAGACAGGAAAATGGCGAGCCACACCCCCTGTCGGGCTTCCTTTCCCATTTCGCTGAATTTGCCGGCACCGTACAATTGGCCGAAAGTCGGTGCCAGCGATTGCATGACACCATTCAGGGCGACATAAACGCTGATGTAAACGGAAGCTCCGACTGCCAGGGCACCCAGATCTGTTACCGAGTAACGGGAAACCATGGCCGTGTCCAGAACCGGGTTGGCGATGGCGGCCAGTTGACCGATCCAGATGGGCAATGCCAGACGGATGATATCGACAGTATGATGAGTGGATCGCCGGGCCGTTTTCACTCTGCGGATTTGTAGAGACGGAAACGTTCGCCACGATCACTCGGGCGGTGACCTTCCCAGATCAGTTTCATGTTTTTGTAGGTTCTGGGCGAGACGGGACGGTTGTATTTGGAAACACGGTCACCCAATAGCAGATAATGGCAGGGTTCCGCGTCGAAACCTTCGAAACGGAGATTCCCGAAGTATGCGAATGATGCCCTCTGGGCAGCGGAAACATTGGTGCTTATACAGCTGTTTTTGTCGGGAATGCGGGTAGCCATTTCTGTTGCAATGCCTGCATAGCTCTTGCTGTAATTGATCCATGGCAACCACAGGGTAGCCAACAGGACCCAGCACAAGATAACGCCACCGGTTGACAGAACAACGGCACGCCATAAAACGGATGGCTGGCGTGAAAGTCGCCAATATACCAGGGCGAACCAGCCTATGGTGGCGCATGCGGCGAATGCCGTGACGGGAATATTGAATTCGGGAAGAAAACCGGGGGCCAGTTTGGTGGCATTTCTGGCGATACCGGCAGGCCATCCTGTATGTCTTGCAAACCATGCCAGCCAGATAAACAGGGCGCACAAAGTCAGTGTCATGACCGAAAACCAGTCAATGGCATTGATTGCACCACGCTTCATGGTCGGAAGACCCAGTGCGGCCAGGATGGCCAGAGGGGGCAAGAATGAAAGCAGGACGGTTTCTTCTTTCTGGGGGTTGAAAAAGGCCAGAACCAGAAAAGTGGCCGTGAATAAAAGGGGGAGCAGAACATGTGCGGAACGCCACTGCCGACGCCATGCATAGATCGCCCAGCCTGCAAAAGGCCATGCAGGCCAGAAAAACCATATGCCGTTCCGGAAAAAATAGGTGATGGAGCTGAAAGTCGGCAAACCGATCTGAATGGAATTCCAGACAAGCCATGCCGGAAATGGCGAACTGTTGTATGGACGGGCCAATTTCAATACAACCCACCACAGAACGACAATGGTGAGTGTAACAGCGAACGAAACGAAAAGGTTGATAGCGTGTTTTTGCCGGGGCGGCTTGCAGAAAAGGATACCGATCAGGAAACACAGATACAACCCGCAGGGAGTGACCAGCCCATTGGTCAGCGCCAGAGCGCCAAGTGCCAGCCCGAGCAGACAGGCGTTTTTTATGGTGGGAGAATCGATATAACGGGTGCACCTGTAAAGCGCATAAGCGATCAGGGCAACAAAAAGTGCCTCGACACTGGTTTCATGGCTGTGCATCAACAGGCCGAGACAACCAAGATAAATCAGCAGCGCACCGTCGGCCAGCACACGTCCATATGCGAGCGTTTCAGGATGTCCTCCAAATGCAAGGCGCATGGGTTGCGCTTCCGTGCGCCGTCCAAGCAGGTAAGTCGTATGCCATACCGAATAGGCTCCGATCAGGAAAAAACACAGCGGGGCGATTCGTGCCGAAAGCGGTGCACCCAATATTCCGCCGAACAGCTTGATACAGATGGCTCCGATCCAGAAGGCCAGCGGGCCGGATTCCGGAACAGGAAGTCCCGAGATATTCGGCCATAACCAATCCTGCCACCCGTTTTGGGCCATGGTCCACATGACTCCGAAACCGGAAGCATCGCTGTTTTTCCAGGGATCACGTCCGATCAGTCCGGGCAGTATATAGAGCAGGCAGAGCAACAGGATTCCCCAGCGTGGCAGAGTCAGTGTCGCTGCAGCCGGCAGACGGACCGGTTTGACAGGCGGGATTAAACTGGGCTGTGTATCGGACATCGTTGAAATACGGTTTTAAATTCAGCCAGACACGGATTCGGAAAAAAAAGGCAGCCGAAGCTGCCTTTCCTGTAAACTGGAATATTAACCGGCAGAAACCTTGGAACCGACTTTGCCGAATTTCTGGCGGAACTTTTCAACACGGCCGGCCGTATCGACGATCTTGTATTTACCCGTATAAAAAGGATGGGATTCAGCTGAAACTTCAACTTTCACAAGGGGATATTCCTTGCCTTCGAACATGATGGTTTCACGTGTCGGGATCGTGGAACGGGTGATGAATTTAAAGTCGCAAGAAACGTCCTGGAACACGACTTCACGATACTCTGGATGGATGCCTTCTTTCATTTATTGCCTCTGATTGCTGGTAGCCAGCCGGCACTTCATAGGTCCTACCTGCTTCCTGACCTGATTGCCGACCACTTGCACGGTTTAAGTCAAATTGTAAGATTGAAAAAGTTTACTGAATCAGCCAAAACTTTTAAACAAGCTATTTTGCCATAAAAAGATTCATCAGCCAACTTTTTGATAATTTCTTTGTATCTGGAAAATCGTTTATTGATGATAGATACTTTGTCCGACCTCATCGATTTGCTGCCTCAATCGCATGCGTTCATCGGCTGTCATTTTTTTCCCCTTGCGATAGCGATGGCAATCGTCATCCTGAAAAGAGGTGGGCGTCATATCGTTTTGAGTATAGGCTTCACGCGTATGCTGGCGCCGCAGGGAGCGGCGCTGGGCTTTTTCCTCCTTGGTGAACGGCGTTGTTCTTGTGCCGGAGACGGAACAGTTTTGTCCGTTGCCATAAACGGGGCAAGGGGGAGCCGCAAACAGAAAATCCATCCCGGATATCAGGAGAAGAAAACCGAGCAGAAATGGTGATATAGCTTTCATGTCTTTACAATCGGTAGATACCGCTGTCAAATATCGGGATAGTGAAATATTTCTGTCTAAGTGTAGACAATAAAGGGGTAACAGGTAATAAAAAAACGTTAAAGTTTGTAACTTTGTGTAATGCTGTTTCATGAAATTTTACATTCTGGTCTAGTCTTTTTCTAACGGATTTTTTATTTTTGGACAATATCGTTATGGGTACAGAAGAAAATTTGGAAAAACCGGGACGTCAGACCAAAATTCTGGTGGTTGATGATGATGTCCGATTGAGAGATCTGCTAAGACGTTATCTTGCGGAACATGGTTTCGCTGTGACCACAGCAGAAAATGCACAAGGCATGAACCGTTTCTGGATGCGCGAACGTTTCGATTTGCTGGTACTGGACCTGATGTTGCCGGGAGAAGACGGTTTGTCCATCTGTCGCCGCTTGCGTGGCGGAGGAGACAAGACTCCGATTATCATGCTGACCGCCAAGGGGGAAGATACGGACAGGATTGTCGGACTCGAGATGGGGGCGGATGATTATTTGCCGAAGCCGTTCAATCCAAGAGAGCTGCTTGCCCGGATTTCAGCGGTTTTGAGAAGGAGGCATCCGGAGGAAATTCCCGGTTCGCCTTCCGAGACGCAGCAGGTTTTCCATTTCGGGGAGTTCCAGCTCGATTTGGGGAACCGTACGTTGAGAAAAAATGGCGAGAATGTATCGTTGACAACGGGTGAGTTTGCCGTTCTGAAAGCATTTGCGTCTCATGCAAGACAGCCTTTGTCCCGCGACAAACTCATGACGCTGGCAAAAGGGCGGGAATATGAGGTGTTTGACCGCAGTCTGGATGTCCAGATATCCCGGTTGCGCAAACTGATCGAACCCGATCCGTCCCATCCGCTTTATATCCAGACAGTATGGGGATTGGGTTATGTTTTCATTCCTGACAGGGTATCACAATAACCCTCGTTAAAATGCCGGATAGTATACAGAACAGGTCCACACAGTCCATATTGCCGGTTTCACCCGTGCCGTGGTGGAAAAGCAGTCTGTTCTGGCGCACTTTTTTTCTGGTGGGGATTCTGCTGGTCATCAGCATGGGCGCCTGGATTTCAAGCTTTCGCCTCGAACAGCGGGGGTCGCGTGCACGGTCGATCGCCGAGCAGGTGGTATCGCTGGTTACGATTACCCGGGCGGCACTGGTACATTCTGAACCGGAATCAAGACGTGAGCTTCTTTTTGATCTTGCCAGCAATGAAGGTATCAGGATATATCCTCTTGAACCTACAGACCAGATCGAACCGATCACCCGTGGCGACGATCTGATGCAGAACATGCTTCCCTACATACAGCAGAAAATGGGAGATGACACGATTCTTTCTCCCAATGTCAATGATATGCCCGGATTCTGGATAAGTTTCAAGCTGGAGGAAGACGACATTTACTGGTTGCGGCTGGATAACGGACGCGTCAGGGATATTTCCGGCCTGCGCTGGCTGGGCTGGAGCGGTATTGTGCTGGTGTTGTCCCTGTCGGGAGCGGGATTCATCTCAAGATTGCTGAATGAGCCGCTGGCCAGACTGGCATACGCTGCCCGCCAGATGGCGAACGGAAAACTGCCGGAGCCGTTGCCGGAGAAAGGCGTGACCGAGATCAGGGCCGCCAATCACAGTTTCAACCAGATGGTGAAAGATCTTGAACGTGTCGATCAGGACAGGACGGAAATTCTGGCGGGGATATCCCATGATTTGAGAACGCCTTTGGCACGCATGCGTCTGGAACTCGAGATGTCTTCCTTGCCGGAAGAAAGCAGGGAAGGCATGCAGGCCGATATTTCACAAATGGATGCCATCGTCGGCCAGTTTCTGGATTATGCCCGGCTGGGAGCGCCGGCGGCTTCCGAAACGGTCGATATCAGCTCGCTTTTGCAGGTTATGGCGGATGAGGCCGAAAGACGTCCGGGACTGAAACTGAATGTCAGTATAGAAAAAGGCCTGTCCATTTTGGCAAGTGAAGTCGATATCAGGCGTCTGGTCAACAATATCCTGACCAATGCGCAGCGTTACGGACGGACGCCGGAAAGCGGGCTGGCCGAAGTCGATATGGTGTGCAGTCGCGAAGGTGACAAAGTGAGAATCGAGTTTGCCGATAACGGCGTCGGTGTTCCGGAATCGGATTTCGAACGGATGTTGCGGCCTTTTACGCGTCTTGATGATGCGAGAGGACAGGCGAACGGATCGGGTCTGGGGCTGGCGATTGTCTCAAGAATTGCCAAACGTTACCGTGGTCTTGTCCAATTGGGAAACAGGGAAAGGGGCGGTTTTGTCGTCTCGGTTTCTTTTCCTGCAGTGAAAACGCCGAAATGAATTCATTGTGTTTCGCGGGGGGAGGGGCTGTTTCACTTTTTCAGAACCTGTCTGTTTCTGTTTCGACGGCAAGGGTATAATACCGCTTTGTCAGTTTGTTCCGTTTTTTCCTTTCTTATACATACGCTATGCTTATTCTGCCGGGCTCCAATGCCTTGTCCGCTTTCCGTGCCAAACGTCTTTTGTCAGCCTTGCAGGAAATCGATCCTGCCATTACGGAAGTCGCTGCACGATATCTTCATTTTATAGACGGAGGCGATGCACTTTCGAAAGAAGAATTGTCCCGTTTATCGACATTGTTGACTTATGGCGATCCTTTTGCCGGTCCGGAAAAGGGGGAGGAGTATGTGGTCGTTCCACGGGCCGGAACCATTTCTCCATGGTCTTCCAAGGCGACTGATATCGTCCATAATTGCGGACTGGAGGACGTAAGGCGTGTCGAACGGGGGGTATCCTATCGCATACAGCGTCAAAATGACGCTGCGGCTGTTTCGGATGAGAAACGGCTGGCACTGGCAGGCAAGCTGCATGACCGGATGACGGAAATGGTGATCGCCAGACGTGACGATGCCGACGTATTGTTCCGGGAACTGGAAGCGAAGCCGCTGGAATCGGTCGATATTCTTTCAGGAGGGAAAGATGCACTCGTCAGAGCCAACGGGGAACTGGGGCTGGCTCTTTCCGATGACGAGGTCGATTATCTTCTGGATGCTTTTGCGAAAGCCGGACGCAATCCGACCGATGTCGAACTGATGATGTTCGCACAGGCGAACAGCGAACATTGCCGGCACAAGATTTTCAATGCGGACTGGACGATTGATGGAGAAGACCAGTCCGGTTCGCTTTTTGCCATGATCCGCAATACGCATGAAAAGCATCCCGGAAAAACGATCGTTGCCTACAAGGACAATTCCTCCATTATCGAAGGCAAGAAAGTCATGCGTTTTTATCCTCAGGGAGGAAAAGGGGATTATGTTTATCGTCCCAATGAGGAGTTGGCCCATATTCTGATGAAAGTGGAAACGCACAATCATCCCACAGCCATTTCTCCTTTTCCGGGCGCGGCGACGGGCTCCGGGGGCGAAATACGCGATGAAGGCGCAACAGGACGTGGCGCAAAACCGAAGGCCGGTCTGACCGGTTTTACGGTATCCAACCTGCAATTGCCGGGTGCATTGCGAAGCTGGGAAAGCGATGAGGATGTTACAGCGGCAAAGAAAAACGATGGCAATACGGTATACGGAAAACCCGACAGGATCGCATCGCCTTTGCAGATCATGATTGAAGGGCCGATTGGCGGTGCCGCGTTCAATAATGAATTCGGCCGTCCCAATCTGACCGGCTATTTCCGTACCTATGAACAGAACGTCAACAGAAAGGTATTCGGTTACCACAAACCGATCATGATAGCAGGTGGTATCGGTTCGATAGCGGATATCCACGCAAAGAAAGATCCTCTTCCGGTCGGAACGCTTCTGATCCAGCTGGGCGGTCCCGGAATGCGTATTGGTATGGGAGGTGGCGCGGCGTCTTCCATGGCGACAGGCGCCAATACAGCGGATCTGGATTTCGATTCTGTCCAGCGCGGCAATCCTGAAATGCAGCGTCGTGCACAGGAAGTCATCAATGCCTGCTGGGCGTTGAAGGAAAACAATCCGATCCTTTCCATTCATGATGTCGGTGCAGGGGGGCTGTCGAACGCGTTTCCTGAAATCACTCATGATGCCAACAGGGGCGCCGTATTCGATTTGCGAAACGTGCCGCTGGAAGAAAGCGGCCTGTCGCCACGCGAAATATGGAGTAACGAATCGCAGGAACGGTATGTACTGGCTGTTGCCCAGGAAAATATCGAACTGTTTGACCAGTTGTGCGGCCGTGAACGGTGTCCTTACGCTATCGTCGGCGTGGCGACGGAAGAAAGGCAACTGAAAGTCATCGATCCGGAATATGGCAACAATCCGGTCGATATGCCGATGGATGTCCTGTTGGGCAAACCTCCGAAGATGCATCGTGATGTCACTCATGTCGTGCATCATTATCCTTCCGTCAGACTGGATCAGCTCGATCTGGAGACGGTCGCGCGTGATGTCATGCTGTTGCCGACCGTAGGTGACAAGTCGTTTCTGGTCACGATTGGGGACCGTTCCGTTGGCGGTTTGACGAGCCGGGACCAGATGGTCGGCCCCTGGCAGGTTCCTGTGGCGGATTGTGCCGTGACGCTGATGAGTTTCGAGGGCTATGCAGGCGAGGCGATGGCAATGGGTGAAAGAACGCCGCTGGCCGTTATCGATGCACCGGCTTCAGGTCGCATGGCAATCGGTGAGGCACTGACCAATATCGCTTCCGCTCCGATAGATGATATTTCCGATATCAAGCTGTCTGCCAACTGGATGGCCGCCTGCGGACAGTCCGGACAGGATGCGGCGCTGTTCGATACCGTCAGGGCCGTCGGACTTGATCTTTGCCCTCAACTGGGGATCAGCATTCCGGTCGGCAAGGACTCTCTTTCGATGAGAACGACCTGGAAGGATGGTGAGACCGAAAAAGAAGTCATGTCACCTGTTTCCCTGATTGTTTCCGCTTTCTCGCCGGTGACCGATGTTCGCGGTGCGTTGACTCCGCAACTGGATCTGGATGCCGGGGAAACGGCACTTATTCTGATTGATCTTGGTCGGGGAAAAAACCGGATGGGTGCTTCGGCACTGGCCCAGGTTACCCGGCAGATCGGTTCATCGGTACCGGATGTCGACAGTGCAAATGACCTGAAAGCATTTTTTGTCGCGATACAGAAACTGAATCGTGACGGGGTGCTTCTGGCCTATCATGACCGTTCCGATGGCGGGTTGTTTGCCACCTTGTGTGAAATGGCTTTCGCAAGCCGTTGCGGGCTGGATATCGATCTGGATTATGTCGTCAATGCCGCTCTTGCCAAAGGTTCGGATAGGGAGAACCTTCTCTCCGTACTGTTCAATGAGGAACTGGGAGCCGTCATTCAGGTCCGTTTCAGTGATCTGGACAAGGTGAAATCAAGGCTGAGGACAGCCGGTCTTGAAGCGGCCACCCATTATCTGGGTTCCGTAACCGAGGGCGAGATACTGGAATTCAAATTGCGCGGTATGCCTGTTTATACCCATTCCCGTGTCGGTCTGCATCGCTTGTGGAGTGAAACGAGCTGGCGTATTGCCCGCTTGCGGGACAATCCCGAATGTGCGGATATGGAATATGACCGGATTCTGGATACGTCCGATCCCGGAATGACGCCACTGGTGCCTTTCGATATGGAAGAAGATATTGCGGCGCCGTTTATTGCCAGGGGAATCCGTCCGCGTGTCGCCATACTGCGTGAACAGGGATCCAATTCCCACGTTGAAACGGCTTATGTCATGCACAAGGCAGGGTTTGAATCGGTCGATGTGCATATGAGCGATCTGATTGACGGAAGACTGTCTCTGGACGACTGCAAGGGCATGGTCGCCGTCGGCGGTTTTTCCTATGGAGACGTATTGGGCGCCGGAGAAGGATGGGCGAAAACGATTCTGTTCAATGAGAGACTGAAAGAACAGTTCGAAACCTTTTTCGTCCGGCAGGATACTTTTGCACTGGGTATTTGCAATGGCTGTCAGATGATGAGCAATCTGGCAACGATCATCCCGGGGGCCGAAGCATGGCCCAAGTTTGTCCGTAACCGTTCGGAACAGTTCGAAGCCCGTTTTGTGATGGTCGAGATTCCGAAGTCGCCGTCCATATTTTTCAGGGATATGGATGGACTGAAAGCCCCGATTGTGGTTTCACACGGGGAAGGCAGGGCCGATTTTTCGCAACAGGGAGATATGGGCAAGGTTCTCGTTGCCATGCGTTATATCGATCATAATGGCATGCCGACGGAAGTTTATCCCTTGAATCCGAATGGTTCTCCGCAGGGTATTACATCCGTGACGACCCCTGATGGCCGCTTTACGGTACTGATGCCGCATGCCGAAAGGGTGTTTAAAACGGTGCAACAATCCTGGGCTCCGGATTTCTGGGGAGAATGTTCACCCTGGATGCGCATGTTCCGCAATGCCCGTAAATGGATTGGATGAATCGGCCTGTACTGCAATCAGGGAAACTGCCTGTAAGCGAAGGCAGTTTCCTGTTGGAACCGGATGAATGTTCTTTGGCTGTATTGATGAAAAAACCGGACATGTTTTCCCCACGAAATGACCTGCGCCGCTTTTTGTGCAGGGATATTCCGGATATTGCTGAAATCCTGACTCGTTCACATCGAACCAAACAGGCAAATATGTCGGGTATTTTTCTTTTATAATCCTTTTTTTCAGCTTTACTGCTTTCTACAATAAAAATGAAATCTGCCGAAATTCGTGAAAAGTTTCTGAGTTTTTTCAAAGCAAGAGGCCATACGGTCGTCCGTTCAAGTCCACTGGTTCCGGCCAATGACCCGACCCTGATGTTGACGAATGCCGGTATGGTCCAGTTCAAGGATGTTTTTCTGGGACTGGACAAACGTCCCTATACCCGCGCGACGTCCGTGCAGCGATGTGTCCGTGCAGGAGGGAAGCATAACGATCTCGAGAATGTCGGTTATACGGCGCGGCACCATACTTTTTTCGAAATGCTGGGCAATTTCAGTTTCGGTGATTATTTCAAGCGCGATGCCATCCATTTTGCATGGGATTTGCTGACGACAGTATATAAATTGCCTCCGGAAAAACTGTGGGCGACCGTCTATCAGGAAGACGATGAGGCCTATGGTATCTGGGCCGATGAGATCGGTTTGCCGAAGGAACGGATTGTCCGTATCGGTGACAACAAGGGAGCGCGTTACGCATCCGACAATTTCTGGCAGATGGCGGATACCGGTCCGTGTGGTCCGTGTACGGAAATCTTTTACGACCACGGTCCTGAAATTGCCGGAGGGCCTCCGGGAAGTCCGGACGAGGATGGCGACCGTTATATCGAAATATGGAATCTCGTGTTCATGCAGTTCAATCGCGATGAACAGGGAAATATGACGCCATTGCCGCGTCCGTGTGTCGATACCGGCATGGGGCTGGAACGTCTGGCTGCCGTATTGCAGCATGTTCACAGCAATTACGATATCGACCTGTTCCAGAATCTCATCAAGGCCGCGGCACGCGAAACGGATACGGCAGATTTGACAGACAATTCCCTGAAAGTCATCGCCGATCATATTCGTGCCAGCGCTTTCATGATTGTTGACGGTCTTATTCCGGGAAGCGACGGGCATGGTTATGTATTGCGCCGTATCATCCGCCGTGCACTTCGCCACGGGTACAAACTGGGTCAGACAAAGCCGTTTTTTTACAAACTGGTTGACGATCTCGTCAGGGAAATGGGCGCGGCCTATCCGGAACTGACGGAAGCGGCCGGCTATGTCCAGCGGGTTTTGCGTCATGAGGAAGAACGTTTCGGCGAAACACTCGATAATGGCATGAAAATTCTGGAAGCGGCGCTGGCGAAAGAACCACGGGTTCTGGATGGCGAGACGGCCTTTACGCTTTATGATACCTATGGCTTTCCGCTGGATCTGACAGCCGATATTTGTCGTGAACGGAATATTTCTGTCGATGAGGCCGGATTTGATATTGCCATGGAAAAACAGAAAGCGGCAGCACGTGCTTCGGGTAAATTCAAAATGGCAGCCGTTCTGGAGTATAACGGTGAAAAAACCCGTTTTGTCGGTTATGAACGCCTGGAAGAAACCGGGACGGTGGTGGCCCTGTATCGGGATGGAACACCTGTTGACAGGATTGAAGAGGGCCAAAGCGGTGTCGTCGTGCTGGATACCACGCCGTTTTATGCTGAATCGGGGGGGCAGGTCGGTGATGTGGGTGTACTGGCAGGCCAGCATATGCGTTTTGAAGTGGAAGATACGCAAAAAATCCAGGCTGATGTGGCCGGACATCATGGCAAGGTTGTCAACGGAACGGTTTCGCTGGGCGACAAGGTGGATGCACGTGTCAATATGGAATTGCGTGCGCAAACGATGCGCAATCACTCCGTTACCCATCTGATGCACAAGGCTTTGCGTCAGGTCCTGGGAGCGCATGTCGCACAACGGGGGTCGCTGGTCGATCCGGACAAAACCCGTTTTGACTTCAGTCATAATGCACCGGTGACGGATGACGAAATCCGCCAGGTTGAGGAAATTGTCAATCGGGAAATCGTCGCCAATACTCCGACACAGGCACAGCAGATGAGTTTCGATGAGGCGATCGCACATGGTGCGACGGCTCTTTTCGGCGAAAAATACGGTGATGTGGTTCGTGTGCTCGATATCGGGTTTTCCTGTGAATTGTGCGGTGGTACCCATGTTTCCCGGACAGGGGATATCGGATTTTTCAAAATCGTTTCGGAAGGCGGTGTCGCTGCCGGAATCCGGCGGATTGAAGCGGTGACGGGGCTTGCCGCAATGCACTGGGTGCAGGAAATGTCCCGAAAAGTCGATGAAGCGGCGGTAGCGCTGAAGACCCAGCCTGATGAACTGGTTAACCGGATTGTCCAGCTTCAGGATCAAATGAAAGGTCTGGATCGGGAGCTGTCGACGCTGAAAGCCCGGTTTGCATCCAGCCAGGGTGACGATCTGGCGGGCAAAGCCATCGATGTCAGTGGTATCAAGGTGTTGGCCTCCATGGTTGAGGGGGCCGACGTGCCCGGTTTGCGCAATGCCATGGACAAGCTGAAGGACAAGCTGAAAACGGCAGCCATTGTTCTGGCAACGGTCAAGGATGGCAAAGTCAGTCTGATCGCGGGTATTACTTCCGATATGACATCGAAGATCAAAGCTGGCGAGCTGGTCAATTTTGTCGCCAGCCAGGTCGGTGGCAAAAAGGGGAGGCCGTCCTGATATGGCTCAGGCAGGCGGGTCGGATCCGAGCGGCCTTCCGGAAGCGTTGAAGAGCGTGAAGAAATGGGTACAGGAACGTCTGGGTTGACTGATTGACAGAAAATGGAAAACGACGATCCGAAGCGAACCGATCAGACTGTCGATGCCTGTGGGACGAAATGTCCGATGCCGATCCTGAAGGCGAAGAAGGCTTTGGCGAACATGGAATCCGGGCAGTTGCTGAAAGTTCTGGCGACTGATCCGGGCGCTGTACGCGATTTTCATTTTTTCGGCAGCCAGACAGGAAATGAAGTGGTGGAACAGACTGAAGAAAATGGTATTTTCACCATTATTGTCAGAAGAAAATAGGATTGGAAAAACAGCGAGTTATTTTGGAGCGACGCATGAAAATACTGGTACCCGTCAAGCGGGTTGTAGATTACAACGTCAGGATTCGTATCAAGCCAGACGGAAGCGGTGTTGAAACGGATAATGTGAAAATGTCGATGAATCCGTTTGATGAAATCGCTATCGAGGAAGCGGTCCGTCAAAAAGAAGCAGGCGTCGCGACAGAAATCATTGCTGTTTCATGTGGCGTGGAAAAATCGCAGGATATCTTGCGTACTGCTATGGCTATTGGTGCCGACAGAAGTATTCTGGTCAGGACGGAAGCCGGATTGCAGCCGCTGGCTGTAGCAAGGATACTGAAAAAAATCGTTGAAAAGGAACAGCCGGATCTCGTTATTCTGGGCAAACAGGCGATAGATGATGATGCCAACCAGACCGGACAGATGCTGGCGGCTATGCTTGATTGGCCACAAGCGACTTCGGTATCGGAACTTGCCATTGAAAACGGAAAGGCGTTGGTCACGCGTGAGATCGATGATGGTCAGGAAACCCTGTCGTTGCAGTTGCCCGCGGTCGTTACGGCGGATTTGCGGCTGAATGAACCGCGTTATGTGACGTTGCCCAATATGATGAAGGCCAGAAAAAAACCGGTTGAAACGACTTCTCCCGAAGAATTGGGCGTATCGGTAGATTCCCGTCTCAAAACCCTGAAGGTAACCGAACCGGCTGCCCGTTCGGAAGTCCAGATGGTGCCTGATATTGCCACGCTGGTGTCCAGGCTGAAAAACGAAGCCAAAGTGATTTGAGCCTCATTCGATCATTATCCAGTTTTCAATACAGGAATTCAGAAATGTCCATTCTCGTTATTGCCGAACATGACAATCAGTCTTTGAAGAACAGTACCTTGAATACCGTAAGCGCCGCTTTGTTGTGCGGTCAGGATATTCATTTGCTGGTGGCCGGTTGCCAGTGCAAAAGCGTTGCCGAAGAAGCGTCGAAAGTGTCCGGTGTCTCGAAGGTACTGATGGCTGATGCGACTTCACTCGAGCATGCTTTGCCGGAAAACGTGGCACGCCAGATATTGACCATCGCTGCCGCTTATACTCACATACTGGCTCCGGCCACTTCCAGCGGAAAAGCTGTCATGCCGCGTGTCGCGGCCTGTCTGGATGTCGGGCAGATTTCCGAAATCACCCGGGTCGTTTCGGAAGAGACATTCGAACGGCCGATTTATGCAGGCAATGCCATTGCGACGGTGCAGTCGGAAGATACGATCAAGGTATTAACTGTCAGAACCACAGCTTTTCCACCCGCGGAAAAAAGTGACAATGCCGTGCCGGTTGAAAATATTGCTGCCGTTGCCGATAGTGGCAGATCGTCTTACGTATCGTCCCGGACGGACAAGTCGTCCCGTCCTGAGTTATCCAGTGCGAAGATCATTGTATCCGGAGGGCAGGGTGTGGGATCGGCGGAGAATTTCAGACTGATTGAACAGCTGGCGGACAAGCTGGGGGCCGCGGTCGGAGCTTCCCGTGCAGCAGTCGATGCCGGTTATGTTCCGAATGACTTGCAGGTCGGTCAGACGGGAAAAATTGTCGCTCCGGATCTTTATATTGCGGTGGGTATTTCAGGCGCTATTCAGCATGTCGCCGGAATCAAGGACTCCAGAACTATTGTCGCAATCAATCAGGATCCGGATGCACCGATTTTTCTGGCTGCTGACTATGGAATAGTCGGGGATCTGAATGAACTGGTTCCCCAGCTGATTGCCGCGCTGGACTGATTGCGGCCTTGTTGACCGATGAGGGACTGACCGGCGGAACGGCAGTCTGGGTATGCGGTTGATCTGAATCGTGACGGCAGGCAAGCCGTGAAGCAGTTTTGTATGAGTTGTCCGGGGAAATGCCGACCCCGGACAATGGTCGTTCCCGAACAGATTGTTTGAACCGGGGAGGTGTTATGCCAGTTTCTGAAAATGATACGTTGTCTGTGTTTGCACCACAGGAAATCTCTACCGAAGTATTGCTCGAGAAATATGCCAAAGGCGACGAGACGACTGTACAGGAAGTCATGGAAAGAGTTGCCCACGCACTGGCGGAAGTGGAATCCCCCGAAAGCAGGAAACAGTATGCCGGAAAATTTCTGTGGGCCATGCAAAACGGATTCATACCGGCGGGTCGGATCAGCAGTGCCGCCGGTACAGGATTGCAGACGACGCTTATCAACTGTTTTGTCCAGCCGGTCGGCGATTCGATAACGGATACCGTTGACGGCAAACCGGGGATTTATACGGCTCTGGCGCAGGCGGCGGAAACCATGCGCAGAGGCGGGGGTGTCGGTTACAATTTTTCATCCATCCGTCCACGTGGCGCCAAAGTGCGGGGAACAGGCAGCAGTGCCTCGGGTCCGATTTCCTATATGAAAGTGTTTGACCGCTCCTGTGAAACGGTCGAGTCGGCTGGTGCACGGCGTGGTGCCCAAATGGCGGTTCTTGGTATCGATCATCCGGATATTCTGGAATTCATCACGGTCAAGCAGGAACGGAATCAGCTCAGCAATTTCAATGTATCCGTCGGTGTGACGGATGCGTTCATGCGTGCGGTCGAGACAGATAGCGATTTCGAACTGGTGCACGATGCGGAACCCAATGACAGTCTGAAAGAAAAAGGGGCTTGCAAACGGGCTGACGGCAAATGGGTTTACAGCCGGGTGAAGGCGCGGGATGTCTGGAATCTGGTCATGAAGAGCACATACAATGCCGCAGAGCCGGGAGTCCTTTACATTGACCGGATCAACAGGGAAAACAATCTGGCATATTGTGAAGTCATCGAGGCGACCAATCCGTGTGGTGAACAGCCCTTGCCGGATTATGGCTGTTGTTGCCTCGGTAGCCTGAATCTGGCTGCTTTTGTGATCGCGCCGTTTTCGGAGAAACCGGTTTTCGATTTTGAACGGCTGACCCGGGTAACCGGAATCGCAGTCCGTATGCTGGACAATGTACTGACAGCAACAAAGTGGCCACTTGAGGAACAGGCACGGGAAGCCGCAGCGAAACGCCGTGTCGGTCTGGGATTTACCGGACTGGGAGATGCCCTGATCATGCAGGGAATACGTTACGATTCGGATGAAGGGCGCCATTTTGCGATCAAGGTTGCCAAAACGATGCGCGATGCGGCCTATTCGGAGTCGATTGATCTGGCGAAGGAACGTGGATCTTTTCCCATGCTTGATGTGGAACGTTATCTGGAAGGGGGATTCGTATCGCGTTTGCCTGAAGAGATAAAAACACGGATTCGCAAGCATGGCATCCGGAATTCCCACCTGACGTCCATTGCACCGACCGGCACGATTTCACTGGCTTTCGCCGATAATGCGTCCAATGGTATCGAACCGGCATTTTCGTGGTTTTACAATCGTGTCAAGCGTATGCCTGACGGTTCCAGAAAAAATTACACGGTAGAAGATCATGCCTATCGGGTTTACCGGTCCATGAATAACGATGTCTCGGAACTGCCCGCTTGTTTCGTTTCGGCACTGGAAATATCGGCGATGGACCATATGCTGATGGTGGCGGCAGTCGCTCCTTATATCGATGCCGCCATATCGAAGACCGTCAATGTTGCAGAAGATTATCCCTATGAGGATTTCAAGAATCTGTATCTGGAGGCCTGGAAAAAAGGGTTGAAAGGCATTACGACCTATCGCCCGAACAGCGTGAGAGCGGCTGTTCTTTCTGTTTCTGGGGAAAAAACGGAAGAAAAAAACGGAAAGAAGGAAAACAGTTCGCATTCTGTTACGCTTCTGGAGCAGGACAGACGCATCACTCTGAAGGAAGTGACTATCGCTCCTCCGCTGTCTTCGTTAAGGTGGCCGTCACGTCCGATGTTGCCTGCAGGGGCTTCAGCCTGGGTGAGTGAACAGATACAGTCACCGCAGGGAGAATTTGCCGTTGCCGTTTCCGATCACGATGGCATTCCGTTCGAGGTCTGGGTACTGGGAGGACAAACGCCGCGCGGTCTCGATGCTATTGCGAAAACCCTGTCCATCGATATGCGCGCCAACGATCGGAGCTGGTTGCACAAACGTTTTACCATGTTATCCCATGTCGGAGGAGATTCTTTCGAAATGCCGATGCCTCCGGACGGCGAATTCATTCAGGTTCCCAGTGCGACGGCGGCTCTCGCCAGACTGGTCATGTGGCGTTACAATCAGCTGGGTGCGCTGGATCATAAAACGGATGAACCCTCGCCGGTTCTTGATGCGCTTTTTTCCCGTCATGAACCCAAGACCGGGACGGATGGTACCCTGGCATGGGTGGCCGATGTACAGAACCCGTCGACTGGCGATGATTTTGTTCTGATGCTGAAAGAACTGGAAATGCCTGATGGTACGCGCCGTCCATACAGTATGGGATTGACTGGTGGCCATCCCCGTGCACTGGATGGTTTGTGCAAGCTGCTTTCGGTTGACATGCGTGTGATTGATCCGGCATGGATCGGTATGAAGTTGCGCAAATTGCTGAATTACGCCGAACCGCGAGGTGATTTTCTGGCACGGGTTCCCGGTACGGCAAGACAGGCCAGTTTTCCATCTACCGTTGCCTATATTGCTCAGCTGGTCATTCACCGCTATAACATGCTGGGCATTCTCATGCCGGATGGCCATCCGGTCAAACCGCTGGGTGTCGTCGCCGATGAGCCGGTTCACGAAATACGGACTTCTGCACAGAAAATGGCCGGCAGATTGTGTTCGGAGTGCGGCAATGCGACCGTTATCCGCAAGGATGGTTGCGATTTCTGTACATCGTGCGGAGCGATCGGTTCCTGCGGCTGACCGCCGCTGAAGATGATAGCCCTGCAGGTATGACTGTTGCCTGCAGGGTTTTTTATTGGAAAGAAGGGTTCCGGAATGGATGAGCATGTTTTGAAAAATGCGAGGCGATTTACAGGGTTTGCCGGGCTTTATGATGGTGTACGTCCCAGGATGCCGGTTTATCCGGTTGAGGTCATACGTCAATATCTGGGACGGAAACCGGACAGGGTCGTTGATCTCGGATGCGGGACGGGACTTTCTACTCTTGTCTGGCGGAATCGGTGTCTGGAAGTGATCGGTATCGAGCTCAGTGACGATATGCTTGCTGTTGCACAAAAAAAGGAAATGAACGGAATAGCCTTCAGGAAAGGTTCTTCGACCAGTACGGGATTACCGGATAAGTCAGCCGATGCCGTCATCTGTTCCCAGTCGTTTCACTGGATGGAACCACGGTCGGCCTTGTCTGAAATCAACCGTGTCCTGAGGCCGGGAGGAGTGTTTGCTACAGTCGATTGCGATTGGCCTCCTGTCTCCGATTGGCGGGTCGAAAAGAAATATAAGGAATTGTTCGACAAGGTTCTCCAAATCGAAAAAACGGAAAAACTTGTTGAATCGTCATTTGTTCGGTGGGAAAAAACCGGACATTTGCATCATATCGAAAGCAGCGGATATTTCAGATATGTCAGGGAAATCGTTTTTTCCAGCAGGGAAAAATGCGATGCCGAAAGACTGATCGGGCTGGCAAAAAGCCAGGGAGGGTTGCAGAGTATACTGAAAGTCGATCCAGGTCTGATCGAAGAAGATCTTGCCCGGTTCATGCGATCTGTTCGGGATGTATTCGGCGAAACAGTGTTTGATATCGATTTCGGTTACCGGATGAGGATCGGCGTCAAATAATGGTTGTCAATCCTTGTCTGGAACAGGAAACAGGGAGAGGAATTTCCTGAAGTGGCGGGGCGTCGTCCTGTTTGTAGGTCCGGTAAATATGTCTTGTTTCCTTTTCATGGAAATAAAGGAAGGATTGTTTAAGGGCAGCCTGATGCGATCAGGAAGGTCGATCCTTTGTAATCCGGTTTGATGCGATGAAGGTTGTTTCTGAAATAGCCGAAGCCGTTTTTCGGTCTGTTTTCATTGGGGAGAACGGCGATATTTGTCAAACATCAAACGGAAGTCCGTGATAATCCATTACGATTTACGATTTTTATGAAGGTCATTCATTGAATGGATGACATTATTCAGGCGATTTTCTTGTTTTGTTTCTTCCGAAAACCGAAAGACCATCATGTTATCAAGTGTGTATGTTCAGGTTGCCGTTACCAGTGATAATGAACGGCTTAGGCGACAGTTGGGATATCTGAGGAAAAAAACAGTTTTATCTGACGGGGACATTTCCGGAATGGACGAGATTATCCACCGTATCGCGCAAATTTACGAGCAATGCCGGTTGAGCCGTTTCGAGAAAACGGTTTTGCCGGTTCTGGCAAGAACGGGAAAAATTTCGCAGCAACTTCTGGCGGAATTCAGGTCTTGCAGAAACAATATTAGTGAAACCTATTTTCTTTTAACCTGTTTTCCCTGGAAATGGAGTATCGGCAGGGATATATTGACAGACAGGGTCGATCTGTACATCCGTCAGATCGAGGATCTTATTGATCGGAAGGAAACCCGTCTTTTCGAACAGGCCAAAGAAGTTCTGTCCGATGAAAACTGGTTCGAAATGGCGGAAACATTCATGGAAGAGGACAACGGTTTTCCGGAATTTGAGGAATACCGTTTCGGGTATCACGACAGCTTTTTGCCGAAAGAAAACGGAGAATATGTCAGGAATGGTTTTTCCGTGTCATATCGCTGAAATGAAATACAAGTTATAATACGAAGTTGCAATAATCGGCAAATCAACCAGTTAGCCGATTTCCGTTTTCGGACAGACGGAGCAGGGCAGTTGTCGGTTCTATCTTGCCGGACGGCCGCCGGGAGCCGGATACGGTTTGCCTGAATCCAGGTTTCAAACCGGAACCGGGAAATCCCGATTATCTTACAAAGATTTTTAGGAAAGGATTTTTACATGAAAAAATCAATGTCCAGAGAGCATGCCGATCTTTTGAAGCGTTGCTATATGAGCATGGGCATGGATCATGACATCATGCTTGGAGTGCAGAACCGCAAAGCTGAAGCGTATGATTTGCTGGCGCATATACATTCCGAAGTTCACAAGCCGCATATCGCTGATGGTGGTAATGGATCTCACCATCCTTGCCATTGCGCAAATTCCTGATCAGGTCTGTTTCTCTTCGAAAACCTGTTGTTTATTGATTGACCTCCTGTCACGATTGAGTTGTTTGCATGTCATATTGAAAAATGGCGTGATGTGCATATTGTCAATCGTGAAAACAGGCAGGTTTTTCCCGTTTTCTGATTCCTCTGGCCTTGTTCAAGGTCAAAACCCACAACTTCGTCGACTTTCACAAAATTTTTACTGTTTTTACATCAAGAAAAAAGTAATTTGCGCTTCCTCTTGATATCATGTCCTTTTTTGTGAAGTCGGGTTCCATATTCTATGCTGAATTTTCTATCGCACATTTTTGGAAAGAAACATCCAGACGATAAAGCCACTCAGCCTGAAAGAAAGAAGGATGCTTCTGTCTCACAGGATGCAAAACTGGAAGCGCTGAAAGTGGCAGAACAGCTGCCTGATGACGAGTCTGTCGTTGTCGACTTCGTGATGCGGTGTCGTTTTGCAGACGCGCGTTATGTGGCAGCACAGAAAATTCATTCGAGACAGGTTCTGGAACAGGTCAGATCGGCCATGCAAAAAACGGACCGGCGTGTATACAGGCTGATGCAGGTACGTCTGAATGAAATGACACGCAGTGATGTACTTGCAACCAGGGTTGGTCTGCTTGTCGGAAAGGCGTCTGCGCTGGCAGAAGAACCTGCGCTGACTCCCAATCTGGTCGTCGAGCTCGATCGGGAATGGCAAACAGTTACGGAAAACGATGCTGACAGGTTGCCGTTCGGGTTGAAAAGCCGGTTTGAGTCCTTGCGTGCGCAGCTTGAATCAAGATTGTCCGCTCAGCTGGTTTTGCAACGGGAAGTGAAAACAGCCTATGCCGAATTGTCGGAGCTGGATGGAAATCCTGTTATGACTCCTTCGGAACGTTCGGCACGGTTACAGGATTTTGCAGGGAAATTGAAAGAATGGAAAACATCGCCGGAACAATTTTCCCTGCCACGTCAGTTGCTTGCTGATTTCGAGACAAAACTGACCGCTCTTGCTGATTTGTCGGAACATTTCCGGAAAGAATACGAGGCGCAGGAGCTTCGTATGAAGTGGCTTCACGAAACAGAGCAGTCCGATTTTTCCCGTCTGGATGAATCGGAACTGAAAAAACAGTGGGCTGAATTGCCCGCAGTCAGGAACAAGGAACGGCTGGCCGAACTGGACGAGCGGTTCCATGCCATTCTTGTGCAGCTGGCCGTAGTGGAATCTTCCATTATTGATTCCTTTCCGAAACTCGAACTTTCCCCGTCCGAAGCAAAAGAGTATTTCGGCAAGCATTTGGGGGCGTTGCGGCAGGCGGTGGAATCGGGGTCTGTACAGGATGCCGTAATCCATGATGATGCGCTGCGCCAGCTTGAAACGGATGTACTGGATGCAGGTGACGAACAGCTGGTACAGCTGGAACATTTCAGGGCCGAACTCAGACGTTTGCAGGGGTGGGCAAAATGGAGTGGACAATTGTCACGCGAAAAGCTGATTCGTTTCATGCAGGAATTGCCTGAACAGGAGCTTGAAATCGGTATGCTGGCGGAGACGGTCGTTCAGGCGAGGGAACAGTGGAAGTCTCTTAATGCCGTATCCGGTATGGCGACCCGCGAACAATGGACCCAATTCGATGATGCTTGCAATCGTGCTTATGAACCAGTGCTTGAACATGCGAGAAAACAGGCCAGTGAAAGGGAAAAGAATATCATCCGGGCCGAGTCGATTATCGAAAATGTACGTGCCTTCGCGCATCATTTCGAGTCCGATCTGGCTGATGTGACGGCTCGTCATGAACAATTCGACTGGAAACCTGTGATCAGTTTTTACCGGCAGACGATGCAGTTGTGGCGTCAACTCGGCATGGTGGGAAGAAAGGAGAAAAAACGGCTTGATGAGACATTTTCCAGTGTTATCCAGCCCGTCAGGGAAAAGCTTTATGCCCAAACCCAGCTGGAAATCGGGCGCCGTCAACAGCTCATTGAAGAAGTGGAGAGAATCGATCCCGCTCACAAGGACGTCGGCAGGATGTTGCATGCCGTGCAGGACAAGTGGCAGATCTGCGCCAGAGCGTTTCCACTGGACAATCGGGAAGATAAAAAATTATGGGCACGTTTTCGTGAAGTTTGTGAACGGGTTCATGCTTGCCGGGTGGAAAAGAACAGGATCAACGATCTTGAGAGACAGCAACATCTCAGGCAAAAAGAGAAGATATGCGCAGAACTGGAGTCAATGAATGCCTGCGACAAACCCGGAGAGATTGAACATCGTCTCGGGGAACTTCTGAATCAATGGAAGAATGTCGGACATGTTCCACGCGACGCGGCATCTGAAATCCAGAACAGACTGGATGATGCGGTAGCGTTATGCAGAAATCGGATCAGACAATTGAAATCGGAAAGAATGTCTGAACTCCTGAAAGGATTTCACGATAAATTCGTATTGTGCTGTTCTTTGGAAAAACGGATTGCCGATTTTTGTGTCGAGACTGAAAATGGTCCGATCGATACCGTTTCCGAAGATGAGGAGTTTGAAACTGCGTGGAAATCATTGCCTGCTCTTCCGGAAAAGATGGAGAGTGTCTTGTCGCGCCGTTTTTATAATGGATTGAAAGCCATGGCTGGCAGGAATCTGGCATACGGGAAACGTTTGCTGGAGAACGTGTCCTCCATGAAAGAAAACATTCTCCGGTTTGAAATCCTGTATGGACTTGAATCACCGGATTATCTGGAGAATGAACGGCTCAAAAAACAGATGGAAATGCTTCAGGAAGCATTGGGAGGAAGTGAAACGCTTAAACCGGTGGATGTATCCAGACAGTTGCTTGAATTGCCTGCGCTGGCGGATGGGGAGGATATCGACCGGATCAACAGGCTGATCATGAAACTGAATGAACCCGGCTGATACCGGGTTTTTCAGGATTTCAGTGAACTGATGGTCCGGGTGGCTCGGATGAGCTGTTATCCGTGAAAAGCTGCGCACAGTCGACAGGATCGAATGAATAGGTCTTTCCACAGAAATCGCAATGAATTGCCAGATTTCCCTGTTCCCTGAGCGCGTCGTCGATTTCTTTTTTCCCGAGCATTTTCAGCATATTGCCCACTTTTTCACGGCTGCAGCTGCAACTGAAAGCCGGATGTACGGGATCGAAGGCAAAGAGATCTTCTTCCCAGAAAAGCCGGTGTTGTAATGTTTCGATATCGGTTTCAAGCAGTTCTTCTGTTTTGAGAGTCGATGCCAGAGCGAGAAGATGTTCCCATGCCTTGTCATCTTCGTCGTTTTTTTCGGCAAGCCCGTCTGGTCCGGTTTCCGGCGGCATCTTTTGCAGCAGGAGACCACGAATGACGAGGGAATCCGCAGCCAGCCAGATACGGGTGTCGAGTTGCTCCGACTGTTTCATGTAATTTTCGATAATTCGGGAAATGGATTCACCGTCAAGTGAAACGATGCCTTGGTAAGGGCGCTGTCCCGGCACTTTGTCGTGCGGATCCAGGGTGATGACAAAGCGGCCTGTTCCATTCGGATTGATCAGATCGGTGAAAGTGGCGTTTTCCTTGATGACGGCATCCTCAGCCAGTTTTGCCGTGGCACGGATTTTTAGGGACGAGTCGCATTCCACAACCAGCAGGCGGACAGGGCCACTACCCTGTACCTGCATAATGAGTGAGCCGTCGAACTTGATGTTGGCACTTAACAAAACGGCTGCACCGATCATTTCGCCAAGAAGACGGGTGACCGGTAAAGGGTATCCGTGATGCAATTGTATTTGATGCCAGGTTTCGGACAATTCAACGAATTCGCCACGAACAGGAGCATGTTGAAAAAGGAGTTTTTTAAGTTGATCTTTCATTGAATGGGGTTCCACGTAAACAATAACCGGATTTTACCGTGCAAAAGACTTCCGTATCGTTAAAGATTTGCATCTGTTGATTTTTCCTTGTCTGGCGAATTCCCGGCTTCCGGTCGATCAATCCCGACAAGTGTGTCTTCAAACCGTTGTTTGTTCCAGACATAGTGACTGGCCGCTCGCGGCATTCTGGCGGCTGTTTTTTCATCCATGGTTCTGGCGATCCGTGCCGGTACACCGAGCAGTACGACACCGGGTTTGAAGTTTTTGTTTTCGGCTATCAGTGTACCGGCACCGACAAGACTGTTTTCTGCAATGACCGATCCGTTCAGAACGGTTGCCCGGATGCCGATCATGGTTCCGTCTCCGATAGTGCAGCCATGCAGCATGGCCATATGTCCGACAGTGACGTTTTTTCCGACGGTCACAGGATAACCGGGATCGGCGTGAAGGACGGAACCATCCTGAATATTGCTGTTTTCACCGATGGTGATCCGGTCATTGTCGGCACGGATAACGACATTGAACCAGACGGATGCATGGGCTTTAATGACGACATCTCCGATAATTGTGGCATTGTCCGCAATGAAAGCGGAGGGATGAATTTTCGGTGTACGGTTTCCTAAACGATAAATGGGCATGATTGACTTCACGAAATGGCTGGCTTGAAAGACTTTTATTTTACCTTCTGTAACGTGCGTCATCGATCCGAAAGAAAAAATGACTAGACTCGGGGCAGTTACGGCTTCAGGATGTGATTTTCCGTTCGAAACGGTTTTTCAGGCAAGACATATGATTATAATGTTCTGCTTTACAGACAATTTTAATTACCGATGAAAGTTTCACGAACAGAATTTGTTGATGCTTATGACATGCGTTTGTGTGTCCGTCACTGGGGCGATGAAAGTGCGCCGAAGCTGTTTATGATACATGGCTGGATGGATATATCCGCTTCGTTTCAGTTTGTCGTGGATGCATTCAAACGTGACTGGCATGTGATTGCGCCGGATATGCGCGGTTTTGGCCATTCCGGCTGGGCAAAAGGAGGGTACTGGTTTCCGGATTATCTGGCGGATCTGGAGGCCCTGCTGGATCATTATTCTCCCAATGAACCTGTCCGGTTGATCGGTCACAGCCTGGGAGGGAATATCACCAGTGTTTACTCGGGAATCAGACCTTCGCGGGTGGCGCAGCTGGTCAGTCTGGAAGGTTACGGTATTGTCGAGAACCGTCCTGATATGGCACCCGGAAGACTGGAACGCTGGCTGGATTCCCGGAAGAAACCGGAAAGATTGCGACCTTATCCGGACAAGGAAGCCGTTATCGCCCGATTGCAGAAAAACAATCCCAGACTGACGTATGAAAGAGCTTTTTTTCTGGCGGATTACTGGACGGAGGTGAACGATAAGGGAGAGCGCATCGTGATGGCTGATCCAAGGCACAAGACACTTCCTGTCTTGTCCAGGCTGGATGAAATTCTGGCATGCTGGAGCCGGATAGAAGCGAAAGTGCTTTTTATCGAGGGGCAGCATTCCCTTCTGGGTATCCGCATGAAAGACCAGGCCAGGGCCCAGGAAGAGATCCGGCGTCGTGCCTCATACATCCGGGATGTCCGTATTGCGTTGGTGGAAGGTGCCGGTCATATGTTACAGCATGATCAGCCGGAAGCCGTTGCGAAACTGATCGAGGATTTTCTGGGTTGACAGAAAGTGGTGCCTGTCTGCGCCGGACGGTCGTCGTACAATACAATTTTAAGGATATGGTGGATCTGATTTATGTTGAATATTGATCTGCACTCGCATTCACGTGTTTCGGATGGTGTTCTTGGCCCGGCCGATCTGGTCAGACGTGCCTGTGACAATGGTGTTAAGGTACTGGCTCTGACAGATCACGATGAAGTGGCTGGTGTGACGGAAGCGAAAAGGACAGCCAGCGAAATGGGGATTGAACTGGTTTCCGGTGTGGAAATTTCGATTACCTGGGCGGGGACATCCATCCATATTGTCGGTTTGCATGTTGACGAAAAAGATCCGGTACTGGTCGACATGCTTCGCAGAAACCGTATGGGGCGTATGGAACGGGCACAGAGAATGGGAGAACGGTTTGCCGAACTGGGTGTCGAAGGCGCTTATGAGGGCGCCCTGAAGTATGTGACCAATCCGAACCTGATTTCCAGAAAGCATTTTGCCCGTTTTCTGGTAGAAACCGGTGTCTGCCCGACGATTTCGAATGCTTTCGACCGTTACCTGAAGGATGGAGGTCCTGCCTATATCCGCCACCAATGGGCGACTTTGACGGAAGCGGTCCAGTGGATTCTGGATGCGGGAGGAATGGCTGTCGTCGCCCATCCGGGCCGATACAAAATCAAGGATGTGGCGTTATACGCGTTTCTGGATGAATTCAAGCAGCTGGGAGGAAAAGGTATCGAGGTCGTAACGGGCAGTCATACTCCTGATCAGTATCTGTATTTTGCCAGACTGGCCAATCGTTACGGATTTCTGGCGTCGGTCGGTTCCGATTTTCATGCACCGGGAGAATCTCCTGTTGACGTCGGTTGTCTTCCCGATTTTCCCTGTCCTGTCGAACCGGTCTGGAAAGACTGGCGTTGACAGGAGCGTTTCGTTTCCCTGTTACCGATTGAAACCAAAAATTGCTGCATGATTTTCAATTTGCCATTATATTCGCTTATCTCATGTAAAAAATTAATAATCCGTTTCAGTTTTCCGGCAATCTTGTAAGAACAGGACTTGATTTTCCGGGAAACAGACCTATTTGAATATTTCAATCCTATACAATTCGGAAATACGGAATTCATTCATGAAAAGAATTTTTCTTTTTATTGTGACCAATCTGGCAGTCGTTCTGGTTATGTCGATCGTTCTGTCGCTTCTGGGGGTCAATCGCTATTTGTATCGCAGTGGACTGGATCTGGGCAGTTTGCTTGTATTTTCTCTGGTTGTCGGTTTTACCGGCTCCATTATTTCGTTACTGATGAGCAAAAGGATGGCCAAATGGTCAACGGGAGCATATGTAATCGATTCACATTCCAATGCAACGGAACAATGGTTGTTAAATACCGTTCAGAAACTGTCAATGGAAGCCGGAATCAGGATGCCGGAAGTCGCTGTGTACGAAGGGGAACCGAATGCTTTTGCGACCGGTGCTTTCAAAAATTCGGCGCTGGTCGCTGTTTCGACCGGTTTGCTTCAAAGCATGAATCATGAGGAAGTGGAAGCAGTACTCGGTCACGAAATCGCCCATGTCGCCAATGGAGATATGGTGACCTTGACCCTGATTCAGGGAGTGGTCAATACATTTGTGATTTTCCTCGCGCGTGTAGTCGGTTTTGTGGTGGATAATGTGCTGTCGAGAAATTCCGAAAATGGAAGAAGTGGTGTCGGTTATTTCTTTACGGTATTTGTTTGCGAGATATTGTTTGGCGTTCTGGCTTCCATGATTGTTGCGTGGTTTTCCCGTTATCGGGAATTCAGGGCAGATGCCGGTTCGGCCAGATTGTTGGGAAGCAGCAGGCCTATGATCCATGCTCTCCAGCGGCTCGGACATATGGAATCCGGTGACTTGCCGAAAAACATGACGGCAATGGGTATCAGCAGCCGCAGTGGTTTCATGTCGCTGTTTGCGACGCATCCTCCTATCGAAAAAAGGATTGAGGCGCTACAGACCGGTCGTATCTGATGGAACGGTTCAAGACTAAAAGTTGAGAAATGACGAGTTTTTATCTGGAAATACATCCTGTCAATCCTCAAACCCGCCTGATCAGGAAGGCTGCCGATATTGTGCGTGATGGAGGAGTGATCGTTATACCGACCGATTCCAGTTATGCGCTGGTATGCCGTCTGGATGACAAGGCAGCCGTTGACAGGATACGGCAGATCCGCCAGATTGACGAACGGCATTTACTGACGTTGTTGTGCCGTGATTTGAGTGAAGTGGGTTCCTATGCCAGAGTGGACAATTCCGCTTATCGCCTTCTCAAAACGGCGACACCGGGGGCCTTTACTTTTATCTTGCAAGCAACCAAGGAGGTACCGCGCCGTTTGTCGCATCCGTCTCGCAAGACAATCGGTTTGCGTGTGCCGGACAACCGTATCGATCAGGCCTTGCTGAAAGAGCTTGGAGAACCTCTGATCTGTACAACGGTTATTCTTCCGGGCGATGAAGATCCCATGACGGAAGGGTATGTCATTCAGGAAAGACTGGAAAAACTGGTTGACGCTGTTGTTGATGGTGGAGCCTGTGGCCTGTTGCCCACGACGGTCGTTGATCTGACCGGCAAGGAACCTTTGCTAGTGCGTAGTGGACGGGGAGAGCCTGCCCTGATAGGGTTGTAAAAAAACGGCCCGATGCATTTATCGGCTGTTTCATGATCTGAAAGTATGGAATGGAAAATATTGCTGAAACGGCCATAGTCTGGGTTATTCCCGTGTTGCTTGCCATCACCCTGCATGAGGCGGCACATGCCTTTGTCGCGCGCTTTCTCGGTGATTCAACCGCTTATATGCAAGGAAGAATGACACTGAATCCGTTCAGGCATATCGATCCACTCGGAACTGTTGTGATTCCTGCCATGCTTTTTCTTGTGGGCAGCCCTTTTATTTTCGGTTATGCCAAGCCGGTTCCCGTCAATTTCGGGCAGTTGCGTCATCCCAGAAGAGATTCCGCACTGGTGGCCCTGGCGGGACCAGGTTCGAATCTTCTTATGGCTTTGCTGTGGAGTCTGTTCAAAGTCGGTTTGTTGCTGGCGCATGGTCAGAACGGGTTTCTTCTTCAGATGGCCGATGCCGGTGTCATGATCAATCTGGTCCTTTTCGCTTTCAATCTTTTCCCATTGCCACCGCTGGATGGAGGACGCATAATGACAAGTCTGTTGCCGGTGAATATGGCGTACAAGTTTGCCCAGATCGAGCGGTACGGCTTTTTCATCGTGCTGGGACTGGTTTATCTCGGGCTGACGAATTACTGGATGCGTCCGGTGATGTATCTGGGGCGCTGGATCGTCAACCTGTTTCTTTATCCATTGTTATATTTTTTGTCTTTGTGATTCATTATGTATCCTGATCGTGTTGTTTCCGGCATGCGTCCGACCGGCGCATTGCATCTTGGCCATTATCATGGCGCCATCAAAAACTGGGTTCGTATCCAATCGGAAATCGAAAGCCTGTTTTTTGTCGCAGACTGGCATGCATTGACAACCCATTATGATGAAGTGGAAACCATCGAAAAGAATGCATGGGAAATGGTGATTGACTGGCTCGCAGCCGGTATTGATCCGGAAAAAGCGACGATTTTCATCCAGTCCAGGGTTCTTGAACATGCCGAACTGACGTTGCTGATGAGCATGTCGACTCCCCTATCATGGCTGGAGAGGGTGCCGACCTACAAGGATCAGATACAGAAGCTGGCACACAAGGATCTGACGACCTATGGTTTTCTGGGCTATCCTCTCATGATGGCGGCCGATGTGCTTGTTTATCGTGCCAATAAAGTTCCTGTCGGGGAGGATCAATTGCCGCACATGGAGATCATGCGGGAGCTGGCGCGACGTTTCAATTATATGTATGGTCGGGAAAAAGGCTTTGACGAGAAGGCTCAGGCGAGCGCGAAAAAACTCGGAAACAAACAGGCCAGGATTTTCATGGAATTGCGCACGGATTACCAGGAGAAAGGAAATACCGAATCGCTTGAGAAGGCAAAGGCCATGCTGGATCAGGCCGGCAGTCTGTCCACCAGTGACAGGGAGCTGCTGTACGGTTATCTGTTGGGAAGTCGCAAGCAGATTCTGGCGGAACCTCAAGCGTTGTTGACGGAAGCTTCCCGGTTGCCGGGGCTTGACGGCGCCAAGATGTCGAAAAGTTATGGCAATACGATTGCGTTGCGTGATGACAAGGAAACGATAGCCAGAAAAATCCGGACGATGCAGACCGATCCGGCACGTGTCAAGCGAACTGACCCGGGGGATCCCGAAAAATGTCCGGTCTGGCTTTTCCATGTTGTCTATTCCGATGATGAAACGAAAGAATGGGTGCAACAGGGGTGCCGTTCTGCCGGAATAGGCTGTATTCAGTGCAAGCAGCCGATTATCGATGCGGTCATTCGTGAACTGGAACCGATGCAGGAGAGAGCGCAACAGTATGTCGCCAAGCCGGCGCTTGTCAGGGAAATAGTCGAGTATGGCTGTGAAAAGGCGCGCAAGCTGGCTGGCGAAACCATGCGTGATGTCCGGGAAGCGATGGGGTTGGGATATTCCGGAAAATAATGGAAGCGGCAATTTGCTGGCATATTTATTCTCGGCTATAATTGAATGGCTTAACGAATTCAATCATTACCGTAGCGCCTGCGTTGTCCGACTCCTATTAAAACTCCAGCGTTCCGAACTGGTTAACAGCAGTTCGGGAGGTTAATGCAGCCTGATGAAGCGGTGCCGTTGCGGTAGCACTAAAAGGAGTTACCTTGCAATTCCCTTTCGGTCAACAAGTTCCAGCCGTTCTGGCGCTTGCAGACGGCACTGTTTTTCACGGCTATTCTATTGGCGCTTCAGGTGAGACTTCCGGCGAAGTTGTTTTCAACACTTCCATGACAGGTTATCAGGAGATTCTGACGGATCCCAGTTACAGCGGGCAGATCGTTACCCTGACTTATCCTCATATCGGCAATACAGGTGTCAATCCTGAAGATGTCGAGTCCAGAAAAATACAGGCAGCCGGTTTTATCGTCAAAGATGTCCAGCCCGTCATTTCCAATTTCCGTGCAACCCAGTCTCTTCCCGATTATCTGAAAGAACAGAATATTGTCGCGATTGCCGGTATCGATACCCGTAAACTGACTCGTATTCTTCGTGAAAAAGGGGCGCAGAGTGGCGCGATTGTCGTCGGGAACGATGAAAGGAAAGCACTTGAACTGGCACGTGGTTGTCAGGGGCTTTCCGGGCAGGATCTGGCCAGAGAGGTTACGACAGACAGTTCCTATGAGTGGACGGAAGCGGGCTGGGAGCTGGGTTCCGGTTACAAGCAGCTTGGCGACTACAAGTATCATGTCGTTGCATTCGATTTCGGTGTCAAGCGTAATATTTTGCGTATGCTGACTGATCGCGGGTGTAAAGTCACCGTACTTCCGGCACAATCTTCGGCTGAAGATGTACTGAAACTGTCACCGGATGGCGTTTTTCTTTCGAATGGCCCCGGCGATCCCGAACCGTGTACGTATGCAATTGATGCGGCTCGTGAATTGATCGAGCGTGGCATTCCGACTTTCGGGATTTGTCTCGGGCATCAGATCATGGCGTTGGCCGCCGGTGCAAGAACCATGAAAATGAAATTCGGCCATCATGGCGCCAATCATCCTGTACAGGATCTTGAAACGGGAAAAGTATTAATCACATCGCAAAACCATGGCTTTGCTGTCGATGCTTCTACATTGCCTTCCAATTGCAAGGTAACGCACAAGTCGCTTTTTGATGGTTCCCTGCAAGGATTTGCCCGAACCGATAAGCCCGCTTTCTGTTTCCAGGGGCATCCTGAAGCTTCGCCCGGCCCGGGAGATGTCGATTATCTGTTTGACAGATTTGTCGGACTGATGGAAAAAGCCAAAAAGGACAAGTAACCATTCGGTTTCGCTGTGGCAGGGGTTGCTTCGGCAAAATTGAAAGCATTTTCGCCGTTTTCCGGTTTTTGAAAACGGTAACCTATACAACTTGAAAATATGCCAAAACGTACTGATATCAAAAGCATTCTTATTATTGGCGCCGGCCCCATTATCATTGGACAGGCTTGTGAATTCGATTATTCCGGTGCCCAGGCTTGCAAGGCTTTGAGGGAAGAGGGGTACAGGGTCATTCTGGTCAACAGCAATCCTGCAACCATTATGACTGATCCGGATATGGCGGATGTGACGTTCATCGAACCGATCACCTGGAAAGTGGTCGAAAGGATTATCGAGAAAGAAAAGCCCGATGCCATTTTGCCGACCATGGGTGGCCAGACAGCTCTGAATTGCGCACTTGATCTGTATCGTAATGGTGTTCTGGAGAAATATGGTGTTGAGCTGATCGGTGCTTCGCCGGAAGCGATCGACAAGGCGGAAGATCGTTCGAAATTCAAGGAAGCCATGACGAAAATCGGGCTTTCCTCGGCACGTTCCGGAATTGCGCATTCGCTGGATCAGGCTTGGGATGTCCAGAAAAGAATCGGGTTCCCGGTGATCATCCGGCCGTCTTTCACACTGGGTGGTACGGGAGGCGGCATTGCCTATAATGAAGAAGAATTCGATGCGATTTGTCGTCGTGGACTGGAGGCTTCTCCAACCAGTGAATTGCTGATCGAGGAATCATTGATCGGCTGGAAAGAGTATGAAATGGAAGTGGTTCGTGATCGTGCGGACAACTGTATTATCGTCTGTTCGATCGAAAATCTGGATCCGATGGGAGTACATACCGGTGATTCGATTACAGTGGCGCCGGCGCAAACACTGACCGACAAGGAGTATCAGCTGATGCGCAATGCCTCGATTGCCATTCTGCGTGAAATCGGGGTGGATACAGGTGGATCGAATGTCCAGTTCGCCATCAATCCGAAAGATGGACGCATGATCGTCATCGAGATGAATCCACGTGTTTCCCGTTCATCTGCGCTGGCATCGAAAGCAACCGGGTTCCCGATTGCCAAGGTGGCGGCCAAGCTGGCGATCGGTTTCACTCTGGACGAACTGAGAAATGAAATTACGGGTGGTGCGACACCGGCTTCTTTTGAACCTTCCATTGATTATGTCGTCACGAAAGTACCCCGTTTCACATTCGAGAAGTTCCCATCTGCCGATCCGCATCTGACGACGCAGATGAAATCGGTGGGTGAAGTGATGGCGATCGGCCGGACATTCCAGGAGTCGTTCCAGAAAGCCTTGCGCGGGCTTGAAGTCGGTGTGGAAGGCATGAATGAGAAAACGACCGATCACGAAGTCATCAAGGAAGAACTCGGCGAACCGGGCCCGGAACGTATCTGGTATGTCGGTGATGCATTCGCACAGGGTTTCACGCTGGACGAGGTACATAATCTGACGCATATCGATCCCTGGTTTCTGGCGCAGATCAAGGAAATCGTCGATATCGAATTATGGCTTGACCGGCAGAAACTGGAAGATCTTGACAAGGACACTCTTTTCAAACTCAAGCAAAAAGGGTTCTCCGACAAACGTCTGGCCTGGTTGCTGAAAACGACAGACAAGGTAATTCGTGACAAACGTCATGCCTGGGGTATCCGGCCGGTTTACAAACGGGTCGATACCTGTGCAGCGGAATTCGCCACGAATACGGCTTACATGTATTCCACATATGATGAAGAATGTGAAGCCGAGCCGACAAACAAGAAGAAGATTATGGTTCTGGGCGGTGGCCCGAACCGTATCGGTCAGGGAATCGAGTTCGATTACTGTTGCGTTCATGCTGCCATGGCGATGCGTGAAGACGGTTATGAAACCATCATGGTCAACTGCAACCCTGAAACCGTTTCTACGGATTATGACATTTCGGATCGGTTGTATTTCGAACCGTTAACGCTGGAAGATGTTCTGGAAATCGTCGACAAGGAAAAACCATATGGTGTGATTGTCCAGTATGGCGGTCAGACACCGCTGAAGCTGGCGCTTGATCTGGAAGCCAATGGTGTGCCGATTGTCGGTACGTCTCCGGATATGATCGATGCGGCGGAAGATCGCGAGCGTTTCCAGAAACTGCTGAAAGAACTGAATCTGCGGCAACCTCCTAACCGAACTGCGCGTACCGAAGAAGAAGCGATGGAACTGGCCAAGGAAATCGGCTATCCGATTGTCGTCCGTCCTTCCTATGTCTTGGGCGGCCGTGCCATGGAAATCGTCCACGATCAGGCTGGTCTGGACCGTTATATGCGTGAGGCCGTCAAGGTTTCCAACGACTCGCCCGTTTTGCTTGACCGTTTCCTGAACGATGCGATCGAAGTGGATGTGGATTGTATATCCGATGGAAAACGGGTCGTGATCGGCGGTGTCATGGAACATATCGAACAGGCAGGGGTTCATTCCGGTGATTCTGCCTGTTCCTTGCCGCCTTATTCATTGTCGGAAGAAACCATCGAGGAACTGAAACGTCAGACAACACTGATGGCAAAAGGCCTGAATGTCGTCGGTCTGATGAATGTCCAGTTCGCTATCCAGCATCAGGAAGTGGATGGCAAACTGCAGGATGTCGTGTTTGTGCTTGAGGTCAATCCACGGGCTTCCCGTACGGTTCCGTTTGTTTCTAAGGCGACCGGACGGCAACTGGCGAAGATTGCAGCCCGGTGCATGGTCGGTAAATCGCTGGATGAACAGGGTATCGACAAGGAAACCGTACCGCCTTATTTCAGTGTCAAGGAAGCTGTTTTTCCGTTTGTCAAATTCCCGGGTGTGGATACGATTCTTGGGCCGGAAATGAAATCGACCGGTGAGGTCATGGGAGTTGGAAAATCGTTCGGCGAGGCTTTTGTCAAGTCGCAAATGGCGGCGGGAGTGAACTTGCCGCGTTCAGGAAAGGTTTTCCTCTCGGTCAAGGACAGCGACAAACCAAGGGCCGTCAAGGTGGCGAAAGATCTTGTCAAACTCGGTTTTACGATTATGGCGACAAGAGGAACGGCCAATACGATTCGTGAAGCGGGTATTGAAGTTGAAACAGTGAACAAGGTTGCCGAAGGGAGACCACATATCGGTGACGTGATCAAAAATCATGAAATCGTGATGGTGATCAATACTGTGGAAGAAAGAAGGAACGCCATTTTCGATTCCCGCATCATACGGACATCGGCTCTGGCAGCCCGTATCAATACTATTACGACAATTGCGGGAGCGGAAGCAGCTGTTCAGGGGATCGCATGTATGGACAATATCAACGTCTATGATTTGCAGAGTCTGCACAGAATGCTTCACTGAAGTGAATGAGTAAATGAGTTTGCGAGGCTTTACTGGCACTGTTGTCGTGTCGCAAAGTCTCGCCGGTTTTTTTGAGAGATAGGAAAAATGAGTTCTATACCAGTTACTGTCAGAGGCGCACAAATGATGCGTGATGAATTGCATCGGCTGAAAACCAAAGACCGCTATGAAGTGATTGCTGCCATTGCCGAGGCCCGCTCTCATGGGGATTTGTCCGAAAATGCGGAGTATGATGCAGCCAAGGAACGTCAGGCGTTTATTGAAGGGCGTATTGCCGAACTGGAGAGCAAGTTGAGTTCGGCGCAGATTATCGATCCAAAAACCTTGAATACCAATGGCCGTGTTGTTTTCGCTGCTACCGTGGCACTGGAAGATTTGGAAAACGGTGAAAAGGTCAGTTACCAGATTGTCGGTAATGACGAGGCTGATCTGAAGGAGATGAAAATTTCGGTTACTTCGCCGCTGGCTCGTGCCCTGATCGGTCGCGAAGCGGGCGATGTCGTTGAAGTCAACGCGCCCGCCGGAATCCGCGAATATGAAATTCTTGATGTATTGTTTATCTGAAATCGTCTTTACCGGGCGAGTGCCTTTTTCTTGGCACTCGTCTGGCGGGTTTTCTTGCGTTTGATCAGTCCGCCTTGGGTGACGCGCTCGTTGCCTTTGATCAGGACTTTCTTCACGCGATTCTTGATGGCGCCGAATCCCGGTTTGAACGTCACAACAGACTTCAGTCCCCCTTTTTTGTTATTTTCCGCCGGTTTGACAGATTCTTTCTGCGGACGATAAATGACCAGCAGTTTGCCGATATGCTGTATGGGAGCAGCATCGAGTTGCTGGCAGATCGATTGCAGTATTTCGACGCGTGCCAGCCGGTCATCACCGAAAACGCGGATTTTGATCAGGCCGTGCGCATCAAGGTTGACATTGATTTCTTTCAGAACGGCGTCGCTCAATCCGGCATCGCCAATCATGACAACCGGATTCAGACTGTGTGCCTGCGATCTCAGCAGGCTTCGTTGTGCAGAAGTTAATTTCAGCATAGTATTCCTTTGGAAAACTGTATTTTACGCGAATGTCAAAGAATAAATTCAATAAAAGTTGGATGAGAAACCATCTCGGCGATCCTTATGTGAAACTGGCGCAAAAGGAAGGTTATCGTGCCCGTGCCGTTTACAAGCTGAGTGAGATAGATGAAGATACAGGATTGATCAAACCGGGTCAGATTATTGTCGATCTGGGGTGCGCTCCTGGCAGCTGGTCACAGTATATTACCCGTAAACTGGGAGCTCAAGGCAGCAATCAGGTTAACGGGGTTGTTGTCGGTCTCGATATTCTTCCGATGGAACCGGTGCCGGGAGTCCATTTCCTTCAGGGCGATTTTCGGGAAGAATCAGTTCTGAATGAACTCGAGACGTTACTGAAAGGACGAAAGGTGGATCTTGTATTATCTGATATGGCACCCAATCTCTCAGGAATCGCATCGACTGATGCTGCCCGGGTGGAATATCTGATGGAGCTGGCACTTGATTTTGCACAGGCTCATCTCAAACCGTCCGGGTCATTGCTGGTCAAGTGTTTCAATGGGAGCAGTTACAACGAAATATTGAAAAGATTCCGTGAAACTTTTATAAGTGTCACTCCCAAGAAACCCAAGGCAAGTCGTGATTATTCTTCGGAAATCTTTTTGTTGGGACGACAGTTGCGTCATGGTGAAGAATAGTGACTTGATTTTTATGATTTTGTCTCCATTTGTAAAAAGTGTGTATTTCGGTTCGTAAAACCGGATAATGCTTTTGGGAAATCACGATAGGTAGACGGGCTGACTTTAATTAATATTGTCTCTGTCACCGTGTCATACGGTGATAGCAGATGCTTGAAAATGATTGTAAAATGGACTATCTATCAGCAATTGACGCACTGGCGTCTGAGGAGTCTTTGTGAACAACATGTTTGTCAGGGTAGGCATCTGGACTGCCATTATCATTGTCCTTCTTACGACCTTCAAACATTTTACGGATCGTAGCAATGCGACGAATGTTGAACCGATCAATTACTCACAGTTTCTTGACGAAGTGAAATCCAAACGGATCAAGGATGTCGTCATTGAAGACCGGTCGATTGTCGCCACAACTGCCGACGGGAAAAAGGTCAAGACGGGAGTGACTTATCTCGACCGTGGACTTGTCGGCGATCTTGTTGACAATGGTGTCCAGTTCGATGTCAAACCGCCGGAAGAACCTTCATTCTGGTCCCAGATATTGATCTCATGGTTCCCCATGCTGCTTCTGGTTGGAGTCTGGATCTTTTTTATGCGTCAGATGCAGGGCGGAGGAAAGGGTGGCGCTTTCTCGTTCGGAAAATCGAAAGCGCGGATGATAGACCAGAAAAACAATACCGTGACTTTCAACGATGTCGCCGGTTGCGACGAAGCCAAAGAAGAAGTTTATGAAGTGGTGGATTTCCTGCGTGATCCGAACAAATTCCAGAAACTGGGTGGGCGAATCCCTCGCGGGTTGTTGCTGGTCGGCCCTCCGGGTACCGGCAAGACGCTTTTGGCCAGAGCAATAGCCGGGGAAGCCAAAGTACCGTTTTTTTCCATTTCCGGTTCGGATTTTGTGGAAATGTTCGTCGGTGTCGGCGCTTCGCGTGTTCGTGATATGTTCGATACGGCAAAGAAACATTCGCCATGTATCATCTTTATCGATGAAATCGATGCCGTCGGTCGTCATCGTGGTGCCGGTATGGGAGGCGGCAACGATGAACGTGAACAGACGTTGAACCAGTTGCTGGTTGAAATGGATGGTTTCGAACCGAATTCGGGGACGATTGTCGTAGCGGCGACCAATCGGGCCGATGTGCTGGACAAGGCGTTGTTGCGTCCGGGACGTTTTGACCGGCAGGTTATTGTCGGTCTGCCGGATATCCGGGGACGTGAGCAGATTCTCAATGTGCATATGCGCAAGGTACCGATTGCTCCGGATGTCGACCCCAATGTTTTGGCACGGGGTACACCTGGCTTTTCTGGCGCTGATCTGGCCAATCTGGTCAATGAATCGGCACTGTTTGCCGCACGTCGCAACAAACGTCTGGTTGAAATGCAGGATTTTGAAGATGCAAAGGACAAAATTCTGATGGGGCCGGAACGCAAGTCTTTTGTCATGCGTGAAGAAGAACGGACGAATACGGCTTACCATGAATCCGGTCACGCCGTAGTTGCCAAGCTCTTGCCGAAAGCCGATCCGGTCCATAAGGTGACTATCATGCCGCGTGGTCATGCGTTGGGGCTGACTTGGCAGTTGCCTGAACATGACCGTATCAATATGTACAAGGACAAAATGCTGGAGGAAATCGCCATTTTGTTCGGTGGTCGTATCGCGGAGGAACTGTTCATGCACCAGATGTCTACTGGTGCCTCTAACGACTTTGAGAGAGCGACCAAGATTGCCAGAGCTATGGTGACGCGTTACGGTATGTCGGAAACGTTGGGGACTATGGTTTATGAAGATACGGAACAGGATATGTTTTATGGTGGACGTATGTCAGCCAAAACAGTATCCGAGGCAACACAACAGAAAGTCGATAATGAAATCCGTTCCATTCTTGACCAGCAATATGCGCTTGCCCGTAAATTGCTTGAAGAAAATCGTGACAAGGTCGAGAAAATGGCAAAATTGTTGCTTGAGTGGGAAACACTGGATTCCGATCAGGTGAACGATATCATGGATGGAGTCGATCCCCGTCCACCGAAGTCTGCACCTTCAAAACCGTCGCAGGGTAATAATGACGATCCTGAAGTGACGGAGAATGCCACGGCACCTGCCTGATCCATTTACTGTCTGTCAAAAGGGTGAGCCTGTCTCGCCCTTTTTTTGAATAAAAAATGAAATATTTTCAATGTGGCCGTTACCGTTTTGAGCTGGAGGGTGAAAAATTTCGTCCTCTGGTTATGGGTATTCTGAATGTTACGCCGGACTCATTTTCCGATGGTGGCAAATATTTATCTTTGTCTTCCGCATTATCACATGCAGAAGAAATGATCGGGGAAGGGGTCGATATTATCGATATCGGGGCCGAGTCTTCGCGTCCCGGTGCGGATCCTGTTCCCCTTCAGGAAGAACTTGACCGGATCATGCCGGTTGTCGAGGCATTGAAGGATTGCGGGAAGCCTTTGTCCATTGATACTTACAAATCTGAAGTCATGTCTGCCGCTTTGGCTGGTGGTGCTGACATGATCAATGATATTTGTGGTTTCGCATCTGAAGAGTCTCTGAAAGCGGTTGCCGGTTATGATTGTGGCTTGTGCGTCATGCATATGCAGGGTAATCCCAAAAGTATGCAGAATCGCCCCCGTTATGAGGATGTAATCGGAGAAGTTTCAGACTTTCTCGAACGGCAGGTTTTACATTTGAAAGAAGCGGGAATATCGGAAGATCGCATATGTATTGATCCGGGATTCGGCTTTGGCAAATCTCTGGAAGATAATCTGGTTTTGCTCAGAAATATGGATGTCTTGCGGAAAAAATCGGGTTTGCCTGTTCTGGCAGGATTGTCGCGTAAGTCAATCGTGGCTGCCTTGACCGGAAAGCCGGTTGAAAAAAGGCTGGCCGGTAATCTGGCGATCGCACTGTCTGCTGTCGAACATGGTGCGGCAATTCTGAGAGTACATGAAGTAGGCGAAACGCTGGATGCATTGAGGGTCTGGCTGGCGACACGATAGTATCACTAAAAATTGGTAAGAAAATGAAACGTCGATATTTTGGAACGGATGGTGTACGGGGAGAAGTTGGAAAAGCACCGATTACGCCCGATTTTGTTATGAAACTTGGCTATGCTGCCGGTAAGGTTTTAACCAGAACGACCATGTCTTCCGGTTCTCCGACTGTCCTGATCGGCAAGGATACGCGTATTTCAGGATATATGCTGGAGGCATCCTTGCAAGCGGGGCTTTCTGCGGCCGGAGTTGATGTGATGCTGTCTGGTCCCATGCCTACTCCTGCTGTAGCCTATTTGACACGTGCATTACGTCTCTCTGCCGGTATTGTCATTTCAGCTTCGCATAATCCTTACCATGACAATGGTATCAAGTTCTTTTCAGCATCCGGCAACAAGCTGCCGGATGATATGGAATTTGAAATTGAATCCTTGGTCGATAAACCGATGGATTGTGCTACTTCGGAAAATCTGGGTAAAACACGCAGACTGGATGACGCGCAGGGAAGATATATCGAATTTTGCAAGAGCACTTTTCCGACGAATTATGATCTTCGGGGACTCAAGATGGTTGTCGATTGTGCCAATGGTGCAGCTTACAATATTGCACCGTGTGTTTTTCACGAACTGGGCGCTGATGTCATATCCATAGGAGCACAGCCAAATGGATTGAATATTAACGATCATTGCGGAGCGACATCCGTTGAATCGCTGGTTTCGGCTGTTCTTGAGAACAAGGCCGATCTTGGAATAGCACTGGATGGCGATGCAGACAGGCTGGTTATGGTCGATGCGAACGGACAAATTTACAATGGCGATCAGCTTTTGTACCTGATTGCCAAGGACAGGCTGGCTTATAGCGATGTCAAGGGAGTTGTCGGTACTCTTATGACCAATATGGGATTGGAAGTGGCATTTCGGGAGAAACAGGTCGGTTTTGCACGAGCTAATGTCGGAGACAGGTATGTTCTTGAGACCCTTTTGGAAAAAGGATGGTTGTTGGGTGGAGAGGGATCGGGACATCTGATCTGTCTCGACAAACATACTACCGGTGATGGTATCATTTCTGCCTTGCAGGTATTGGCAGCTCTTCGTCGCCATAACACTACGCTTCCATCTTTCATCAGTGAATTGAAACTGTATCCGCAAACGCTGGTAAATGTTCGGATCACTCCAGGGTTTAACTGGAAGGATAATGTTGCCTTGCAGTCGGCAAAACAGGAAGTCGAAGCGGAACTGGGTGATCGTGGCAGAGTGCTTATCCGGGCATCGGGTACAGAACCCCTGATACGTATCATGGTTGAAGCCGAGGATGCTGCAGAGGCTCGGAAAATGGCTGAGCGGATTGCAAGTCAGTGTCATGCACAAGCGGCATAATGTACTCCGTCGTTTCGTGCCAACGAAAAAATGAAAAGATTCGACGGACAATTGATTTTGTGAAACAGTAAAGGTATCATTACGTTCTTCGGGGCGTAGCGCAGCCTGGTAGCGCAACTGGTTTGGGACCAGTGGGTCGGATGTTCGAATCATCTCGCCCCGACCATATACCAAACAGGCTGTCTTTGGCAGCCTGTTTTTTATTGAAAGAAAATGTCGTTTATAATATATCCTTTCAATAAGCGCCGATTTCAACCTGCCCTTAGCTCAGCTGGATAGAGCAACGGCCTTCTAAGCCGTAGGTCAGTGGTTCGAATCCACTAGGGCAGGCCATTAAAATCAATTGCTTACGCAGGTTTTTCACTTGACCTTTCTTCCCATGTCTAATAGATGTTTAGACATGACGGGTAGAACTTCTTTATCCTTGTCGCGCCGGTAAATGGCTGTTGTCTTGCTGTCACGGTGTCCTAGGAGTTTTTAGGCATTGTCCTGGGGCTCAGAATTAGATACAACTTTCGCACGCAGATCATCCTTGAACTGGAACCACTCGAAATCCTGTCCGTTTTCGTCTGCATATGCTTTTGCTTTCGGGTGGGCATTCCGGAAATCAGCCTTGAACTTGTCGTAGGTAATCGCTTGTCCCCGTTCTTCGCAGATGGGCGTTTTGCCGATGATACCGCGAGACTTGATTCGCCTATTCGCCTGACGATTTTTTCCAGTTTTCCGCTGATGAGGACCCATACAATCTGATGAGTCTTGTTTTGGGCAAACACTAGCGCACCATCCTTTATATCAGACCATTGTACTTTGAATACGTCTGCAGGACGTTGTTCGGTTAAAAAAGCGAGATCCATGGCATCTTGCAGGTATTCCTTGGCAAATTGTTTGATCAACGAAAATGTTTCATCCTTTAAAACATGTCTCTGTGCGACTCAGCTTTCATCTGGCGAGTTATACCAGAAACCGGATTCGATATGATCATCAATCCTCTGACACGGGCCCGGTTGAATACGACGGATAAATGTTCGATTTCTTTTTTCGTACAGATCTTCGATAAGTGTTTGTCGTAAACATCATTAAATATACCGGTATGATTTTATTTATATTGGATTTTTCCGAAAACAGGATTAAAGAATTATCAAAAGCTTTTGTCGTTTTCAGTGTTCTTGGCGATGGACCAGAAGTATCAGATTGGCTGCGCCATGTGAAAAATTTTTCTCATACGTTCGACAATGTGTTTGATGAAAGGGGGATGCTCGTAGCAAGTAAAGAGTATCGGTCTGATAAAAAAAGAGGTTATGGACATGCGGGAGTTCGTAAGCTGAACCGGCTATTCAGTAATGCATATTTCTCCGGAGAGTCTTTTATTAGCATACTCCCGCATGGGATTTGAATGGTAATGGTGTATAAAGTGTTTGGTCAAGTGTCCCGTTGCAGATATTGTATGAGTGTACATTTGATGGATCATTTTCAATGGCAGGGTACATGATATGTGCGGAATTGTTTCTCGTGTAACACATTGTGAGATAGGAACGAAATGTTACTGATAAAAGTCATAATGATGATCATCAAGTTTTTACAGCAAGTCCTGTTATGCCCGTAGGAATTTTTCTTGCGGGCATTTTTTTATCGAATACAGTTCATCTCTTAACTATTTGATTAAATTGAAATATTTTTGGATGAACGTAACTGGAGAGAAAGTTTTGAATACGCAGGCAGATTTTAAGGGGAGAAGACTGGATGGGGTGATAAAAAAAGTGGCTGCAGATGTTTTCGGGCGGATGTTTCCCGATTTCTTCTTTAAGGACAGATTGTAATGAATATCTTGCAGGAAGTGTTTGTGAATGGTAACCGGTATGTTATGGTAAATAAGTTCTGGATATTATGAAACAAATTCTGATGCATTGATCTTCTATGGCAGATACGTGTTTTGTCTTGTTATGAATTCTGTCAGGGACAAGGAACGGTTTCCGGGCAAGCGTTTTCCATGTTATTTTTTACCGGAGAAGACGGAAGTAGCGAGCAAAAATCCATATGAGAGGATGAAACGATGATAGTTGAAGAATGGTCTGGAAATTACGTCAATGTGTATGTCGACGGTTATGTTTTCTCTGCTGATTCCGGAAAACGTGTCTGGGAATTTGGTGACGGCCAGGATAGTGATGAACGCCGGAAATTTGAAGCTGCGAAGCGAGGGATGACGGTGAATGAGTTTGTCGATCACTATAGAGGCATTTGCAATGCGGCGGCAGGCTGGAAAGATCCGGATTGGGAGTATCGTTATAACGTGGTTGCTTTGGATGGTCAGGGAACCACGTTGCTGAAGGAAGTGATGAATCGGGTTGAGGAAGCGATTGAAAAAAACGATGCAGTCCAGAATCGGGAAAAATGCCAGGACATGCTTAAAAGATATGCATCGCTGGGAATGATCCGTCAGAATGGCCTCTCTATCAGGAAGTATATTTATGGCAGAAAGGAAAACGCAGCCGGGCGTATTGTGTATCAGATGGGAGAATTGACACCTTCCTGGATAGCGTCTTTGATTCCTGAATCGGTATTGTCAAAAGCAGTACACAGGAAAAAGTGACGCGGAAAGCAGATTGTTGATTCTGGCAGACCAGGTGCAGGGAATATGCCTGAGATCGGTTATTTACGTCATGAATCCGGCAATCTTTTTTCTGGCGGGAAAAAAATCCGCATGTTTCCTGGTATTAGACCAGCAAAGTCATGATGGAACAAACGGAAAATGGAAAAAAGTCCAGTCTGGCCATATCCGGAGTGGGCGATATTATCTTTTCAGGTTACTGATACAAATTTGTTTTCGTTTTCTACATAAAATTTTTCGACAGGGATTCAATCCGGATCGGGAATTGCTGCCGCTTTTTGTTTTTCTTTTTCTGTAATGGTCCACAAATAGACGGTCTTGGTTCCGACTTTTTCAATTTTTTCCGCCGGCCATTCTGAACCCATGTCGGATTCATTCGATACGACGCGTGAGCCGATTTTCAGCTGTTTCCACAGAATGGGACGTAATTCGTAATTGATTGTTTGTGGGAGGTATAGCGCTACGACTGTAGCGTCTGAAAAATCCACCTTGTAAAAATTGCCGAGTCTGAATTGCACAAGGTTCTCGACTTCGGCTGCTTTGGCATTCGCGTTGGCTTCTTCTATCCGTTTCGGATTCAGGTCGATGCCGACACCTCGGGCACCGTAATTTTTTGCCGCGGCAATGACGATGCGTCCATCCCCGCAGCCAAGATCGTAGACGAGATCGTTCCGGTTCACTTGCGCCAGTTTGAGCATACCGTCCACCGTTTCAGGCCAGGTTGTGATGAATCCGGCATCAAGTTCGGGTCCCATCATTTCGTCGAGTCCGAATTGTGATTTGGCACTGATGACCACAAAAACGGGAAGAAAAAATGCAACGAATATAAAGGCTGCAATAGTCAGTCTGGTATTTTTCTTGGAACTCATAAAGCGGTCTTTATAAAGTAGGGTATCAAGAGAGAAGAAGAACGTTTTTACTTTTCAGCGGGGGATATCCGGTTAATGATCCATAGGAGGATGATGCCCAGCAATAAAACCGCGACACCAATCCAGGCAGCATTTATTCCTCCTAAAGACTGGTCATAAACATAAGACAGGCTAGACCATAACATATAGAAGCATGTCAGACAAAAAACAAGCGGCAGTATAGGATAAAAAGGGACTTTGAATGGTCTTGGAATATGGGGGTCGCGATTGCGGAGAACAAAAAGAGAGAGACCCGCCAACAGGAAAAACAGCCAGAAAACCGGTGCGGTAAATTCAACCATGGATTTGAAGCCGCCTCCAATTAAAGTACCCAGTACGACAAGAAAAAGAGATGCAATGCATTGTATTCGCAAGGCATTGACTGGGGTATTGCGGGTCATGTCCCATGTACCGAGCCGATGCAGAACAGGCCAGTCTTTACCCATGGCATAGCTTGTGCGGGCGCCGACGATGATGGTGGCATTGATGGACGTTAAAGCGGAAATCGCGATCATCAGGGAAATGATTTTCTTGGCTGCCTCACCGAATGTCATGTACATCAGGTCTGCCGCGATTGTCCGGGATGAGGTCATGCCAGGAAATCCCAGTCCCTCCCAGTAGGCCCACGTTACCAGAAGATAAAGCGATGTGATGATGGCAATCGAGAAAACAAGAGCTTTTACCATATCGCGATGACCGTTTTTCAATTCGGCACTGATATAGGCTGCTTCATTCCAGCCGCCGAAGGTGAGCAGAACGAAGACCATTGCCAGACCGAAGTTGGATGAAACGGGGAGAGAGGCGGGAACCGGAGAGTACGGGGAAGTATTCGTTCCTGACAGATGAAGGTAAACGGCAGTCCCGATAATCATGAAAAGACAGAGGATCTGGAGTCCGGTAAACAGGGATTGGGTCACCATACCGGTCCGGATATTTCTCAGATTAAGCCAGGACAGAATCAGGATAATCGAGATGGCATAGATGAAAGGGCCGGAATCTGTATCAAAAAAATCAAGTGGCCAGATACGGTTCATATAGTCACCGAAAACAAATCCCAGCAATGCGATGGAACCGGTCGTAATGACGGAAAGTCGGGCCCATCCGAACAGAAAGGATACCGGTCTGCCATAAGCGCGCTGCAGGAAATGGTAGTCTCCACCTGCATGAGGATAGGTGGATGCAAGCTCCGCATAACAGAGTGCACCGATCAGGGAAATGATTCCTCCCAGAATCCATGATCCGAACATGGCAATGGTGTTGCCGGTCATATGGGCTACAACGGCAGGTGTTTTGAAAATACCTGCCCCTATAACCAGTCCGACGATCAGGGTTACGGCTTCATGCAAACGAAGAATCCGGCGAGGTGTATCGTGTCCGGTTTCAGATATGGCAACGGGTTTGTTTTTGATGGATGGCATTTCTGCAATTTCCGAGGGTGATCACGGTTTCTTATTCTAGAGAAACATGACGTATTCAAAAAGTATTCGTCGTGTTTAATTCCCTTATGATCGTTTCCGTGTTTCTTTATTGACGCAAAGACGAAGTGTCCTCTCTGGCGATATCCGGTTGTTTCAGCAAAGTCCGGACAGTATGAATCAAGGTTTGTTTTATCCGGTATTTTCTGAAGGTGTGACTTCTTTAGGTTCCGTTTTTTGTGACATATCAGCATTCATGTTTGCGAGCATCATTAGGCTTGAAATGAGGTTCAAGGAGCGGTCGTTAAACGGAAAACTGTCCGGAAACGGCATTTTCATGATTGATACGTTACAGAAGAAAGAAGGTGCGATATGGAAAAAATCAGTTTGCCGAAAGAACTGGCGATCAAAATGGTTAAAGGAAGCGGGAAAAGAGTGATCGCTCTTTTTGCGGATCCGAATTGTCATTATTGCCAGCAGTTCGAACAGAATCTGGAAGATGTGAACGATATTACTGTTTATGTTTTCCCTTACAATATTCTGTCAGTCGATTCCGTGTATCTGTCACATGCTATCTGGTGTTCTGCTGATCCGGCACAGGCATGGGAGGGATGGATGCTGAGAAGAGAGCAACCCGGCAGAGTGCCTGCCGGGTGTCTGTTTCCCAATGAAAAGATTCTGGAACTGGGGGCGGAATTGCAAGTCAGAGCAACGCCAACCATTTATTTTGCAGATGGTTCGCGTGTCGAAGGTTCCATTTCCGCTCGGAGAGTCGAAGAAAAACTGGCGTCGATTCAGTCCGGATAGTGTTTGAAAAAAACGGATGAAACTGTCCGGTTTACAGGGGGACGAAATGAGATGTGGAAACCCTTATTGATTCCGAATATTTCGGTTGTGATATAGCCGGATTCGTCGGAAGCGAGAAATAGATAAATATCTACCAGTTCGGCCGGTTGGCCAGCTCATTTCCTTAATGTATTTTTTCCGGATTCGGGAATCTGCTCAGGAAAGTGACCACCGCAGATTTGCAAGGGAATCCATATCGGATCGGAAACGACGGAATTGATCCCGGATCCTTTTGAAGATAAGCTGATCGGCCAGCAGCAAGGCAGTTTTGATGGTCCGGAAAAGTGGAATTACGTTGATAATGACGATATCCTGAAGCGGTTCATCCGGTATTTCACTGGTTTTCGCTTTTGCGATCTGCATACCTGAATCAGAACGAGGATATCAAGTCCGCCAAGTTTTCCTGCAGCTGTTTTTGTCATATCGCCGAATGCTGTTTGTCACGCAGATCACGGGATTCAAAATGGCTTTCCGACCCGTTTCTTCAATCAGTTTTCTGATGTCCTGTGCGTTTTTTTGTTTTTCTGGTGCATAGCTGATGGCGGCATCCAGTTCCTTCGAGGGCACAGGAAATGGCAGTGGCACGTCCGATTACCGGATCACCGCCTGTTGCCAGGGTTTTTCTGTATCTGAGGTGCCCATTGCCGATATAATTTATTTCTCCACAGTCGGGGACAGGTCTCATGTTTTTCTGTAAACCGGGACAAGTCTGTTTTTGAACAGGGAATGGGTTATGGTAACAGATTGTGAGTGGATCCGGTAATTTCGTCGTTTGTCATATTCTCGATCCTTATTCGGAAACAAGCCCGGACAACGAATAAGATCCGGAAAAGTATTCCCGGTACCTTCTGCCGTTCAAATCGGGCTTTTTGTGCAAAATCATGATGATGACCGTTAAAAAGCCGTGCATTGCACGGCTTGGAAACAGTACGGATTCAATCAGCGATGGGCGTATGTCTGACAGTTGGCTTTGCTGTTGTTGTAGGCGACGACTACTTCATCTGCCATGCATTCATAGTCATCGTTGAATTTGCAGTCGGCAACCTTGCAGGCTCCGACGCCGGAAGTGCGTCCTGTGGATTTGGCATGACTGGATGGATCTGGGACGGCGAAAAAAGTATCGCAACCCGGAACTTCGTTATCCCCGATAGTGATGGCACGTGCATGGCATCCGGAGTTTTTGTTGAAACCGCAGGATTGTGCCGAACATTCTTTGACCTCCGGCATGATGATTTGAATATGTTTCATGATGATCTCCCGAATATTGGTTGAATGTTGATCGTTGGTCAGTCATCTTTCCGGAGTGGTCTCAATGCCAGACCCCATGAGATAACCTGTTCCAGCATAGTATTGACAGTTTTTTCATGGCGAGGGTTCGGTCTGAAAACAGTCAGTTTTTCGAAGTCCTCGAAAAGAGAAAGCATGACTTGTGCACGAACGTCTGCAATCATCAGGGCACCCATCAGAATACGGAGTTCTTCCACAGCTCTGACCGCTCCCATCGTTCCGTAGCCGACAAACCCGGCGGATTTATTGTTCCATTCGTGAAACAGATAGTCAATGGCGTTTTTCAGTGCGGCCGGAGGCGCATGATTGTATTCCGGCGTAACAAAGACGAAACCGTCGAAAGAAATGATTTTCTCGGACCACTTTCGGGTATGTGCCTGTGTATATTGTCCTGTGGAAGCGGGCTGGGGTTCGTCCAGTAACGGCAGATTGTAATCCCGGATATCGACCAGTTCCACTTCAGTATCCTTGCGTTGTCTTGCGATTTCATAAATCCATTTCGCGACAGCTTCGCCATTGCGGCCCGGGCGGGTACTTCCGATGATGATAGCTAGTCTGAACATAATGTGCCTTTCTTTCCGCATATGTGGAAAATTCCGTTTATCGTCATGACCACGCCAGATTATGCTTTTTGTGAAAATACTTTTTCGGTTTTCGCAAATAAAGGGAAATTTATCTGATAATAGGTGGCAGTCAAACGGATTGGACCGTTTCGATTTTTGAGGGAGATTCAATATGCAGGATAACTGGATGCCATTTTGTCGCAGGATAACGTTAAGTCTGATCATCGCTTCTTTTGGTCTGGGTTCTTTTGCTGTGGCGAAAGACAGGGTTCAAACGCAGACAGTGGCGGAAGCGGTTGCAAGTCCGGCTTCTGAGGCACAGACATCCCCGGTGGTGATGGAAACGGCAACAGCGGAAGAAACCGCCGTGCCGCAGATTCCGGCCATGGCCGGAGCACAGGTTCCCGGTTATTACAGAACGATGGTGGGGCAGTTCGAGGTAACAGCGCTTTTCGACGGAACGCTGGATTTTCATCCCGAGTTGCTGAAAAACATGGACCGACAGGCCATTGACAGTGCATTGTCGCATCATTACGGGAGAACGACAGGAATACAGACGGCGATCAATGCCTATCTGATACATACGGGTGATCATCTTGTTCTGATTGATGCCGGTGCAGGCAAATTTTTCAGTGAAGACCGGCAGGGGCGCATTGTCGAAAATCTGAGAGCTGCCGGATATCAGCCGGAACAGGTCGATACGGTTATCATGACGCATCTGCATGGCGATCATACCGGGGGATTGAGTGACAAGGAAGGCATTCAGGTTTTTCCGAATGCCACGGTTTATGCCAACAGAATCGAAAATGAATACTGGTTGTCCGAACAGCAGGCTGCCGCTGCCCCGGTTGAGCGTCAGGTTTTCTTCAGAATGGCCCGTGAGTCGGCCGTTCCCTATTTGAGCGCGGAAAAATGGAAGCCGGTTGAAGCGGGAGAGGAGGTCGTGCCCGGTATCAGGGCAGTGGCTGCTTATGGCCATACTCCCGGTCATACCGCTTTTGAAGTGACATCGGATGGACAGTCGTTACTGGTCTGGGGCGATATCGTTCACAGCCATGTCATCCAGTTCAGCCATCCCGAGGTGGCTATTGAATATGATTCCGAAACGTCCCAGGCAGTCAGAACACGGCAGAATCTTCTAAAGGAAGTCTCCGCGAAAAGGGAACGGGTCGCCGGTATGCATTTGCCTTTTCCGGGACTTGGATACGTTGTTGCGGAAGAAAACGGCAAATACAGCTGGGTTCCTCTGGAATATGCAGAATGAATCAGATACCTGTCTGCCTGAATCGGATTCTGGCAGACAGGAAACGGCAGCCGGCTAGCCCTGGACAATCGATTTCCTGAATCGGCCGAGGGCGATGAAGAAGAAAACCATTCCGATAATAGCGATAGCCAGAAATTCCGGCCAGACGATACTGAATCCGGCACCCCGGTAAAGAATGGATTGGGCGAGCCGGACGAAATAGGTGGTCGGAGCCAGTTTCATGACGTTCTGGACCCAGATCGGCATACTTTCCTGGGGAGTCGAGCCGCCGGACAGCATTTGCAGCGGTATGATGGTCAAAAAGATCAAAAGGCCCAGTTGCGGCATGGAACGGGCAAGTGTTCCCAGAAAGATACCGATGGAAGCTGCCGAAAACAGGTAAACGGCCGCAGCAGCGATAAAGAGAGCGATCGAGCCGGCGATCGGCACTTGAAGAACGATCTTGATAATGAATATCAGGGCGAAGGACGCTGCGATCAGAACGGCCAGTCCGTTCGCCCAGATTTTCGATATCATGATTTCTGTGGGGCCCAGTGGCATGGCGAGCAGGTGTTCGAGTGTGCCGTGTTCCCGTTCGCGGATATACGCGGCCCCGACCAGAATGATCGTCAGCATGTTGATGTTGTTGATGACTTCCATGACGCCGCCGAACCAGAAACCAGTCATGTTCGGATTGAACCGGACATGGGTGACCAGCTGGATCGGCTGTGTAGACGTTTGGGCCGACCGGTTGAAGTATTCGTTGACTTCATTGTTGAAGATGGTTTCTATGTAACTGGAACCGATGAAGGCCTGGCTCATGACCGTGGCGTCGATATTCAGCTGGACATTCGGTTTTCGGCCAGCTTGCAGATCTCTCTGGAAACTGGGCGGGATGATGATGGAAAAAGAATAATCTCCCTTGTCGAGAGCTTCATTGGCCTGGTTCAGTTCAATAAGATCAGGTTTTTTGAAATAAGGTTTCGTCAGGGCATTGGCCAGTCTTTGGGATATCTGGGAGTGGTCCAGGTCAACGATGGCGACCGGCGCATTATGGATTTCCTGTGAAACACCCTTGGATGCACTGTAAATACCGGCGGTAAAAGCCCAGATAATCAGAAACAGCAAGACTTTATCGGCCCAGAGACTATTCAGTTCCTTGACACCCAGACGGTAGATGTTGCTGAGATGGATTCTGAACGTGGACATTTATTTCTCCTGTTTGGGCAAAAACAGCCAGGCGATGAACGTCAGTGCCGGGATGAAGGCTGCCAAAGCGAAAAGCGGTCCGATCAGGTTGGCAAATTGCAAGGCTTTGGTAAACACTCCCCGGCTCAGAATGATGAAATGGGATGCCGGGAAAAATTTTCCGATCCAGTAAGCGGCTCCTTCCAGCGATCCGATCGGATCTTTCAGTCCGGAAAACTGGGTGGTCGGCAGCATGGTCAGAATGGCTGTACCGAACAGAGCCGAGATTTGGGTATTGGTGAAAGATGAAATGACGAGTCCGAGACCGGTTGTCGCCGTGACATACAGCAATGCGCCCAATGTTAAGGCCAGAAAACTGCCTTTGATCGGTACCTTGAAAAACCAGGAAGCACTGCCGACCATCAAAAAATAACTGATCATGGACAATACGATATAGGGCAACTGTTTCCCGACCAGAAATTCCAGTTTGGTTACCGGCGTTACGTAAAGGTTGGTGATGGATCCCAGTTCTTTTTCGCGCACGATTCCCAGCGCCATGAGAACGGCCGGTATGAGCATCAGCAGCAGGGGAATGATGGCGGGTACCATGGCATAGATACTTTTGAAGTCCTGATTGTAGCGATAGCGCTTTTCAAGGCTGGCGACAGCCTGTTGTTCCGTTCCGTTTGTTTCCCTGTTCAGCTGTTCCAGATATTTTGCATGCAAACCGCGGATATATCCGAGAATGGTTTCTCCCCGGTAGGGCATGGCACCGTCAATCCACGCCGCGATTTCGGGGTTTCTGCCCTGTTCGAGGTCCCGCCCGAAATTGGGTGGAATTTCGATCGCGACGCTGATTTTTCCGCTTTCCATGCGTTTTTCCAGATCCGCGCTGTTTTTCAGTGGCGCCTGCTCAAGAAAATATCGTGATCCGGCAATATTGTGAATGTAATCGCGGGACTGGGGGGACTGATCATAATCGAGGACAGCAAATTTCAGGTCTTCGACGTCCATGGATATCCCGCCACCTAGTACGAAAAACAGCAAAAGACTGCCTAAAAGCGCGAAGCCGAGCCGGATGGGATCCCGTCTCAATTCCAGTGTTTCCCGCGCTGCATAGGCAAAAAGCCGTCGGAGACTGAAAAACGATGATTCTTCGTGCGGTTTTTCCGGTTCGATTTCGATATTTTCGTCAAACGACGTTTTTTCATTGCCGGTCGCTTCTACCAGATAGTCGATAAAAGCTTCTTCAAGAGTATTGGCCTGTCTGCTTTTTTTCAGTTCGTCAGGTGTTCCGCTGGCGAGCACCTTTCCAGCATCCATTAACGAAATACGGTCGCAGCGTTCCGCCTCGTTCATGAAGTGGGTGGAAATGAAAATAGTGACATTCTGTTCACGCGACATCTCGACGAGAAGGCGCCAGAAATCGTCCCGGGCGACCGGATCGACGCCGGATGTCGGTTCGTCCAGAATCAGCAGTTTCGGATTATGGACAACGGCAACGGCAAGTGACAGGCGCTGCCGGATACCAAGGGGCAGTTCAGCCGCTGCCGAGTTGAGATACGGTTGCAGGCCGAAACGGTCGACCAGACTTTGTATACGGGGCTTGATCTGGTCTGCCGGCAAGTGGAAAAGCCGGGCATGCAAATCCAGATTCTGCATGACCGTCAATTCGCCGTATAGCGAAAAGGACTGGGACATGTAACCCACATCCTTGCGACTTTCCGTATTTTTCGCATCGACCGGCTTGCCGAATGTTTCGGCGGTTCCTGAAGTCGGGGGAAGCAGCCCGGTCAGCATTTTCATGGTAGTGGTTTTGCCGCAACCGTTGGAACCGAGAAAGCCGAAAATTTCGCCTTGGGAGATTTTGAAACTGACGTGGTCGACAGCAACGAAATCACCGAATTTCTGGGTTAGTCCGTCAGCTTCGATGGCCCAGACCTGATCCTTGTTCTCTTTCAGGGGAGGAATGACCAGTTCTTCATAGTTCTGGCGCCGTTCTTCGGGAAGAAACTGGATGAAAGCCTGTTCCAGAGAGGACTTGCCGGCCTGTTGCATCATTTCCTGTGCCGTACCGGTTGCAATGACCTTGCCGCCGTACATGGCGGCCAGCCAGTCGAACTGTTCCGCTTCTTCCATATAGGCCGTTGCAACCAGTACGCTCATTTGCGGCCGGCGCTTCCGGATGGAATCGATCAGTTCCCAGAACTGGCGGCGGGAGAGTGGATCGACACCGGTTGTCGGTTCGTCCAGAATCAGCAGATCGGGATCGTGCACGAGTGAACAGCACAAGCCGAGTTTCTGTTTCATTCCGCCGGACAGTTTGCCGGCAGGACGATCCTTGAATGGAAAGAGGCCTGTAGCCCGGGTCAGTTCGTCAATACGCCTTTGACGTTCTTCATGATCCTGCCCGAAAAGCCGGGCGAAAAAGTCGATGTTTTCAGCAACGGAAAGGGTGGGGTACAGGTTTTTGCCCAGCCCCTGCGGCATGTAGGCAACACGGGGCAACAAGGCGTTCCGGATTCTGGTATCGCTGATATCTTCGCCAAGAACTTCAATGTGGCCTTGCTGGATTTTCCGGGCACATGAGATCAGGGCCAGCAGGGACGATTTGCCGACACCGTCCGGACCGATCAGGCCCACCATGCAACCGCCCGGAATCTCCAGCGATACGTCATCAAGTGCCGTAACGTCTTTGTAGTGGAGAGAGACTCCCTCGAGTTTCGCTGCGATGAGCGTACTCATGTCACTTTACCTGCAGGTTGGCGGGCCAGACGGCATCCGGATTCGTTTTGACCCAGCCGATACCGGGCATGCCGGGTTTTGCGATATTGGCATTTCGCGAGAGCCAGTCCTTGTCGACTTTCAGTTTGACACGGAACATGAATTTTTCACGTTCATCACGTGTTTCGACTTCTTTCGGAGTGAACTGGTTGCGTGGAGACACATATGTTACCGTACAGGGGATCGGCTGGTCAGGCAGGGCATCCAGAACGATCCGCGCTTCGCTTCCCAGTTCGACGCTGCCGGCTTCGTTATTGGAAAGGTAGATATACATATAGACGTCGTTCAGATCCAGAATCGAAAAGACCCTGCCACCGGGTGAAAGCACTTCTCCCGGTTCGGCCAGGCGATAAAGGATACGTCCGTCTACCGGGGATCTCAATGTCAAATCGTCCAGATTGCTCTGAAGGGAAGCAACCCGTGCCACCGCTTCTGCAATGCTGGCATCTGCCTGTGAGACACGGTTGCGGGCACTCGCCAGGCTGGCATTGGCTGTTCTCATCGAGCTGACGTCCTTGTCCAGCTGGGCTGCCGATATGAACCCTTTCTTGATCAGTTCCTGGGTCCGCTTCAGGGTAACACCGGCCAGTTGCTGCTGGCTTTGCGCACTCTTGACGTCTTCACGGGCGGCTTTTGCCGTTTCTTTGGCCTGTTCGACTGCCGCTTCTGCTGCGCGGATGTCGGCTTTGAGCTGGGCGTCATCAAGCTGGGCGGCGACCTCACCGGCTTTCAGGTCGGCTCCCTCGCGGAAGTACACTTCGATCAGTTTGCCCTGTACCTTGGTGGAAACGGCTGTTTCCGTCGCTTCCAGCCGGCCATTGCCGTAAGCAAGGCCGGCGGGGGTACCGGCCGGTTTCAGAAAATACCATGCAATTGCGGCGGCAATGATGACGAGTACCAGAATGATGATCAGTTTTTTGTTACGTAAAATGGCCGACATTATCTAGCTCCTTGCAAGGGACGGCAGAATGAAAACAGGCTCTACTTCACAATGTAACAGATTATAGCGAGTTATGTCGCCCGGAAACATTTCAATTTGTAAGGCGTCTTTTATCCGGATATGGAACGGTTGTCATGCATTCTGTTAATATGATTGCCGGTTTTCGCCAAAGCAGTTTAAAACATTAAACTGGCTGACGAAAATTCTTGTTGATAATTTTGAAAACTCTTCCTATTTTTTTGAACGATTTGGCTCGAAATCCACAAATGGAACTGGTATGTCCGGCAGGAAGCCTTCCCGCGCTGAAACAGGCGGTCGATCATGGTGCCGATTGTGTTTATCTCGGTTTCAGGGATGCAACGAATGCCCGCAATTTCGTCGGACTGAACTTTGATGAAAAGAATTTGCAGGAAGGTATTTCCTATGCCCACAGGCAGGGAAGAAAAGTCTTGCTGGCCTTGAATACTTATCCGGTTCCCGGTTCATGGGATATCTGGAAAGGTGCCGTGGACCGGGCGGCCCGTTATGGTGTGGATGCCATGATTGTGGCTGATCCGGGGCTGATGCGATATGCGTGCGATCACCATCCCGATTTGCGCTTGCATCTGTCGGTACAGGGGTCGGCAACCAATTACGATGCGATCAATTTCTATGCACGTCACTTTCGTATTGCCAGAGTCGTGTTGCCGCGTGTTCTTTCGATTGAACAGGTTGAATTGGTGGTCAAAAATACAGATGTCGAAATCGAGGTGTTCGGATTCGGCAGTCTGTGTGTCATGGTGGAGGGACGATGTGCCCTGTCTTCCTATGTGACGGGTGAGGCACCGAACAATAGCGGTGTCTGTTCGCCTGCCAAGGCGGTTCGTTGGGTGCCGACATCTGAAGGACTGGAGTCGAGACTGAACGGTGTTCTGATCGATCGGTATACGGACAATGAAAAGGCCAGTTATCCGACGATATGCAAAGGGCGTTATGAAATCGGGGGAGAAAATTATTACGCGATTGAGGAACCGGCCAGTCTGAATACGCTGGAATTGCTGCCGCGGCTGAAAGAAATGGGGGTTGCCGCGATCAAGATCGAGGGGCGTCAGCGAAGCCCTGCCTATACGGCAGCGACAACCCGTGTCTGGCGTGAGGCGCTGGACAGTTGTCTTGGCGACACGGCGTCCTACCGGGTCAGGCCGGAATGGATTGAAGCGCTGGGACGATTGTCCGAAGGCCAGCAACAAACGCTGGGTGCCTATTATCGCTCCTGGAAATAACACGGCATGAAAGGATGAACACTTTGAGACTGGCTCTGGGTCCTGTTCAGTATTACTGGCCTAAAGACAAACTTGTCACGTTTTATCGGGAAGTAGCCGATATGCCGGTAGATATCGTCTATCTGGGAGAAACGGTTTGCGCGCGCCGGCATGAATTGCGTGAAGATGACTGGTTGTCGATAGCTTCCGATCTCGCCAGCACGGGAAAAGAAGTTGTCTTGTCGACACAGGTTCTTCTCGAGTCGGGAGCTCATTTGCAGGCCATGCATCGGATAGCCGGAAACGGTCTTCACCTTGTCGAAGCCAACGATATGGGGGCTGTCGGTCAGATGGAAGGCAAAAGTCCGTTTGTAGCCGGTCCTCACCTGAATTTATACAATCCGGATGCCTTGCGGTTCATGGCATCTCTGGGCGCTTTCAGGTGGGTTATGCCACTGGAAATGAGTTGCGGAAGTCTGGGGAAAATGATGGAATCGTTGCCGGAGAACATGCAGACCGAAGTATTCGTTTACGGACGGTTGCCGCTGGCGTTTTCCGCCCGGTGTTTTACGGCACGTTATCATAATCTGCAAAAAGATTCATGCGGATTCAAATGTCTGGATTATCCCGACGGACTGAAGGTGCACACACGTGAAGAGCAGTCTTTCCTGGTTTTCAACGGGATACAGACCCAATCTGCAAAAGTCTATAATCTCATTCTCGAAATACCGCTGTTGCAGAAGATGAAAGTCGATGTGTTGAGAATTTCGCCACAGTCGGAACATACCGGCGAAATCGTCCGGCTTTTCCATGAGGTGATGGGTACGGGATTGCCAGCAACAGAAGGATTGCAAAGGATGGGAAATTTCATGCCGGAACAGTCATGTAACGGTTATTGGCATGGCAAACCCGGCATGGAATGGTACTGAATATCAATGAACGAACAGAAAAACGAAACAAACCGTTACAGCATTCCCGAACCGGTCGGGAAGTTGATGACTTTTTTGCCGTCATGGCCCGGCTCGCTGCTTTTCGTTTCGGCACTGAATGCCGTTCTGAAACCCCGTTTGCCGGCAGACGTCGGGGAAGCTATCGCAGGTAAACAGTTGCGTCTGACCATGACGGATGCACATCTTGATTTCAATTTTGTCTGGACAAAGGGCGGATTTGTTGCCGGATGGGGAAACGTCGAACCGGATTTGACGATTTCCGCCAGTGTCTATGATTTTTATTTGCTCTCGAAGCGTGAAGAAGATCCGGATACCCTTTTTTTCAGCCGGCGTCTTGTTATGGAAGGGGATACCGAGTTGGGGTTATTGCTGAAAAACACGCTGGATGCCATGGAACTGAATGTTTTCGAATTGATGAAAACCCTGCCGGTCAAAAAAATCCTTTCGCTGATACCGGGTTATAAAAAAGAAGAAGCCTGAATTTTGCCAGTCCGGTATCTTTCTTTTTTCTGTTCCAAACGCAAGGAATATTGATTTCGATCATATGTTGGTCCACAGCATGACCTGATTGGACAACATTTCCTTTCGGGATGTGCCTATTGTAATGCTATCTCTTGTTCTTGCAGGCGGGATATGCATCTGGGTTTTGTTATCAAGAAGACGTTGACGCTTCTGGCGCTGGTCGATCCGTTCATGGCCATTCCATTGTTCGTTTGCGCAACGGCCGGGCTCGATGTCCGGTTCCGGGACAAATACAGTCGCCAGCTTGGCATCACTGTGGCCCTGTCGCTTTTGATTGGCGGACTGTTCGGATTGCATCTGCTCGATTTCATGGGGGTTTCGCTGGCATCGATCCAGATAGGGGGTGGAGCCATCATGTTCATTGTGTCGCTGGCCATGGTCGTTGCCAAGGAAGAAACCATAAAATATACGCCGCGTGAATCGGAAGAAGCGGCGGCGGGCCCATCCATCGTTCCGCTGGGGATTCCCTTACTGGCAGGGCCGGCAGCTCTTTCTTATGTCATGGCAACCTCACAGATAACCCGGCCGGAAGATTTGTTGTCTGTTATTCTGCCGCCGGTTGCTGTCGGGATCGTTACCTGGCTGTGTTTCCGGTTTGTCGGGCGGGGAGGACGTATTCTCACTCCTTCGGCACTGAAGGTCATCGAACGGCTGGCAGGTTTTCTGTTGACAGCGATTTCCGTGGAAATGATGGTATCCGGATTCCGGCATGTTTTTCCGGGACTGTCCACTTGAGCGGGCAGGCGGGCTTATTATGAGAATTTCGTCCTGAATCCGGGTTGTCTGGTGAAAAAAAAAGCATGTCTGTCAAGACATGCTTTTCGCTGGCAGTCTGGATGGTTCAGAAAAAGCTTTTTCCGGGTTTATGGCCTTCCATGACATAGTCCCAACCGAATTTGATGGCATCCCTGTTTTTTTCCCAGGACTGTTCGGAATCGCGATTGTAAAGTTCCCAGGCCGCATGGGCGGATGGTTCGACCTGTTCCCATGGGCGGTTCAGATGTTTCTTTTCATTTTCAGCCAGCTGCGCACCGTACTGATATGCAGGTTCGCAGTCATTGTATTCGCCGCCTGAAGAAAGATAACGGATTCTCCAGTGGTTCTTGAAAGCGACTTCACTGAAATTGTCTCCGGCAGAGGAGGCGGAACGGGTTGTTTCATCGTGTTTTTCTTCCGAATCGTCCTTGCCAAACATCTCTTTTACAGAATCGCCAGCCTTTTTCAGAACTTCGGAAGTTTTGTCCACGGCTTTTTCCATGGCACTGGAAGTGGCATCTGCGGCATCCTTGACCGTTTCCTTTGTTTTATCCGCCGCGCTTTTTATGGAATTTGTTGTTTTATCCGTTGCACTGGCGACTGAATTTTTCACATTTTCAGTTGCCTGACTGACTTTTTTGGTGAAATCGGACGAGCTGTTTCGGGTGTCGTTCATATCCATTTGGTTCCCCTGTGATTGGTCGTGTTTGAAAATAAGAACACCGGTTCCCACAACGTCAAACGCATCATTTTCCTTGCTTTTGTCGAATCCCGGCTCCGGAAATGCTGAAATATCGCTTGTTCCGAGTGTTTCGAAATGATTCATTGTTTTGGCCGCTTCACGGGCTTTTTCATATGAATCCGTATCGACGGAAACAACGACATGGCCTTCTTTCAAAGCCTTTGTATAAAATCCGGTTTTTTCCAGAATACCGTCCACACCGATTATGGACCGGTAGAAATCGCCGAGATCGCCTTTAAGATCCACAAGGAGATTGCTTTCGCCGATGCGGTCGTATTTCTCGACCTGTCCGGCATCGTCTTCAGAACTGATATAGATCTGGTCGAGAGCAAATCCGTCTTCCAGCAATTCGTTGACTGCTGCATGGGCGACTTCATCATTTCTGTAAACCGCGACGACTTTGTTTTGCATGATCAGGTTCCTTGAAATAGTATCCGTGTTGACTATGTCATTCTGATTGAACCGGTTCTCTCAAGTTCCGGATTATTCATTCAAGCAGCAAATTTCCAGCCATACATTGATATTTGTGATAAATACCGGATCCCTGCCGGTACTTGTGAAGAGAAGCAAAAATCATTGCAAAAGATGGAAAAATCAGTGAATTCAGGCGATGTTATCCGGTCGAAGTTTTTATTTGGGGAGAACAGGATGATGAGCGAAATGGAGTATCGCAAGGGAAATTACATTGCCAGAGTCGCAGTTATCGAGTGGGGCAAACAGTTGTATAAGGGACTGGTTCTGCTCAGGCAGCATGGTGAGGAGCAAATCGAACAGTTCTGTGTGCCAGTCGATAGCGATAATGCAGACGATGCACTGGATGAAGCCCGTGCGTTGGCCCATAAAATACTGGATGAAAAAGTGATTTACGGACAGCAGCAAAGAACGGAATGACGACGCTATTTTTTGGCGGTCAGAGACCGGATGGTCGATTTGATCTGGGCGACTCGTGCGTCCAGATTCGGCATTTTTGCGGTGATTCTCAATTTTTCCGGTCCGTTTAGCCGAATGTTTTTGTTTTTCTGAATCAGTTCGATAATACGTATGGCATCAATGGGAGGATTCGGCAGGAATTGCATGACGGCAGCTTCCGTGTGGGCGTCGATTTTGACGATACCGACCGTTTTGGCGAGCAGACGGAGCCGGTGGGTTTCGACAAGAGCCTGTGCCGCTTCCGGCAGTTTTCCGAATCGGTCAATCAGCTCTTCCTGCAAGTCATTGACCTGTTCGGGTGTTTCGCAGTTGGCGAAGCGTTTATACAGGGACAAACGTTCATTCACACCGGGACAATAGTCGGCCGGTAACAGAGCGGGTGTGTGAAGATTGATTTCCGTTGTCGTTGTGAAAGGCGCGTCATAATCGGGTTCCTCGCCTTTTTTCATGGCACGTACCGCTTCTTTCAGCATGTCGGAGTACATCTGGAAACCGATTTCGACCATTTCTCCGGATTGTTCTTCTCCAAGTACCTCGCCGGCTCCCCGGATTTCGAGATCATGCATGGCCAGAAAGAAACCGCTGCCCAGTTCTTCCATTTGCCGGATGGCTTCCAGCCGGCGTTGTGCCTGTTTTGAAAGTGTCTGTATGTCGTTGACGAGCAGATAGGCATAGGCCTGATGGTGGGAACGTCCGATACGGCCACGCAACTGGTGCAATTGCGCCAGTCCGAACTTGTCGGCACGATGCATGACCATGGTATTGGCGTTTGGAACGTCGATACCGGTTTCGATGATCGTGGTGCACAACAGAATGTTGTACCGGTGTGCCACGAAGTCCCGCATGACCTTTTCCAGTTCCCGTTCATGCATCTGGCCATGCGCAACACCGATACGGGCTTCGGGCAGCAGATTTTCCAGCATGATGCGGCGGTTCTCGATCGTTTCCACTTCATTGTGCAGGAAGTAAACCTGTCCTCCGCGTTTGAGTTCGCGCAGACAGGCTTCACGTATGACCGAATCGTTTTCGGACCGGACAAAAGTCTTGATGGCCAGCCGTTTCTGGGGAGCGGTGGCGATGATCGAGAAGCTGCGCAAACCATCCAGTGCCATACCGAGTGTTCGTGGAATCGGTGTGGCTGTGAGAGTCAGAACATCCACTTCGGCACGGATGGTTTTCAGGGCTTCTTTCTGCCGGACACCGAAGCGGTGTTCCTCATCGATGATAACCAGTCCGAGGCGTTTGAACGATACGTCTTTTGACAGGAGCTTGTGGGTACCGATAACGATGTCGACCGAACCGTCTTCCAGTCCCTGGACGGTCTGGTTCACCTGTTTCTGTGTACGGAAGCGGGAAAGTTCGGATATACGGACCGGCCAGTCGGCGAAACGGTCCCTGAATGTCTGGGCATGCTGTTCGGCCAGCAAGGTAGTGGGAGCCAGAAGGGCAACCTGTTTTCCGCCCATGACGGCAATGAAAGCGGCTCGCAGCGCCACTTCGGTTTTGCCGAAACCGACGTCACCACATATCAGTCTGTCCATCGGTTTGTCCGATGTCATATCTTCCATGACGGCAGCAATCGCCGCGGCCTGATCGGGGGTTTCCTCGAATCCGAAGCTGTCGGCAAAGGCTTCATAGTCGTTTTTCGTCAATGGAAAAGCGAATCCTTTTCGCATGGAACGCCGTGCGTACAAATCCAGCAGTTCCGCGGCAGTATCATGAATTTTCTGTGCGGCTTTCTGGCGGGCTTTTTCCCACTGGCCCGATCCGAGCGTGTGCAAAGGCGCGTCTTCAGGCGAAGTACCGGCGTAACGCGAAATCACATGCAGCTGGGAAACCGGAACGTACAGTTTGGCGTCATGTGCATATTGCAAATGCAGGAATTCCGTTTCGCCTTCTCCGAGATCGACGGTTGCCAGACCGCGGTAACGACCGATACCGTGATGGGCATGCACAACCGGATCGCCGATTTTCAGTTCGGAAAGATCGCGGACAATGGATTCGATGTGGAAATTCGCGTCGGTTTTCCTGCGGGCGGTCCGTCGTCCCGAGTTCGCATACAGTTCCGTTTCCGTGACAAAGGCAAGATCACCGAAAACATAGCCGAGCGCAAAACCTTTCTGGAGCGGGGCAACGCAGAACATGACCGTTTCCGTATGCGTGATGAAATCGGCGAATCCTGTGCAGGCCGTAACCTTGAGATCGTATTCATTGAAAAGCTGCTGCATCGTTTCGCGGCGCCCTGGCGATTCGGCACAGATCAATACACGTTTTCCTGCACGTTCGATGTAGCTTCTGAGACTGGCAAGCGGATCATCGGCACGGCGGTTCACGGTAACATCGGGAATCGGAGCGGACAGTTCGGATGGGGCGTCGTCAGAAGTGATGACCCACCGGCCGAAAGGTTGCGCCAGAACGAAAAAGTCCTCGCTGCTTAAAAACAGTTTTTCCGGGGGCAGCAGCGGTCGTTCCCGGTCGGATTTGAGGAAATTATACCGTGACTGCGTATCGGCCCAGAATCGCTGGAAGGTTTCGCTGGTATTGCCGATGAGTGCGAAAATGGCGTTTTCGGGAAGATAGTGGAAAAGTGTGGCCGTTTCCTCGAAGAAAAGCGGCAGGTAATATTCGATACCGGCCGAGGCGATACCACTGGCGATATCACGATAAATGACTGAAAGAGTCGGATCGCCTTCGAATACTTCACGCCATCGGCTCCTGAAAAAAGCCCGCGATTGCTCGTCCATTGGAAATTCCCTGCCGGGCAACATGCGGATTTCCCTGACCGGATAGAGCGAACGCTGGGTGTCAGCGTCGAACGTGCGGATGGTTTCGATCGTATCCCCGAAGAGATCGATGCGGTAAGGCAGGTTCGATCCCATGGGAAAAAGATCGATCAGTCCGCCACGGACGGAATATTCGCCGGGTGACATGACTTGCGAGACATGATTGTATCCGGCAATGGTCAATTGCGCTCTCAGCTTTTCTTCATCGAGGGTTTCTCCCTGTTTGAAAAAGAACGTGTGGGCAGCCAGAAAGGAAGGCGGTGCGATACGCAACAGGGCGGTGGATGCCGGAACGATGAGAACATCGCAACGTCCGTTGTGTACTTCGTAGAGGGTCGCCAGCCGTTGGGAAACGAGATCCTGATGAGGGGAAAAGGAATCGTATGGCAGGGTTTCCCAGTCGGGAAGAAGATGGCAGCGTAGCGGCTCGTCCGTTTCACTGTCGAACCAGGGAATTTCTTCAAGGAGACGCCGGGCATCCGAGGCATTGGCAACAATGGTGACCAGCATTTGCTGTCGTGATTTCAGTTCATGCGCGGCTTTTGCAAGTACAAGCGCGTCTGCCGAACCATGCAGGGGCGGCAAGGCGAAACGTTGTCCGGGACGGGGAAGAAATTTCTTGAGATCGAAGGGCATCAATACAAAAAAGACGATATCGGCAAAGCGCCAATTCGTCCTGTTCCAGATTACAATACCAAAATCAAATATGACATTATAAACGATGATGGCTTTTTGCTGCCAATTGTTTCCTGCGTTGATGGATTTCTCATGACCATGTCGCTGAATACCGGGGATACGGTACCACGTTTTTTTGCCCTCATTCCGGCGGCCGGAGTTGGTTCGCGTATGAAGACCTCCTGTCCGAAGCAGTATCTGGAACTGCTCGGCAAGCCGGTTTTGTGGCATTGTGTGGAAGCGTTTCTTGCATGTGAAGAAATCGGGCGTGTCTGCGTCGTCGTCAGCCCGACGGATATCTGGCTGGACCGGATACGGGCTTTACATCCTCTCCGGGATGACGGGCGTGTCTGCTTTTTGCGGTGCGGCGGCATGACCCGCCGGGAGACGGTTCTTAATGGACTGGATGCCATGTGTCATGAGTGGGCACCGGATGACAGGGTGCTTGTACACGATGCGGCACGTCCGGGGCTGACACCGGAGCTGATCCGGCGGCTGGTTGATACGGTTGCGGTCAGCCCTGATGGAGGCATTCTGGCCTTGCCTGTTGCCGATACCGTCAAAAGACGGAAAGATGACCGGGTGGAAACAATATCCCGTGAAGGCCTTTGGCTGGCACAGACTCCCCAAATGTTTCCCTGTGCCCTTTTGCGGGAAGCGCTTGCGAAATATGAACAGGTAACTGATGAGGCAGGAGCGGTGGAGGCGATGGGAATGAATCCGCTGCTGGTGGAGGGACATCTGTGCAATACCAAAATTACCCGTCCTTCCGATCTGGCGCTTGTCGAAATGTTGATGAAAGCAGGGAAGGGCAGATGATTGCCGAAAGAAACGATATGAATGATTTTCCGTTCAGAATAGGGCAGGGATACGATTGCCATGCACTGGTACCCGGTCGCAAGCTGATTATAGGTGGCGTCCTTATTCCGCATTCGACCGGGTTGCAGGGGCATTCCGATGCGGATGTCCTGTTGCATGCCGTGACCGATGCCTTGCTGGGTGGTGCGGGATTGGGCGATATCGGCAGGCATTTTCCGGATTCGGATGAGCGGTTTGCCGGTGCCGACTCGCGGGTATTGCTTGCAGAAGCCATGAAGCGGGTTGCATGGGAGGGGTATGTCGTCGGCAATGTCGATGCGACGATTATTGCCCAGGCACCCAGAATGGCTCCCCATATCGATGCCATGAAAAGCCATCTGGCTGCCGATCTGGGGGTCGATGTTTCACAGGTCAATATCAAGGCGAAAACCAATGAAAAGCTCGGTTTTCTGGGCAGAAAAAGAGGGAATCGCGGCAGAAGCTGTCGTCCTGCTTTACCGGAGTGCCGGTTGGTTTGGCAAGGCGTGTCGGTCAAACGAGTGAGCGGAAAAGCGGTTTCAGCCGTTTTTTTATCCGGAAATATCTGTATGAAAACCGGCCGGTGTCAGTTTTCGAAAACGTCCGCTCCTTTGGGGACGACAAACCGGAATGTTCCGGCATTGACGGGCGGGTTTTTCGTGAATTTCGTGAATTTGATCAGTGTCAGCTGACCGAGTGAGTCGTACAGTTCCATGGCTTGCGGAAGCCCGTCTTTCATGCCGATATTGATTTTTTCGAAAGGAGTGTCTTTCGTTTTCGGAACGACTTCAACCCATTCATAGCCATTATGGGCGCCGATATTTTTTAGCGAAAAACTTTTCTCGAGATTATTGCTTCCGAAAAGAATGGCGGCGGGACTGGAACCGAGAGCGTCACCCAGTTTTTTGATGGTGACCTGATTCAGGTCCTTGTCGTACATGTACAGCCGGGTACCGTCTGCCTGCAATACCTGTTCATAAGGTTTGCTGTAAGTCCAGATGAATTTGCCCGGACGCGAAAAAAGAAACGTTCCGGAAGTCGTGTTGGTGAAGCGGATTTTTTCTCCGGTTTTGACCTGGGCCTGGCTGAACTCTCCTCTGGCTGAGCGTGCATTTGTCGAGAAGTTTTTCAACTGGTCCAGTGCGGTTGCCTGCGCAAGAAAGGGGGTGGCAGCCAACAGCAATGTACAGACGGTTTTAAAGAGACAGGATCGCATGATGTTTTCAATGGTTATTCGGTAATGGTTTGACCCCGATGGTTTGCACAGGTTCTGAAATGTCAATCTTTATTGCCGGCAGGTACCAGAATTTCACGATTGCCATTGCTTTGCATGGGGGAGACGAGCCCGCTTTTTTCCATTTGTTCAAGAAGACGGGCCGCCCGGTTGTATCCAATGCGCAAATGGCGCTGGACAAGAGAGATGGATGCGCGCCGGTTTTTCAGGACAACGGCTACAGCCTGATCGTAAAGCGCGTCTGCCTCGCCATCTGTCGAATGTTCCCCACCGATACCGGCGGCATCGTCTTCTGCCGTACCGCCTTCCAGTATTCCTTCGATATAGTTGGCTTCTCCGTGCTCCTTCAGGAATGACACGACACGATGGACTTCGTCGTCCGAAACAAATGCACCGTGAACGCGGTTCGGGAAACCTGTGCCCGGCGGCAGATACAACATGTCGCCCAGCCCGAGTAACGTCTCTGCTCCCATCTGGTCCAGAATGGTTCGGGAGTCGATTTTGCTGCTGACCTGAAATGCGATGCGGGTCGGAATATTGGCCTTGATCAGTCCGGTAATGACATCCACGGAAGGACGTTGTGTGGCCAGAATCAGATGTATGCCGGCCGCCCGGGCTTTCTGGGCGATACGGGCGATCAGTTCTTCCACTTTCTTTCCGACGACCATCATCAAATCAGCGAACTCGTCGATGATAATGACGATCTGGGGCATTTTTTCAAGGGGTTCCGGTGCATCCGGAGTGATAGAGAAAGGATTCGGTATTTTTTCTTCTTTCTTTTCCGCCTCGGCAATACGGTTGTTGTACCCGGCCAGATTGCGGACACCCAGGTGCGACATGAGCTTGTAGCGTTTTTCCATTTCCGCCACGGCCCAGTTCAGTGCGTGTCCTGCCTGTCTCATGTCTGTCACGACAGGAGCGAGGAGATGGGGGATGCCTTCATAAATCGACAGCTCCAGCATTTTCGGATCGATCAGGATAAGCCTGACCTGGTTGGGATCAGCCTTGTAGAGCAAGGACAGGATGGTTGCATTGATGCCAACGGATTTGCCCGAACCGGTTGTTCCTGCAATCAGCAGATGAGGCATTCTGGCAAGATCGGCGACGACGGGATTGCCCGCGATATCCTTGCCCAGCGCAATGGTCAGGTTCGATGTCGCGTCGCTGTATACCTTGGAACTCAAGATTTCGGTCAGCCGGACGATTTGCCGTTTGGTATTCGGCAGTTCAAGCGCCATGTAGTTTTTGCCGGGAATCGTTTCGATAACCCGGATCGAAACCAGTGAAAGCGAACGGGCCAGATCACGGGCCAGATTGACGATGGTGCTGCCCTTGACACCGGTTGCCGGTTCGATTTCATAACGGGTGACAACCGGACCGGGATAGGCGGCCACAACCCGGACGCTGACACCGAAATCGGACAGTTTCTTTTCGATCAGACGGCTGGTGAATTCCAGTGTTTCCACACTGACCGTTTCCTGCTGGGCGCCCACGGCATCCAGCAGGGAAAGGGGGGAAGTTCGGAATCATGCAGATCGTTGAAAAGTACGACCTGTCTTTCCTTTTCGGCGCGTTCCGATTTCGGGACATCCGTGATTTGCGGTTCGATGCGCATGGGAGGGGCTTCAGTCGCTTTCGCTTTTTCTTCCTTGACGGTTTCTTCCCGTTTTACTGTCGCAACCTGTCCGATTTTGCGGTCTTCCCGAGTGGTATAAATCCGTTTACCGAGAAAGTAAATGCTTTCGATAAAGGCCCCGATGCGTTCGACAAGCTGAAGCCAGGACATCTGAAGAAAAAGGCTGAAACCCAGGGCACACAACAGGACGAGCAAAAGCGTGCCGCAGGTAAACCCGAAATAATGCTGAGTGGCCTTGCCGACAATTTCGCCGATGACACCCCCGGGAATACCGGGCAGCCGGGCTGTGGTGTTGTACATGCGTAGGTATTCAACGCCGGTACTGGAAACAAGCAAAATGATGAACCCGGCATTTTTGAGGATTTTGTCCCTAAGCCAGGACGGTTCAGGTTCTTCCTGAAGCAAAAGCAGTCGTGAAATCCGTCGGTAACCTGTCCAGATTGCCCGGACCATCCACAAAATGAGCCACCAGGCGGAAAGCCCGAATGTGAAAAAAAGAAGATCGGATATCCATGCGCCGATCCTGCCGCCGAGATTGGAAATGCTGGCAACCTGATTGGCATGCGACCAGCCGGGATCAGCCTTGTTAAAGGTCAGGAAAATCAGGAAAAAATAGATGGTTACGGCAATCAGCACAAACCACCATGCTTCCGTTATCAGGCGGGAAGAACGGCTTGGTGTGACAGGTTGGGAATCCTGTTTTTTTCTGTCATAGCTCGAAATGTTTTTGCTCATGAATCCGTAACGATAGAATCTTTCACTTCATGTATGCCCGGACAGTCTGTCCGTGGCTATTGTATTCGACTTTGGGAAAAGGCCCAATGTCCGGAAACAAGGGGACTGATTTTTAGCAGCAAAATATATTGTTCATGAAGAGCGTGCTTCTTGCCCGGGCGCTTTCGTTTATAATCTTAAATAATCTTAACAAGTTTTGGTGCAACAGTTGAAAAATATCTGGCTGCATTACATTTCGTTCCATTCGGTTTTTTCCGGTACCATCCGATTTCCTCTTTATGTGATTCAGTTATGACAGCTTCTTCCATACACTCTGACGTTATCATTCTCGGTTCCGGCCCTGCCGGTTATACCGCGGCCATCTATACCGCACGGGCCAATCTGAAACCGCTTTTGATTACAGGGCTGCAGCAGGGTGGACAGCTGATGACGGCATCAGATGTCGAGAACTGGCCGGGTGACGGAAACGGTATTCCGGGGCCCGATCTGATGCAGCGTTTTCTGGAACATGCCGAGCGTTTTGATACAAAAATCATGTTCGATCATATCCATACGGCTGAATTGACCGGAAAACCGATCCGCCTGATCGGTGATATGGGAGAATACACATGTCGTGCGCTGATTATTGCGACAGGCGCTTCGGCCCAGTATCTGGGGTTGCCTTCCGAACAGGCTTATATCGGAAAGGGAGTATCCGGTTGTGCGACCTGTGATGGTTTCTTTTATCGCAATCAGGAAGTCGCGGTTGTCGGAGGGGGCAATACGGCAGTCGATGAGGCGATTTATCTTTCCAATATCGCCTCAAAAGTGACGTTGATTCATCGCCGCGATACGTTCAGGGCTGAACCGATTCTGGTACAAAGACTGATGGAAAGGGTGCAGGATGGCAGAATCGTCATTTTGTACGATTCGGTCGTCGACGAGGTTCTGGGAGATGATTCCGGAGTGACCGGGCTTCGTGTCAAGTCGACAAAAGACGGAAATACAAGGGAAATCGCCGTTCATGGGGTATTTATCGCTATTGGGCACAAACCGAATACTTCCATTTTCAAGGGACAGCTCGATATGGTGGATGGCTATATCAAAACCCGCATGGGGCAGAACGGTATGGCAACGGCAACCAGTATCGCCGGCGTGTTCGCTGCGGGAGATGTTCAGGATTATATATACCGTCAGGCCATTACGAGCGCCGGTTCGGGATGTATGGCGGCACTGGATGTGCAACGGTATCTGGAAGAAGAACTGCCGGAGTAGTGAAAACCATGGCTTCATCGTCCAGAAAGATTTCCGATTTCCGCACGTTGAAGAAGGCGGTAAAAAAAGTCAACGAGGATAAAAGAAAACAGGAAGAAGCCCGCAAGAGAGCCGAACGACAAGCCATTTCGGATCGGGAGCTGTTTCTGAAAAGTATCGGTGATGTGATACCTCTCGAGACGCATGACCGGATTGAACCGGTTTTTTCATCTCCGAAGCCGATTCCTGTCCAGCGGATCGCTGATGAAAAGCAGGCTTTGCTTGATTCACTGTCAGATGAATTCAGTGTCGAGAGCCTGTTGGAAACCGATGAGACGCTGAGTTACGCAAAAAACGGAATAGGTCCCGATGTCGTTCGCAAATTGCGCAGGGGGCACTGGGTCATTCAGGATCAGCTTGATCTGCATGGGATGCGCCGGGATGAAGCCCGGGAAATGATTGTCGAGTTTCTGCGTCAGGCGGCTGTACGTGGCATACGGTGTGTCCGTATCGTTCATGGCAAGGGACTGGGGTCTGTCAATAACGAACCTGTATTGAAGAAGCTCGTTCACAAGTGGCTGGTCCAGCGGGCGGATGTTGTCGCGTTCTGTCAGGCGAAACCTGCCGATGGTGGATCCGGTGCTGTTGTCGTGCTTCTGAAAGGGCGGTAGCGGCTGGAATAATATGGCTTGTCCCGATATACTTTGTGTATGGTCGCTATTCGGGACGGTTTCACCGTCTTTTTCTGTTGAGGGGTTTTCATGTTGTCTTTTTTGAAAAAAACGATTCCTGCCGGTCTGGTTCTGATTTCTCTCGGTATGCTGGCCGGTTGTACAACCGGCCAGGAAAAAGTGGCGAAACTGACTGCCGAAGCGGAAAAGGGCAATGTGGATTCCATGGTGGAAATCGCTGAAATGTATTGCAGCGGGACGACGATTGAGCAGGATGACCAGATATGCGGTATGTGGATGAAACGTGCTGCGGAAAAAGGACATATCCGTGCGCAATACATGCTGGGCAGGATGTATGAACTGGGTCTCGGCATGAGAGCCGATCCGGTGCAGGCATACAAATGGTACAGCCTGTCGGGAGGACAGGGTTATAAAATGTCCCAGACCGGTGCGAAAAACATGCTGGCGGTCATGACGCCGCAGCAACAGGCAGAAGCCAGAAAACTGGCAGCTGAAAGCGGAAAGAAATAATTCGCTCTTTCTGGCGGCAGAAGGATACGCAGACCGGGTTGTGATGTTGCAGGTATTTTTCACGATATTTTCGGGGATACTTTTTCAGCCGGACGGCATTCACTCCACCGTTTTTTCATGTTTTATCGGAATGGTGTATCTGTTTGACAGGCGTATTGCGCAGGCGGTTTATGGGAATCAGGGCATTTCAGGAAAGCGATATAGAAGCTGCAGGGCAGATGGCCCATGATATCTGGGCATATGAACTGGAAGGAACCCGGCCGGAACTGAATCGTTTCATTCATGAATATCTGGTGCGCTATTACGATGTCAACCGTCATTTGTCATTCAGTGTCGTGGATGACGGGCTGGATGCCTTTCTTCTGGCCGGGCTGAAGGCAGACAGAAGCGGTTGCGATGGCTGGTTTTGCCGCAAACTGTCGTTTTTCCCGGACAAGGAAAAAAAGATTGCACAGGAATACAGGAATTATCTCACCAGAAACGGTGATGCCGTCAAAAAGTTCATGGGGGAAAACGATGTCCAGATGGGACTTTTCATGAGCCGTGTCAGTGGAACGGGGCGTATGCTTCTGGATAATCTGGAGCGGATTTGCCGAAAAAACGGAGTCGGGAATCTTTTTCTCTGGGCGGATGTAACCTGCAATGTGCCGTATTACGAAAAAAACGGTTTTACTGTGGTTGACCGGTTTGAAAACGATGTGTCACGGGATACCGGATGTCTGGATACATATGTTTTCAGGAAAAAGCTGGATTGAAAAAAGCAGCGGTTGATCCGCTGCTTTTTTGTTTGATCTGATGCATGAATCCGGTTTCGCAATCCTTTTCAGATGTACAGTTTTATAGGATCAGATCGCATCGATACCGGTTTCGCCTGTCCGGATGCGAATGACCTGTTCGATATCCTGTACAAAAATCTTGCCATCACCGATTTTTCCGGTTCGGGCTGATTTCATGATGGCTTCGGTCGCCAGTTCAAGCATACTGTCGTCAACGACTACCTCGATTTTGACTTTGGGCAGAAAATCGACCACGTACTCGGCTCCGCGGTAAAGTTCGGTATGGCCTTTCTGTCTGCCGAATCCCTTGACTTCGGTAACGGTCAGACCGTTGATATTGGCGTCGGAAAGGGCCTCGCGTACTTCATCCAGTTTGAAAGGTTTGATAATCGCGGTTATTTTTTTCATGCAAACTCCGGTGACGGGAAAAATGGAATGTTTTGCCAGATGGGAAAACCGGCCTCATTTTAAAACAATTCGTCATCAATCGCGAAATTTCGAGGTTATGGGACATCTCCAGTCACGGCCGAAGCCCCGCGGAGTGATACGGATACCGATCGGGGCCTGGCGGCGTTTGTATTCATTGATTCTCATCAGGCGTACGATCCGTTCGACGACGATGTGGCTGTAGCCGTTGCGGACGATTTCATTGACGCTTCTGTTTTCTTCCATGAACATTTTGACGATTGCGTCGAGCACTTCGTAGGGAGGCAACGTATCCTGATCGAACTGGTTGGGTTTCAGCTCGGCTGTCGGTGCACGGGTCAGCATCCGTTCCGGAATGACGTCCGAGAGGGTGTTGCGATAGCGGCAGAGCCGGTAAACGAGCGTTTTGTATATGTCCTTGATGACGGCAAAACCACCGGCCATGTCGCCGTAAAGGGTACAGTAACCGACAGCCATTTCACTCTTGTTGCCTGTAGTTAGCACGATGGAACCGAATTTGTTGGACAGGGCCATCAGAAGCGTACCGCGTATGCGGGCCTGAAGGTTTTCTTCCGTCGAGTCTTCGGCAAGACCCGCAAACTGTGGGGCCAGCGTCTGCAAAAACGAGGAAAAACAGTCCGAAATCGGAATTTCGTCATAACTGACGTTGAGTCGGGCAGCCATTTCGGCAGCGTCGATGCGTGAAATATCGCTCGTATAGGGAGATGGCATCATGACGGCACGGACTTTTTCAGGGCCGAGTGCGTCAACGGCAATAGCCAGAACGAGCGCTGAATCGACGCCACCGGACAGCCCGATAATGACTCCGGGAAAACCGTTCTTGTTGACATAGTCTCTCACGCCCAGAACGAGAGCGCGATAGACTTCACGTTCGACGGAAGGATGTTCTTCCATGCGTCCATTGACGGGATCGCCGTTTTCGAAAGACACGATTTCCATGTCTTCTTCACATTGTTTCAGCTGGATGCAGACTTTTCCGGCACGGTTCATCGCAAATGAACAGCCGTCGAAAATCAGTTCGTCCTGACCGCCGACCAGATTGGCATAAATGGCGGACATTCCGTGATGGATGACGTTTTGGCGGACGATAACCGGACGCTGGTGCATTTTCCCCATATGATAGGGAGAACTGTTCATGACCAGAAGAACATCGGCGCCGGCTTCACGGGTACGTTCTGCGGGTTCGGAAAACCAGATGTCCTCACAGATCGCTATCCCGAACCGGGTTCCCTTGACGTTAAATACCAGCGGTTCCTTTCCCGGTGTGAAATAGCGTTTTTCGTCAAAGACGGTGTAATTGGGCAATTCCTGTTTGAAATAGGTGCCGACGATGGATCCGTTTGCCAGTACAGAGCACGCATTGTAACAAAGCCCGTCGCGGATGCAATGGTGGCCAACAAGAACGTGGACGTTGTCCAGTTCCGCCAGTTCGTTTTTCAGTCTGTCCAGCTCGAGTTGTGTCGCCGAATGGAAGCTGTGCTGAAGCAGGAGATCTTCCGGAGGATAACCTGTCAGAGACAGTTCCGGCGTGAGTACGATATCGGCCCCCCGGGCAGCGGCCTGGCGGGCGAATTGGGCGATGCGTTCCCGGTTGCCGGGAAGATCCCCGACGGTACTGTTGATTTGGGCAATGGCGACTTTAGGAGACATGATGTCGTATCCAAAAAACGGTGAATGGAAATAGGATATTACTTTTTGAACTTTCTGGTTGGACTATCGTTTGAAAACGTGCAATTTTATTCGATAAATGTCTATCGAAACGGAATTTGGTTACAATGCTAAGTCTTGTTGAACCGGATAGCGTTGCCGATTTCGTGAAAGCGGGCGTTCCGTTTCCGGTTGTGTCCCATTGCTGAATTGTCGAGATGTCTGTATGCAATACATATCTACCCGCTCCAAAGATAAAAGCGCTTCGAAACGCTCTTTTTCGCAGATTTTGCTGGAAGGTCTGGCGCCTGATGGCGGTCTTTATATGCCGGAGTCCTATCCGGTCGTAACCGGGCAGGAACTGGACAAATGGCGTTCCCTGTCCTATGCGGAACTGGCTTTTGAAATTCTCGGAAAGTTTGCAGACGACATTCCGGAAAAAGACCTGAAAATGCTGGCCGAAAAGACCTATACACCTGAAGTGTACAGGAATGTCCGGAGCGACGATGCGTTAGATGCCATTACGCCGTTACGTCTGCTGGAAGAAAAGGATGGCCGGAAACTGATGTTGCTGGGGCTGTCGAACGGGCCAACGCTGGCTTTCAAGGATATGGCCATGCAGTTGCTCGGCAATCTTTTCGAGTATGAATTGAAACGGCAGCATGCCGAACTCAATATACTGGGTGCGACGTCCGGCGATACCGGCAGTGCAGCCGAATATGCCATGAGAGGCAAAAAAGGCATTCGCGTGTTCATGCTGTCGCCATACCGGAAAATGAGTGCTTTCCAGACGGCACAGATGTTCAGTTTGCAGGATCCGAATATTTTCAACATCGCTATTGAGGGTGTTTTCGATGATTGTCAGGATATCGTAAAAGCGGTATCCAACGATCTGGAATACAAGGCGCGGCAGAAAATCGGGACGGTCAATTCCATCAACTGGGCCCGTGTGGTCGCTCAGGTCGTCTATTATTTCAGGGCGTACCTGATGGCAACGACCGGCAATGAGGAAAAAGTGTCGTTTACGGTACCATCGGGCAATTTCGGCAATATCTGTGCGGGACATATTGCCCGAATGATGGGATTGCCGATAGACCGTCTGGTTGTCGCGACGAATGAAAATGATGTGCTGGACGAATTTTTCCGGACGGGTGTTTATCGTGTCCGGAAATCGGAAGAAACATGGCATACGAGCAGTCCTTCGATGGATATCTCGAAAGCGTCCAATTTCGAGCGTTTCGTATATGATCTGCTCGGCCAGGACGGTGAGCGGGTCAACGGTCTTTTCAGGCAAATCGAAACAAAAGGTTTTTTCGATTTGTCTGGTCAGTACGGTAGTGACGGAAATGAATTTCCACAGGTGAAAAATTACGGTTTCGAGTCAGGCAAGTCTACTCATGCAGATCGTATCGAAACGATCCGTTTTGTTCAGAAAGAATACGGTATCACGATTGATCCACATACTGCGGATGGTATCAAGGTTGCGCGTGAGCATCAGCGAAAAGGCGTTACCATGATTGTGCTGGAAACGGCTCAGGCGGCCAAATTCAATGAGACGATTTTCGAGGCGCTGGGCAGAAACGCCGCAAGGCCGGCAGGTTTCGAAAGAATCGAGGAATTGCCGCAGCGCTTTACTGTGATGCCGATCGATGACGGAGAGGTCAAGAAATTCATTGCCGAAAGGACAGGACTCTGAATCGGTCTGCCGGATCGGACTGGACGGCATTGTCAGAAAATCGCCGGATGGGAAAAACATGCTGACTGTTGATGAAGCGCTTGTCAGATTGCTTGAAAATATCTCTCCTGTAAATGGGACGGAAACGGTTTCCCTTTTGCAGGCGAATGGTCGTGTCCTGGCTGAAAACCGGTATTCGGATGTAGCTGTTCCCAATACGGACAATTCTGCCATGGACGGTTATGCCTTCCGGTTCAGTGATGTAACCGGTCCGGAAACGGTACTGCTCATCCGGCAGAGAATTCCGGCGGGGCATCCGGGAGGTGGACTTGGACCTGGCGAGGCAGCACGGATTTTTACGGGGGCGCCGTTACCGGATGGCGCCGATACGGTGATGCGGCAGGAGTGGTGTCTGGTGGAGGGAAACAGACTGAAATTCGAACGTCTGCCCGTAAAAGGAGAGTCCGTCAGGCAGGCCGGGGAGGATGTCGAAAAGGGTGATATGGTGTTGAGTGCCGGAACCCGTCTGCAGGCAGGGCATATCGGTATAGCCGCTTCGGTGGGACTGACGCATCTGCCGGTTGTCAGAAAACCGAAAGTCGCGTTGATGTCGACAGGAGATGAGCTGGTTTTGCCGGGAGAGCCGCTTTTGCCCGGAAAAATATACAATTCCAACCGGTATACACTGAGAGCATTGCTGGAAGATTTCGGTTGTGAGGTGTCCGATTTCGGTATCGTTCCGGATGATTTTCAGATGACGTGTTCGATGCTGGTTGATGCGGCGGCCGGGCACGATCTGATACTGACGTCCGGCGGCGTTTCCGTCGGTGAAGAAGATCATGTCAGGGCGGCGATTGAAGCGGAAGGAAAAGTGCATTTCTGGCGAATCGCCGTCAAACCCGGGAAACCGCTTGTATATGGTGAAATCGGTTGTCCATCCGGTATCCGGAGAAATGTCGCCATTATCGGATTGCCTGGCAATCCGGTATCCAGTTATGTGACTTTTCTGTTGTTTGTCCGGCCTTGTATTTTACGAATGCAGGGAGTGTTCGATGTGATGCCGAAAACAGTGCGGGTCAGGGCTGCCAGCTCGCACGACAGGGCGGATGAGCGCAACGAGTTCCTGCGTGCCAGACTCAATGAGAGGGGGGAAGCCGAACTGTTTGACAATCAGGGGTCAGGAGTCCTGTCGTCTGTGGTGTGGGGAGACGGGTTGATCGACAATCCGCCGGGCAGAACGATCAATGTGGGTGATTGGGTGAAATTCATTCCATTTGCCGGTTTTTTCCGTTCATGAAAGTCAGATTGCGTTATTTCGCCAGTGTTCGTGAGGCACTGGGCGTTTCGGAGGAGTGGGTGGATGTTCCTGAAGAAGTCCGGACAATTGGCAATCTTCGGCGATATCTGATGAAAAGAGGGGAACCCTGGAGTGATGTTCTTGAAAAAAAGAACGGATTGCGAATGGCATGTCAGCTGAAAATGGCCGATCCGGACACCATTCTGACCGAGGATTGTGAAGTCGCTTTTTTCCCTCCGGTGACTGGAGGGTAACTTTTGGCGTTTTGAAATATAGGAAAATTACTAAAACGAAAAGCCGGCATGAAGCCGGCTTTTCCGTAAAAGGAAGACTTACTTGATCTTGGCTTCCTTGTAAGGGACATGCTTTCTTGCCTTTGGGTCGAACTTGACAATCTCGATCTTTTCAGGAGTCGTCCGCTTGTTCTTCGTTGTCGTATAAAAATGACCCGTACCCGCAGTCGATTCCAGCTTGATTTTTTCCCTACCTGCCTTAGCCATAACAAAAACCTCTCAAAAAAAAGTCGAAACCCGCTCAGACCTTCTCACCGCGAGCGCGCAAATCGGCCAGAACCGCTTCAATACCCAGCTTGTCGATCACCCGAAGACCGGCATTGGAAACACGCAGGGAAACCCAGCGGTTTTCGGATTCGACAAAAAAGCGGCGGTAATGCAAATTCGGCATGAAACGGCGTCTCGACTTGTTATGAGCGTGAGAGACCGTATTCCCGGACATGGGTTTCTTCCCCGTTACCTGGCAAACACGAGCCATAAGAACCTCCAGAAAAATAACGAAGCGGGAATTTTACCTGAGCGTATGATGAAACACAAGAAAAAACAGCGACTTGCCAAAATTTATTGTGTCGCAAATCATGTTTTTATGACACATTCCTGATATGTTATTTTTTGGGAGAGGGCGTGGCTTGTGTTTCGGACAACCGTGTGCAGTAGTGCCGGAAGGCCATTTTGCCGTATGGAATATGTCTGAATATGATTGGCTTGCCAGAGTCGCTGCACCGACATTTGTGTCGGTTTTGAATATAATAGATTCCGGTTCATGTAACAGGTTGGAGCGGTTTCATATTTCACTCAAAAAACAGGTGTCTTTATGGTGGATGCAATGATTGTCATTACCGATTGTAATCATGTAAATATCGATGAAGAAAAATCGGTTTTCGAAACGGCCGGGATTCCCTACAGACTGTTCCAGTGCAAAACGGAAGATGATCTGATTGCAAATTGCAAGGGTGCTGTCGCTGCATGCAATCAGCGTGCCCCGTTTACCGAAAAAGTGTTTGCTGCGCTTCCGTCACTGAAGATGGTAGTCCGTTATGGCGATGGTGTGGACAATATCGATCTTGACGCAGCCACGCGTCATGGTGTGCAGATATGCAATGTGCCTGATTATGGTACTTCGGAAGTCGCCAATCATGCATTGGCGTTGATGCTGGCGATCACCCGGAAGATATGCCAGGCGAATGATCAGGTCAGGGCAGGACGATGGAATTATGCCGAAATGATCCCGATCCAGCATCTCGCCAATATGACCGTTGGCGTGATAGGCCTTGGCCGCATCGGACTCGCGTTTGCGCGGCGTGTTCATGCTCTCGGTTGCCGGGTGATCGGTTTCGATATTTTTACCGATCATGTCAAGGGGGATCCGGAGTGTTCGTTTATCGAGCTCACATCGGAAGAAGATGTCATTGAAAGGGCCGACGTACTTTCCTTGCATTGTAGTCTCAATGCACAGGATGCCAGAATGATGAATGCGGAAAGTTTCGCCAGAATGAAACGGGGGGCCATGTTTGTCAATGTGACGCGGGGTGGGCTGGTTGAGGAAGCCGCGCTCGCCGATGCGCTGAAATCCGGTCATCTAGCCGGTGCGGGTGTGGATGTTACCAGCAAGGAACCTTTACCGATGGACAGTCCATTGCGTTCTGCACCGAATATTGTTATTACGCCACATATGGCATGGTATTCGGTTCAGGCGGAATCGAATCTCAAGACACGGTGTGCGGAAGAGGCCGTTCGTGGCTTCAGGGGAGAAAAGCCACGTTGTCCTGTTAACAAACTGTAGGGAGTGAACCGATTGTCAAAAGGGCCATTACGTCAGTAATGGCCCTTTTGACAAGGATAATTTTTATGAAGAAGCGAAACGGGCCATTCTTTTAATGGAGTAAACTGTTTATCGGATTGAAATGCTGAAAAAAACATGAATCATGTCGTTTTCCGGTTTTTTCAAGCAACACTGCGCCAGTTATTTTGCAAAATGCAAAAATTATGGTAGGCAATTTCTTCGAAAAATCTGTATAATCCTGTTTTGGACACATAGGAAATACCATGCGACTACTCAAAAAGGCACTCACATTCGATGATGTGCTTCTCGTTCCGGCGTATTCCGCCGTTCTTCCCAAAGATACCGTTTTGAAAACCCGTTTGACGAGAAAGATCTCGTTGAATATTCCCTTGCTTTCTGCCGCGATGGATACCGTGACGGAATCGTCTCTGGCCATTGCCATGGCAAGACAGGGAGGAATCGGTATCATTCACAAAAACATGACCGCTCTTGAGCAGGCAAGGGAAGTAGCCAGGGTCAAACGGTTTGAAGCAGGGGTCGTGACCGACCCGATCACCATTCCGCCGGCTATGAAAATCCGTGATGTTATCGCCCTGTCCAGGCAACATGGCATCAGCGGCTTTCCGGTTGTCGAAGGGCGAACGGTTGTCGGCATTATCACCAATCGCGACTTGCGTTTTGAGGAAGAACTGGATGCACCGGTTCGCGACAAGATGACACCTCGTGAAAAACTGGTATATGTCAAGGAAGGTGCTTCTCTTGATGAAGCCAAACGTCTGATGAACCGCAGTCGTCTGGAACGTGTACTGGTCGTCAACGATGCATTTGAATTGCGTGGCCTGATTACCGTGAAGGATATCCAGAAAACGAACGATTATCCGCTGGCTTCCAAGGATGGATATGGCAAACTGCTCGCAGGTGCCGCTGTCGGTGTCGGGCCGGATAATGACGAACGTATCGAATTGCTGGCCAAGGCCGGTGTCGACGTTCTTGTCGTCGATACAGCGCATGGTCATTCCCAGGGCGTTCTCGATCGTGTCAAATGGGTCAAGACGCATTATCCGAGTATTGAAGTGATCGGCGGCAATATCGCGACGGCCGACGCTGCCAGGGCCCTGCTGGATCATGGAGCGGATGCGGTCAAGGTCGGTATCGGTCCGGGGTCGATCTGCACTACCCGTATTGTTGCCGGTGTCGGTGTTCCCCAGATTACGGCGATTTCCGATGTCGCCGATGCGTTGCAGGGTACGGGTGTTCCCTGTATTGCGGATGGCGGTATCCGTTTTTCCGGAGATATTGCCAAGGCGCTGGCAGCCGGTGCGTCGACCGTGATGATGGGCAGTATGTTCGCCGGTACGGACGAGGCTCCGGGCGAGGTCATTCTCTATCAAGGCCGCAGTTACAAGGCCTATCGCGGTATGGGCAGTGTCGGTGCCATGCAGCGTGGTTCCGCTGACCGTTATTTCCAGGATGAAGCGGAACACCAGCCGGACAAACTGGTTCCGGAAGGGATTGAGGCCCGTGTTCCATACAAGGGCAGTGTCAATGCCATTATCTTCCAGCTGATCGGCGGCGTCCGTTCCTCAATGGGATATTGCGGTTGCAGGACGATTGACGAGATGCGTGAAAAGGCTGCTTTTGTTGAAATCAGTTCCGCGGGTATGCGTGAGTCTCACGTTCATGACGTTCAGATCACCAAAGAGGCGCCGAACTACCGTCTTGAATAATGCAAGATCGTACAGGGCCGGGTTTTCCGGCCCTTCACGTTTACAGAATCCGTTTTTACAAGAATTTTCCATGCATTCCAGAATACTCATTCTCGATTTCGGTTCACAGGTTACCCAGCTGATTGCGCGTCGTGTGCGTGAAGCCGGTGTTTTTTCGGAAGTGGTTCCTTATGATGTGGGGACCGGTTTTATTCGTGATTATGCCAGGGACGGTTCTCTCAGAGGGATTGTTCTGTCAGGTGGTCCCAACAGCGTAACGGAGGGAGATACGCCGCGCGTTCCACAGATCGTGTTCGAGCTCGGCGTTCCGGTACTGGGTATTTGTTATGGCATGCAGGCTATGGCTGAACAGCTGGGCGGAAAGGTTGAAAATGGCAAGGTCCGGGAATTCGGTTATGCGGAAGTGCGTACAAGCAATCATACCCGTCTGCTGGAGGGAATTGCCGATTCCGTTCTGGCAGATGGTTCATCGCTTCTCAAGGTCTGGATGAGTCATGGTGACAAGGTGACCGGGATGCCGCCGGGATTCAAGGTCATGTTGTCCAATGTAGCCTGTCCGATTGCCGGCATGGCGGACGAAACGCGGAAATTCTATGCCGTGCAGTTCCATCCGGAAGTCACTCATACTTTGCAGGGGCGGGCGATTATCAACCGGTTCGTGCATGAAATCTGCGGTTGCCAGTCTGACTGGAATATGCCGGATTACGTTTCCGAAGCCGTTGAAGCCATACGGCGGAAGGTCGGAAAAGACGATGTCATTCTGGGATTGTCCGGGGGAGTCGATTCCAGTGTCGCCGCTGCATTGATTCATCGTGCGATCGGCGACCAGCTGACCTGTGTGTTCGTCGATCATGGCCTCTTGCGATTAAATGAAGGCAAGATGGTTATGGATATGTTTGCGCGCAATCTTGGGGTGAAAGTCATTCATGTGGATGCTACGGAACAGTTTATGGGAAAACTGGCCGGGGTAACCGATCCGGAGGAAAAACGGAAAATCATCGGTCGCGAATTTGTTGAAGTATTCCAGACCGAGGCAGCGAAAGTCAGCAATGCCAAATGGCTGGCGCAGGGAACGATTTATCCTGATGTCATCGAAAGTGCCGGCAAGGGGAAAAAGGGACAGACCATCAAGAGCCACCATAATGTCGGTGGTTTGCCGGATACCCTGAATCTGCAACTGCTGGAACCGCTAAGGGAATTGTTCAAGGACGAAGTGCGCGAGTTGGGACTGGCTCTCGGATTACCGCGCGAGATGGTGTATCGTCATCCTTTCCCCGGACCCGGTTTGGGTGTCCGTATTCTGGGAGAAGTGAAGAAGGAATATGCCGATCTGTTGCGGAAAGCGGATGCCATTTTCATCGAGGAACTGTGGAATACACCTTCCGGGCTGTTGTCGGAAAAAGGGGAACCGTTGAGCTGGTACGATGCCACCAGTCAGGCGTTTGCCGTTTTCCTGCCGGTCAGGTCGGTCGGAGTGATGGGGGATGGCAGGACTTATGAGTATGTCGTTGCCCTGCGTGCGGTACAGACGCAGGATTTCATGACAGCCCAGTGGGCGCATCTGCCTCATGAATTGCTCGGGAAGGTTTCCAACCGGATCATTAACGAGGTCAGAGGCATCAATCGGGTCGTTTACGATATATCAGGAAAACCGCCTGCCACGATTGAATGGGAATAAACCGGATTCGCATATACCAGAACCCTGTCGATACGACAGGGTTTTTTGTTTTGTCGTATCGAGGTTTTATCGAAGCGTAAAGCCCGAAAGATTTCATTAATGTTTTCTTTCCGGCAATGAAAAGAAATTTTGCAAGATACGGATAATGATATTTTGTATTCATAAATGGTTGAAATTCGATTCCATGCATCCGGAACGGATTTAATAATAAAATTTGAGTGTCAATATATTGTCAGGATCATGAAGTTCGTGTCATTTTTATAATGAATCGTGGTTTCACTTGTACAGAAAAAATCTTCTATTATTGAATGAGACAGCGATAATTCAAACAAAAATAATTCAACGAGAGAAAAATTAAAAAATAAGTACATTTTCAATGGAAATAGTTGTAAATTTAATGTTCTGAAGTTGCGATTTGTTGGTGTAAACGGAAATTTCATGATCTATATCAAAAGTGGATGCATTGCAAAAATCATAATTTCTATAGTGTAATTTTTTCACTGATATGTTGAAGTGTTTCTTTGGTGCAGGTTTGAAAATCTTCTCCGGATACCCAGTTTAAATTCGCGATAATGTTTGTTTGCGAAAGAGAATGAAAAATATTGTTCTCTTCAATCGAAAAAGAGAATCCTGACACATGCTGAGTTATATTTCTGATTTGAAGATGAAAGAAAAAGGACGAAGGTTATTCTGTTCCTTGAAATGCGGCCTGATTTGCTGTTTTATGGCTTCATTGTCCGTATTGGTGATTGCGCTGGTTTTTGATTCGGTCGATGGTATTGTCGATCTGGAAATTTATATTCAATATGTTTTTGCATCGGCATTCGTGTTGTTGTTTTCTTTTGTCATTCTTTACCTGTTTCGATTTTTCCCGCTGGCAAGATCCGGACTGAACTGGAATAATCGTTCCTCGATCATCATTATTAAAAAGCACTTCATGGCTTTTTTTGCCGTTTCCCTGATTGTTTCGATAATCGCTTATCTGGTTTTTTTATATCTTGCCAGAAACCAGAGTGAAAAGGTTGATCTGAATCTGGCGCGGATTGCCAAAATGCAAGTAAAACAGGTGAACGACTGGCGGAACAGGCAGGCTTACCTGTCGGAAAGATATGCAGGTGATGTCAGGATTATTCATGAGGCGAGAGGTTTCGAAGAAAAAATGAACCGGCTTGGGAACCGAATGAAAAAGGGTATCGCTGGCGAGATCGGGGGAGATCCTGAGGTTCAGAGTATTCACAAGCTTTTTTCGTTGACAGGACGTTATGATCTTGTCAATGTGCTCAAATACAGGCGGGTCTGGATGGGACCACCCAAAAAGATAAAAGACATAAACGGAAAATGGCTCAATGTGCTGACGATGTATGTCCCTTTTCTGAAAATGAAACCTGAAGGCAAGGAAGCGGGAATCAAAACGCATTATGTCGATCCTTCCGATTCGCTGATTCCCAGGCTTTCAGTTTTGCCGGCGATCGGTATGTCATCCAGAGTTTTTCTTTTCAGCCGTTATGGTGAAGAGATTGTTGTTTTGCGCAATTCATCGAATGACCATGTTGTTTATCCATTGAAACTGAGTGAGTCGAGTCGGGAACAATGGTTAAAGAAAATGAGTGATGGTGTACAGGGTATTTTCCATGAACTGGATTATCGTGGAAAACGTGTCATCGGTTATGTAGAGAAAATTCCCGATTCAGACTGGTCGTTGATGATCAAGATGGATGAACGGGAAGCGTACAGTCAGATCCGGCAGATGGCGTGGTACATTCTTTCGATCGCTTTTTTGCTGACGGCTATGGCCGGGCTGGCACTTTTTTTCGTATTGCGTCATCGGCATATGCAACATCAAACGGAGCGATTGAAAATGGGATTGAAACAGAAAGCGATACGTCAGCACTATGATTATCTGAGCAAGTTTGCCAATGATGTCATTATTCTGATGGATGGAGACGGAACAGTTATCGAGGCAAACGACCGTTCGGAAAGAATGTTCGGCAAGGTCCGTTCCGAGATGATAGGTGAAAATATCAGAACGGTGTTCGATCTGAAAGATGATTTCGCTTTCGAGGAAAAATGGAATGATCTGGAGGAAGAAAAAAGCCTGATTTTCGAAGCGTATGGACAGCATACGAATGGCAGTATTTTTCCCGTCGAAATCAGTTCGAGGGTTATCGAAGCTGACGGCCGTCTGTTTATCCAGTTCATTATACGTGACATATCCGAAAAGAAAAAAGCGGAAGAAATGGTCTGGAGACATGCGAATTTTGATCAGATTACCGGTTTGCCCAACAGGCGGATGTTTTCGGAAAGGCTGTTTTTTGAAACACGCAAGGCGCAGAGAGCGGGGTCTTCTGTCGCTCTCATGTTTCTTGATCTCGACCATTTCAAAGACGTCAATGATACGATGGGACATGGTGTCGGCGATCTTTTGCTGAAAGAGGCAAGTGACCGGCTGAGATTGTGTGTCCGCGAGACCGATACCGTGTCCCGGTTGGGTGGAGATGAATTCACTGTAATCTTGGCCGATCTGGGAGATTTCAAGGATGTGGAGAGAGTGGCACAGAATATTCTTGATGAACTGGCGGAACCCTTTGCTCTGGAAGGACAAACGGTTCATATTTCTGCCAGTATCGGTATTACGTTTTTTCCGGAAGATGCCACCGATACCCATGATCTGATGAAAAACGCCGATCAGGCGATGTATGCCGCAAAAAGTCTGGGAGGAAACCAGTATCATTATTTCACACAGTCCATGCAGGAAGCGGTGATACAGAGAATGCACATGATCAATGACTTGCATGTCGCTCTGGAAAACAATCAGTTCGAGACAGTGTTCCAGCCGATTGTCGATCTGAAAACAGGCGGGATCTGCCGTGCCGAAGCATTGATCCGCTGGCATCATCCTGTTCGCGGTGTTATCAATCCGGCCGCATTTGTACCACTGGCGGAAGATACAGGTCTGATTCAGGCTTTTGGCGACTGGGTTTTTCTTGAGGCGGCCAGACAGGCTGCAAAGTGCAGACGATATATCCCCGATTTTCAAGTAAGTGTCAATATTTCTCCGGTCCAGTTCAGGAAGGGCGGTATTGATACCGATGTGTGGTTTGCCCATCTGAAGAGTCTGGATCTTCCGCCTGAAGCGATCGTGATCGAGATTACCGAGGGATTGTTGCTTGAGATTGACGAAAGTATTACCGATCAGCTTCTGGCTTTACGTGATGCCGGTGTTGAAGTCGCACTGGATGATTTCGGGACGGGGTATTCTTCACTGGCCTATCTGAAAAAGCTCGATATCGATTATGTGAAAATCGACCAGATGTTTGTCAAGAATCTGTCTGTCAGCGAAGAGGACAGGGTATTGTGTGAAGCGATGACACTGATGGCGCATAAACTGGATATCGCCGTGATTGCTGAAGGTGTCGAGACACAGGCGCAGTTGAAGATGATTGCTTCTTTCGATTGCGATTATGCTCAAGGTTATTATATATCCGGTCCGGTAGGCGGTGCGGAATTTGAGGAATTGCTTGGTGAGAAGTACAAAATCGGGCTGTCGTGAAACGATAAGAAAGACGGTCAAAGCAATGACGAAAAGTGGAATCGGTGAGAAAATAACCGTTTGCATTTCAGACTGAACGGTTGCCGGAGTCTTGTTTTGACATATAGCGTTAAGGAAATTTTCTATACATTGCAGGGAGAAGGGGCGCGTGCAGGGCGCCCTGCCGTTTTCTGCCGGTTTTCAGGCTGCAATTTGTGGTCCGGGCGTGAGCAGGACCGTTTTCGTTCCATTTGCCGTTTTTGCGACACCGATTTTGTCGGGACTTCAGGAGAACGGGGTGGCAGATATGCAACAGCGGAAGAACTGTCGTCAGTGATCGTCTCTCTTTGGCCTGTCGGTCATGAAGAGAACCGGTATGTGGTATTCACAGGAGGCGAGCCGCTTCTTCAGCTTGACGGGCCTTTAATCGACGCCATGCATTCCGCAGGGTTTGAAGTCGCTATCGAAACCAATGGAACCATTGCCGTACCGGCAGGAGTTGACTGGATCTGTGTCAGTCCCAAGGTGGGAGCGCAGTTGGTAGCGAAAAAGGGAAACGAACTGAAAGTTGTCGTTCCGCAGGAAGGCCAGAATCTGACCGAGTATGAAAACCTGTCCTTTTCCCACTTCTACGTTCAACCGATGGATGGTGAAAATCGGGAACAAAACGTTAAAATAGCGATTGAAACCTGTTTGAAGAATCCGAAATGGAAACTTGGTTTGCAAACCCACAAATATTTACAGATTCCCTAGTATTTTCATGTTGACGATTACCCGAAAACTTGAATTCGATGCCGGTCACCGTATCCCGGACCATCATAGCCAGTGCAGAAATCTGCACGGGCACCGTTATGTTCTGCATATTACTCTTGAAGGTGATCCGCTTGAAAAGGATGGCGATTCCGGCAATGGCATGATTCTCGATTTTTCCGAAGTCAAAAAACTGGCTGAAACGCATCTTGTTTCGCATTGGGATCACGCTTTTCTGGTTTATGAAAAAGATACGCCGGTCAGACAGTTTCTTGACAGCTTGCCGAACCACAAGACAGTTGTTCTTGATCGGGTGCCGACGGTGGAAAATATGGCACAGGTTGCTTTCGATACCCTGAAAAACGTCTATGACAGTTTTTTCGGCCGTTCGCTTGTTTTGAAGAGCGTGCGTATTTATGAGACGCCGAATTGCTGGGCCGAGGTGTCGGCGCCGACCGGTTCATGAATGACGAAATCATGATGCAAGAAGCTCTGGAGCAGGCACGGCTGGCGGAAAAAGCCGGTGAAGTGCCGGTCGGGGCAGTTGTCGTGCAAAACGGGGTCATTATAGCAAGGGGGTTCAACCGTCCGATCTCCGGCCACGATCCTACCGCGCATGCTGAAATCATGGCATTGCGGGATGCTGCCGAAGTCTGCAAAAACTATCGGTTACCGGAATGCGAACTGTACGTCACGCTTGAACCCTGTGCGATGTGTGTCGGTGCGATGATTCATGCACGGTTGAAAAGGGTTGTTTTCGGTGCCGCTGATCCGAAAACGGGAGCGTGCGGCAGTGTTGTCGATCTTTTTGCAAGAAAAGAACTGAATCACCATACGGTAGTGACAGGGGGGGTTTTGCAGGAAGAGTGTTCCACATTATTGAAAACGTTTTTTGCCGGACGAAGAAAAAAGCAGAAGGAAATGCGGGAAAAAGGGGATTGACTGCGTAATGAGGGAGGATCGCTGAAATATCGGAAAAATCTTCCCGGATTCATTGCCTTTGACAGGAACGGTCATGATGAAAAAGTTTGTTGTTTCACTGTTTTTGGGCTGGATCTCGTTTTATGCGTCGTCTGCTTTTTCGACAGATTCGGGAAAAAGGGCCGAGACAACGGAAATATCGGCCGCTTGCGAAACTGGAATGTCCGGTTCCCGTGATTTTTACCGTTTGCCGGAAGAACAGGACGTCCGGCGCCAATCGCTTCCCACAAAACAGAATACAATGATGGATACGAAAAAAATCGGTATCGCGATCATCGCACCCGGTGGCTATGTGCCGGATTCGAGCCTTGAAAAGGGGATAGATTCCCTGAAGTCGAGGGGATATCGGGTCTTCAATTATTATGATCCGGAAAAGCGCTATCAGCGTTTTTCGGCCACAGACGAAGAACGGGTACAGCAGATCGTTCAGGCGGTTTCCAATCCCCGGGCGCAAATCGTTATGGCATTGCGGGGAGGCTATGGCACGACACGGCTTTTGCCTTACCTTGATTTCGACGGACTGGCCAAAAGCGGCAAACTGTTTGTCGGACATAGCGATTTTACGGTTTTCCAGATGGCCTTGCTGAAAAAAGGAGGAATCAGTTTTGCCGGTCCCATGGTCAATAGTGATTTTGCGGGAAAGGAACCTGGCGGATTTACCATTGACCACTTCGAAGCATGTATGACCTCACCGGAAGTATTTCTTGAATGGTTTTCACGGAATAATCCCGATGTGAATGTGGAAGGTGTTTTGTGGGGCGGAAATCTGACCATGCTGGCCCATCTGGCAGGAACGCCCTGGATGCCTGACATTTCCGGTGGCATTCTGTTTGTCGAGGATGTCCATGAACAGCCATATCGGGTGGAGCGGATGCTGTTGCAGCTGGATGAAGCGGGTATTCTGGGGAAACAGAAGGCGCTGGTTTTGGGCCATTTCACGGAATTTAAGGAGACGGATTACGATAACGGGTACGATTTCGAGGCCATGCTGGTCTGGTTGCGGTCCCGCTTGACTATCCCCGTTTTGACCGGGTTGCCGTTCGGTCATGTCAGGGACAAGGCTACATTGCCTGTCGGAGGCCATGCACGTCTCGTTTCGCGGGAAGGTAAAACGCAACTGTATTTGAGCGGTTATCCCACGGTTTGGTAAAATAACCGGTTTTATCAACATCGTACAAGGATAACCGTGCTTTCTACTGCCAATATTACCATGCAGTTCGGCCCGAAGCCGCTGTTCGAAAACATTTCCGTCAAATTCGGTGAAGGCAACCGTTATGGCCTGATCGGAGCGAACGGAGCGGGCAAATCGACTTTCATGAAAATTCTGGGGGGAGATCTGGAGCCGACATCGGGTACCGTGATGCTTGATCCGAATGAACGGCTCGGCAAACTTCGACAGGACCAGTTTGCCTATGAAGATAGGCGTGTCCTTGATGTCGTCATGATGGGGCATACAGAAATGTGGCAGACGATGGTGGAGCGCGATGCCATTTATGCCAATCCTGACGCGACGGATGATGATTACATGAGAGCGGCGGAGCTGGAAGCGAAATTTGCCGAATACGACGGTTATACGGCGGAAGCGAGGGCCGGCGAGTTGCTTTTGGGAGTCGGTATCGGTCTGGAATTTCACGAAGGACCAATGAGTGCGGTGGCACCGGGATGGAAACTGCGTGTCCTGCTGGCACAGGCGCTCTTTTCCGATCCGGATATCCTTCTTCTGGATGAACCGACCAACAATCTGGATATCAATACCATTCGCTGGCTGGAAAACGTGTTGAACGAACGCGATTCCACCATGATCATCATTTCGCACGACCGCCATTTCCTGAATCAGGTCTGCACGCATATTGCCGATATGGATTACGGTACGCTGAAAGTCTACCCCGGCAATTATGACGATTATATGCTGGCTTCAGCCCAGGCCAGGGCGCAGCAACAGGCCGCGAATGCCAAGGCCAGGGAACGGATCGCCGAATTGCAGGAGTTTGTCCGGCGTTTTTCCGCCAACAAGTCCAAGGCCAGACAGGCCACGTCCCGTGCACGCCAGATTGAAAAAATCCGGGTCGAGGATGTCAAACCGTCCAGTCGCGTGCATCCCTATATCCGTTTTGAATCCGAAAAGAAATTGCATCGTCTGGCCGTGGAAGCCGAAAACCTGTCCAAATCATATGACCGTCCGATTTTCAGTCATTTCGATATCATGATCGAGGCGGGAGAAAAGGTGGCGATTATCGGTGCCAATGGGGCCGGCAAGACAACGCTTTTGCGCTGTCTGGGTGCTGAGGCCTGTCATATGAAAGCGGATTCAGGTTCCGTCAAATGGGCGGAGCATGCCAATATCGGTTATATGCCGCAGGATACGGCGGAAGAATTTGAGAATGAATTGAATCTGACCGACTGGATGGCCCGTTTTACCAAGGAAGGGGATGATGACCAGACTGTACGGTCTGTTCTGGGAAGATTGCTGTTTTCGGGAGACGATGTCAGAAAACCGGTGAGAGTGTTGTCCGGCGGAGAAAAAGGGCGCATGATGTATGGCAAACTGATTTTGGGACGCCACAATGTCATGTTGATGGATGAACCGACCAACCATATGGATATGGAATCCATTGAGGCATTGAATATCGCTCTGGAAAAATATACCGGAACGCTTCTGTTCGTTTCGCATGACCGCGAGTTCGTTTCTTCGCTGGCCACACGGATTCTTGAAGTCAGAGACGGGCAGATTATCGATTTCAGGGGAAGTTACGATGAATATCTGCACAGCCAGGGTATTGAATAGGACCTAAATCCGGACTTTTCCTGACATTTTTTCCGGTTTGTGCGATAGTTGAAATATTAGTCTCATTATTTTCAGTCGATAAAATGCAAAATTCTGGAATCAAGGAAGTTCAATACGAATTGCCCGAAATGCAAAGCGGAGCACGTACCGTGGCCAATGCCTGGGCCCGTGTTCCGAGAGAGTTGTCGCGACAGGAAAAACAGGAATACCGGGAGAAAATCAAAAAACTCCTGAAAGAAAAGAACGCGGTTCTGGTTGCGCATTACTATGTCGATGGCGATATTCAGGATCTGGCTGAGGAAACAGGCGGTTGTGTGGCGGACTCGCTTGAGATGGCCCGTTTCGGACGGGACAATCCGGCAAAAACGCTGGTTGTCGCGGGTGTCCGTTTCATGGGAGAAACAGCCAAAATACTGAGCCCTGACAAAAAAATCCTGATGCCTGATCTGGATGCCTGCTGCTCGCTCGATCTGGGGTGCCCTGCCGATGAATTCGCTGCGTTTTGCGATGCCCATCCGGACAGGACGGTTGTCGTCTATGCCAATACCAGCGCAGCCGTCAAGGCTCGCGCCGACTGGATGGCCACATCTTCCATCGGACTGGAAATCGTCAGGCATTTGCATGAAGAAGGCAAAAAAATTCTCTGGGGCCCGGATCGGCATCTGGGAAGTTATATTCAGGAACAGACCAGTGCCGACATGTTGTTATGGCAGGGGTCCTGTCTTGTCCATGACGAATTCAAGGCAGCCGAACTGTATCTGCTGAAACAGGAGCATCCGGGTGCGAAAGTACTGGTTCATCCCGAATCGCCCGCTTCTGTGGTGGCACAGGCCGATGTGGTGGGCTCGACATCCCAGATTCTGAATGCGGCGAAAACCATGGATGCCACAACTTTCATTGTGGCTACCGACAAGGGGATTTTCCACAAGATGCAACAACAGATTCCCGGAAAAACCTTTATCGAGGCACCGACGGCCGGACATGGCGCGACCTGCAAGAGCTGTGCGCAATGTCCCTGGATGGCGATGAATTCGCTGGAAAATCTCGCCCGCACGCTGGAAACGGACAAAAACGAAATCTTCGTTGATGGCGAAACGGCGAAAAAAGCCATCGTCTGCATCGAGAGGATGCTGGACTTCTCCGCACAGCAGAAAGCGAAAGCGCAAGACAGGGAAGCGGTGCTGACTTCCGGTATGGGGGTAGCATGAACCGTTCCGGTTTTGCCTGGGAAAAGCTGTTGGATGCCGCGATTGCCTCCAATGTGGAAACAGCACTGGCGGAAGATGTCGGAACGGGCGATTTGACCGCCTCGCTGTTGCCGCCGGATGAACAGGTGTCCGGTCATCTCATCGTCCGCGAAAAGGCCGTCCTGTGCGGTATCCCATGGTTTGAAGCCGTCATGCACCGGCTCGATAACAGTATCACGATCCAGTGGCGGTACAACGAGGGTGACGAAATGGCAGCCGACAGCGAAGTGTGCAGCATTTCCGGCCCGGTCAGGGCGATACTGACCGGAGAACGCACGGCGATGAACTTTCTCCAGCTTCTTTCAGGCGTCGCGACCGCCACCCGCGAATACGTCCGGCTTGTCGATGGGACGCACGCCAGAATATACGACACGCGCAAAACCGTACCGGGCTTGCGCATCGCCCAGAAATACGCCGTCAGCGTCGGCGGGGGCGAAAACCAGCGGCTGGCGCTGTACGACGCCATCCTGATCAAGGAAAACCACATCGCCGCCGCAGGCGGTATCCGGCAATCGCTTGAACAGGCCGCGAAAAAAGCGGGCGTGCCCGTCCAGATCGAGGTCGAAACCCTTGTCCAGTTGCAAGAGGCACTTGCGGCAGGGGCTCGTTCCATTTTACTGGATAATTTCACACTGGACGACATGCGTGAAGCTGTACGGATCGCGAGAGATTCCGGAATGGGTGCGGTGCTTGAAGCATCAGGCGGAATTGACCGACGGACAATCCGGGATATTGCGGAAACAGGAGTGGATCGTATTTCGATCGGTGAACTGACCAAACATGTCAGGGCAACGGATTATTCACTCAGATTACTGTCCTGATACCTTCGGCTTTCATGAATCGTCTCTCGTTTTTGTACGCTTATGTCCATTTATATCCAGACCGAAGATTTCGACCTGTCGGAAGAACTGAAACGCTTGCGTGACGGACGTCAGGATATCGGTGCGGTGGTTTCGTTTCTCGGTACGGTACGGGATATTCATGACGACCAGTCCATCTTATCCATGGAACTGGAACATTATCCGGGAATGACTGAGCTGGTACTCGGTGAAATCGTCGATGAAGCACGAAGGCGCTGGGATATCGTTGATCTGACCGTCATCCACCGCGTTGGCAAACTCAAACTTTCTGATCAGATCGTGTTGGTAGCCGTTGCTTCCCGTCATCGGAGAGACGCATTTATGGCGTGTGAGTACCTCATCGATATGTTGAAAGCACGAGCGCCATTCTGGAAAAAGGAAGAAACAGCAAGTGGAATGCGATGGGTAAAAGCGAAGTCTTCCGATCAGGATGTACTGGACAGGTGGAAAAAGTAGTGCGCTTTCATCCTGTTTAAGAACAGTATATTTCTATAACCGGAGTCATGGTTACTGTTCATGAGCATCTTTGCATGGTAAAAAACCGTTTTCTCAGAAATAGGAATTCAAAAATCATTCATACAATATCCCGCTAGAGTAAATTTATGGCAATACGGGTATTGTTTTTTCCGCTTTGGGCAGTTATTCTCGTTTCATCAAGGTGATGGTGTTCCACCTTTCCCAATCGCCACAGGTTCCTGTGGCTGATGACGCCTGATTTTGTCACCGCAGGGGTGAGGATCGGCGTATCTGTTTTTTGGTTTTCCTTTTCTCCCGTTTCCGGTGACGGGCAGTTTTTTCTGAAATGATTTGACAGGAGAGGAATTTCAATGAGTTGGCTTGCGGTAGGTCTGGGTGCGGCAATCGGTGCATGGCTCAGATGGGGGCTGGGGATGTTGATGAATCAGGTACACCAGCATATCCCGTTAGGGACACTGGTGGCCAATCTGGCAGGTGGGTATGTGATCGGTCTGGCAATGGCGTTTTTCAGCACGCACAATGGCATCAGTCCGGAGTGGCGGTTGTTTGCGATTACGGGTTTTTTGGGCGGGCTGACGACGTTTTCGACTTTTTCGGCAGAGACGGCGTTGATGTTGCAGCGTGGAGAATATGTTTGGGCTGCCTTGCAGATTGTTTTGCATGTCGCGGGCGCCATATTGTTGTGTATGGCGGGCTTTGCCAGTTATCGTTGTCTTTCCGGGCTGTGAGCGATCCTGAAATATCGTTTTTGTTCCTTTTTTCGCAATGCGACAGTCTTGAAATAAGGCATGCTGATCCCTATATAAGATTCATTACAATTATGGGAGATTGCAATGCGTCAAGACAAATTGACAACGAAATTACAAGAAGCCATTGCAGATGCACACAGTCTGGCGGTCGGCAACGATAACCAGTATGTCGATCCTGTTCACCTTCTGACGGCTTTGCTGCAGCAAAACGACGGCAGTACCAAGTCCCTCCTGCAAAGGGCCGGGGTAAACGTCAACAAGCTTGCCGGTTCACTCAGAACGGCGGTTGACCGCTTGCCCAAGGTAAGCGGAACGGGGGGCGATGTCCAGATCGGGCGGGAATTGATGAATGTCCTGAATCTGGCCGACAGGGAAGCGCAGAAACGCAATGACCAGTTCATCGCCAGTGAAATGATTTTGCTGGCGCTTTTGGATGACAAATCGGAAGCCGGACGGCTGGCTCGTGAAGCAGGGCTGTCGAGAAGCGCTCTGGAAGCGGCTATTCAGGCGGTTCGTGGCGATGCCAATGTGAATTCCGCCGATGCGGAAAGCCAGCGTGAAGCACTGAAGAAGTACACACTGGATCTGACGGAGCGGGCGCGTTCGGGCAAACTCGATCCGGTGATCGGTCGTGATGACGAAATTCGTCGTGCCATTCAGGTCTTGCAACGCCGGACCAAAAACAACCCGGTTCTGATCGGTGAACCAGGGGTCGGCAAGACGGCGATCGTTGAAGGGTTAGCCCAGCGTATCGTCAATAATGAAGTGCCGGAAAGTCTGAAGGGAAAACGGGTACTGGCGCTGGATATGGCAGCTTTGCTGGCCGGTGCGAAATTCCGGGGTGAATTCGAAGAACGTCTGAAAGCTGTTCTGAACGAGTTGGCCAAAGATGAAGGTCAGGATATCGTTTTTATCGATGAAATCCATACGATGGTCGGCGCGGGCAAGGCGGAAGGTGCCATGGATGCCGGCAATATGCTGAAGCCGGCGCTGGCTCGTGGCGAACTGCATTGCGTGGGAGCAACGACGCTGGACGAATACCGCAAGTACATCGAAAAGGATGCCGCTCTGGAGCGGCGTTTCCAGAAGATTATGGTCGATGAACCGTCAGTTGAGGATACGATCGCCATTTTGCGTGGATTGCAGGAAAAATATGAGTTGCATCACGGGGTGGAAATTACCGATCCGGCCATTATTGCCGCAGCGGAACTGTCGCACCGGTATATTACCGACCGTTTTTTGCCGGACAAGGCTATTGATCTGATTGACGAGGCCGCTTCCCGTATCAAGATGGAAATCGATTCCAAACCTGAAGTCATGGACAGACTGGATCGCCGTATCATCCAGCTGAAAATCGAACGGGAAGCCATGAAGAAGGAAACGGATGAGGCGTCCAAGAAACGCCTGGCGCTTCTTGAAGAAGAGATCACGAAACTGGAAAAGGAATATGCCGATTACGATGAAATTCTGAAAGCGGAAAAAGCCGGTGTCGAAGGGTCGAAACATATCAAGGAAGAGATCGAGAAAGTCCGCCAGCAGATCGAGGAAGCGAAACGGCGTGGGGACTATCAGAAGATGTCCGAACTGATGTATGGCAAATTGCCGGAACTGGAAAAATCACTGGCTGCCGAAACGAAAAAGGATGAAAAACTGGAACACGATCATCCGAGGCTGTTGCGTACGCAAGTCGATGCCGAGGAAATCGCGGAAGTGGTCTCGCGTGCTACCGGTATTCCGGTATCCAAGATGATGCAGGGGGAACGGGACAAACTGCTGCATATGGAAGACGAGCTGCACAAACGGGTCGTCGGCCAGCATGAAGCGATTGTCGCCGTATCCGAAGCGATCCGGCGTTCCCGCGCCGGTCTGTCCGATCCGAACAGACCGTATGGTTCGTTCATGTTCCTGGGGCCGACCGGTGTGGGCAAGACCGAATTGTGCAAGGCGCTGGCGGCTTTTCTGTTCGATACGGAAGAAGCCATGATCCGTATCGATATGAGTGAGTTCATGGAAAAACATTCAGTTGCCCGTCTGATCGGGGCGCCTCCGGGATATGTCGGCTATGAGGAAGGCGGTTACCTGACAGAGGCGGTTCGCCGCAAACCTTACAGCGTCATTTTGCTGGACGAAATCGAAAAAGCGCATCCCGACGTGTTCAACGTCCTGTTGCAGGTACTGGACGATGGAAGGATGACGGATGGACAGGGACGGACGGTGGATTTCAAAAATACTGTGATTGTCATGACATCGAATCTGGGATCGCAACTGATCCAGTCGATGGACAAAAGCGATCAGGGACTGATCAAACTGGCTGTCATGGATGAGGTGCGGAAACATTTCCGTCCCGAATTCATTAACCGGGTGGATGAAATCGTTGTGTTCCATGCGCTGGATGAGAAGAACATCGGAGCGATTGCCAAAATCCAGCTGGCACTTGTCAACAGGCGTTTGCAGGGAATGGAAATGTCGATGGAAGTATCCGATGCGGCGCTTCACAAAATTGCCGAAGCCGGTTTCGATCCACTGTTCGGTGCCCGTCCCTTAAAGAGGGCGATCCAGAACCAGATCGAGAACCCGCTTTCAAAGTACATTCTGGAAGGCAAGTTCGGCCCGAAGGATACCATTCTGGTGGACGAAAAGAATGGTGAGCTGGTATTCGACAAACGGACTGCCGGCTGAAATCATCCGGTTCGGCAGAATTGAAAATCCCCTTGAGTATTATCTCAAGGGGATTTTTTTATGGAGATCCTGAATAATGAAAAACACGTCCGGATCTGTTGTCGGTAAAAATAATGTAAATCAGGTTGAAGGATCAATTAGGCACCCTGTATGATTGGCATTTGATGTGACGGCTTCAGTCACCCCGGCGACTGAAGCCGACCGGGTACATATAGCTGGTTATGCCAATTGTTCATCGAACCTGACATATGCTGAATATGAAGAATCGTACAAGAAAATGGGCCGGTGTCTTTTTGTGTATTTTTTTTGCTTCTGTGACGGCTTTTGCCGAACCGGTTTCGATCGAAGGACAGAAAACGTCTTCGTGGACGGATTATTTCAGCCGTTTTCTGGTTTTCTGGCAGGATGATGCGGACAGGAAAGCGGATACTTCGCAGCACAGCCCGGATGCATGGAAAAAAATTCCGATCGATTTCAGCGATTTCCTGCCGGATAATTTGCCGGGCATATCCGAATACCGGCAGGCGATGAAATATCGGCTCTGGCAAAACAGGCCATCCCACCAGGAACAGGAAGTCTATGATCTGTTTGGTATTTCCGCCCAAAAGGGCAATGTGCTCGCCCTGATGAAACAGTATGAAATGTATCAGGAAAATCAGGATACATCTGAGGACGGCAAACGTTTTTTTGCCAATCGGCTGAGTGAAGCCTGTCAGCAGGTTTATCCCGTTGCCGTCACCGGAAACCCGGATGCACAATATTTGTATGCCCGGTATTGCATGAATTTCAAGAGTGCTCAGGCACAGTCATGGTATGTCCGGGCAATGAAGCAATACAGAACGTTTGCTGACAGGAACGTTCCCTACGCCCAATATATGCTCGGTGAGGTTTACCGGTATTATGGTGAAGAGAAAACGGCGCAAGACTGGTTCATGCTGTCGGCGAAAAACGGAAATGCCGAGGCGGTATGCCGGGTCAAACTCAATGTATTTCATGAAAGCGAGTTGTGGAAAAATCTCGGGCCTGAAGTCAAAGGCAATAACTCGTGTGCGGTTTATCAGGCTTTGAGGCTGGTTTCACAGATGAATACGAACAAGGCCGTTGCCCATGCGGCAACACAATTGCTGATGCAGATACCGGTCGGTTATGCCCGAAAGGGATTTGAAGAGAGCGGATATCATTTTTATTCGCACCAGCGACCTCTGGATCTTGTCTTTTCCGGCCAGCATGAGGAATTGACGGAATCCCAGCTGGAAAAGTCGAAAATGCTGGTTGAAAAATACAAAAATAACAAGGCGGAATTTGTCGATGAATATCTGGACAAGTTCGACTGGAACCGTTTGAGTCCCTTTGGTGATTAATCCATCGCGGAAAGATGGGAACTGTTATCCGTTTTCCGGTTTGGAATAGTGGTCGGGTGAGATCGCAGCTGGATGTTTTTTTCTGTTTGTTCTCACCGGAATATGTAATCGCATTTCTGGCATTGCGACAGAACATGTTCGCTGTCGCTTCGATGATAGGCACCGGACCACTGGCAGATGCTTTTCAGAATGGGGATGACGGACACCCCTTTGTTGGTCAATGAATATTCGACACGCAGGGGGATTTCGTTGTACTGTTTGCGATCGAGGATATCGTCGGCCAGCAGTTCTTTGAGTGTTGCAGCGAGAACGGTATCGGTAATGTTCGTCATTTCGCGGCGGATTTCGTTGTAACGCAGACATTTTTTCTCGGCAAGAACGCATATAATCCGCGGTTTCCATTTGCCGCCGAAAATGTCCAGTCCATATTCCAGTGGACAGCGGATTTCCTTTTTCAGTTTCGGTTCATACATTTTCTTTTTTCTCCTGATTCCGTTTTCATATTCAATAATAACGGAATAATGTCGATTGTAAAATCTACTTATGAAAATGAAAGTAACTACTGAAATTAGTAGTAGATTATAAATTTATTAATATATTTTATTGAAAAGGTGGTTGTTATACACTTCAGGTGGGCCCATCAATGAAACAGAACAAATCTTTTTGTGAAAGGAATATAAAATGGATGTGAAAGCCTGCTTGCAGATTACAATGAAAATAAAGACGGGGAACCGGAACGCCGCTGCCAAGGTCTATTCCGATTTCCGGGAACCGTTTCTGGCCCGGATCCCGGGAGCGCTGACCAAGCAGTTGCTTGTCAGAAACGAGGATGTCCAGGTACTGCACGGTTTTGACAGTGTAAAAAATGCACGTGCCTATCTGGATAGCGATATGTTCAGGGATGATGTTTTCATTGGATTGAAAGATCTTTGGGACGTTCCGCCGGATGTGCGTATTTATGAATGTATTCAGTAAAAAGAATGCGGATAGTTACTGTCCATTATTATAATCCTGTCGCATCTGATGGTACGGTAGCGGAAATGAAACGGCTGATTGCATAAGTAGTGAACAGAAAATTCATGTTCCGCCTGATGCTTTTGGATGGAAAAACTTAAGGAATAACAAGAACATATAAAGAGTGTTTTCCGATATGAAAAATGCCGTTATACCCCTTAAATACAGGCGATACTGGCATACAAGCAGTTGAAAAAAGATAGTCAGGAATTATTTTGGATTTTAGGAATAATCCTGTTTTTGGGATTCCTTTGTAAACCCGTAAAGATAAAAAAGCCGGTGCTTTCATGCACCGGCTTTTTCTGTCACGATATCCTCTGGATCAGAGGATATCAGAAGCATAATCGGCAAGACGTGAACGTTCACCGCGAGCCAGCATGACGTGTCCGCTGTGTTCCCATCCGCGGAAACGGTCGACGACATAAGTCAGGCCACTTGATCCTTCCGTCAGATAGGGCGTGTCGATCTGGGCGATATTGCCGAGACAGACGATTTTGGTTCCCGGACCTGCACGGGTGATAAGGGTCTTCATCTGTTTGGGGGTCAGGTTCTGGGCCTCATCGATAATCAGGAATTTGTCAACGAATGTCCGACCACGCATGAAGTTGAGAGACTTGATCGAGATACGCGAACGGATCAGTTCCTGCGTTGTGGCGCGTCCCCATTCACCGGCATCGTTGTCCGATTTGGAAAGAACTTCCAGATTGTCGTCCAAGGCACCCATCCAGGGAGACATTTTTTCTTCTTCCGTCCCCGGCAGAAAACCGATATCTTCACCGACCGGAATGGTGACGCGAGTGACGATGACCTCGTTGTAACGTTTCATTTCCAGTACTTGCGCCAGTCCTGCTGCCAGAGCGAGAAGCGTCTTGCCGGTACCGGCCTGACCGACGAGTGTCACGATATCGATGTCCGGATTCATCAGGATATTGAAAGCGAAATTCTGTTCCCTGTTGCGGGCGGTAATGCCCCAGACATTGTTTTTGCTGTGGGTATAGTCGTGAAGCGTCTGCAAAACGGCTGTTTTGCCTTCGATGTTTCTGACCTGTGCCTGAAAAGGCGCTTCCCCCGCTTCCGGTTCGAGATAGACGAACTGGTTGACGACCATGGAAGGAACCATCGGGCCGTTGACCCGATAAAATGTCTGGCTGACGCCATGATGGTCGTTTTCTTGCCAGGTTTCGATGTTTTTGCCGTGTTTTTCCCAGAAGTTCGAAGGCAGTTGCAACGTTCCTGTGTAAAGCAGATCGGAATCTTCCAGGACCTGATCGTTGAAATAGTCTTCCGAAGACAATCCGAGTGCGCGGGCCTTGATGCGCATGTTGATGTCTTTGGAAACCATGACGATGGCCCGTCCGGGATGTTCGGCAACCAGCGTCATCATGACACCGAGTATCTGGTTGTCCGCCTTGTCCGATGCCAGATTTTTCGGCAACGGGCTGGCTTCCATTTTCGTCTGGAAATAGAGGTGCCCTTGTGCTTCCCTGTTGCCGAGTTTGTTCAGGGGAATTCCCTCTGTCATCAGAACGCTTTCGTCGACGTCGGCAACGAGCTGATCCAGCGTTCGGGTGACCTGACGGACGTTTCTGGCCACATCGGACATGCCGCGCTTGTGATTGTCCAGTTCTTCCAGCGTGATCATCGGCAGGAAGATATCATGTTCCTCGAAGCGGAAAAGGGAAGTCGGATCATGCATCAGGACATTGGTATCCAGTACAAACAGTTTGGTTTCGCCGGACTGGCTTGCCGCACGGCTCAAGGGGGATTGCAAGCTGGTTTCGACCAGTTTCTTGCGGGGAGGGCGTGTCGGCAGTTTGGCGGTGGAAAGAGTCCGTCCCTTTGCTGTTGTCCCTGCTTTTTCCGTCGCCGCCGTTTTTCCGGAAGCAGCCGGTCCGGATATTTTGCCGGCAGTCGGTTTCGTCGCGGTTGTGGAGACCTTTTTTTCTCTGGGAACTGCATTTGCCGGCAATCGTGTGGCTGCCGCTTCCTTTTTTGTGATCATATCGGCGGGTTTGGCTGGCATTTTCGGTAGTGGCATCAGAACCTCGTTTCATTTGATAGTGTTGAATCACAATGCATTCATGTTCCCGTTTCCGGTAACATGTTGAGACGACAACTGACTGGATCCGGTTGCTTCGTTTCCTTTGTACAGTCAGGAAAAAGACTGGTCGAGCTGGCGTGCTGCTTCCAGGATTTCCTCGATGTGGCCGGCAACTTTCACTCCACGCCATTCTTTCACCAATTGTCCATTCCGGTCAATGAGGAAAGTGCTGCGTTCGATACCCCGGCCGACTTTTCCGTAACGGGTTTTGGTTTTCATCACATCGAAGCGGTTGCAGAGTTTTTCTTCCGGATCTGAAATCAGTGTGAAAGGCAGATCGAATTTTCTGGCGAAATTTTCATGTGAACGAAGACTGTCACGGCTGATTCCGACAATTTCTGTGCCAGCTTTCTGGAATTCTGAATAATGGTCGCGGAAATCGATGCTTTCTGCTGTGCAGCCCGGTGTATTGTCTTTGGGGTAGAAATAGATCACCAGATTTTTGCCTTTGTAATCCGAGAATTTGAAAGGCCGGATAGTCGCTTCGGCGGTGAAATCGTCAATGATCTGGTTGAGCTGGATTTTTTCTTCTGACATGGTGGCTTTCTCTTGTTGTTTTCCGTGGAAAGATATGGCCTGAAAGGGCATATCCGGTCAAAAAACGTTATGGTGAGAGTGTAACCGTTTTTTACCGGTTTATCTCTTCCATCATAATGGCCAGGACGGCATTCCGTTCCTCGGCAAGCATCAGATTATATGTTCCGCAAGCCGCCCGGTTGTTCATGCATTCGATGATGATGCCGTGTTCGAGCAGGGTAAAGACCCATTCGGCGGGTATGCTGTGCATTTGCCGGCCGGTGCCCAACAGAACGATGTCGGGCCGGTATTTTTTCAGGGCGATGAGATCACTGACGGTCAGTTCCCCGAAGGAGCCGATATGCCAGGGTTCCGGTTTGTTTTCCGGAGTGACGATCAGGCTGTCGTGGTAAACCGTACCGCTGATTACGATTTCATGGTCCCGATAGGAGGAAACGGTTTGCCGGTTGCCGGTATTTTCAGGTTCGATATTCATACGACAGAGATAGTAACATTTCTGGCAGGTCGGGTTGTCCGTTGACAAAAACGAAGCAATCCATTTTTTTCTTACCTAAATCGCTATAAAGTGATAGGCTTATCAATTTAGTCGCTCCAGTCTTGATTCAGGACCGGGCATCAATCAAAATGATATATTGTCTTGTCACAAAGGGCACCATCCTTTAACACATTCCGGGAGCACAAAATGCACCTTATCCAAAAATCGAAAAAGCTGGCCAATGTTTGTTATGACATCCGCGGACCCGTTCTGGAAAGAGCGCGGGAGATGGAGGCGGAAGGTCAGAAAATCATCAAGCTGAACATTGGCAATGTCGGTGTATTCGGTTTCGATCCGCCTGATGAAATCGTGCGTGACATGATCAAGAACATGGTGAATGCCGCGCCTTATTCGGATTCGAAAGGAATGTTCGCTTCCCGAAAAGCGATTATGCAGTATACCCAGCAAAAGAATATCGAGGGGGTGACTATCGACGATATTTACATCGGCAATGGAGCATCCGAACTGATTGTCATGAGCATGCAGGCGCTGCTGGACAATGGCGATGAGGTGCTGGTACCGACGCCCGATTATCCTCTGTGGACAGCAGCTGTCACGCTTGCCGGGGGGAAGGCCGTTCATTACTTGTGCAATGAGGAAAAGGACTGGATGCCCGATCTTGCGGATATCGAGGCGAAGATCACCCCGCATACGAAGGCGATTGTCGTCATCAACCCGAATAATCCGACAGGTGCCCTGTATCCGGATGAACTGCTGAAAAAAATTGTCGATCTGGCTCGTGAACACCAGCTGATCGTGTTTGCCGATGAAATTTATGACAAATGTCTCTACGATGGTACAACGCATACGTCTATCGCTTCTCTGGCCAACGATGTGTTGTTCATCACCATGAACGGTCTTTCGAAAAATTACCGTTCGTGCGGTTACCGGGTCGGCTGGATGGTCGTTTCCGGGGAAAAGAAATATGCCCGGGACTATATTGTCGGGCTGGATATGCTTTCATCCATGCGTCTGTGCTCGAATGTACCGGGCCAGTTCGCCATTCAGACGGCGCTGGGGGGATATCAGAGCATCAACGATCTGGTTGCACCGGGCGGCAGGCTGACTCGCCAGCGTGATCTGGCTCACAGGTTGCTGACGGGAATACCCGGGGTTACTTGTGTGAAAGCGAGTGCATCGCTTTACATGTTTCCGAAACTGGATCCGGAAATTTATCCGATCGAAGATGACAGGCAGTTCGCCTATGAGCTGCTGGAAAAGGAAAAAGTCCTGATCGTTCAGGGGACGGGTTTCAACTGGATCGCACCCGATCATTTCAGGGTCGTTTTCCTGCCGAATTCGGATGACCTGACGCATGCCATCGAGAGGATTGCGCGTTTCCTTGAATATTACCGCAAGAAATTCGGGACAGAAGAACTCGCCATGAAAAAGTACGGACCTGTCCGTCAGGAAAAAGAATTGCGAGTCGTTTGAAACATTAATTATTTGAACAGGAAATATGAAGCCGGTTAAAGTTGGAATTCTGGGATTGGGAACAGTTGGTTCCGGTACCTTCAATGTATTGAAACGGAACCAGAAAGAAATCAGGGGACGGGCAGGCCGTGGAATCGAGGTTGTCATGGTGGCTGACCGGAATGTGGAAATGGCGCGCCGGATCGTCAATGGCGACTGCGAAGTGGTTTCCGACGGTAATTTGCTGGTGAACAATCCTGATGTCGACATTGTTGTCGAACTGATCGGCGGATACGGTGTGGCCAAGGATTTCGTTCTCAAGGCCATTGCCAACGGCAAGCATGTGGTGACTGCCAACAAGGCATTGCTGGCGCTGCATGGCAACGAGATTTTCGAGGCGGCACAGAACAAAAAAGTGATTGTCGCTTTCGAGGCGGCTGTTGCGGGCGGCATTCCGATCATCAAGGCGTTGCGGGAAGGTCTGACGGCCAACCGGATCGAATGGATCGCCGGGATTATCAACGGTACGACCAACTTCATTCTTTCGGAGATGCGCGAAAAGGGACTCGATTTCGATACGGTTCTGAAAGAAGCGCAGGAACTCGGTTATGCCGAATCCGATCCGACTTTCGATATCGAAGGTTTCGATGCCGCGCACAAGGCGACCATTATGTCGGCGCTCGCGTTTGGCATTCCCGTCCAGTTCGACAAGGCGTATGTCGAGGGCATTACCAAACTGGAAGCCATCGATATCAAATATGCCGAACAACTGGGATATCGTATCAAGTTGTTGGGTATCACCAAGCGGATGGAAAACGGTATCGAACTGCGTGTCCATCCGACACTGATTCCGTCCAAGCGCCTGATCGCCAATGTGGAGGGGGCCATGAATGCCGTGCTGGTCAACAGCGATGCGGTAGGCGCTTCCCTGTATTATGGCAAGGGAGCCGGTTCGGAACCGACGGCATCGGCCGTGATAGCCGATCTGGTCGATATCGCACGGCTCGAGTCGGTCAATCCCGAACACAGGGTGCCACATCTGGCTTTCCAGCCGGATGCATTGGCCAATACACCGATTTTGCCGATGTCTGAAGTCACCACCAGCTATTACCTTCGTATGCAGGTGAAAGATCAGCCGGGTGTTCTTGCCGATATCACCCGCATTCTGGCCGATCTGAAGATTTCGATTGACGCTTTCTTGCAGAAAGAACCGATGGAAGGGGAAACACTGGTCGATATCATTATCCTGACGCATCTGACGCAGGAGAAAAATATGGATGCCGCGATTGAGAAAGTGGAGAATTTATCGACAGTCATGGGAAAAGTGACGAAAATACGACTGGAAGAATTGATGTAATGTCATTCTTAAATTAGTCTATCGACATCGGGATTGGCAGACAGCGGATGCTGATCGATAAAAAATCAGCTGGTTATTTTTAGGAGAACGCCATGTTCAATAAAATCATGATTCCGACTGACGGATCGGAACTTTCGACGGCCGCGGCATTGGAGGGCGTTGCATTCGCGGCGGATAACGGATCGGAAGTGACAGGAGTGTATGTAGCGCCGGAATACCAGTATCCGGTGTATGTGGAGATCATACCGCCGACATATCCGATAGAAGAGGAATACAATGCCTTGATGCGCAAGGTAGGGATGGAATATCTGCAACCGATCCAGAAAGCGGCACAGGAAGCGGGAATCAGGTTTTCCAGTCTGGTCCTGTTTTCGAATTCGGCCGGTTCTGCCATTGCTGAGGCGGCACAGGAACAGAAATGCGACCTGATTTTCATGGGGTCTCACGGCCGGTCGGGTCTTGGCCAGCTTCTTCTGGGCAGTGTGACGACCAAAGTGCTGAATCTGTGCCAGATTCCGGTTCTGGTCCATCATTTGCGCAAAAAGAAACAAGCGGTCTGAATCGGTATGAAAGCAGCCATGCGGAAAGGTCGCATGGCTGCTTTTTTATGCTCCGGCAGGTGGATTTTCCTGTTGTCCCGAGACAGGTTGCAGAATTTGTCCATGTGTGCCGGATCGGAGATGAAGTCCGTTTGCCGATTGCACAAAGCGGTGTGATTATGCGTTTTAACCGGGTTGCCAAACAGCTGACATATCCGGGACTCATGTAAAAAAATCCGATTTAATGTTTGACAACCGGGAACGGCAGTATTAGTATCTTTAAAAACCTATTATTCCTGTAGGAATTATATAAATAAAAGGATGTCTCTCATGATGTATACGTTTCTCCGATGTTGCCGTTGAATTTTTTGCTATGCCTGTAAAGGCAGTTCCAATCATTTGTCGATTTGATAAGGGAGATACACATGAGTGCACTGGCATTACGGAAAGAGAACAGTCCGGTATCGTTCCGGCCGAATATCATTGAATTAAAGGCGTTGTCCAAACATTTTGGAAAGCTCAGCGTTCTTGACGATATCAGTTTCAAGGTCAGAGAAAAGGAGATTCTGGCGATTCTGGGGTCTTCGGGAAGTGGCAAGAGTACCTTGCTTAACATTATTTCGGGTTTGCTCTCGCAGGATGAGGGTACGGTATATATTTCCGGAAAATCGAGTACGTCTTATCTTGGTTGGGGAAAAATCGTTTATATGTTTCAGGAAGACAGACTGCTTCCCTGGAGAACAGTACGTGACAATATTGCTTTCGGTCTGGAAAACAGCCAGATTCCCAAATCGGAGTGGCCGGTAAAAATCAGGGAAGTTTTGAAACTGGTCAATCTTGAAGATTTTGCCGATTTCTGGCCGCATCAGCTTTCAGGAGGGATGAGAAGTCGTGTCGCTTTGGCGAGAAGTCTGGTTGCCGAACCCCAGATTCTTTTGATGGATGAGCCTTTTTCGAAACTGGATGCCCAGACACGCAGCCAGTTACATGCGGAATTGCTGAAAATTCATCAGCTGACGGAAATGACCATCGTTTTTGTTACCCATGATGTGGAAGAAGCGGTTGTTCTGGCTGATCGTGTCGCTGTTTTTTCATCGCGCCCCGGACGTATCAAGGAAATGGTGGATATCAGAATGGAACGGCCCAGACAGTTGACAAATATGGGAGTTGTCAGAGCGGTTCAGGATCTGAGGAGAAAAATATGAAATTTCTTTCTGTCCTTGTCCAGAGAATCGTCCTTGCCGGCTTGTTCCTGTTCGGCTGGTATCTGGTATCGTCCCGTGTTCCTGCATTTGTCCTGCCTGGACCGGATGCCGTATTCAGGGCATTTTTGTCGCTTTTGTCCAGTTCGACATTCTGGAAAGATGTGCTGGATACAGCCAGACGGGTGATTTCGGGATTTGTTCTGGCTGCTGTTGTCGGTTCGGTACTCGGGGTTGTGTTCGGTTCGAGTAAAGTGCTGGCGACTTTTTTTGCTCCAGTCATTTCGGTATTGAATTCGGTTTCTTCCGCCATCTGGGCAATTTTCGCCATTATCTGGTTCGGCATTTCGGATGCCAGCACGATTACGGTTGTATTTATGGCTTCCATGCCGATTATTTTCACCAATGTCTGGGAAGGAACCAAATCGGTCGACAGGCAATATATTGAACTGGCGAAAAGTTTCAGGATGAACTGGTTCCAGATCGCCAGAAAAATTTATGTTCCGACGATTTTGCCTGCTTTCTTTTCGGCAGCCAGACTGGCATTCGGTTTTGGCTGGCGCGTATCGCTTGTAGCGGAAACGATCGGGGCAGGTAGTGGTATCGGGTACCGTCTCAGAATTGCGGCTGACATGATTCAGAGTGCGGAAGTGTTTGCCTGGGCGTTTTTGATGGTGGTTTTCATGCTTGTGATCGAATCGGGGGTGATTCACCCAATGGAAAAATGGCTTTTCAGATGGCGTCCGGCTTCTTGAGCCTTTCTGGAAAATGTCCGGATACGTTGCTGGTTGTTTGTGAGTAGTAAAGGTCTGTTGTTTTGATTGTGTAATAAAAAATGTTTTTGAGGCAATAATGAAATCTTCTTTGGAAAATGATTTTGAAAGGTATTTCTGGCGATCGGATTACCTTCTGCACAGAATAGTTTCTCTTTTTTCAAGTCGTTCCATCTCTTCCTGTATCAGGTGTGTTTCTGCCTGTTCCTGTCCTGTCTGTTGTTGATCCAACAAGTCTGCCAGGCGGCTTCGCCTGATTTGTTTACCCGGTTTGTTTGATATGCAGCGGGATTCCGCTGTTCATGAATCATGGTTTGATGCCATGAGATGGAATTGTTTTGTAAAAAGAGAGATGGAAATGAAAAAAACGTTTGTCGCATTGTCTGTTTTTGGTCTGTTTGCCGGTGTCGCCCAGGCACAAAGTAATGTAACCATATATGGTGTTCTCGACGTCGGTTATGTCAAGGAAACGGGAAGAGATCTCCGGATGGGGGATTATGACAATAACCGTATCGGTTTTCGTGGTACGGAAGATCTGGGAAACGGATACAAGGCAATCTTTGATATCCAGAGACGCTTCGATTTGAGTGACGGTACTTTGGGCAATAGCAACACGGCCAGCTACAAGGGATCGAAATCCGCCACTCAGAAAGACTGGGATGGCGCAGCCTGGCTGGGATTGGCCGGGCCGTTCGGTCAGGTTCGTCTGGGGCGTATCAACCAGATTGAAACCGAATTCATCCGCAAATTCGATCCGTTCAACCAGATCGGTGTCGGCAGCCAGTTCTATGGTTTGCAGCGCAATGCCCGTATTGACAATACCCTCCGTTACGATAGCCCGAAATTCAATGGATTGGGAGTCAGCGCTTCCTATTCGCTGGGCTCCAATACAAACAGTGATTCCATTACGGATACGGTGAAGACGAATCTGAAATCGAAAAATGCCGATAACGATGGATATGAACTGGGTGTTCTTTATGACAGCGGTTCTTTTTCTGCTACGGCGAACTGGAGCCGTGTTGCGGATTCCAATGATTCGAGCATCTGGAGTGTCGGCCTTGGTTATCGTCTGACTGATGCCGTAAGGGTTTCTCTTTCCTACGAAGATACGGACAGCAAGGGATGGAAAGGAGGAAATTCTTCTTATGCCGAAGGTATAAATACGCTTTATGGAAGACAAAGAAACCTGTTGACCGGTCTGGAATGGAATGTCGGTCCCGGCCGGTTGAATGCATCGGTTCAGTGGGATCGCCTGAGCAATACCAAAGGTGACACAGGATGGACTGGAACGAAGGATGCCTACCGGTATGCGGTCGGTTATACCTATGATCTCTCCAAGCGGACATCGCTCTATGGGAACGTCGCCTATACCGATTATGACGACAAGGATCTCGGATACCGGTTTACCGGTTTGAAGAAGGATTCGGTAACCGGTGTCCAGGCAGGTATTACACACAAATTCTGAGACGGCAGGGTCTCCCGTGTGTGGAGGGATACCGATGGTTTTCTGCGGAATGGAACGGTACAGGATATGAACAGTCTTCCTTCCATATCCGGGCATCCGTTCCGGAAAACAGTAGTAAACAGGGTTCATGATTTTCAGGGGAAAAAATGCGTAAATTGATAGTGATGTTCATGATGTTGATCGCTTTTGCCGGATCGACATTTGCGGCCGGAAAGGAAAAAGTCCGGGTGGGGTACTGGACAAGCGGAATCAGTCTGGGGTACGGAGCCGTTCTTGAGGAAACAAGGATTCTTGAGAAGAATGGCGTGGATGTCGAATATGTGCGCTTCCCGGATCTGCTGGCGCAGATACAGGCGCTTTCGACTGGCGATATTGATGTTGCCTATGCCGCTCCGATGACGGCTGTTTTCGGTGCCATCAACGATGGTGTGCCCATCAAGATCATTGCGGCTACACAACTGGCGGATGCGGTTGTTGTCGCTCCGGCCAATTCGCCTGTCAAGACGTGGAGTGATCTGAAAGGCAAGAAAGTCGGCGCTTCCAAGCCGAATGCGGCGACAACGGTGATTGCCGCTACGATTGCCGATCAGGTATATGGTGTCAAAAGCAGTGACTACAGCATTATTTCAGGCAATGAAGGAAGGCTGGCACAGTTTCTGGCGCAGGATCAGATCGATGCCGCAGTCATTCGTACGTTTACATATGACCAGATCGGCAAGAAACTGAATCTGAGAAAACTGGGTGAATTGCCGAATGAGTGGAAAGCGGTATCGGGAAACAATGTTCCGCCTTATCTCGCAGTAGGTATCGCCCGTGCAGATTATCTCAAACAGCATCCGGAGGTGGTGGCCAAGGTCGTCAAGTCATGGATCAATCTGGACAAATGGGGAAGTGCCCACAAACAGGAAGTTATCGACATCGTAACCAAACGCGCCGGAATGACGCCGGAAAATGCCGGAATTTATGTCAATCGCTGGAAGAATGCTTATCGGGTTTCTCTAGATGACAAGGTACTGAAAACACTGAAATCCGAACATGATGCCTTTGCCAGAATCGGTCTTGTCAAAGGACAGTTCACGAAAGATATCTATGATCAGGAACCTTATCTGAAAGCGGCAGGTAAAAAATGAAAGCACTGGTTTTGAGCGAGCATGGTGATCTGGACAAACTGGGATTGGTAAAGGACAAACCGGTTCCACAACCGGGAGATGGCGAGGTTCTTGTCCGGGTCGGTGCTTCTTCTTTTAATTATCATGACATTTTCACTGTACGCGGCATGCCTGGAATCAGGGTTCCCTTGCCGGTAGTGATCGGTCTGGATATTGCAGGAACGGTAGTTGAAGATGCCGGTGAATGGAAAGCGGGAGATCGTGTCATGGTCAATCCTCTTCGTGCCGGTATTGGACTGATGGGAGAAATGGTCGATGGCGGCATGGAGGAATATGTTGTCGTGTCGGCAGATCAGCTTTTCAGAATACCGGACAATGTCAGTTTCCACCAGGCGGCAGCACTTCCTGTCGCTTATGGTACAGCCCATCGTATGCTGATTACGCATAACACGGTCAGGCCGGGTGACAGAGTGCTGATCCTGGGGGCAAGTGGTGGCGTGGGAACGGCCAGTATCATTATTGCCAAGATGCTGGGGGCCGAAGTGATCGCTTGCGGCGGTTCCGATGAAAAGTGCGCACGTCTGAAGGAACTGGGTGCCGATTACACTATCAACTACAACACGACGGACTTCGTCAAGTATGTTTATGCACAGTATGGAAAACCGCAGCGACGGACATTTGAAGGTGGCGTGGATGTGTTGATCAATTATACCGGCGGCGATACGTGGGCGAAATCGCTGAAGGCGGTCAAACGTGGCGGAACCATACTGGTATGCGGGGCGACAGCCGGTTATGACCCGAAAGAAGATTTGCGCTACATCTGGACATTTGAACTGAATGTAAAAGGGTCGAACAGCTTTTACCGGGACAATCTGGAGGATTTGCTGAATCTGGTTTCCGAAAAAAGGATCGATCCGGTAATTGACCAGGTGCTTCCTCTGGAAGAAGCCATTGATGGACTGGCGCTGATCCGGGATCGGAAAGTTATCGGGAAAATTATTGTGGATCCGACATTATGAAGGAAAAACTGAACGAATTTCTGTTGTCCCGGCCTTTTCACCAGTGGCTTGGCCTGAGTGTGCTGGATGTGGGGGACGACTATGTTGAAATTGCTGCCACATGGCGTCCGGAGTGGATTGTCAATCCTGAAGGACAATATATTCATGGCGGTATTCTCGCTGCACTGGTTGATCTGGGTGCTGATATGTCGTTGTATTCCCGTATCGGGAAAGGCGTGCCGACTATTGATCTGAGAGTGGATTATCATGCACCGGCACGGGGTGATCTGAGAGTGGTCGGCAAGGTGGTGAGATTCGGAAAGCGGGTTTCATCTGCACAGGCTGAAGTCTTCGACAGGGATGGACGGCTTGTCGCATCAGGCAGGGGTGTTTTTCATACGGGGGGATGATGGAACTTCAGCTTGACCATCTCGTCATAAATGCCAAATATGTGCTGGAAGACTATGAAAGACAGTTTTCAGAACTTGGATTTATCGTTACGCCACCGAGCAAACACAGTCTGGGGTCGGTCAATCAGAGTATTGTTTTCAAGGATCATTATCTGGAACTGGTCGGTCTGGGAGATGGACGGAGAAAGGATCTGCTTGAAAGCCATGAGGGAATTGACGGACTGGTTTTCAGGATGTCCGATCCGGTGAAACTGGTAATGGAACTGGAACGGTCTTCATTGGCCATGCAGCCTTTGCAGAATTTTTCCAGACCCGTTCCCGGAGGCACAGGGAAAGCGGAATTTTCTGTCATTCGTCTTGTAAAAGGACAGTTTCAGGAAGGAAGGGTTTATTTCTGCCAGCATCATACGCCGCAATTTATCTGGCGTAGTAACGATATGAAGCATCCCAACGGGGTTACGGGAATAAAGTATTTGTATATAGCCAGTCATGATTCTGCTGGAACACGCCTCCGTTATAACCGGTTGGGCAATTTGACAGGGTTCGAAATAAAAATCGGATCGGTCGGTGAATTATGCGACCGTTTCGGAGTAGCCAATTTCGAGGCGGACCGTTTTGTTGCGATGACTTTCCATTGCCCTGATATTGACAGGGTCGAACAGATCGTCAGAAAAAATGTACCACTTTATCGGAAGTCGGGAAACAGGCTCTGGCTGAAGGCCGGGAAGAACATCATTTTGGAGTTTGAATCATGAATCTCGGAATGCTGGGCAGTGACATCGATCCGGAAAAAACAGCGTTTGTCAGTTTGCCTCAAAACAGGCGCTATACCTATGGCGATATTCAGTCCATTTCGGACACGGTTGCTGCCGGTTTATCCAGGAAATACCAGGTTGGAGACAGGATAGCGGTAATTGGTCTGAATTCCGCGGATTATATAGCTACTGTGCTTGGCATAATGAAAGCAGGTATGGTGGCCGTTCCGGTCAACTGGAAATTGCCGGATGCACAAATCAGGGATGTTCTGAACGATGCGGGAGTCAAACAGGTTTTTTCTGATGACGAAAACGGATCGGCCGTCCCAGATGATTTTTCATGGGAGCCGTTGTGCGGAACAGAAAGACAAGGTTTCTTGTCTGTTGACATGGCGGGTAAGGAACCGGCATTGATTCTTTATACATCAGGTTCCACGGGACGTCCCAAAGGGGTGGTGTTAAGTCATGAAAGTCATGTTTGGACAGCACAAACGCGTAAAAAAAGAACATCGCTGGCGAACGATGTCACTCTGATTGCCGCGCCGCTTTACCACATGCAGGCGCTGACTTTGGCTTTCCTTGTCCTGGCATCGGGGGGAACGGCTGTCATACTTCCCCGTTTTACAACAGCCGATTATCTGAAAGCGATCGAGACATATTCCTGCACGTATATTACGGCTGTTCCTCCCATGATAGAAGCTGTTTTGCGTGATCCTCTTGTCCATGATACCGACCTGTCGTCTGTGACGACGGTTCGTCTTGGTTCGGCTCCAGCCGGCGACAGTCTGTTCGGACGGATCGGGAAAATCATGCCGCAGGCAAATATCGTAACGTCATACGGAACAACGGAATCGGGACCGGTTACTTTTACATCTCATCCGGAAGGAAAAAAAACTCCTCCGTTTTCTGCCGGATATCCTCATCCTGATGTTTCAGTCAGACTGAATGATCATGGTGTTCTGGAGATCAAGTCGCCTGCCTTGATGAACGGTTATTACAACCGTCCGGAAATCAGGCCGTTCACGGAAGATGGTTATTACATTACCGGCGATGTTTTCAGCCTGGATGAGGACGGTTTTTATACATTCAAAGGCAGGGCGGACGATATGTTTGTCTGTGGCGGCGAAAATATTTATCCGGGAGAGGTGGAAAAGGTACTTGGAACGCATCCGCTGGTTCAAAACACGTGTGTCGTTCCTGTCGATGACGATATCAAGGGGAAAAAACCGGTTGCCTATGTCGTGAAAAAGGGAAATGTGACAGAAGAAGAACTGAAACGGTTCGTACTTGCTCATGCTGCGCCTTATTTGCATCCTCGCCGGGTATGGTTTGTCGATCAGTTGCCTGTTACCGATACGAACAAGATAAACCGGAAATTATTAATGGCTGATGCAGCCAAACGTCTGTCGGAGGAAAATAATGCATAAATTGATAGATGACCGTTTTGAGGAACTGGTTGCCGATCTGAAGTATATGCTTTCGTTCAGAACGGATGCTTCACTGTATGAACCAACGGAAAATGATCCGTTTGGGCGTCCCATGACGGATGCATTGAATGCCTTTCTCAAGCGTGCGGAAAGTTATGGTTTTACGACAAGAAATCTCGACAATTATGTCGGTTATGTCGATACTTCTACTGACAAGTCATTGCCGCTTTACGGCATTATGTGTCATCTGGATGTCGTACCGGCTGGGGATGAATCGCTCTGGCATTATCCGCCTTTTGGTGGCGTTGATTCCGGAGGGCGTCTTTATGGTCGTGGCAGTTTCGATGATAAAGGACCGGCGGTTGCCAGTCTGCATGCCATGAGAGCCATACGGGATACACAGTCTCTTAAGTGCCGTTTCCGTCTGATTGTCGGGCTGGACGAGGAAACAGGTGCGTTCAGGTGCATCAAGCGTTACAAGAAAACCGAGGAAATTCCATTGCACAGTTTTTCGCCGGATGGCGCATTTCCGCTGATCAATGCGGAAAAGGGAATTCTGCGCTTGACTGTCAGGAAGGAGTTTGATGGATCCGGCGACTCTTTTGTCGGGATAGAAACGATCAGGGGAGGAGTCCGGACGAATATCGTACCGGGAAAGGCATTTGTGACATTGAAAGGTATCCGTTTTCCGGATGATCGGGACGGATTCGAATTTCAGGGCGATTCTGTTGTCGCAAATGGTTTGTCCACACATGTCAAACATCCCTGGGATGGCAAAAACGCGATTCTTTTGCTGCTTCAGTTTCTTGCCCAGCAGGACATCCATTCTCCGCTGGGAGATTATGTCAGGGAACTGCACAGGCTGTTTCGGATGGAATATGACGGTCGTTCGCTCGGAATTGCATGCCATGATGATGTTTCGGGAGATTTGACCTGTACGCTGGCTGTCATTGATGCCGATCGGCAGGGATGTACCCTTAAAGTCGATATCCGGTATCCCGTCACGTTCGATGGCAATGAAATCGTGGAAAAACTGAAACAGATTTTCGGACAGCTTGGAGCAAGTGTGACACTGGATAGCCGCAATGCTCCGCTTTATGTTCCTGAGGACGATCCTTTCGTCCAGCTTTTGCTGGGAGCTTATACGGCTGTAACAGGGCAGGCTGGCAAGCCGATCAGTACAGGAGGTGGCACATATTGCCGGGATATGCCGCGTTCCGTTTCTTTCGGGATACTGTTTCCGGGGGAAGAGTCTGTTGCGCACAGTGTGGATGAATATGTTTCGCTTGCTTCGCTCAAAAAAGCGGCGCACATCTATGGGGAAGCATTCGAACGGATAAACGGGAAAAAATGATGAATGCATTGTTTCTGGAAAAGATTTTTGTCGATGACAGGAGATCCGTTATGCCGGTTCTGAAGGGAGAAAAACGATGAACAGGGAAACTTTTTCTCCGGTTTCCCGTTCTGCCGGACAGGAGAAGGACGAGATTATCCGTTACAGCCGGCATCTTCTGTTGCCTCAGATCGGCATACAGGGCCAGGAAAAACTGGGCAAGGCCAGAGTCCTGATTGTCGGGGCGGGAGGGCTCGGCTCTCCGGTGGCCTTGTATCTGGCGGCTGCCGGTGTCGGAACCATCGGGCTTCTGGATTTCGACGAAGTCGAATTGTCCAATCTTCAGCGGCAGGTGATTCATTCCACACGTGATATCGGGCGTCCGAAGGTCGCATCGGCAAAGGATCGCATTCGGGCACTCAATCCTGCCGTCAATGTCGAGGTTTTCAATACGAAACTGACCAGTGAAAATGCACTGGAAATCATGGCTGGTTACGACATTATTGTGGATGGTACGGATAATTTCCAGTCACGCTATCTCATCAATGATGCTTGTGTCCTGCTCAGGAAACCGGATGTTTACGGTTCCATTTACCGGTTCGATGGGCTGGCAAGTGTTTTCGATGCCAGAAAAGGCCCCTGTTATCGCTGTCTGTATCCCGATCCACCCGCTCCCGGTACGGTTCCGTCTTGCGGAGAAGCCGGTGTGGTTGGTGTGATATCCGGAATGATCGGTACGATCCAGGCCAATGAAGTCGTCAAACTGATTGTCGGGGGCGGTGAACCGCTGATCGGGCGACTGCTCTCTCTGGATGCCTGGCAAATGCAGTTCAGGGAATATGCCATTCAGAAAGATCCTGCCTGTCCGGTATGTGGTGAACATCCGACGGTTACCGGACTGATCGATTATGAGGAGTTTTGCGGTATCGGGAAGCGTGACCGTTCATACATTGTCGAGGAAATAACTCCGGTCACTCTGAAAGAGCGGCTGGAAAAACATGAAAACATTCAACTAATCGATATCCGGGAACCTCATGAAAAAGCGATTGCCTGGATAGAAGGGGCCAGACATATCCCTTTCGGTCAGGTACAAAGGCATATGGATGAGCTCGATCGGGAGGCCGAAACGGTATTCATTTGCAAGTCAGGACAGAAAAGCGTTTACCTCATCGAGGAGTTGATGAAGGCTGGATATGGCGGAAAACTGTTGAGTCTGAAAGACGGAATCATTGGCTGGGCAAAAGAAGTGGATAGCTCCATGCCGGTCTATTAAGACAAGACAATAATCTGTATTTGAAGAAAAAACCGGAAAAGGGAAAGCTATGTCAGAGGAAAGTAAACCAGCATCACTTGGAATAGATGCCGCTTATCAATTGTCGGATGTGACGAAAACGACGGCACAGTATCAGTCGTTGACACCGCGGTGGCTGACGCGGGTACTGGAATGGAAAGGTCTTGAAACGGGGATTTTCCGGCGGAACAGGGTGGTGGAAGATCAGTCGCCACTTGAAGTGCTGTGCAGCCAGATCAGAAAGGAAACGGTCATTCCACAGACGTTTATCGATTATGAGGAAAAACCCCGTGAGTACGTTCTGAATTCCATCTCGGCCATTATCAATATCGATACCCGGATTTCCGATATTTACAGTGTTCCGCACAATCAGATCAGGGAGCAGTTGCGTCTGGCAATAGAAAGTATCCGCGAGCGTCAGGAAGGGCAGCTGATCAATAATGATGATTACGGTTTACTCAAGAATGTGCCGGATTCCCAGCGGATACAGTCACGGACAGGTTTCCCGACACCGGATGATTTCGATGAACTGATTTCCAGGGTCTGGAAAGAACCGTCTTTTTTTCTGGCTCATCCTCGGGCTATTGCGGCATTCGGCCGTGAGTGCACACGTCGGGGAGTGCCTCCGGCAACAGTCGATCTGTTCGGTTCGCATTTTCTGACATGGCGAGGAATTCCGATTTTTCCGACGAACAAGCTGCTGGTCGATGGCGTCAGGGAACCGAAAGGAAAGGCGGGCAAAACGGATATTCTGCTTGTCCGTACCGGTGAGGCGAATCAAGGGGTCATCGGTTTGTATCAGAAAAATCTTCCCGATGAACAGTCGAGAGGACTCTCGGTCAAGTTCAGGGGAATTGACGACAAAGGAATCGCGTCTTATCTGCTTTCCATTTATTGCTCGGTTGCCATTCTGTCGGATGATGCCGTTGCTGTTCTGGAAGATGTCGATATAGGTAATTATTATGATTACAACTGACCGGAATTTTTTCCCTGAAGTTTCCGGCAAGGACGACGATCCTGTTTTGCGGGAGATCGCGAACTTGTCCATTGCCTGTTTTCCTGAATTCGGACGGGGTTTGTCGGGAAAGCGGTCTGTTTCGTATACCGGTTCCGGACTAAAGAGGATCGCCGGTGAGTTATCCGGCATAAATTATCCGGACGAACTGTCGTCGATATTTTCTGATACGGTGTTCCTCAAGGAAGAGAATGCAACAGGAGCATACCATCCGGTTTTGCAGGCGGTCGGTGACGAAAAATCCGTAACACGCAAAGACAGCCCGTCCAGTCGGAAAGTGTTTGATGTGGAACGGATCCGGCGGGATTTCCCTATTTTGTCCGAAAAGGTCAATAACGGACAAAAACTGGTCTGGCTGGATAATGCCGCGACGACGCAGAAACCGGAACCGGTGATCGAGCGTATCAGCCGGTTTTACCTTCATGAAAATTCCAATGTCCATCGGGGAGCGCATGAGCTGGCTGCGCGTTCTACGGACGCTTATGAGGAAGCACGACAGAAAGTGGCCGCTTTCCTGACGGCTCCTTCTGCATCCGATATTGTATTCGTCAGGGGAACAACGGAAGGGATCAATCTTGTCGCGCAGAGTTACGTAAAACCGCGGCTTGAGGCCGGCGATGAAATTATTCTGTCCATTCTTGAACATCATGCCAATATTGTTCCCTGGCAGCAGGTTTGTGCGGAAACAGGAGCGCTTATTCGTGTGATTCCAGCCGACGACAGCGGACAGCTGATTTTGTCGGAATACCGGAAACTGTTCAATAGACGGACACGTTTCGTTTCCGTCACGCATGTTTCCAATGCACTGGGAACGGTAACACCTGTCGGTGAAATGATCGGCATCGCTCACCACCATGGTGTGAAAACCCTGATCGACGCTGCGCAGTCAGTTGCGCACATTCCTGTTGATGTACAGGAACTGGATGCGGATTTTCTGGTTTTTTCTGGACACAAGATTTTCGGGCCGACCGGAATCGGCGTCGTTTACGGAAAAAAGGAACTGCTGGATAGTGCCGTTCCGTATCAGGGCGGCGGGAATATGATAGCCGATGTCACCTTCGGAAAAACACGATATCGCCCGGCTCCCGCACGGTTCGAGGCAGGTACCGGCAACATTGCCGGTGCCGTCGGGTTGGGGGCAGCATTGGATTATGTCGAGAAAACCGGCATTCATGAGATAAGCCGTTACGAACATGAATTGCTGGTTTATGCGATGGATCAGTTTAAGCGTATTTCCGGATTGCATCTGATCGGAAATGCCGCAGACAGGACAAGTGTACTTTCTTTTGTCATGGACGGGTACGATGTTTCGGAAATCGGCCACTATCTGAGCCGGCACGGAATTGCTGTCAGAGCAGGGCATCATTGTGCGCAGCCGGCTTTGAGGCGATATGGTCTTGAGGCAACCGTCCGTCCATCCCTTGCTTTCTATAATACATTTGAGGAAATCGATTGTCTTGTCAAAACACTTTTGCGGTTGCGGCAATATTGAGCCGGATTGAAAGCGGCAAAATCAGCGGTTTCTGTTTGATGAATGGTTCATTCGTATGGCAATTGTCGCCGTTTTTGGGTGGAAATGCCGGTATGCCATATCCGGTTTGCAGCTGACGAATTTTGCCGAGGCTGTTTCGAGAACTGCCGGGATAGAAAGTGACAGAAATATCTGTGGAAACCGTATTGGCGGCATATCCGATTGCAATACCCGATGGGCCAGGTAGGGGGAGGGTCCTGAAAGCAGGGGTATTGCTAGTATTTTATATCCGGCTTTGTAAAAGTCTTATTGTCCAGGATCGTTTCCGTTGCCGGCACCAGTCAGTGAGAGATTATCGGTACGACGGAATGTCCAGTCAGAAGAGAAGTGAAAAAAGCGTTATTGTTTTGTCGCTAAAGGACAGAGACAATAAAAAAAGCCCGAAGAAATAAATTTCTCCGGGCTTTTTCCAGGTCGTGACCCTGTTAAACGTGTTCGCCGAGAACGGAAACGGTAATGTCGACAACCACATCGGAATGCAAGGCGATGGCGACGGGGAAGTCACCAACGGTCTTGAATGGACCTTGTGGCAGGCGAACTTGGGCTTTGTGGATATCGAAGCCTTGTTTGGTGAGTGCTTCTGCGATATCGAAATTGGTGACGGAACCGAACAGACGGCCGTCCACACCGGATTTCTGCAGGATCTGGACAGTCAGACCAGCCAGTTTTTCGCCCTGGGTCTGGGCATTTGCCAGTTTTTCTGCCGCTGCCTTTTCCAGTTCGGCGCGTTTCGCTTCGAATTCCTCAATGGCGGCAGCGGTAGCGCGGCGTGCCATACGCTGGGGAATCAGGTAGTTGCGGGCATATCCGTCCTTGACTTTTACGACATCACCGAGATTGCCGAGATTGCCGACTTTATCCAACAAAATTACTTGCATTTTTTTCTCCAATATTCTTTAGATTATCCGGCAAAAATCAGGCGGAATGCAGGGAAGTGTAAGGCAGCAGGGCCAAAAAACGAGCGCGTTTGATGGCGGTGTCGAGCTGACGCTGGTAGTGTGCCTTGGTGCCTGTCAGACGGGCTGGCATGATTTTGCAGTTTTCCTGGATAAAATCTTTCAGGGTGTCGATATCCTTGTAATCGATCTGTTCAACATTGGCTACCGTGAAACGGCAGAATTTTTTGCGTTTGAACAGAGGGTTTTGTTGTTTGCGTTTGTCTTTGTTTTTGTTCTTGTCGAATTTTTTACCAAATGCCATTTTTGGCTCCTGTATATAAAAGGTTTGGCCTATCCAATCGATGAAAAGCCGGTAATATGAAACAGAAGACTTTTGCTTTTGAAGCTTTTTGCCGCCATGAAACCCGTAAAGCGGTAAAACGTGTCTGTTGCCAGTTTTTCGAATTTTCCGGCCATATCGCCGATGACGATAGCGGGCATTTCGAATTCCACGTTCCTGTCCGTTCCTGCTTCCGGCTGCTGTGAACGGTGTCCCAGTCGGGCAGAGATCACAGGAATGCCGGCAGGTGTGTATCGGATCGATTCACGTTCCAGGATTCTGCCAGTCAGACAAAGCCGGTTCTCGGGAATCAGGGAAGTCTCCTGTCGCGGTTTTGTCAGGCTGACGCGGACTGTTCTGCAGGGGCGGTTGCCTTGGCAGATTCTTCCTTCTGTGCCGATTTCATCATCGGGGAAGGACCGGTTTCAGCATGTTTCATTTTGACGGTCAGATGACGCAAAATGGCATCGTTGAATTTGAATGCCGTTTCCAGTTCTTTCAGGGTTTCGCTATCGCATTCGATGTTCATCAGAACGTAATGGGCTTTGGCGAATTTGTTGATCATGTAGGCCAGCTGGCGACGGCCCCAGTCTTCGACGCGATGGATTTTTCCGCCGCGGGAAGTGACGCTGTTTTTGTAACGTTCGATCATGGCCGGAACCTGTTCGCTCTGGTCAGGATGAACGATAAAGACGATTTCGTAGTGACGCATGCATACTCCTTTTGGACGTTAAAGATATGCCCGCCCCGGCGTCAAGTCAGGTGCGGGAAGAAGAAATCTTGCTATTTTACTGTGCCAGCCGTTTCAATGCAATATGTTTTACAGAAACGCATGACGACCGATCGATGAAAACGTTGCACGGGAACTGGAAAAAAACGGGATTCTCTTTTAAAATACTGATCAAATCAACAGGCTATAAAAATTCACAGTCAAATATTACCAGTGAATTACCGGTTTTCGGCGAGGCGTACATGATCAAACTGACAGCACGGCAACAGGAAATACTGAATCTTATCAGCAAATCGATTGAAAAAACCGGTTTTCCGCCGACACGTGCCGAAATTGCGGCGGAATTGGGATTCAGGTCCGTCAATGCGGCCGAAGAGCATTTGCAGGCATTGGCCCGTAAAGGCGTTATCGAGATGGTTCCGGGTATTTCAAGGGGGATTCGCCTGCTGCAGGACGATGCGGGAATGCCGGTTTCCGTATCGCCAGCCCAGATGCAATACGCCGTTCCATTGGTGGGGCGTGTCGCGGCGGGTTCTCCCATTCTGGCTCAGGAACATGTGGAGAAAACGTATCAGCTGGATCCCTCCCTGTTTTCGGACAAACCCGATTATCTGTTGAAGGTGAGGGGACTTTCCATGCGGGATATCGGTATTCTGGAAGGAGATCTGATTGCGGTCAAAAAAACGGAAAAGGTACGTAACGGCCAGATCGTCGTCGCCAGAATCGGTGATGACGTAACGGTCAAGCGTTTCCGCAAAACGGGATCAACCGTTGAGCTGATTTCGGAAAATCCCGATTTCGAGCCTATCCGGATAAACAGGGAGTCCGACAATTTCCGGATTGAGGGACTGGTCGTCGGTCTTTTGCGGACCTGGCACTAGTCAGTTTGTTTTGGGACCGGCATGTTTTTCAATTTGTCGGGCGATTCCCCGCAGGATATTGACCTCTTCCGTTTCAAGCTGGCTTCGCGAAAAAAGCCTTCTCAGCCGGGACATCAGTTTTTTGGGATTGGCCGGATTCAGAAAACCGATGGTGGTCAATGCAGTTTCCAGATGATCGAACATGCCATTGATCTGTTCGACAGAGGCCGGATCGCCGTGAAAACCGATATGGCTGTCTCTTACGATATTTCCGTTTCGGACAAGCAGGGCCATGCGGCATTCATAGGCCAGAACCTGTATGGCTTGTGCCAGATTCAGTGAAGAATAGTCGGGATTGGCCGGGATGTTGATCAGTGCGTGACATCGCTCGACAACATCATTGGGCAATCCGTAACGTTCACTGCCGAAAACAAGGGCGCAATGGACATGCGGGTCTGGCAGGACGGTTTCTGCAAATTCCCGCGGGGTCAGGACCGGAGGGGAAAATTCACGGAGCCGGGCGGTGATGGCGGCTGCAAACTGGCAGTTTCCGAGAGCGACATCCATGGAATCGGTGATTTCCGCTTTTTCCAGTATATCCTGTGCACCACTGGCGAATGCGATGGCTTCATCTTGGGTCAGGACGTCCCTGAAGCGGGGACGAACGAGGATGAGTCGTCCGAATCCCATTGTCTTGATGGCGCGTGCTGCTGCACCGACATTACCGGGATGGCTGGTTTCGACAAGGATAAATCGCAAAGTCCGGAAAATGGATGTGTCGGTTTTCGGCTGGTTCATTTACAATACAAGGCTTATAGAAGACAGGGAAGCGGGCTTGAAATGAAGAAGTGCTTCCCTGACTTGTCCGGTTTTTTATTGAATCATTATGACACCGTGCCGACTTTTCGGGTATGGCCGGTGCCGTCATTTTTACGAAAACGCTATGCAACCAATGCTTAACATGGCGGTCAAGGCAGCCCGCCGTGCCGCAACCATTATCAATCGCGCTTCATTCGATCTGGAACAGATCGCAGTCGAACAAAAGGATCAGAACGATTTCGTCACCGAAGTGGACAAGGCTGCCGAAGCGGCGATTATCGATGTCTTGTTGACGGCTTATCCCACGCATGCCGTTCTGGCGGAAGAATCAGGTGCCTCGAATGGCCTGAACGATGAAAGCGAAAATGTCTGGATTATCGATCCGATTGACGGAACGACCAATTTCATTCACGGTTTTCCGTGCTATTGCATCTCTATTGCACTGAGGCAACGTGGCGTCGTTACCCAGGGCGTTATTTACGATCCGGTTCATAACGACCTGTTTACAGCAACCAAAGGAGCAGGCGCTTTTCTGAACAACAAGCGTATCCGGGTCAGCAGGACGGATCGTTTGTCGAGAGCGCTGATCGGGACCGGGTTTGCCGGTCGCAGGAAAGACCCGGAAGCCCTGAAGGAATTTCTGCGCATGTTCGAGGCCATGACTCTGAATTGCCAGGCTGTCCGGCGTCCCGGTTCGGCGGCCTTGGATCTGGCTTATGTCGCCTGCGGACGGTATGACGGATATTACGAGAAGTCGCTGAAAATCTGGGATATCGCCGCCGGGGCGCTTCTGGTTTCGGAAGCGGGAGGGATTGTGTCCGATTTCGATGGAGAGTCCGGTTTTCTTGAGTCTGGCAATATCGTGGCCGGAACGCCCAGGGTTTTCGGCCAGATGCTGCCCTTGCTGAAATCGGCTGAATAAAACGCATTTTTTGCTGGTATTGACAGGACATGGCTTGTCGTTCGATATTTTTGCGGCTGGATCTGTTTTGTCAGGTCATCGACAATTTCGGCGATGCGGGAGTTTGCTGGCGTCTGGCCAGACAGCTTGCCGGTGAGTATGGTTTCCGGGTCAGATTGTGGATTGATCGGCCTGCTGTTCTGCAAAAAATCTGTCCGGAGGTGATCGCCGGATGTCCCGAACAGACTGTTTGCGGTGTCGATATCCGGCTTTGGCCGTCTTCTTTTCCTGACTTGCCCGCAGGGGATATTCCTGATGGGGTCATTGAAGGTTTCGGGGTCCATCTGCCCGAATGTTATGTCAGGCAGATGGCCACCGGACAAATCGCTCCGGTCTGGATCAATCTGGAGTATCTCAGTGCGGAATCATGGGTGGAAGACAGCCATTTGATGGCGTCGCCGCAATCGTGGGTTCCGTTGACCAAGTATTTTTATTTTCCCGGTTTTACCCGAAAAACAGGAGGGCTGATCCGGGAAAAGGGGGTACTCGATGCGCGTGACAAATTCCAGTGTGACAGAGAGCATGCTATCCGTTTTTTGTCATCCCTCGGTGTCGCTGTGCGGCGACAGCAGTTTATCGTTTCCCTGTTCTGTTATCCGGGAGCGCCGGTCGAGTCTTTGCTGGAGTCTTTCAAAAATGGTGACCGGGACATATTGTGTCTGGTTCCTGAAGGAGTTGCAGTGGAAGCCGTCCGGTCGTTCATGAAAAGACCTGCTGTTGCGGGAACCCGTTTTTCTTCCGGTCGGCTGGATTTGCAGATTCTTCCCATGATCGAACAAAGTCTCTATGACCGCTTGTTGTGGTCGTGCGATCTCAATTTTGTGCGGGGAGAGGATTCGTTTGTCAGGGCCCAATGGGCGGGGCGTCCTTTTGTCTGGCACATTTATCCTCAGGAAGATGATATTCATCTGCCCAAACTGGAAGCTTTTCTGAAAAGGTATCTGGCCGGTGTTTCAGAAGAAGATGCGCGGAAAGTGAAGCGTTTCTGGCACGTATGGAATCGTGTTCATGACGGTCGGATCAGCCACGAAAGCTGGGAAGAATTCCGGGAATTGATGCCCTTATTGAGCCGGCATGGATATGGCTGGTCAAAAAAAATGGCGGCTTTGCCCGATTTGGCGTCCGGTTTGGTACGATTTATCAATACTTATGCGTTAAAATAACGCCAATTTTTTCGCAAAGCGGAATTTTGTGTCGGCTTTATCGTTGTCGGCACACCCAGGAAACCTTATTTTTCAATCCATTTATTATCTATTTTTATGAAAACTGCACAAGAAGTACGCGCCGGCAATGTCGTGATGGTCAATAACGAACCGATGATCGTTCTGAAATCCGAGTACAGCAAATCGGGCCGCAATGCCTCCGTTTGCAAAATGAAAATGAAAAATCTGCTGAATGGTTCCAATATGGAAGCCGTATATCGTGCGGATGACAAATTCGATGTGGTTGTGCTGGACAAAAAAGAAGTCACTTATTCCTATTTCGCCGATCCTCATTATGTGTTGATGGATGCCGACTACAACCAGTATGAAGTCGAAGCCGACAACATGGGCGATGCATTGAATTACATCGAGGACGGAATGCCATGTGAAGTCGTTTTCTATAACGACCGTGCCATTTCCGTTGAATTGCCCAATACGGTTGTTCGTGAAGTGGTTTATACCGAACCGGCCGTCAAAGGCGATACTTCTTCGGGGAAGGTCATGAAATCGGCCAAGCTGGCGACCGGTTTTGAAATACAGGTTCCTCTGTTCGTCGAGATCGGTGACAAGATCGAAATCGATACCCGTACCGGTGAATATCGCAGCCGTAGCAAGTAATGCAGGGTATAAAAGTCTGTACATTTCTGAAACGGCACGCTGGCGCGTGCCGTTTTTCTTGAAGAGGTACAGGGGGGACGGTGCTAAACCGTTTGTTCATTCAGGCAGCATATGATTATTCGATAGGAAAGCAAAATGGCCGTTCGCAGCATGACCGCTTATGCCACCACTTCGGTTGACACGGTAGCGGGAACCTTGACGATTGAACTGAAAAGTGTCAATTCACGTTTTCTGGATCTGCAGTTCAGAATGAACGATGAGTTCCGGGCTTATGAGCCGTTTTTCCGCGAGACCATCATGCAGGGGGTCAAACGCGGCAAAGTTGAATGCCGGCTTTCGTTTGCGCGTGGTGAACAGAACGCATCGGTTTTGAGCCTGAATCATTCGCTGTTTCTTGAACTGTCCAGACTGCAGCACGAAATCAGGCAGCGCGATCCACAAGCACAGGCCATGACGGTCAATGAACTGTTGCGGTGGCCGGGCATGATCGAGGAAGCAGCACCCGACCAGGAAACCTTGCAGCAACAGGTCCGACAGGCCATGATCGATACGCTGGATACATTTACAGCCGAACGGGAACGGGAAGGCGCTGCCCTGACAGAAGCGCTTGTCGAACGTGTGGTGGTGATGCAGAAGATTGTCGGGAAAATCGAGCCGTTGATTCCGCAAATGGTCGAACAATTCAAGCAGAAAGCCATCGAGCGCATGCAGGAAGCGCTGGGAGTCGCTTTGTCAGATAGTGCACCGGTTACCATGACGCAGCAGGAAGCGTCCGAGCGCATCCGTCAGGAAGTCACGCTATACGGTATGCGTATCGATGTTGCGGAAGAGTTGTCCCGTCTGAAGATCCATCTGGATGAAACGAAGGCTATTCTGGAAAAGGGCGGACTGGTCGGAAAACGGATGGATTTCATGTTGCAGGAACTGAACCGTGAAGCCAATACACTCGGTTCCAAGGCTGCTATCAGAGAATTGTCCGATGCTTCGATGGAGCTGAAATTGCTGATCGAACAGATTCGGGAGCAGGTCCAGAATCTGGAATAGATTAGTCGAGGGAAATTTCTGATCCAGCATATTTCTGAGTTGACTCAGTGATACTTTTTCGTGAGTCAGTAATATTTTTTGATGCAGGACCAATGATGAAAAAGATCAGTTTGGGAAGCATGGTTTTCGACTTGTTAAAGGATCAGCCGGAAAAACAGTTAACAGCTCGCCAGATTGCAAAACAGGTTTTTGCAGTTTATCCGGCATATTGCATGGCAAAGCGAGAAGCCAGCACCCATCTCGAAACGGAAAACGATGTAATTACGCAGCTTGCAGCGGAAATTGGTGCTCATCGTCCTGCACTTCAAATAAAGCATCCGCAAATCAAAACGACAGCTGGACGTCCAAAAAAATATATTATTACACGGAAAAAACGGAAGAAGCGGAAATCGAGGCAGCAGAAGAACAAAGCGTTGTTTGCAATGGTGAATCTGCCGAACTGTTGAGCGAACAGGCTCTTTATCCATTATTGACGAATTATCTGAGAAATGAACTGAATGTTTTTTCTCTTCGGATCGATGAAAAAAAATCGTCTAACAAGAAAGGGAAAAACGGTAACAAATGGTTGCATCCTGATCTGGTTGGATTGGAAGATATCGGTGCTCATTGGGAGCATACCGTAAAGGAGTGTATCGCCTCTTATGGGGACAAGCGTACGCGTTTGTGGTCTTTTGAAGTGAAAAAAACAGTCAATATGTCCAATGTGAGAGAAGCGTTTTTTCAGGCGGTCTCCAATTCTTCTTGGGCGAATCTCGGTTATCTGGTCGCGATGAAAATCGATGGTGAAGAGACCATGCGTGAGTTGAGAATGCTGAATGCAGCACATGGTATTGGTGTCATTCAACTTGATACTTTGAATGTTTCCGAAATTCAGATTCTTATTCCGGCGCGAGAAAAAGAGTTGGTTGACTGGAATAGTTGTCATAGACTGGTACAGGAAAATCCGGATTTCAAACGATATATCAAGCTGGTAAAACAGTTTTATCAGGTAAAAGAAATCAAACCATATGATTGGGATCGTTGAAGTTAACGGATTTGCTTTTATGTATTATCCAGCTTTGGGCGTCTGGCATGTGTCCTGCAGGACACATGCTTTCTATTTATGATTAATTATTCGATATTTCCTGATTAAACTCTTCCCGTTTCATGCTGAGATACTGTTTTTCAGTGATTTCATACAGTTGAGGGTAACGTTCGGTTCCCTTGAACCAGGCTTTCAGGCGTTTTTCACGTTGCTGTGCAGGGGGTGCCGACAGTGAACCGAGGTATGCTTCGACAGCGAGGTAGTAGCGCATCGTGTTGCGTTCGATGGCTCCTCTCAGGCCAGTGATATATTCCGGGGTACCGTTCGCTTTTTTGCCGACGATGGTGAATCCTTCTTTTCCGCTGCCTGCGGTATCCAGATAAAGGTTTGTCGCGATTTTGGCCATGGTTCCGAAGTGGTAAGAATATCGGATATGGATGAATGTCCGGTTGTCTTTAAGTGGAATGGCTTCCATCATCATGTAGTAATCCGAGGTGCCGACTGGCCCGGATTTTGCGTCCATGATGATTTGCATGTATCTGTCGTCGTTAATGACGGGTTTGAAGTTGTATGTCATTTTGTAGGCGTTTTTCAGTGGCTGGGGTTTCTTTGTTCCGGCATATACTTCGACCTTGTTCTTGCCCAGGGCGCGGCAATATTTGATATTCAAATGAAGCATCAGGACTTCACACCATTCTGTTGGTGTGTCCAGAGCGGTGCGGACAGTGGAATAGGGGTAGTTGACAACACTGTAGACATCACCGCTGATTGTGTTGGATTGCAGGCTGGAATCCATGTAGACCGGCTGTCCGAACTGATTGTTTGCCAGTTTGTTTTGCAGTTGCCGGTATTTCGTTTCCAGTGTCGTTGCGTTCTGGGCGTGAACGCTTCCCAAAAAGGTGAAAAGGGCAGCGAGGGCCAGCAGTAGTCTTATCAGATTTTTTCTCTTCATCGTCGTTCCTTTTTCAGTCAAAAAAACTTTGATTGAACCGGAACGGTTTTGTTTTGCTGTCATATTGCCATATCACAATAAGTCAGCATCATTTTTGGAAGTGACGAAATGCTTGTTTGTTCTGTGGATGTCCGGACGAACGGTTTTTATGGCATGCAATTTCACGATAATTGATTTGCCGGTTTGAAAATGAAAACAGGTCTGTGTCAGTATCGTGTGAGACTGATACAGTCTCTGTATTTGATCGGGCAGGGAGAATAATGAACAATAAAAACAAAACAGTCATGGTGACAGGTGCATCCGGTTATATCGGTTCGCATACCTGTGTGGAGTTGCTGGATGCAGGGTTTTCTGTCGTGGCAGTGGACAATCTGTGCAACAGTTCGAGGGAATCTCTCAGGAGAGTGGAGAAAATTACCGGGAAACCGCTGGTTTTTCATGAGGCAGATGTTCGCGATATGGCGGAAATGGAAATGATATTCGGGCAAACCCCTATTGATGCCATTATCCATTTTGCCGGATTGAAGGCAGTGGGAGAATCTGTTGCCGAACCTCTCAGGTATTATGACAATAATGTGGGAGGAACCATTTCGCTGTTGCAGGTGGCACAGAAAGCGGGTGTCCGTCGTTTTGTGTTCAGTTCGTCGGCGACGGTTTATGGTGATCCCGACTTTTCTCCTGTTCCCGAAACAGCCAGACTGTCGGTCGCCAATCCGTATGGCCGTTCCAAACTGATGATCGAGGAACTGCTGAACGATCTGTCTTTTTCCGATCCATTATGGTCGGTTGCCATACTCCGTTATTTCAATCCAGTCGGTGCCCATCCCAGTGGCCTGATCGGTGAAGATCCTCATGGTATTCCAAATAATCTCATGCCTTACGTTGCCCAGGTTGCGGTAGGCCGGTTGAAGGAGCTGGCCGTTTTCGGTGATGATTATCCGACGAAAGATGGTACCGGGGTACGCGATTATATCCATGTCATGGATCTGGCTCGTGGCCATGTCGATGCACTAACTTATCTGTTTGAGAAAAACAAAGGTTTTACTGTCAATTTGGGAACAGGAGTCGGATACAGTGTTCTGGATGTTGTCCACGCTTTCGGGAAAGCGTGTGGCCGTCCGATTCCTTACCGTATTGCACCAAGGCGTGCAGGCGATGTTCCGCTTTATTATGCCGACCCATCGCTGGCGCATGCCCTTCTCGGCTGGAAAGCGAAATACGGACTTGATGAAATGTGCAAGGATTACTGGCGGTGGCAAAGTAAAAATCCGGATGGTTATGCCTGAGAAGTATTGTATAAAAAAATGCCGGGATTCCGGCATTTTTTTATGAAGAAAAACAGCTGTTATTTGGCGCGTTCACCGACATATATTTCCACACGGCGGTTTTGTGCCCGGCCGGCTGCTGTGTCGTTGCTTGCAATCGGATCGCTCGATCCTTTGCCTTCGACTGTAAAGCGGCTGGATGAAACTCCCTGGCTGACGAGATAATTCATGACGCTTTCGGCACGCTGACGCGAGAGGGGAATATTGATCGCGTCGGTACCGGTGTTATCCGTATAGCCAATCACGGTAATGCTTGTGGACGGGTTATTTTTTCAGCGTAGTGGCCAGATCTCTCAGAATGGTTTTGAATTGGGGAGACAGTGTCGCGCTGTTGGTGGCAAATGAAATGTCACTGGGAATGCTGACTTTAATACGATTATCCTGGGTCTGGACGACTTCAACACCGGTACCCTGGGTGGCGGTCTGCATTTCCTGTTTCTGTTTTTCCATATGATTGCCCCACAAATAGCCGGCACCGCCTCCGACCAGACCACCGATTGCGGCACCTACTGCGGCACGTCCCCAGCCTCCAGGGCCGGTGACAGCACCCAGTACGGCGCCAGCAACGGCGCCCGCACCGGCTCCGGTTGCCGTTTTTTTCTGGGTATCATTCATGTTGGCACAGCCGGTGATGGCCAAGGTCGTTACTAATGCACAGGCAGTCAGTTTTGTACGCATGATGTTCTCCATTTGGAATGTGGTATTTTATTTTTCAAAATCCATCGGTATATGTTTTGTTCCAGCTCATTGAAATCGCAAAATTTTCTTTTATAAACAGTTGCCGGAAGGCGTTTCAATATTTCCCTGGTTCAAATGGTTTATCCTGATGGAAGATGAATTCGATCTCTGTAACAGGACGTCTGGTCTGACAATGAAATTACCGTTTCGTTTCAGGGAAATTTAAGCTGGAACAGTAAATGTGGAAATAATCATGAAAAATCCGGCAAACACTGGAAAGTTTCGTTTGCCGGATGGAGAAGCGGAAAGGCCTGTCTGTTTGCGTTAGAGAATCTTGGCGATGGCGTCAACGACGTAATTCAGGTTATGCGAATTCAGCGCGGCGACACAGATGCGTCCCGTACTGACGATGTAAACCGAGAATTCATTTTTCAGTCTTTCGACCTGTTCGGCAGACAATCCGGAATAGGAGAACATGCCGTTTTGCCGGGTGATGAAGCTGAAATCCTCTCCATATTTGCGGGCAGTCAGTTCATCGGCCAGTTTGTGGCGCATTTCGTGGATGCGGACACGCATGCCGGTCAGTTCGTTTTCCCACATCTGGTGGAGTTCCGGGGTGGACAGTACTGTGGCGACGATTTTTGCCCCGTAAATCGGCGGGTTGGAATAGTTTGTCCGGATAATGCGTTTCAGTTGGGACAGTGTACGGGAAGCCTCATCGGCATTGCCGGCGACGATACTGAATGCACCGACACGTTCGCCGTAAAGGGAAAATGATTTCGAGAACGAATTGGATACCAGTACAGGGGAATAGCGTTGTGAAAAACGACGGACGATCTGGCCGTCGGATTCAATGCCTTCCGAAAAACCCTGATAGGCCATGTCGAGGAAAGGAATGAGTTTTCTGTCCCTGACGACTTCGATAACCTCGTCCCATTGGGCATCGGAGAGATCCGCTCCTGTCGGATTATGGCAGCAGGCATGAAGTATCACGACAGAACGGGCGGGCAGGGTTTTCAGGGTACCGATCATACCGTTGAAATCCACTCCGTGGCTGGCCGGATCATAGTAAGGGTAAGTGTTGACCTTGAAACCGGCGTATTCGAAAAGGGCGCGATGGTTTTCCCAGCTCGGATTGCTGATCCAGACTTGCGAGTCGGGAGAGAACCGTTTCAGGAAATCGGCACCGATTTTCAGCGCACCTGTTCCGCCAATAGCCTGTACTGTGGCGGCACGTTTTTCTTTCAGCACGATATTGTCTTCACCGAAAACCAGTTTCTGTACCGCGTTGTCATAAAGCGGCAGGCCGTCGATCGGCAGGTAGGTATGCGGACTACCCTGTGCGGTGATCCGTTTTTCGGCTTCCTGAACGCATTTCAGCAGGGGAACCTTGCCATTGTCGTCATAGTAGACACCGACGCCCAGATTGATTTTGTTCGGGTTGGTGTCCGCATGGAAAGCTTCGGTAATACCCAGAATAGGGTCGCGGGGCGCCATCGGAATGGCGGTAAAGAGAGTTTCAGGAATAGATTCGTTCATCGTGTTAACATTCAATATTTATTGCGACATGCAATCCGCATTCAAGGTGCCTGACAGCAACCGGTGCAGAGCGAAAAAACAAAATTTTTTTGCTTTTTCTATTGAGTAACATCTTATCAAAGGTACGAACCTCATGTCTCACTTATCGCTTATTTCTTCAAAAAAAGATGACGGAAAAGTCGTGACTTTCCAGAATTCGCCTTTTGAATTGCATCAGCCTTTCCCACCGTCGGGCGATCAGCCTGAAGCCATTGACCGGCTGGTAGAAGGAATTGAAGACGGTTTGTCATACCAGACGTTGCTGGGCGTCACCGGTTCCGGCAAAACCTATACGATGGCCAATGTCATAGCGCGGTTGGGGCGGCCTGCCATTGTTTTCGCACCGAACAAGACGCTGGCGGCACAGTTGTACAGTGAGTTCAGGGAGTTTTTTCCGAACAATGCGGTGGAGTATTTCGTCAGTTATTACGATTACTATCAGCCGGAAGCCTATGTACCTCAAAGGGATCTGTTCATCGAAAAGGATTCCGCCATTAACGAGCATATCGAGCAGATGCGCCTGTCGTGCACGAAGTCGCTGATGGAACGGCGTGATGTCGTGATTGTGGCGACAGTATCGGCCATATACGGTATCGGCAATCCGAATGAGTATCATCAGATGATTCTGACGTTGCGTACACGTGACAGAATACCCCAGCGGGATGTGATTACCCGTCTGGTACAAATGCAGTACAGCCGTAACGATATCGAATTCAGTCGCGGAATGTTTCGTGTCAGGGGGGATACGATTGATGTTTTTCCGGCTGAAAATGCCGATTATGCCCTTCGTATCGAAATGTTCGATGATGAAATCGAAAGTCTTCATTTCTTTGATCCCTTGACCGGGAAGGTTTTGCAGAAAATTCCGCGTTTCACGATTTATCCCGGTTCGCATTATGTGACGCCGAGAGAAACCGTGTTGAGAGCGATCGAAACGATCAAGGAAGAGCTCAGGGAGAGAAAGGAATGGTTCCGGAAAAACGGCAAGTTCGTCGAGGAACAGCGTATTGACCAGAGAACCCGTTTCGATCTGGAAATGATGCATGAGTTGGGTTTCACAAAGGGGATCGAAAATTATTCCCGCCATTTGACCGGTATGAAACCGGGTGAACCACCTCCGACCCTGGTTGACTATCTGCCCAGTGATGCCCTGATGTTTCTGGATGAGTCCCATGTCATGATCGGCCAGTTGAACGGGATGTACAACGGCGACCGTTCCCGCAAGACGAATCTGGTGGATTACGGTTTCAGGTTGCCTTCCGCGCTGGACAACCGTCCGTTGCGCTTTGACGAGTTTGAAAGCAAGATGCGCCAGACGGTTTTCGTGTCTGCCACACCTGCCAGTTATGAATTGACCCATTCCGGACAGGTCGTCGAGCAGCTTGTTCGCCCGACCGGACTGGTAGATCCTGCCATACAGGTCAGGCCGGCCAGTACACAGGTGGATGATCTGCTGGCCGAAATTCACGACCGGGTTGAAAAAAGCGAACGGGTGCTGGTGACAACGCTGACCAAACGTATGGCGGAACAGCTGACGGAATTTCTGACGGAGAACGGAATCCGGGTCCGTTATCTTCACAGCGATATCGATACGGTTGAACGGGTGGAAATCGTCCGGGATTTGCGTCTGGGGACGTTTGATGTACTGGTCGGTATCAATCTGCTTCGGGAAGGGCTGGATATTCCGGAGGTATCTCTGGTCGCTATTCTGGATGCGGACAAGGAAGGTTTTCTGCGTTCCGAACGCAGTCTGATCCAGACGATCGGGCGTGCGGCACGCAATCTGAATGGCGCCGCGATACTGTATGCCGATACCATGACCGATTCAATGAAACGGGCGATCGACGAAACGGAACGGCGCCGCGCGAAACAGCTGGCTTACAATGAACAGCACCATATTACGCCGGCCGGTATCATGAAAGAAATCAGGGATCTGATCGATGGGGTTTTTCATCCGCAGGACAGTTTGCAAGAATCGCATGTGTCGGATGAACAGGCCCAATATGATGTCATGTCGGAAAAAGAATTGAGCCGCGAGATCAAGAAACTTGAAAAACAGATGATGGAATATGCCAAAAATCTGGAATTCGAGAAGGCGGCTAAAGCGCGGGATCAGTTGCATATTTTGAGGGAAAGGGCATTCGGTGCCGCTGTGATAGACCGGATACGTATGGAGTCGGCAAAGAAAAAATGAATCGTTATCCTGAAATTGTTGAAGAGGCGCTGGCCAAAGTTCATTCCGGTTGGGTATCGGTATTGCGCGAGGGACTCGCGTCGGTCGAACGGCAGACTCCCGGTTATTTTGACGATCTTGCAAAAGACGACTTTTTGCCGACGCAGGGCAGATTGTTTGCCGCTTTTTCGCAGCCGATTGACTCGGTGAGGTATGTATTGGTGGGAGAAGGCCCCTATCCCAGAGCGGAGAGCGCATCAGGTTACTGTTTTATGGATGCGGCAGTGAAAGAGCTGTGGTCGGAAAACGGACTGTCCAAACCGGTCAATCGTGCCACCTCATTGCGCAATTTCATCAAGATGCTTCTGGTCGCGGATGGAAAAATCACACCGGACAAGACGGGAAGCGATGCCATGAAAACCGTTGCTCACGATGCGCTTGCCGAGCATTCTTCTTATATCCGGACGCTGGAAGAAATGCAGCAGACCATGATCAACAAGGGCTTTCTGCTGTTGAATGCCTCGCTGGTTTATCGTGCACATGTTTCTGCCGCCAGAGAGACGAAAATCTGGCAGCCGTTTTTATACACTGTTCTGGATGTTCTGGCTGTCCGGAACAGGCAGAATATCGAAAAGCCGGTATTGATATTATGGGGGAAAATGGCTGAAAAGCTGATATCGCTTCCCTTTGCAGAATTTTTCGATTGTGCCGTTTCAGAACATCCTTTCAATCTGTCGTTTATCGGAAATCAGGACATGCAGGCACTGTTTCGGCCGTTGGGGCTGCTTTACAGGCGGAATGCATGTGTCGAATGATTGCGGTATCCGTCAATTTAACGGTTTTCAATCTTTTTATTCAGTGGCATTATTTGGAAAATACGTCAACTTTAGTGAAATTTGAATATGTCTAACACCGAAATCATCCGTTCCAATGGTCGTCCGCTCGATTCCATGCGTTCCATCGAGTTTGTCCGCAATTACACAAAATATGCAGAAGGTTCCGTACTGACTGTTTTCGGCGATACCAAAGTGATTTGTACCGCCAGTATTGAAGAGTCGGTACCTCCTTTTCTTCGTGGAAGAGGGCGTGGATGGCTGACTGCGGAGTATGGCATGTTGCCTCGTTCGACACATACACGGATGGAACGGGAGGCGGCCAGGGGACGGCAGTCCGGGCGGACTCAGGAAATACAGCGTCTGATCGGTCGCTCGATCCGGGCAGCGTTTGATCTGAACGCTTTCGGTGAACGAACACTGAAACTGGATTGCGATGTCATTCAGGCGGATGGCGGTACGCGTACCGCATCAATCAGCGGCGTCATGATCGCCGCCTATGACGCTTTTTCCCTGATGGTCGAAGAAGGATTGATCGAGAAAGTGCCCCTCAATCATTTTGTCGCCGCGATTTCGGTCGGCGTGATCCAGGGAATTCCCATGCTCGATCTGGATTATCAGGAAGACAGTTCCTGTGATACGGACATGAATGTGGTAATGACAGAATCCGGTGATTTTGTCGAAATACAGGGAACAGCCGAGGGAGGGCCTTTCAGTCATTCAATGCTGAATGAAATGCTTGGAATGGCTCAAAAGGGTATTGATGAACTGATTCATATGCAAAAAAGAGTTCTGGGTCTGGAAAACGATTGAAAGGCAAGGTGTTTATGCCAAAAGAAATTGTTCTGGCATCCGGCAATCCGGGAAAACTGAAGGAATTCCGCCAAATGCTGGAGCCGGCAGGTTACCGGGTCGTCCCCCAATCCGATTACCATGTCGGTGAAGCGGATGAGCCTTATTTCACTTTTATCGAAAACGCGCTGACCAAGGCACGTCATGTTTCCAGACTGACGGGGAAACCGGCTCTGGCCGATGATTCGGGTTTGTGTGTCAATGTACTGGGAGGAAAGCCGGGTGTTTTGTCGGCACGTTACGCGGGTGAACCCAAATCGGATGACAGAAACAATGCCAGACTGATTGCCGATCTTGCCGGGTTGCCGGATAAAACAGCGAATTATTACTGCGTACTGGTCTATGTACGTTCCGCGGATGATCCGCAACCTGTTATTGCGGATGGCAGATGGTTTGGTCGTATTGTGGATACTCCGAGAGGGACGAACGGTTTCGGTTATGATCCTTATTTCTGGATTCCGGAATTTGGAAAAACGGCAGCCGAACTGACTCCGGACGAGAAAAACAGCCATTCCCATCGGGGTATGGCATTACGGGCACTTCTGGAGAAATTGCCGTGATTCCGATTCATCCGGTTACTGTTACCGAACCGCCCGGGATACCGATTTCCGGTCAGCCCCATTTTGACAAGTTGCCGCCGCTTTCACTGTATGTCCATATTCCATGGTGTATCCGGAAGTGTCCGTATTGTGATTTCTATTCACATGAAAAACATTCGACACTTCCGGAAAAAGAATATCTGGATGTTTTGCGCCGAGATCTGGAATTGTCATTGCCGATGATCTGGGGCCGGAAAATCTCCAGTATTTTTATCGGTGGCGGTACACCCAGTTTGTTGTCAGCCAAAGGCATAGACCAGCTGCTTTCGTTTATACGGGAATTGCTTCCCGTTCTGCCCGATGCCGAAATATCCATGGAAGCGAATCCTGGAACTTTCGAAGCAGGGAAATTCAAATCTTATCGCGAAAGTGGAATCAATCGTCTGTCAATCGGTATTCAAAGTTTCAACCCGCATTTTCTCCATGAATTGGGACGTATTCATGATCATGACGAAGCCAGAGCTGCCATAGAAATAGCTCGGCGATATTTTGACAATATCAATCTGGATCTGATGTATGGTCTTCCACGCCAGACACTGGAACAGTTGAAGGATGATGTATCTGTGGCCTTGTCTTATGAACCGGCCCATCTGTCTTTCTATCAGCTGACCATAGAGCCCAATACCTATTATTTCAAACATCCGCCTGTTTTGCCGGATGAAGATACCCTTGATCAAATGCAGGAATGGATTGAATCTTCCACGTCGGCAGCCGGTTTTGAACATTATGAAGTATCTGCATATGCCAGAACGGGACGTCAGTGTTTTCACAACAAAAATTACTGGCTGTTCGGTGATTATCTCGGCATAGGAGCAGCAGCCCATTCGAAAATTACCTTGCCGGATCAGTCGGTTATCCGGCAGATGCGATTACGCAATCCTCTCTTGTACATGGGTGGCATAGAACAGGGAATTCCTCTGGAAGAACAGTTTGAGGTTCCTGTGTCGGATCTGGGTTTTGAATTCATGATGAATGCGCTCAGGCTGATGGACGGTTTTCCTCCCGCATTATTTGCAAACCGTACCGGGCTGAATTTCTCTGTCATCAATGAAGCGGTGACGGAAGCAGTAAAGCGCGGACTGTTGATGGTTTCTCCTGCCCATGTCCAGCCTACAGAACTTGGCAAACGTTTTCTTAACGACTTGCAGCAGATTTTTCTTCCGGACTGATATCAGGATTTACACACGTTGATGATAGTGTGTTTCTTTCATGCAACTCATTCTTTTTTCAGCGCATAAGCTGACAGATGTTTTTTCTTGCCTGATACTACATCGGGATTCTGGAATACTGAAAAACAGGAAATAGGCTGACTTGATCTGAGAAAGGAGAAAACGGTCCTGGCGGAAGGGGTGGGATTCGAACCCACGGATGCTTGCACATCGCCGGTTTTCAAGACCGGTGCATTAGACCACTCTGCCACCCTTCCGGAAATAACGAATTATACAGGAATTTCGGGATGTTGAGCGAACTTGCATTTCCGGAAATGGTATTGCCAGTTTCAGGCCGGAATATCCGGTCAAAATCATAGCCGGCTGAAGTCGTCGATCGGGTTTGTGCACATGTTTGAGTGCCCAGGTATATACCGACCGGATACGCCGATTTCCGGTTTCCACGATATCGGATGTTTAATCGGTTTATAAATTATATTCGAACGGATATAGATAAAATTTCGAATGAATAAACCTTTATAATCAGTATAAACCTCTAGGGAGAATAAACGGACTTTTGGATTTTTTGGAATATTGAAAAATTGTTTTATATCCATATCAGGTAGTTATAATTGCTTTGTAAAATATTTATATCTTTTCAGAAAAAGAAAGTGGTTTTTTTTAATTGATTATTACTGTTAAAATTGGATGCGTTAATAATTATCCATGCAGTTTAATCGTTTCTTTTCAACATTGAGTGAGGGCACAATGGCACAATCTGAAAAACAGCGGGAAGATATCATGCAACGCGAGTACCAGAGTATGGCGCCTGACACTGTTGAAGACAAGAATGGAGCTGAAAACAAAATAAAAAAAACCAAGAAGATTCCCGGTTACAGGTTGATCAACAGGATCAAGAGCCGTTCTATCGAACTGGGTGTTCAGGACAGATATATTGCCGATATCATTGGTGTGACGCCCATTTACTGGTATTCCATAGCAAACGGGCACAGGAAAATTTCGGCCTTAAGCAAGGATAAACTTGAAAAAATCGCCAAATTCCTGAATATTCCTACCGTTCAGGCCATGAGTCTTGCTGACGTGCTCACTCATGAGGATTTCTTTCTCGGAAATCTTGAAGAACAGCTGGATATTTCCATCGAGCAGATGCGAAATGATCCGGCATGGATGAACTGGGCGCCTACGAATGAAGAGTGGGCGCAGCTCTCCATCGGTACACGTACGGGTATTGTCATGTTGTATGAGACGGTCTTTCAGAAAATGCTGTTAAGACGTGCTGAAATTGAAAATCCTGAACTCAAGGAAACAATGCAGAACTTTTCTGATAATGTAAAACCGAAATAAAAGACAATTCAGATAATGTGAGTTATTAATCTAAAAGTCAAATCGAAGATTAATTCCCGGTAACGGTATAAAGAAAATACGCTTTATATCTGGGATTGTCTGTCGATGAAAATCTGAAATCACTGTCCGGCTGAGCTTTTACGGGTATATAACAAACATCAGAAGCCGATATTTTAAAAGTCATCAGTCGGGGTTATCATTTATTTGAATGGAATCGCTTTCAGTTTTTCTTTCCTGTTTTTTTTCGGAACTTTTGAATTGGGCATTGTATAGTGCTTTGTAAATACCGTTTTCCGTATTCATCAGTTCTTCATGTGAACCGGTTTCCATAATCTCCCCTTCGTTGATAACGACGATCCGGTCGGCATTGCGAATGGTTGACAAACGATGGGCGATGACGAAAACGGTTTTGTTTTTCATCAGATTTTCGATCGCTTTTTGTACGACTGCCTCGGATTTGTTATCTAGGGCCGATGTCGCTTCATCCAGTATGATAATGGGCGCATCCTTGATAAAAGCACGAGCGATGGCAACGCGCTGTTTTTGTCCGCCAGACAGCAAGATACCACGTTCTCCGATATAGGTATCAAGACCTTCTGCCAGTGAAGAAACAAAATCGGTCAGGTAAGCCATGTCCAGCGCTTTCCATATTTCCTCATCGCTGGCATCCGGTTTTCCGATCCGTACGTTATCCCGAATCGTACCGGCAAAAAGGAAATTGTCCTGAAAGACAATAGCCATTTTGTCTCTCAGGCTGGTCAGCGTCACATCGCGGATATCTGTTCCATCTATCAGAATCTGGCCGGTACCCACATCATAAAAACGGGGAAGCAGACTGACGATGGTAGATTTGCCCCCTCCGGAGTTTCCAACCAGTGCGATACTTTGACCAACGTCCGCCTTGAGACTGATGTTCTTCAGTACGGGAACATCAGGCCTGTATCCGAAACAGACATTGCGAAATTCGATATCGCTGTTGACGGATTTGAGTTCCGTAGCGTTTTCCTTGTCACGAATGGCTGGAGGAGTGTCCAAGATCTCAAAAACACGCTCGATAGCCATAAAAGAAAACTGCACGGAGTTGAAATTGTTTCCGAGGTTTTTGATAGGCGTGTAAAGCATCAGCAGAGCTGAAATGAAGGAAACGAAACCACCGGGCGTCAACTGGTTCGTCAGGATCAGGTGTGAACCATAACCGATGGTTGCCGCAATGCCGAATGAGGCCGTTATGTGCATCACAGGCGAAAGCCATGATGAACGTTGTGTCATCTTGATGTTGAGCCTGAACAGAGAAGCCAGGATTTTTCCGAATTTTTCTTTTTGTTGCGGCTGGTAGTTGTAAGCCATAATGGTCCGGTTACCGGAAAACGTTTCATTATAGGCTGTGATAGTTTGCGAACCCGATGCAACAGTTTGTTTCATGATCGTTTTAATCATATTCCGTACCCGGGTCATTGGATAGAATGTGCAGCCCAGTACGATCATGGCAATAAGGGACAATTGCCATGAATTGTAGAAAAGAACACCAATCAGAGATAAAGACGAAAAAAGGCGGGAAAGGAACAGTCTCAAATTGGACAGAAGACCTGAACAGGCCAGATCCGCATCATTGTTGAAGCGAAAAACGATGTCTCCTGAATTCTGGCGGTCGAAAAATGAGGTTTCAAATGTCAGAAGCTTGCTATACAACGACATTTTCAGATCGTTTGTCACATGAGAACCGACCCAGACATTGAGATATGTTGCCAGATAAGTCAGCGCTCCTTGTCCTATGGTGAATCCAATGATGAACAATGGCGCATACCATGCCGACGTTCCTACCGATTTTTCAATCAGAACCATATCCATGTACGGTTTCAGGCTCAATGCAATGACGGCATCAAGCGAGCCGATCGGGATACACAGCCACATGGCCAGGAGCGCGCGAAACCAGTAGGGTTTCACGTATGGCCACATTCGTTTGTAATTGAGATAAAACGGTGAATTGCGCAGCTTTTCAAGCATTGGATAGTAGTCAGGATGTTATGGAAAGGTGATCACACGAAACAAATATGATATTCTTAAAGTGTTAAAAAAAGCAATTTTACTGATCTTGTCGGATTTTATATCAGTAAAGAACAGGAAGACAGCTTTTTTGTTATCTTAGCTTTCAACTTAAATAGCAAATTAAAGTAATGATAAATCCTATCAAGATTTATGCCAAGAATCAATATACCAATGGTTTTTTTCTGAAATTTGTCATTGTGTTGACTATTGTTGGGTACAATAGCTTGAAATTTTATTAGGGCATGAATGGTTGATGAAGATAATATCTGGAGTATTTATTAAAGTCGGTATTCTGTAACTTGATTGCAGGATTGCATATTTTTGCAGTTGATGAATAGAGGTCAGATAATATGAAAAAATTTTTTCATGAAGCAGCTATTAAAAAATTGCTGGCATATAAAAGAAAATATCCTGATAATCCTGCGAAATGTGCAATTAAGATCTGCGGATATTGTGCCGCTTGGGCTGTGAAATCTATTCTTCCACAAAAAGTTTCCAGGAAGGATAAACAAAATTTCTCTTCATTCAAAGTGGCTTTTCGCCTGACCAATATGATTGGGGATGTTTTAGTCAATTTAAATTATTTAAAGGGATTTAGTCGTCATCTTCCTGAAAATTGTATACTTGACATTTATTCGGGGTTGAATGAGGAAGTTATCGATGGATTATTTTATGGAAACGATTTTATTAATCAATTCATTAAAGGAAAGTATCCTGATAAAGGTAAATATGACCTGGTTGTGGATCTTGATCGCTATCCGGAAATACTCTATTGCTCAGATAGGATCAATTCAAAAAACAATCATTTTCTATCCGAATATGTCAAGATAGTCAGTGATTTCAACATGGAGAATCCAGTGTTTCTTTTATATGGAAGCTGGGCTGAGCGGGTTGGAATTGAATATGCAAGGCTTTTTGGAAGAACGCGTCATACACAAGGTGATATACACGATTTTTTGAATTTGAAAAACGTAAAATATTCTCTCAAGGCTAATCCTGAATTCAAACGGATATTGAATCAAAACGGACTGGAAAAGAAAAGGTATATCACATTTCAAAGGGGTATTGCTGGAGCAGGTGAGTATACTCGTCTTTGGTCGCTTGAAAATTACAAGGCTGTAGTGAACTGGTTGAAAAACAGCTATCCTGAGTACAGACTTGTTCAGCTGGGACGAACAGATACCCTTGAAATTGAAGGTATTGATTTGGACTTGAGAGGAAAAACCAGTTTTGAGGAACTTAAAAATATTCTGAAATATGCGCTAATCCATATTGATGGAGATTGTGGCATGGTTCATGTCAGACATTATTTGCAGGGAGGCGTTTCGATTGTACTTTTTGGACCAACTTCACCTGATTATATTGGCTATCCTGAAAATATCAATCTGAGAGCAGATGGCTGTCCTGGCTTTTGCGAATGGATCAGTAATGATTGGCAGGAAAAATGCATTAGAGGATATAAAGATCTCCCGTGTATGGTGAAACCGGAAATAGTGATTGAAAAAATTAAAAGTATTCTTGAGGCTGATTGATAAAATTTTTTACTATTATTTTAATGTATAGTTTTCCTATAAACGGTCTTTTCAGGCATGTCGGTATTTTTCCACCAGTAACTGCAATCGTAACGTTTTCTGATTTCAGGTGATAATGGTTTGAATTCACCTTTAATAAATTCCTCCAAACGATCGATCAGATCATGGCCAATTACAAAAAAGCGTGAAGGATCATAAAAATCATAATTCAGAACAATCAAACGATTGGTTATGATTTTTCTTCCAAGTAATAGTGCTTCGGAAATACGGAAAGACAGTCCTTCATCCGTTGTAAGGCGATACATGTCAATGATAATTTCGGATTCACCGACAAGTTTGAGGTATTGGGAATAGATGATACGTTCTTTATCAAAATCCTGGACAAAGATAATATATTCATTAATATATTTCCGGATTTCAGGGTACAAATAATGTAATTGTTCTCGTATTCTGTTTAGGTCATGAAGTCGTGATTGATCATCGACGCTTTTATACGCTCCGATAAATATATAGATGAATTTCCTATAGTTATAATTTACTTTTTGCATGACATTGCTGTTGACGGCATTAGGGCGATATGTGATTCCCAGAAATTCAGCGTCGGGTTCATAGTATGATTCTGCACCCTGTATGATTTTTTTGTCGATTAACTGATGTAGCGATTTTCGGAATTTCAAGAAATTTTTTCTTTCGGTCATATGTTCAAGACCGTCATGAAACCGTAGGTAGACTGATTTGTTGGGATGTAGAAATTTATAGGCCATTAGAAGCCAGGGGCTGGCCATATTGGCAAATACAGTAAGTCCATCTTCCTTATCTATGAAATATCTACGGGAAATTAAAGCAAGAAGAAAAATAATAAAGTTTCTTGATGGACTCAGATAGCTGGATAATTCTTTTACAGAAAAACCGGAAAGATGTGTTTTATAAATATCGACAACATGTGCACTGGGTGTGAAAAAATTTCTTGGGGCTGATGGCAAAAAAATCAAATCTACCAGATTCCAGATGGCCGCAACTTTCCCATAGTTGGTATAGAAGATTCTGACAATACCCCGTTTTATCTTTTCTGTAAATGAAAGATTTTTCTTGTTTGGATGACCGCTGAATTTGTATTTTCCAGAAAGCAGTTCAACCAGCGAAAAATTTTTTAATGTTTTACCGGTTTCAAAGAGAGGAAAATATTTTTTCAAAAGAGGAGGTACTTGCTCGGGTGCTGAACTGTCAGAAATAATGAAGACTTTGAATTTTCTATGGTGTGGTGAACCTTGTTTTCTTGTTAACAGATCGAACCACCTGATGAAAGTTTGTTTTGCCATAATGATTGAGGCTGTTTGTAAAACGGAACAGAATAAGTAGAAATTTCAATATATAATGAAAATGCATTCAAATGGATATTGATCGCATCGATATGAATTTTTATATAGCTAAGAATTAATACAAAAATATACGACATATATCTGTGATATCTGACTGTGTAATCAGGTGTGAAATTGTTTCACATTATGGTAGACTTGTCATCATAAAGTTTTGTTAAAAAGCAGTGCGGCTAGAAAAAAGTGATTTGGGGGAGAAATGAGGGGAATTATTCTGGCTGGCGGAAGCGGATCGCGACTATATCCGTTGACTCAAATCATTTCCAAACAGTTGTTGCCTGTGTATGACAAGCCGATGATCTATTATCCGTTGTCTACTCTGATGCTGTTCGATATCAGGGATATCCTGATTATTTCGACGCCACAGGATACGCCGAATATCGAAAAACTGTTTGGAGATGGCAAAAAGTTCGGGTTGTCTATCCAGTATGCTATCCAGCCGGAACCGAAGGGAATTGCCCAGGCATTTACCATAGGAGCCGATTTTATCGGAAGTGACGATGTCTGCCTGATTTTGGGGGACAACATTTTCAGAATGCAGGAAGCCTTGCCGGAATTCAAAAAAGAAGTTGACAAGAACCGAGGCTGGCGGGCGACGATCTTTGCCTACCATGTTCCTGATCCCGAGCGTTTTGGTGTCGTTGAATTTGACAAGAATTTCCAAGCGATTTCCATTGAAGAAAAACCGAAAAAACCCAAATCAAATTATGCTTCGGTCGGGTTGTATTTTTATCCTTGCGATGTCGTGGAAAAGGCAAGGCAGCTGGTTCCGTCAGCCAGAGGCGAGTTCGAAATCACCGATCTGAACAACATGTATCTGGAAGAAGGGCGGATGAGCGTGGTTCCCATGCGGCGTGGAAATGTCTGGCTGGATGCAGGGACTCCGGTTTCGCTGATGGAAGCATCAACGTTTATCGGCCTGATCGAGCAACGTCAGGGATTGAAGACCGCCTGTATTGAAGAAATCGCCTATCGGAAGGGTTTCATTGACGATCATCAGATGATGAATCTGATTGACGCAATGAAAGATGGTTCCAGTTACAAGGAATATCTGAAGAAAGTTTACAGAGAGCATCATGAACCTTATTAAAACTTCGCTGGAAGGTGTATGTATCATTGAACCGGCTGTATTCAGCGATGCACGGGGCTATTTTTTCGAGAGCTATAACCGTAACGTTTTTGAAAAAGCGGGGTTGAATTATACGTTTGTCCAGGATAACCAGTCGAAATCGTCGTACGGTACTATTCGTGGCATCCATTTCCAGAAAGGTGAATTTGCACAAGCCAAACTGGTACAGGCATTGCAAGGTACAGTATTGGATGTCGTTGTCGATTTGCGAAAGGGATCTCCTACGTTTGGTCGTCACATTACGGTCGAACTGTCAGAAAACAACTATCGCCAGTTGTTGATTCCTCGAGGATTCGGCCATGGTTTTAGTGTCCTGAGTGAAACAGCGGTTTTTTCATACAAATGTGACAATTTTTATGCACCTTCACATGAGGGAAGCATCCGGTTTGACGATCCCGAGCTTGCGATAGACTGGCATGTCGATATGAACAAGGCACTGCTATCCGACAAAGACCAATCCGCGCCGGATTTCCGGACTTATTGCCAGTTTCCGGTTTTCTGGTATTCCATGTAATCAGAGGAATTCATCATGTGGCTTGTGACTGGTGCCAACGGGCAACTGGGTTCGGAGCTGAAATCGTTGCTGAGTACGTCAGCTGTTTATATGGATCGTGCTGAACTGGATATATCCGACGAACTGGCTGTAAAAAGTTTTCTTGAAAAGAACCGGTTTGATGGCGTTGTCAATTGCGCTGCCTATACAGCAGTCGACAAGGCAGAAGATGAACCGGCCGAGGCTGACAGAATCAATCATCTCGGGCCGAAATGGCTGGCGAAATACGGAAAGCGCATTATCCATATCTCTACTGACTATGTATTCGATGGAACCGCTCATATTCCGTATAGTGAAAATGACAGACCCAATCCTGTTTCCGCATATGGAAGAACAAAACTGGCTGGGGAGAGGGCTGTTCTGGAACAGGCGGAAACAGCCATTATTATCAGGACGGCATGGCTTTATTCCTTATACGGCAGCAACTTTGTCAAAACCATGTTGAGGCTTGGCAGAACCCGTGACAGCCTGAACGTCGTGTGCGACCAGATCGGCAGTCCGACATCTGCTGCTGATCTGGCCAAAGCGATTGTGGAAATATTGCCCCAGATCAACCTAAAAAAGAAAGAGGTTTATCACTTCACTAATGAAGGTGTCTGTTCGTGGTACGATTTTGCCGTAGCCATCATGCAGATGGCTGAACTGCCCTGCAAGGTATTGCCGATTGAGAGCAGAGATTATCTCACCCGGGCAAAGCGGCCATTTTACAGTGTGTTGAACAAGAAAAAAATCAAAAACGATTTTGGGCTGAAGATCAGATACTGGCGTGATGCTTTGGCCGATGTATTAAAAAACATGGAAGAAAAAGAATGAAATCCATTCTCGTGACAGGGGGAGCCGGTTTTATCGGTTCCAATTTCGTTCCCTATTTTGCGGAAAAATATCCACACTATCATATCGTCAATCTGGACAAGTTGACATATGCCGGCAATCTGGACAATCTGAAAGAATGCGAATCCATGATGAACTATACGTTTGTCCAGGGCGATATCTGTGATGAAAAATTGGTTCAGTCGTTGTTTGAAAAGCACGACATCCGCGGTATCATCCATTTTGCTGCCGAGAGTCATGTCGACAATTCCATCAAGGGGCCCAAGGCCTTTATGGAAGCCAACGTGATGGGAACATTCAATCTGATTGAAATGGCACGCCGATACTGGATGAGTGCGCCCGGTCAGTATCGTGCAGGTTATGAATCCTGCCGTTTTCACCACATATCAACGGATGAAGTTTATGGTACTTTGGGGGAGAGCGGTTATTTCACCGAAACGACACCTTATGCACCGAACAGTCCCTATTCAGCCAGCAAGGCCGGCTCCGATTTCATCGTCAGAGCGTATCATCATACCTATGGCATGGACGTCACGACATCCAATTGTTCAAACAACTATGGTCCCAAACAGCATAGTGAAAAATTGATACCGACCATTATCCGGAAATGTCTGGCAGAAGAACCGATTCCGGTATATGGAAACGGTCAGAACGTACGGGACTGGCTATACGTATTGGATCACTGCAAGGCGATCGATCTGATCTACCATCAGGGAAAATCCGGAGAAACCTATAATATCGGCGGTCATAATGAAAGAAACAACCTGCAGATCGTTCATTCGGTTTGCCGGATACTGGATGAAAAAAGACCACGAAAAGAGGGCAGATATGCCGATCTGATCAGTTTTGTCACAGACCGGCCGGGACATGACCTACGCTATGCCATTGATGCCACCAAACTGACCGAAGAACTTGGCTGGAGGGCAGACGAAAATTTCGAGTCGGGGATCGTCAAGACAGTGAAGTGGTATCTATAAAAATATAATCACCGAAAAAAGATTCTGAATGTACTGAAAAGGGGGATTACTGAAAAATATCTTTATCCCCCTTTTCATTTTCGACTCCTTTATCATAAAAAGAAATCAGATCGGTATCTTCCAGATAGTCGAAACTATGAACAACCATAGGATCGATAATAAAAAAATCACCGGATTTCATTTCATATTCCTCTTTAATCGATCCATCGATTGTCGATACGATTAACCTGAATCGGCCCTTGATAACATAGAAAGCCTCCCGGTTTTCTTTATGATAATGATTGCCGCGGAAAGCTTTTCCGACACTGGTGATGTAATTGACCTGTTTCCAGTCGTTATGAACCAGTTGTTTCAACGAACCGCGATCGTCAGAGAACTCGAAATCCGGTTTAATAAACGTGATGAGCATATTAGGCCTTGAAATGTATTTCATTTAGGTTCAGGAGCTTTTTCAGTTTTTGATTATCCAATACACTGCTGGTTGCGCGTTTGGCTTTGAAGATTTCATTGCTTTGATGAACAGAAATAGGTTTTATCAATGATTTATCCAGTTGGTGGGCATCGGCCAATGCGATAGCGGCATCGTATTTGGACATAATGTCATCTCCTGCAATATTGATAATTTTTTCAGAACAACTGCCGAATTTCTCGATCAGCGAAATAAGATAAAAAGCGCATTGATCGAAACTGAGAGTAGAGCGATAAGAATCCGAAAACATTTCCACCGTATTTCCTGATTCCAGATCGGCTTTGATATGATCGAAGAAATGCGGTTTTCCTTCCACGAGAGAGGGGCCGAAAATAAAAGGAAAACGGACGACATTCATTCCGGCTGTCAGAACAATCTGTTCGGCGAGAACCTTGTGTTTTCCGTATAGATTGACCGGCTGGCAGGCATCGCTTTCAAGAAAACGACGTTTGTTGGAACCCTCTCCATAAACAGTATCCGTCGACACATAATACAGACAGGAAAGTTTATTGAGTCTGTTGACCGCTTCGGCCAGAGCAACGATGTTGATGTTCCAAGCCAAAGCGGGATTTTCTTCCACTTTATCGGGGTGATGATAGGCAGCTAGATAGATGCATTTTGATTGTGCATCCATATACTGGTTGAGGCGGTCCAGCGCATCATTATCACAAACATCCACTTTCATCCATTCCACTTTGGGATGGGAAAAAGCAGGTTTGTCACCATGAGCGTATGTTGCCACAATGTGGTCTTGAGAGTGTTTCAGGATATTTTTTATACAGTAACGTCCCAAATAACCATTTGCCCCGATAACGACGTACATTATTTGTTCTCCATAATTGTATTCATTGTTTCAAACCACACTTTGTGTCCATCAATAAAATGATTGATGTATGCACGGTTTTTGACAGGTAGTTCATCGTTGGGAAGATTATCGATGTATTTTTTCAGTTTCTCAAACAGTTCCATGCCACATTCAAGATAAGTCTGTTTGGTCAATTTGATTTCTCTTAGCCAATGGCAGAAATCTGTCGTCATCTTGGTACCCATTTCTTCTGCATAGGCATCTACCCAAAGATCATGTTCGTTGCGGTTTTGTCTTACCAGGGGTTGACCATAAGAAACATAATCGTTCATTTGCCATGTGATGCGTTCGACGATGTAGGAAGACCAGATATCATCGAATCGGCCAATATCCGGAACGAGGAAGTAGATTGGTACAATGTCACGATGAATGGCTGTATTCTGGGAATTGAAAGGAGAATAGGTTTCCTTGTCTAGCGCATAATTTGTATTACGTTTATAACCGGTGACATCAATAGGTGCAGCCAATCGTGTAACAGCGTCAATATCCGGATCACCAAGCCAGAATCCGGCATTGACAACAGTGCGAACTGTCTTTTTATTCCAGTTCAGGTTTTTGACTTCATCAATGCGATCAACCCAGGAGTAACCGCGTGGATAGAACTTCCGGTTTTGACGTTCTTCCAGATCATCACAAATATTGTACCAACCGCTAGGTGATGAAACGACAGGCAACGAAGCATCTGAACCCAAAAGCAAATGATGACCTACATAGTCTTCGCAGGCGATATAATTATCGTCATCTATCAAAACGATGATATCTGCGCCGTTTTCATAAGCTTTCAGAATCGCTACCTGTCGGCGCTGAATACAATTCCAGGGAAGATATCCTTTCAATTTCGGATATTTTTCCAGATAAGTGTTCTGATCTTCTGCATCCATAAAGAGAACGGGAATATTATACTTTTCTTGAAGCGAACGACAATATTCCTTTGCTTCTGTTGGGGTTTTCTTATCCCCGGTTATAACAAAATCAACGTAGTCTTTCCGACCATGTTTAATAATGTCCTTGATGTAGTCTTCGATCAGGTAGGGAATATGGATGGTAGTGGTGGTAATGGTGATTTTCATTAATTATCTCTTTTTGAAATTGGGTCAAATTTCTATTTTCTTTGAAAGCTGATGAAATATATTACGTATAAAATGATGCTTCCTTAAAAAAAGGATATATTTCATGTGACCATCAATTTTTCTTATATTTCTATCTAATAAGACTAAATTGAGAATGCTTCTGGAAATTTTACTTTTTTCTATGTATTTTAAAATTCTTTTTTCATTTCTTGGTAAAATTTTTTGTTGTGGTTCTTCTTCATTGTAAAAAACCTTTTCTCCTAATAGATTCCTATATGGAATAAAGTTTGGTAATGTTTCAAATGTATATTTAAAAAATACTAAGTTGAATTCATTTATAAATAACTTTGCTGATCTTCTATTATCATGCCAGAATTTCCTATGCTGAAATGCGGTGTTGTTAACATCGTTAATATCTGATCCATGATATCCGGCGGTTAATGCATATGTAAATCTACCTAAACTATTGGTTTTTATTAACAGACAACATGCAATATAATAGTGTATAGCATTACTAATTTTTGACGCTTCTTCAAAATCAACATATTTCATGATGTCTTTTCTGAAAATGCAGCAATTTCGTGAGAATATTGTTTCAATGAATAAACATTGCATGTCTTTATATTCCCAGTTAATGTTATCTATATTTTTAAATGATAAAAATTCATCTCTTGAAATTTCTCTGTTGTTGATAACGATATATTTGTTACTACTTTTATCTTTTATGTAACAGCCTGAATAGCAAAAATAACAGTTTGTCGATTTTATCGTTTCAAGGTTTTTGTGGATATGTCTTTTGTGCATAATACAAAAGCCATCCATAAATGTAAAGAAACTTCCCTTCATTTTTGAAAAACATTCATAAAGGTTTTTTCCTTTGAATTCATTATCTTTCTCAATAAAAGTATTGCTGTATTTTATATTTTTTTGTATTTTTTCATAAATTGGTTTATCAGTTACGAGCAGTAAATGGAAATTTTGGTAATATTGCTTGTTTAATTGTCTACTAATATTAGTATAGTCATCGATTGAATCAATGTAACAAATGATGTCAATGACATCTTTTTGACTATTAATGTTGTTTAGTTCATATATTCTGAGTTTTGTTTTATAAATAAAATCTTCTGTCATTCTGTTCAGACCTAAGTCTTTCAGAAATACATTTTGTGATTTACATGCCATCTCATAAGCATTGTTAGGATTTTCTTCTATCCAATTAATTATCTCTAGTATTTGCTTTGCAGATTTCTTTTCATCATTTGGATTGATATAGAAAACAGAATCACCAAATTTATCGCGAACATATTTGTTATCATCTGATATGATGACTGCCCCAGCGGCAGCTGCCTCAAATAATCTATTAGAAACGGCATTAGCATCGTTGTGCATTGGTGAATTCAATGCTAAACAAATTCCTGCTTCATTAATTGATTTTAAAATTGATTTACCATCAAATGGGATTTCTCCACGATAACTGGAGAAACCTGCCCATAAGTTTTTTTGACCATATACTTCTTTTGGTCCATAAATATCTATAAGATTGCTTTTGTCTAATTCCTTAAACAAAGTCTCATAACGCATGGCAACAAGTTTTCTTTCGAAGTTTATGCCTACATAAAATAACTTCTTTTTTGCTTTTTTTTGTGGTTTAATAGAAAAATCTTCAGGAACAGACGAAGCAATTGGAGATATTTCTCCAGGATTTATGTTTAAATAATTTTTAATAATATTAGTTTCATAAAATCCACCAAAATAATCATATTGATTAAATGCTTTTAATTCAAGGATTGTTTGGAAATTGGCAACAAATCCGATTGGAGACCAGTGTAGAAAAACTGAGAAAATATCTGGTACTATTGCCAATGCGAATTCAAATGTATTGTATGTAAATAGAAAATCAATGTCTAAATCTTCTATATGGTTTCCTTTATATTTTCCTTCGTTTATAAATCCATACCGGTCTGAAATTATAAGCATGTGACCTTGTTTTTCAAAGCAGTATTTTAAACGCATTAAGGTTTCTTGCTCTGCGTTTTTTAGTTCACCAAATATATTGAAAAAACAAATCTTCATATTTGTGTTATATTAGTTTTAGAAATATCTTTAATGTTTTTTTGTGTAATATAAATGCATTTTTTATGCCTGCATTTTTACCCGCTTCAATGTCACTTTCCTTATCACCGATCAGGATGGATTGTTTTAGGTCAATGTTATGCTTTTGGGCTGCTTTCAGAATCATTCCCGGGTTCGGTTTTCTGTCTTCAGAATCTTTTTTATATTTCCCGAAACCGTCTATGTGGTAAGGACAATAAAAAATATCGTCAAGAGGACATCCTTGTCTGACGAATTCCGCTTTGACATGGTCCATAAACTGATGGAAGTCTTCTTCAGTGAAATAACCTTTCGCAATGCCGGCCTGGTTGGTGACTACAATGAGCTTGTAACCACTCTTTTTTGCTGCACGGCAAATGTCGAAAATTTCTTCGATGAATTCACAATCTTCTATTTTATAAACGTAGTGTTTGTCGACGTTGATCACTCCATCTCGATCCAGGAAAAGTGCTTTGTTTTTTTTTGTTCCGGCAATGATTTCTTTCAGCTCCCGACAAGCCCTGGCATAACTTTCAGGTATACCGATATCGATGAAATAATCTTCCGCATAATAAAAACCGGGTTTCAAGAAAGGTGTGTTAGGTTCCAGAAAGTCCTTTTCAAACGAGAATTTTTGGGGGAATGTTCCTTCGAAAATATCCGCTTTAATCCAGTAAACACCGGCATTGATCAGACCGGCTGTCTTTTCAGGACTTTTTTCATGGAATGAGATGATTTTTTTTCCTTCCGTTTCCACACGTCCGTATCGGTTTGCGTTATCGACGGCTTTCAGCATGACGGCCAGCTGGTTTTCTGCACACTCTTTGACGAATGACGCATAATCGGCTTTGACAAAGGTATCGCCGTTGATGACGAGTGCTTTGTCAAGGTGGAAAAGCTCAAATGCCTGTTTGATGGCGCCACCTGTTCCAAGTGCGTTTTCCTCGATGGAATATCTGATGGGAATTCCGTGGTAGTTGTTGCCAAAGTGTTGGATGATTATGTTTCGCAAGTGGGAAACGCACAGAATGAATTCCTCGGCACCCTGTTTGGCAAGATTTTCGAGGAGCAATTCCAGAAAAGGTGTTCCGTTGATGTCTGCCATGGGTTTGGGAACGTTTCTGACGACGTTTTTAAGTCGTGTTCCCATTCCGCCAGCAAGGATGATGACTTTCATGGTCGCAGTTTTATTTTTTCGTTCTGGTTTTGCAGATGGATGTAATCCAGCTTTTCGTAGGTAGAAGAGTGGTACTGTTTCGGTGCATACAGGATGATCTGGCATCCCTGATCATCGAACTTGAACGGAACATGGATCAGATTGCGCAGGGCCTTTTTGATTTGTGACTGTTTTTCAGATTGTGCGTAAAACAATATGAAACCGCCTCCACCAGCGCCAAGAACTTTTCCGCCAAGAGCGCCGTTTTTTATTCCGGTCGCATATATTTCGTCAATGAGTGAATTGCTGATCTTGTCTGTCAGCGAGCGTTTCAACATCCATGTCTCATGAAGCAGTTTTCCGAAGTCGTCCAGATTTTCCGTTTCAGAGGTCAGTATCCGGCAGGCGTCATTGACGAGTGAAGACATTTGCGATAACTGTGCTGTTTTATCTTTTGTTGATTTGACCTGTTCTTTTGCGATTTCGGCGGATGTACGGGCTATTCCCGTAAAAAAGAGCATCAGACGGCTGTTTTTTCTCGCATCGCTAATCACGATCGGGTTGACGGAAAAAGAGCCATTATGGTTGATGATGATATGATTCAGTCCTCCATAGACAGCGGCTATCTGATCCTGTATTCCGCCATCTTCTTTCAGAATTTCTCTTTCCAGTTTGATGGTTTCCTTGGCCAGACCGTATTTGGCGATCATTTCACCTTTCAATGCATAAATTGCTTTAATCAGGCCGGCACAAAATGATGAACTTGATCCCAGTCCGGAACGCGCGGGCAGATCACACTGATTGCTGATTTCAACACCATGGGGCACCTGATAATACAATAACGCTGCTTTAATGGCGTTATGCTGGATTTTCTCGAATTTTTCGGTCAGCTCCAGTATTTTCCATGCAATACGATTCCGGTATTCCGGGTGGAAGGGCGGTAGATAACGGCAACTGATGTAGTTGTAATGGTTGACGCTGGTGGATAATATATTTCCGCCATGTTCTTGGTACCAGGTGTGATAATCGGTTCCGCCACCAAAAAATGAAATACGATATGGAGTTCTTGTAATAATCATTCTGTTTTTTACTTGCCGTAAAAATGATTTTCAACGATTCCGCAAATCATGTGACCGCAGGCAATGTGCATTTCCTGAATGTTATTGGTCACAGTAGAGGGGACATTGAGGCATAAGTCAGCTTCTTTTTTCATGGCTCCACCTCCTTCGCCGGTAAATGCAACCGTTTTGATACCGAGTTCTTTTGCTGTCTGAAAGGCATCCAGAATGTTTTTTGAATTGCCTGATGTAGAAATGCCGACCAGAACATCGCCTGTTTTGCCAATTCCTCTTAATTGTCGCGAAAAGACTTTTTCATAACCATAATCATTCCCGATAGCGGTAAGAGCGGATGTATCGACGGTAAGACTGATTGAGGCCATTGGATTACGGTCTATTTTGTAACGTCCCATCAATTCGGCTGCGAGGTGTTGCGAATCGGCAGCGGAGCCACCATTTCCACAAAATATAACTTTGTTGCCGTTGGATAAGGCATTTATCCAGACTTTTGAGATGTCATTGATTATGAGAGCTTTGTTTTTCAGATTGATAAAATTGTATGCAATCTGATCAAGTGCGATTTCAATTTCTTTCATTTTCAATTCATATTGTTTTTTAGCGCTGAAGAAATTTTTCACCACGTGCAACTCTTTCACGCCAGTAATCAAGAAGATCCGTCATGGTTTTTTCAAAAGGAATTTCCGGTTTCCATCCTGAATGTCTTTCGAATTTGGAGGTATCCGGTATTTGCAAATCGGCATCGATAGGGCGCAGCCTTTCCGGATCAATTTCAATTTTTATCTGATCTTTCATTTTCGACTGGGATATCAGATAATCCAGCATTTCTCCGACCTTGCAGGTATATGTTCCACCAATGTTGTAGTATTCACCTGCAATCGGATTGACCGTTACGAGCATGTAATAAGCTCTGACTGCATCGCGGACATCGGCGAAAGTGCGAAGTGAATCAAGATTTCCAACCTTGACGACAGGCGGTAACAAACCGGCTTCAATCATGGCGATCTGTTTGGCAAATGTACTTTCCGCAAAGACATCACCACGTCTCGGTCCTGTATGAGTGAACATACGGGTGGTCATGACTGTCATGCCGAAAGCTTGTGCGTAATATCTTCCAACCAGATCAGTTCCGACTTTGGAAATGGCGTAAGGAGAAGCGGGGTGGAATGTACATTCTTCATTGATGACGCCTCCCATTTCAGCCAATTTTTCTTTGGAGACACGCCCGAAGACTTCAGAAGAGGCGCAAACGTGGATAACGGCATTCGGTGCGAAGTTTTTCAATGCTTCCAGTACTCTCGTAGTACCCTGAATATTGGTATCCAAGGTATCTAACGGTGCTGTAAAACTCGTTTTGGGATAACTTTGTGCAGCGAGATGAAAAACATAATCCGGCAATACTTCTTTGACTGCATTGTCAATTGAAATAGCGTCTCTCAAATCACCATATACCAGGTGAATACGGTTTTTCGAGTTGATGTCATTTATTAAATGACGGATATTGTCCAGAGGGCTTCTCCATCGGTACATTCCATAAACTTCCCAGTCTGTTTCGCGGACAAGATAATCAGCCAGATGCGAACCAACCATTCCGGTTATGCCGGTTATGAACGCTTTCTTTTTCATCAATTGTTTTTCCTTTTAAATATACTTTTCAATTTTCTTTTTAAATATCGTATTTTGAACCGGAAGGGAATTCCGCTAATCTCTTTTAAAGGAATATAGACATCAGATTCAAAAATAAATGATGAAGCAAAAGATTTAATGATTTTCTTTTGCAATAACTTCATTTCCCGTGGTGAAAAATGGCAGGCTTTGGCAAAATCAGTCATTTCTGCCGCAATCGGAATAACGCATCGTTTCAGTTTCTCACGATATTCGCTAGAATGAGGAGTGGGACCATAAAAATATATAGCGTTTTTCACGAGACTGATTTTGTCAGAATAATAAAACGCCTTTAATAGGAATGGATTATCTTCATACCGGAGTTTTTCGGTAAATCTGATCGAGTGGTTTTTGATCAAAGAAGCCTTGAACAGCTTATCAAAAGATGCCCCATTACTGACCTTGCTATATTTTTCAAAAAAAACTGTTTCAACAGAGTTCCGGTCGTGTAACGTCCACATGGTATTTTTATCTTGCCTGCATATTTCTCCCCATGCTATATCGCTTTTATCGTTTTCAATTCTTTGATAGAGCTTTCTATAAAAATCCTTTTCAATAAAGTCGTCCGATTCTACAAATCCCAAATGTTCACCTGTGGACGAATCTATTCCAATATTTCTTGCTCCTCCCGGACCACTTTCTTGGTGCTGATAAACGACTCTTATACGTGAATCATGAAGCGAATTGATGACGTCTAAAGTTTTATCATTTCCTTCCTTATAAACAACCACAATCTCGAAGTCCTGATAACTTTGATTCAAAATGGATTCGAGACATCTCTTGATGGTTTTTTCTGATTCAAAAACCGGGACTATTATGGATATCATCTGATAATAATCGGGTAGTTATAACTTTTTTAGCGAAAGTAATATTGCATTGTGTCTGGTGTAACGTACTTGAGACGATGTTTTATTATGGATTTTTGGGTCAAATATCTTTGGGTATCTTTCAAATTCTTTTAAAAAGCATTAACAGATATACAGAACTACCAACCTGTTGATATAAATCAATTTTTAAGATTTTTTAGAGAAAGACATTTTTAAAAAATGTAGACAGGTTGTCATGATGCAGCTATACTGAAGACCTTGTTAGGTATTGTTTTTCTTATAGATTGTGACGAAAACGTGTTGTGGCAATTTATAGTTATAAATGTGATTTAATGCTTTTTAGCGGACATAGAGAAAATTTGTTGTGTGTCTGACAAATGTTTCTATAGCAGTAGACGCCGCTACGGGAGCAAAAATAGTGGCGGACATACGTACACGTTTGTAGCGTTTTTTGTGCTACGCGAATTGTTAGAGAGTTAAAAAACATATTATTATCAGTGAGTTATGTGAAGCTATAGATGTCGTGTCCGCTAAAAAGCAGTAAGTGTCTGAATGCGTTGTTGATGAAGTGATTGTCTCTGAGGATAAGGAGGACGATAGAGGGAGCTTAGGCCACTAACTTGTCTGAAGGTTTAAGTGAAGTAAGTTGTGGAAGTCAGAGTGGTGTTCGATTTGTGGTGTTTATTTAATTATGAGTATTTATGTAACGCGACCTTTTTTGCCTCCGAAAGAGGAATTTTTGAAAAAAGTTTCCGATATCTTTGATCGGGGTATTTTGACTAATCAGGGGCCAAATGTTCAGGAATTTGAACAGACGATGCGGAAATTTCTTGGGATTGAACATTTTCACTACGTAACAAACGGAACGATTGCGCTTCAACTTGCTCTTCATGCTTTGGGGATTACGGAAGGTGAGGTAATCACAACACCATTCAGTTATGTGGCAACGGTATCTTCGATACTCTGGGAACGTTGTACGCCTGTATTTGTTGATATTGAACCTAAAAATTTCACGATTGATGTTTCAAAAATTGAAGAGGCGATTACCCCTAGAACCAAAGCAATCATGCCTGTACATGTTTTTGGTTATGCATGTGATGTAGATGCAATAGAAAGTATTGCCAAAAAGCATGATTTGAAGGTCATATATGATGCGGCTCATACATTTGGTAGTTTCTACAAGGGAAGAGCGCTTTGTTCTTATGGCGATATTTCGACCCTTTCGTTTCATGCGACAAAGCTTTTTCATACTATTGAAGGAGGGGGCTGCCTTGTGCAAGACAAGGATGTTTCCGATAAGTTGAATTTACTTAGGCGTTTTGGGCATGAAGGGGATTCGCATTATATGTTAGGCATAAATGCTAAACAGGATGAGTTCAATGCTGCTATGGGTTTATGTAACTTTCGGTACCTAAAAGAAATTATTGCTGAACGTAAAAAAATATCAGAACTTTATAATTCATTGCTTATAAAAAAAATAGAGCGTCCTAAAGAACAGAGAAATTTAGAGTATAACTACGCTTACTATCCCGTACTCTTTGAGAGTGAAAATGAACTTTTGGCTGCGTTTGATCGCTTGCGAAAAATGGATATTTATCCTCGTCGGTATTTTTATCCTAGCTTGAATAAATTACACTATCTAAAAGTAAAAAATAATAATCCGATTTCTGAAGACATTTCATCACGGATTGCATGTTTGCCACTTTTTGTTGGAATGAAAGAGGAAACAGTAAAAGCAATCTGTAGCAGATTGTAAGAAATAAGTAAATGTCGATGTTATAAGTAGTTGAAATTTTTTATTGTCATTAATTGATTATATGGCATTTTAGGTGCTTTCCGGTATAAATTAAATGAAAATTCTTCTTCTTGATACGAATATTTCTTCTTTCCCTATTTATCTGGAATTGAAGAAATTGACGAATAATGTGTATGTTTGTGGCAGTAATGATGAAGATTTTCTGGCTCGTATAGCAAGAAAAAAATATATAAAATTAGATTATAGTGATCTTCAAAGTTTAAAAAGACACATATTAAAAGAAAATTATTCGGCGGTTGTTCCTGGTTGCAATGATATTTCTTATCTTACTTGTTCAAAGATTAAGGAAAGCAATAAAAATGTTGTTATTGATCCAATAGATAAGACAGAAATATTATTTAATAAAGAAAAATTCAGATCTTACTCTGCCTTAAAAAAACTTCCTGTGCCCAAAGTTTTTAAGGTTCATGGCTTAAATGATATAAGAGTAAAGGTTCTGGTAAAACCAGTAGATTCTTATAGTGGAAGAGGGATAAGGATTATTGAAAATGAGGAAGAATTGATAGGAGCAATTGAGGAAGCTAAATGTTATTCACGTTCGAAAAATTTTATTATTGAAGAATATGTTAATGGAAATCTTTATAGTCATACTGCATTTATTTGTAATGGAAAGATTGTTCAAGATTTTATTGTAGCAGAATATGGCTCTGCCAATGAGTTTGTTGTTGATACAAGTTATATAGATTACTTTTTTGATAAGAATCTTCTTAAAGAAATCAGGCAGTGTATTGAATATATTGTTAATGATCTGAAACTTCAGGATGGTTTGTTGCATACCCAGTTAATTAGCAATGGAAACAGGTTTTGGCTGATTGAACTTACTCGTCGTTGCCCAGGTGATCTTTATTCTAGATTAGTTGAATTGTCTACGGGATATCCTTATGCCAAAATGTATTTGAAAGGTTTTTTAGGAATTTTGCATAAAGAAGAGATATGTAAAAAAAACGATTATGTGTTAAGGCATACAGTAACTACTGATGAAGAATTGGATTTTTATTCCATTAATTATCATGTTTCAATAAATCTGATTGATTATTTTTCTCTCGCGAAATCGGGAGAACGTATAAAAAAGAGTCCATTTGGTAGAGTAGGTATTATGTTTGTGTCTTGTGATAACAAAAATGATATTTGTAGAATAAAAGACATTATCATGCGACGTGGTTTGTATTCACTTTCTGTATAAAGTATTAAATATGAATAGAAAAAGAAAACATGAGAAGATTAGGCTTGCATTTGTTGGGGGAGCTATCAATTCTGCTGTTGGTCGCGCACATTTTGTTTCTTCTCAAATGGATGGTATGTTTCAATTAGTTGCAGGGTGTTTCAGTCGCAATAAAAATATTAATATAGAATCTGGTTATGTATATGGAGTTCCTGAAAATCGAATTTACTTTTCTTTAGAGGATTTAATACATGATGAAAAAAATAATATTGATGCTATCGTTATTTTGACACCGCAGGATCAGCACATTAATCAACTGGAAAAATGTGTTACAAAAGGAATTCCTGTAATATGTGAAAAGGCGCTTGTTTCCAACCTTGATGAAGTTGTGCTTTTACGTGATCTGTACCGAAAATATGGCGGTTTTTTAAGAGTAACTTACAACTATACTGGATATCCAATCGTTCGAGAAATTCGTGAAATTATACGTAAAGGTATTCTTGGAAAGATACAGCAAGTTAAAATAGAAATGCCTCAAGAAGGGTTTTTGAAAAAAAATGTTGATGGAAATCCAGTAGTTCCTCAAAATTGGCGATTATATGATGGAAGTATACCTACTATCTCACTTGATTTGGGAATACATGTTCATCATTTAGTCGATTTTTTAATTCAAGAGAAACCTATTAAACTCGTTGCTCATGCAGCAAACTATGGTAACTTTAAAGGTATTGTCGATAATATTAATGTATTGGCTAATTATACCAATGATGTATTTGTTAATATCTGGTACAGCAAGACTGCTCTCGGAAACAGAAATGGCCTAAAGTTCTATATATATGGAGAGCGAGGTGCAGTAGAGTGGCAGCAAGAAAGACCAGAAATTTTCTATCTCTATAAAGATACTGGAGAACGTAGTATATTGGATAGAGGTAATGCAGGGATTTTTTGTGCAAACGATGTAGTCTATTCTAGGTTTAAGGTAGGGCATCCAGCTGGATATATAGAAGCATTTGCGAATTATTATTGTGATATCGCTAAAGATTTGTTTGCTTTTTGGGAAGATAAAAAGGATAGAAAAGGCCCTTATGTTTTTGGGTTAGATGAATCCATTGAAGGATTGGTTTTTTTGAGTTCGGTAAGTCGTTCAATAGCTGAAGGAAAATGGGTGAAAGTACCTGAAAATGTGCTTTAGATGATTATTTATAATGAAAATTTGTAAAAGACTTGCTAATTGGCTCACTTTCTGGATTATTATACCTTCATGGCGAAGAAGGCTTAGAAAATATCTTTTTGAACTGTTTGTAGGAAAAGACAATTTAGAGATATTTAACTCATCACAAAATAAAGAAAAATTTTTCCCAATCGTTCAGGACTGTTTGATTGATACGATGAATCTTCTGTCTGAGAGGCTAATGGTGATATTGGTTCCAGAAGGGGATTTTATGTCAGGTGGGATCTATTCGTTTTTCATGATTGCCAAGGAAATGAAATCCTTGAAGGATATGCATGGATGTGAAGTAATAATTATGACACGTCCGAATCATGATCAGCGTACTTATGTGCTTCAAACGCATTTTCGGAATGAATTTATCGTTTACCGATTTTCACAATTGCTATTGTTTTCAAAAGTAAAGGATCTGACAATATTTATTCCAGAAGAGTCGGCATCAACATTTTATGAGCATGTGACTATGATAAACCAGATGGAAGTGTATTTAGGCAAGCTCAGAAATTTGCATATTAATATTATGAATCAAAATATCCGTTTGATGCCGGAACGTGCAGAGTTTGCAGATTTATATTTGTTGACACGGAATATTACACAAACAACAGCACATGACCAGTATAGCACTCAGGAGTATGCTGATCGTTATGGACTGAGAACGTTATTGATACCGCCATTTACAGATTTATCGCCATATGCAGTGATACCTTTTGAGAAAAAGAAAAAAAGGATTTTATATTCACCGGATACACATGAGAAGAAGAAAGGTATATTGGGGAAATTGGCAGAAAAATTGCCAGAATATGAACTGAAAGAAATAAAAGAAATGACTTTTGATGAGTTTGCTGGATTGGTATCAGAGTCAAAATTCATGATTACTTTTGGAGAAGGATTTGATGGTTATTTTGCACAGACCTTTTTATTGGGGGGGATAGCTTTTGCTGTATATAACCAGGAATTTTTTCCGGAAACAGAAAATTTCAATACAAATAATATTTTTAGCTCTTATGATGAGATGAGCAAAGGGATTGTGGAGGAAATAAATAGATTCGAGGAAGATGGGGAATTGAGAAAAAGATGCATCGATCATTATGTAGATATGCAAAATAGATTGTATAGTCGGGAACGTTACCTGACTGCATTGAAACGATTTTGTAACGATGATTATGATGTCTATCCGCGCTTGTCTAAAGAAACTATTGTGCAGGGCATGTTAGTTAGTAATGAAAAATTATATCCTTCAATACAAGATATATTGATTACAAGAGAAAATCTTCTGTCTGAGAGGCTAATGGTGATATTGGTTCCAGAAGGGGATTTTATGTCAGGTGGGATCTATTCGTTTTTCATGATTGCCAAGGAAATGAAATCCTTGAAGGATATGCATGGATGCGAAGTAATAATTATGACACGTCCGAATCATGATCAGCGTACTTATGTGCTTCAAACGCATTTTCGGAATGAATTTATCGTTTACCGATTTTCACAATTGCTATTGTTTTCAAAAGTAAAGGATCTGACAATATTTATTCCAGAAGAGTCGGCATCAACATTTTATGAGCATGTGACTATGATAAACCAGATGGAAGTGTATTTAGGCAAGCTCAGAAATTTGCATATTAATATTATGAATCAAAATATCCGTTTGATGCCGGAACGTGCAGAGTTTGCAGATTTATATTTGTTGACACGGAATATTACACAAACAACAGCACATGACCAGTATAGCACTCAGGAGTATGCTGATCGTTATGGACTGAGAACGTTATTGATACCGCCATTTACAGATTTATCGCCATATGCAGTGATACCTTTTGAGAAAAAGAAAAAAAGGATTTTATATTCACCGGATACACATGAGAAGAAGAAAGGTATATTGGGGAAATTGGCAGAAAAATTGCCAGAATATGAACTGAAAGAAATAAAAGAAATGACTTTTGATGAGTTTGCTGGATTGGTATCAGAGTCAAAATTCATGATTACTTTTGGAGAAGGATTTGATGGTTATTTTGCACAGACCTTTTTATTGGGGGGGGATAGCTTTTGCTGTATATAACCAGGAATTTTTTCCGGAAACAGAAAATTTCAATACAAATAATATTTTTAGCTCTTATGATGAGATGAGCAAAGGGATTGTGGAGGAAATAAATAGATTCGAGGAAGATGGGGAATTGAGAAAAAGATGTATCGATCATTATGTAGATATGCAAAATAGATTGTATAGTCGGGAACGTTACCTGACTGCATTGAAACGATTTTGTAACGATGATTATGATATTTTGTAAGAAGTCTATCAAAATTTTTTACTTTCTGGATAAATTCTGGAGATAGGACTTGTAGAATTAATAAATTCATATTTTTAGGATATAGTGATGTTTTATATTAGAAATTCTCGTCGTGCTTTTGAAGCCATTCCAATTGCAAGCGATGCGCTAAATAAAGTATCTGATGATTTTTATAATGATTTTCTTGCTGTAGTGAAGTATTGTGCTGTTAATATAAAGCTCCAGAAGTATCTTCGGCTTTCTTTTAACATGTCTCCTGAGCCCTATGGAATAGATTCGAATTCCGTAAGTGATTTAATTGAGCACGCTAAGGAATTTTGCAAACCTGGAGGAAAACATTGGCAATGGCTTTATAGCAATATGGCAGATATAGATTCTAAATTATTGTTATTAACTGTTTTAGCATATCGTGCAATTGGATGGAGATATGTAAAAATGCCTTTGGATACGGAGGCTTTTTGGGAAGCAATGAAGATTTTGTCTGGATTGGAGGCAGAGGGTGAGTCATTTTCTGAAAAAATAACTAATTTAAGAAAGATTAATCTCCGACAATTTGGATATGATGTAGAATTATTTTCTGATGGGTTTGGCATATTTAACGAATTTATTTATTCGCAATATGAATTTCGAGGTAGATGGAATGTTTATACACCTCAAAATGGCGATGTCGTTCTTGATTGTGGCGCATGTTTTGGGGGAACATCACTTTATTTTGCAAGCAGATCAGGTGAAACCGGACGTGTTATTTCTTTTGAATTCTTGCCAGAAAATTTAGTAGTATTTAAAGAAAATATGCGTTTAAATCCTCATCTTAGTCCAAATATTACGTTAGTACCTAGGCCTGTATGGACAAAACCTGATATAAAAATGTCAATTGAAGGAACTGGACCGGCAACTCAGGTGTTTGTTGATGATTTTGCCGGTAAGTCATTAGAAGAAACGGTTTCTTCTTCGAATTCTTGGCATTGTTTTTCTACATCGATTGATCAGACCGTTGATAATTTAGGTCTGGAAAAAGTAGATTATATAAAAATGGATATTGAAGGCGCGGAAATGATGGCTTTAAGAGGAGCAGAAAGTACAATCAGAAAATTCCGTCCTACGTTAGCTATTTGTGTATATCACAAATTGATTGATTTTTATGAATTGCCTGAATTCATTAATAGTCTTGATTTAGGGTACCGTTTTTATTTTTCCCATAGTACTGTACATGGAGATGAAAGTGTAATTTTTGCAATAGCAAGAGATATTGCTGTACCTGTCAAACCATTGTATATCCTTGAAAAGGAAATGAAGGAAGAGGTACAAACCACTAAAAATTTGTTGTTAGAATCAGAGAAAAAAATAAGAAATATTTCATTTCGTGATTGGCTTTATAATAAAATTTGTAATAGGTAGCAAATTGTACTGGAAACAGCAAACTACTTGGAATATATTTATTTTTAAGGGGATTATATTTGGGAAGATTTTTGATGTGTGGTCGATGAAAAATATATCAAAAATCAGATTGGAAAAAAAGATTTAAGTATATTATGCTTGATTGATGGGTTATTGTTGGTTTGAATTTGAAGGTTATGGGTTTTTAATATTAAATTGAGTGTCGAATAAGTAATAAGTGTATTTTTAAGTGTGCCGAAAAATATCGTTATGGATATTAATTGAAGGTGATTATTTATATTGCATAAAATTGACAATTTTATTTTTATTTGAATTCAGGGATTACTATTGTGGGTAGTGTTGATTGTAAAGAGGAATTTTATTAATAATATTGTTTGGTAATTTTAGATTGTTATTAAAATGATATAAAAATCTAGATAAAATTTTCAATGATTTTATAGAGAAAATGCTTATATTGTATTATTTTTTATTATAAAAACGAGTGTAGCATATTTCAATAAATTCTTTTACATACTTTTGTTCTTTTATTTCCCTTTGTTCATCATTTTCAAAGAGAAGATGTCGTGTAGCGAGAGCTCTACTGATATCTTCTCGTCCATATGCTACTCCAGGTCTATAGTTCTGTTCATTCAATATTTCTTGGGGTGATTTACCTGATTCTGGAACAACAATAGACTTGCATCCGCACATTGCTGCATAGTTTGAGTACATCGTATGAAGATCATATGAAATGAAATATTCATACTTGTTGAAGATATCGGCAAGTTCTCGGTGTGAATATCCATCGACTTGAAGAGCATCTTTGGGATGATAATTAAGATTTCTCTTATTTCCTTTTCTTACCATATAGCATGTGCCTTTTCGTGGAGCGAAATTTACTTGTTTGTAGATATCTCTCATATTTTCAGTAACAGTAAGTTGTCCTGATACTTTGAACTTAAAATTTTTGTTGACAAACTGATGATTATAGTAGAAAAAAAGTTCATTATTTCCATAGTTGATTTTTCCGGTAAATGCACCTGGTGTATATAATAACCATCGTACAACTTTTTTTGCCTCAAGAGGATTTCCATCAGTGATTTCAGGGTAAATAACGATAGCATTTTTAAGTTCTTTTGGTGAGGCTACATCAAGTTTATAAGGAGATTTATATTTTTGATGGTTAAAAAAAGACTTGATTTTGTAACGAATTCTATTTTTTAATGTACTGAATGAGCAAATTTTGACTGGATTATTGTTATGCCATAATTTTGCTGAAATACCCATTTTGTTTAATATAGCACATAGTTTATGGAGTACAATAATGCCACCAATGTTTTCATTGTAAACTGGAGTATAAATAATAAAAAATAGATTATTTTTATTAATCATAAAGTATTTCTATGTAACGATTTCACAATAAGTATCATTAAATTGAGCTAACGGTTATATCATGTTACATGATACGTGTTGACATATGTATTATTTGATTTCAATTCATTAGAATAAATTGTCGATTGTTCCTCTAAATAAATATCAAGTAATACATATGTTGCTATGTTTTATAGATAATGTGCCCATGAAGTAGTAGGCAAACGATTGAGCAAGTATGAACCTATGTTGCTTATCGGCAAAAACACGGGCTCACATGAGTAGGTTGATTCTTCGATAAAAGAGTATAAAAAAAAGACAATCAGGATTGTCTTTTTTTTTATTTTGGTGGCCCGGGGCGGAATCGAACCACCGACACAAGGATTTTCAGTCCTCTGCTCTACCAACTGAGCTACCAGGCCAATCTTGATATTATAACAGGCTTTTTTAATAATTCAAAAACCATTATAGCGATTTGATTTTGGTGGTGATAGGTGGACTTGAACCACCGACCCCAGCATTATGAGTGCTGTGCTCTAACCGGCTGAGCTATATCACCAGGAAGATCGCTATTCTGAAGGGTTTATCGTAACTTGTCAAGCTGATTTTCAGAGAGTGTCGCAAGATTGTGAATGGCCTTTTTCCGGAAACTGGTGAATATGAGTATTGTTTTAAAGAAACTCTGTAATGCAAGGATGTTGAATCCAGAAATATAAGAAAAATCAACTGGTTGAACAAGTCACTCAGGCAATCATGCAAGAATCCCGTTTCGACCGGTTTGAAAAGGCCTGTTTTCAGCCAGTCATCACAGAGCCTGGAATGTTCAGTTTACCGATATGGTTCATGATCTGGTGAATTGCGTCAGGGGAGAGACAGTCGATCACTATCCGTTCCGGCATGGCGCGCAGCCAGGTCAATTGCCGTTTGGCGAGTTGCCGGGTCGCTGCAATACCTTTTTCGCGCAAAGTGTTGCGGTCAAATTCTCCATCAAGATATTGCCAAGTCTGGCGATAGCCGACACAACGCATGGAAGGTATCCCGAGGTGAAGGTCTCCACGGTTGCGCAGTTGTCTGACTTCTTCTATCAGTCTGTCGTTTTCAAGCATCTGGTCGAACCGTTGTGCTATTCGTTTGTGTAACTGGCTCCGGTCAGACGGTTCCAGTGCGATGGGAATCAGATGGAAAGGAAGGTTGTCCTGTTTTTTTCCGGATTGCAGGGCGGATAAGGGTTTTCCGGTCAATTCGATGACCTCAAGCGCTCTCTGGATACGTTGGGAATCATTCGGTTTCAATTTACCGGCTGTTTCCGGATCCAGTTCTGCCAGTCTGGCATGCAGGGCCGGCCATCCTGTTCGGGCGGCTTCTTGATCCAGTCGGGTTCTGATGGCCGGATTGGCGGGGGGAAGCATATCCAGACCACTGGTCAGCGCGTTGAAATAAAGCATGGTCCCGCCGACGAGCAGGGGCAGTTTTCCCCGTTTGTGGATGTCGGCAATCAGTTGCAGGGCATCGTCACGAAACCGTGCTGCGGAATAGACTTCTGACGGATCGATGATGTCGATGAGGTGATGAGGGACGGCCGCACGCTCTTCTTTGGATGGTTTGGCCGTTCCGATATCCATGTCACGGTATACAAGGGCTGAATCGACGGACATGATTTCAGACGGGATATGACGGGCGATTTCAAGTGCGGCGGCCGTTTTTCCCGATGCAGTCGGGCCCATGATGGCTATAACAGGTTGTTTTGTTTCCTTCATGTGGGTGTATTGATTGTTTTGGCGGTTTTTTGGAATGTTTCCGATTTTCGGTCAGGCAAATGGAATGTCGGAAAATATCCGGCTTGCCAGGTATTTTCCGGTATTTGAACATGTCAGGAAATACGCAGGATATTCCTAGCGACACAGGATGAATGCCGTTTCCCGGAAAACAATATCATTCGCCTGAATCTGCCCATGATGTAAATGCAATGGGATCAATCCGGAAGGGATGTGCTCTTTTTTATTTTTTTAGAAGATTTTTTATAAGATTGCTTCCTGAACCGGATTGAAGGCCGTTACCTGAAGTCAACAGGGAATTGGAGAGGACGTTTTTTGCCTGTGTCCGGATCTGCTCGCGTATCATTTCTGTACTCATGGCGGTTACGGCATCCTGCAGGCCGGTAGTCGGTTCATGCAAAGCTACCTGAACGGCTTCCTTGCTGCATGATGATGTGGCCAGTTTCATGAGCAGATTCTTTGTTTTCTGGTCGATTTCCTGGGTTTTCGCCGCCGGAATGCTTGCAATGGATTTTGTGGCGCTGCTTTTGCCCAGTGTGACAAACGCCCATTGTGTCAGAGTGGTTTTGTCTGCAGATGTCGTGTTTTTGTACAGGCATTCACCCAATGCCGTGGCATAGTCGCCCGCCAGGGCTGGACAACATGTCAAAAGACTCGCGATTGCTGCGGTGACAATCCTGATTTTCATTTTTCAGCTCCTTGATTTTTTCACGTTTTTTGAGAACAGTTACTTCATCCGTTGTGTGATTATTTCATTTGCCGGTTTTATTATCCAGTTTGGATATTGTAGCGTTTATTTTCAAATGACCTGCTTCGTGAAGTTCCATGTCGTTGATTCGAAGTGTATAGGGTATGGGTTGTTTGATCCGGAAAATATTTGGAGTATCGCTGGGTTCAGTTTGGGTGCCATGATTTCCGCTCGTGAGTCAAAGAGTAAATGTACCGGTATTTTCCTGTAGAGAAATGTATCGGATACAGGAAAGTCTTTTCGCCAGATGGAATGGATGACAAGACAGATCTGTTTTGTTATCCGGGGGGCATGGGGTGCAGAAGACGGTTTTCCGTTGTATTCGTGTTTACTGCCCCCGCATGAAAAGCGCGTCAAGATCGGAAAGGGCCAGTTGGGTCCAGGTCGGTCTGCCGTGATTGCACTGGTCTGCACGCTCTGTGGTTTCCATCTGGCGGAGGAGGGCGTTCATTTCCGGAATCGTCAGGACACGGTTGGCACGGACGGCATTGTGACAAGCGACGGTTGCCAGCAGTTCGTTTCTTTTTTCCCGGGCGACCCGGGAGGTTCCGTATTCATGCAGATCACGAAGAATATTGTGCATGACTGTCGGGATATCGGCCTGTTTCAAAAGGGTCGGTACAGTCCGGATCGCGATGGTTTCGGGAGACAGGGGCGATACATCAAATCCCAGTTCCAGCAGTGTTTCCCTGTTTTCGGTAACGGTGCCGGCTTCAACTTCGCTGATTTTCAGTGTGATCGGAATGAGCAGTGCCTGGGTTTCGAGGTTTTTTTCGTTGAGAGCGTTTTTGAGTTTTTCGTACACAATGCGTTCGTGTGCGGCATGCATGTCGACGAGTACGAGGCCTTGCCTGTTTTGAGCCAGAATATAAATGTCATGCAGTTGTGCGAGTGCGAAACCCAACGGAAATTCTTCTGCCCCTTCCGGAGCAGGGAAGTCGCCCTGTACGGACTGGAATCCCGGCTCTGATGGTGTTTCCGTTTTGGGTGGATTGAAAGAGACTGCCGTGTCCGTCTGGTGTAATGCTTTCTTGAAAAGAGTGCCGTATGATTCTGTTTTCTGTTCAATCCTGAAACGGGTCGGGGGAGGAGTGTTTCTCCATGAAACCGCTCCCTGATCTGGTGGTGACTGGATAAGCGAGGATGAAAACTGTTCTTCCGTGTCCGGGCCGGGTTCCATTGTCCGGGCCAGTATGCGACTGATCGACTGGTAAATGAAATGGTGGATGGCACGGCTGTCGCGAAAGCGGACTTCGATTTTTGCCGGGTGGACGTTGACATCCACCCGGGATGGATCCAGTGTCAGATACAGGATATAGACAGGAAAACGGTTGCCGTGCAATACGTCTTCATAGGCAGCGCGAACGGCATGGGTCAATAGTCTGTCCCGAACGAAACGGCCGTTGACATAAAAATACTGCATGTCGCCACGGGTTCTTGATGCGGTCGGAAGGCCGATAAAGCCGTTCAGAGACAGTTTGTCCTTGCCTTCGCCAACCGTCAAGTCAACCGGCAACTGGGATTGCGAAAGCGTTTCTCCCAGAATCTGGTTGCAGCGTTGGGGCAGATTGTTGGCATTGTATTGGGCGGTTATTTTTCCATTGTGCGTAAGCGTGAAGCGGATACCGGGCTGGGCAAGGGCGATCCGGCGAACAATTTCGGCGCAATGACCATATTCGGTTTGTTCCGATTTCAGAAATTTCCGTCGTGCCGGTGTATTGGCATACAGTTCGTTGACTTCTACCCGTGTTCCCTGTGTACCTGAAGAAGGGGTCAGGATTCTGGAGGGATCGTTTCCCCTGATTTGCCATGCATGGGGTTGTTCTGCCGTTCTGGACTGAAGAGTCAAATCGGCGACGGAAGCGATGGAGGCAAGTGCCTCTCCCCTGAATCCCAGTGTGGCGACGTTTTCAAGATCGTCCAGTGAGGTGATTTTGGACGTGGCGTGGCGGGTCAGGGCCAGCTGAAGCTGTTCCGGCGGAATGCCGCAACCGTTGTCACTGATGGCGATTCGCCTGATTCCTCCGTTTTCGAGCCGGATATCGATCTGTGTCGCGCCGGCATCGACAGCATTTTCCAGCAATTCCTTGACGACGGCTGAGGGGCGTTCGACAACTTCACCTGCCGCAATCTGGGAAATGAGCGTATCGGGCAACAGCCGGATGATACCTTTTTTTAAAGGAGGGACTTGTCTGATTTCCGTTTCCATAACGCAGTATTATATCGTGGAGTATTGTCCATCTTCCCGCAGAATGGATTTGCGACAAGATTATGCGATCTTCATATCAGGGCATACCGGTTTGAGAGATGATAATATAGCGGTGATTTTCAAGTCCACAAGTTAAAAAAGACTGCAACTGGCGGTAAATTTCCCGTTTTTCTCTCGATTTTCTTCTATACTTCAATCTGTCTTTTTCTTTTATTTTTATCCGATTATGGATTTCATGCAATTGCTCGGCGTGATTCTGCATGTCGATAAGGCTTTGGGTACGATTATTTCCCAATATGGAACGTGGGTATATGTCGTTCTGTTCGCTATCATTTTCTGTGAGACTGGTCTGGTTGTGGCTCCCTTTCTTCCGGGGGATTCTCTTTTGTTCATTGCCGGTGCGTTTTGTGCGACCGGTGCGATGCATCTTGAATTGCTGATCATTCTGCTGATTATCGCCGCGGTTACCGGGGATAATCTGAATTATTTTATCGGGCGGAAAATCGGGAGGGCTGTTTTCACCAGGGATTACCGGTGGATCGACAAGAAAGCCCTGCATTATACTCATGTCTTTTTTGAAAAACATGGCGGTAAAACCATCACTATGTGCCGTTTTGTCCCTCTGGTACGTACATTCGCTCCATTTGTGGCCGGTGTGACGGAAATGCATCTGTTAAAATTCCAGCTTTACAATGTTGCCGGTGCAATTGTCTGGGTGGTGGGACTGGTTCTGGGGGGGTATTTCTTTGGCAATATTCCCGTTATTCGGAACCATCTGAATACGATCGTGCTGCTCGGTGTCTGTGCAGCAGTTGTTCCGGTTATTCTTGGCGGTCTCTGGAAGCTTTTCCAGAGAGCTTTGCGTTCTAACTGATGGATGAAGTATGCGTCGTTTCTCCAAGGGTATCATTTTACTGTCGTTTTTTCTTCTGGCGGCCTGTTCGAAGCCGAGACAGATCGCCGTCAACGGGGCGCCATTGCATGAACCGTCAAAAACGGCCATTCTTCAGGAAGGTTCGCTGTTTTTCCGGGGACTGGATGGCAAACATCTCGATTTGTCGGATACTCCCAATCCTTACGACAATGTGGTATTTGTCGTAACGGCAGGAAAGCATGTGATCGGTGCGATGAATATCCAGGGAGGACACATCGTCATGCCGGAAGATTTGCGCTGTTACAAAATCAAGGCCGATTTACAACCCGGTATGGAATACATGATTGCCGAAGACAAGGAGCGCCATCTGGCCTATGTAAAGCGCAAGGATAATGGTGTGCGGATTGCAACGGCAAAGCCTTTTGAAACCCAGGTAGCGTACAGCGGCGGGTGTAACTGGAAATAATGAATGTCGTCGTCAACAAAGCGGATAGTAGTGACTTGCGTGATCTGGTGGTATTGACATGCGAGTTTCTGGAAGATGTCGCTTCACAGTCCGGTATGGCCGGTTTTGTTCCGGATGATCAGAAAATCAGGGAAAAACTTCCGGAATTTCTGGATATGCCGGATTACGCTGTTTTTGTGGCAAGGTCTCCGAAAGGACATCCTTTCGGATTTTGTACGGTTTTCCAGATGCCGGTACAGATACGTGAAGAACCTTATGCGATTCTGGACAGACTGTATGTCAGACGCGATTACCGGCGCAGGCAGATCGGTCGTCTGTTGGTTGAGGAAGCCAAACGATTTACACGCTCATGCAAGGGTAAACGCCTTCAGGCAACCTTGCCGGCTTTTTTCGTGATGGAAGAGGCACTTGCCTTTTTCAGGGCGGAACGTTTTTATGAAACGGGCGGGCGCAAACACAAAATTGCCGTTTGACAAAATTTTCTGTCACCGGATATGAAAAAACGCAATGGTTTGGAAAACCATTGCGTTTTCCTATGCGTTAAGAAACTATTTGACACGGATATTCTTGAACTGGAACGGATCTTCCGGATCGATATCTTCCTCGAAAGGCCAGTTCCGGTTTTCAAGCGGAGTCCACTCGCCATAAGAGCCGATGACTTCGCCCAGATAGGGTCGTGCGATTTCCAGCATGGTTTCGTGGTTGATATCGTCCGGTTCGATAACTCCCAGACCCGGGTTCCGGATTGCCCAGATGACGCCGGCCAATACCCCTGCCGCGACTTGCAGACTGGTTGCGTTGTTGTAAGGAGCACTTTTACGGGCTTCATCGATACCGAGATGCGAACCATACCAGTAAACGCCTTTCGGATTGCCCATCAGAAGTACGCCCAGTTCATCCACCCCTTCCTCGATTTCATCGCGCATGAGGCGTTTGACGGGTTGTTCCTGCCAGTTTTTGCCTGCCAGTTCATGAACGGAGAGAACCGCGTCATCGCTGGGATGGTAGGCATAATGAACGGTCGGGCGATAAACCACTTCGCCGTTTTCCCGAACGGTCAGATAATCGGCAATGGAAATGGATTCGGAATGGGTAATGAGGAAACCGTGGTAGGGTCCTTCCATCGGTGTCCAGCTTCGGACTTGTGTGGCTGCGCCGGGCTGGTTGAGATAGATGGCGGCCTGACATCCGAATGAATGGGTTCCGGCATCTTTGGGCCAGTGTTTTTCATGGGTTCCCCAGCCAAGTTCGGCCGGCTGGAGACCCTCGCCGATAAAACCGTCGATCGACCAGGTGTTGACGAACTCGTTCCGTTTTTTTCTGACAGAAGTGTTCTGGGTATCGCGTTCGGCGACATGAATGACCCTGATGTCCAGCTGCCGTGCCAGGGTAGCCCAGTCTTCACGTGTGGCCGGTCTGGCGTCGATACCGTTGTCTTTGGCGACATTAAGAAGTGCCTGCTTGAGGAAACCGGATACCATACCCGGATTTGCGCCCTGACATACAATTGCGGTCGACCCTCCGGGGTTTATGCGGCCGAATTCGAGTGCGGCTTCGCGCAGGGCATAATTGGAACGTGCCGAAGCGGACGCGCTGGTATCGGTATAGCCGCCTTCCCAGGGTTCGATGGATGTGTCGATATACAGTACTTCTTTTTCTCTGCAGAGTTCAATCAGGGCTATACTGGATACGAAAACGGATAAATTGACCAGAAAATCACCTTTTTCGAGAAGAGGTTCCAGAACGGGACGGTAATTGCTTTCTGTCAGACGGATTTGATGATAGGGGATGTTATAACGGCTGGCGATCTCTTCATTGTCCGGATCGGCGGCGATGATCCGGATACGGTCGGGAGTAAGCGGTAGATGCCGCAAAAATAACGGGAGAACGCCTTTTGCAATACTGCCGAAACCGATGAAAATGATTTTTCCCGTAAAATTTGCGAGTTTGTTTTCCAATTGCTTTCCTTATCCAGTGATTTTCCTGCCGGTAACTAGCAGGAAACAAGTGAATGAAAATGGTTGAATTAAATGTTCTTTTGCATCATATTGCTTTGTGAGAATATGGATACAAAAGACGAGAAGATAGGTTATTTTATGTCAATTTTAACGCCGATTGACGGGTTTGATAAGTTAGCGGCGCTAAATGGAATCAATCCGGCCTTTTTTGTGAGATATTGTTATTTTTTCAGCGGTTTTCATGAAAGTTTTTGTGGCTGATACGGACAGTCTGTCCATCTCGAAACTTGAACGGTCTTTGTCGATGTCGGGATTCGCTTGTGAAAAGGCGATTATTTCCGGAAAAGTGCAGGAATCCCTGTTTCACTATCTGGTAAATGGATTCAAAGGCGTTGTCGTATTGGGCGCGGGTCTTGATGATGACCTGAAAGAAAGCTGGATCAGGCAGTGCCGCAAATCGGAGGCTGTTTTTCCGGTGCTGGTTGTGACGCAAGCAAAAAGACGGGATTCGCTCATGAAGTTCAATGAGGCAGGCATGACAGATTTTATCTGTTTGCCTCTCAGGCCGGACGAACTGGTTACACGCATCAGCCTGCTGATCAGGCAGGTGTATCCGTCCGACTACGCTGCGAACGTTTTCCGGAATGGTCCTTTTGTTTTTTCCCGTTTTCCGAACAAAGTCTTGCGCGATGGAAAAGAAATCGAACTGACAGTCAAAGAATTCGAGCTGGCCTGTCTTTTGTTCAGACATATCGGGCAACCCCTGTCGCGCGTGACGATTGAGGAAACGATCTGGTTTTCGAGTGAAAATGAATTGAGCCGGACAATCGATACCCATGTTTCAAGAGTCCGGAACAAATTGGATCTGAAAGAAGAGCATGGTTATCGCCTGCAACAGGTTTACGGTTATGGTTATCAGCTTGTCGAAGTCTGAAGTGATATGACGGTCTTTGCATTTCTCCGGGTAAACGGGGGCATGGTTCACGTTATAATGTCCGTTTTACCGATTGCATTCTTGATACGACTTTTTGCATGACCATGAAACCTTCAATGCTGGCCAAACTGGAGCATCTGTCCGAACGTCTGACCGAAATCGATGAATTGCTGATGCAGCCTGAAGTAGTGTCCGACCAGGAAAATTATCGCAGGCTGAATCGTGAACATGCCGAGCTGGCACCGGTGGTGGCTCTGTACAAGGATTTCAGCCAGGTTCAGCAGGATGTCGAGACGGCCAGGGAAATGCTTTCCGATCCCGAAATGAAGGAATTCGCCCAGCAGGAGATCAATGAGGCGGAAGAAAAGCTGGCAGGAATCGAGAATGATTTACAAGTCATGCTTTTGCCGAAAGATCCGAACGATGGCAAGAATATTTTCCTTGAAATCCGGGCCGGAACGGGAGGAGACGAGTCCGCGCTGTTTGCCGGCGATCTGCTCAGAATGTATACACGATTTGCCGAAAAAAACCGCTGGAAGGTGGAAGTCGTGTCCGCTTCTATGTCTGAACTGGGCGGATATCGCGAAGTGATCGTCCGTCTTGTCGGCAGGGATGTTTACTCCAGACTCAAATTCGAATCGGGTGGTCACCGGGTGCAGCGGGTTCCGGTTACGGAAACACAGGGCCGTATCCATACTTCCGCCTGTACGGTAGCGGTCATGCCGGAAGCGGACGACGTCAGTGATGTACATATCAACCCCGCGGATATCCGGATCGATACGTTCAGGGCATCGGGTGCCGGAGGCCAGCATATCAACAAGACGGATTCGGCCGTCCGTATCACTCACTTGCCGACCGGTATTGTGGTGGAATGCCAGGATGACCGGAGCCAGCACAAGAACAAGGCTCAGGCCATGCTGGTGCTTGCCTCGCGTATCAAGGACAAACAATTGCGGGAACAGCAGGCCAAAGAGGCGGCAACCCGCAAGAACCTGATCGGTTCGGGTGACCGCAGTGAACGTATCCGGACATATAATTACCCACAGGGGCGGGTGACGGACCATCGTATCAATCTGACACTCTATAAGCTTGAATTCATCATGGACGGCGATCTGGATGAACTGGTCAATGCTCTGGCGGCGGAACACCGTGCCGAATTGCTCGCTGAAATGGCGGAAAATGTCTGAATTTGCCCGAAATCAAGTTTATGAAAGATATTTCTTCTGAAGGCGGATGAGGCATTGCGGGATCTTTCGCGGGGTTGTATAAATCGCTTATGAAATCCCGACATTTTCTGATCGCTATTTTGCTGCTTTGTACAGGTTTTATCCTGTTTGCACTTTATCTTCAGTTTTTCTGGAAAATATTGCCCTGTCCGCTTTGTGTATTGCAACGGTATGCATTCATTGGTACAGGTCTTTTTTGTGCCTTGGGCCTTGTTTCGGGGAAAATACGGGCCAGTGCCTTTGCTGCGCTTCTTTCTTCACTGGCGGGAATGGGATTGGCGATATATCAGTTGTGGGTTATCGCGCATCCTGCGATCCAGTGTGGCCGCGATCCGATGGAAGCGGCTATCAATGGCCTGTGGCCGGCCAAATGGTTACCTGTTTTGTTTCATTCCGACAGTCTGTGTGGCGATATCCTGGAGCCGATTCTGGGACTGACTCCTCCTCAATGGTCACTCGTCTGGTTTTTCATTTTCGCGGTCGTTTTTGCAGGAATCATGCGACGTGGATAAACGGGAGACATCGGGCGATATGTCCGGCAGCAATGAAAATGGCAAACCTGTCGTCCGGGCCGGCATGACGGTCCAATCCCTTTTTTCTTCCGTACGGATGGATCCGCTCGAGTTGCGTGTTCTGCTGGAACATGCCATCGGTTTTACACGAGTGAAACTGATCACCCATTCCGATCATGAATTGACAGAAGAACAGGCACGTGCCGTATCCGGTGTCCTGTCAAGACGGCTGGCGGGTGAACCTGTCGCCTATATTGTCGGCTTCAGGGAATTTTACGGATTGCCTTTTACCGTGACTCCGGATGTACTTATTCCCAGACCCGAAACGGAATTGCTGGTTGATCTGGCACTGGAGCGTTTGCCTGATCGTGGCCGGCTCGCCGATCTGGGAACCGGTTCGGGTGCGATTGCCGTTTCTGTGGCCGCCATACGTCCCGATGCAGAAATATGGGCGACAGATGTTTCTGAAAAAGCGCTTGGCATTGCCCGTAAGAATGCCGTTTCCAATCTGGGAGAGAAACGGTCCGTCCGTTTTTTGCAGGGGAGCTGGTTTGATGCACTTGAACCGGGCAGCCGTTTTGACCTGATTGTATCCAATCCACCCTATATTCATTCCGGAGACGGGCATTTGCAACAGGGCGATTTGCGGTTTGAACCGTTATCGGCATTGACTGATTATGCCGACGGTCTGTCGGCGCTGGATATTTTGATCGATCAGGCACCTGTCTGGCTGAAAAAAAGAGGGTGGTTGTTGATGGAACATGGTTACGATCAATCCGGTGCCGTCAGAAAAAAACTGGCGGCCAAAGGATATTCGCAGGTTCAGAGCTGGAAAGATCTTGCAGGTATTGAACGGGTCAGCGGTGGACAGTTGCCGGATTGAATGTGCCGGAATCCGGTTGGGATTTTTGGGTAAATCCAGACAGTCTGTTCCGGAATGCAGAGACAGGTAATCTGTTTATTCCCGCGAGATTTCCTGTTTCGCCATCGTTGCCTTACCGGTTTTCGGGGCAGGGGTCTCTGTGTTGGCCGGCAGCCGGAATAAAGTGAAAACGTTTTATATTGCTGCCCGGTTTTAACGGTCGGGATACCCTGTTTCCGGAACAAATGATGATTTTCTGAAACAATCAATATGAATCGGGAAATCTTGCCAGTATGTTTCCGGTGGTTTATATGAAGCGATATTGGCGAGACGGGCGAAAAATGAGTGTCTGTCCCGTTTTATGAAAACGGAAAACCGAATTGTTTTTTTTTGATGAACCGTCCGGTGAAAAAACAGGAAGCCGGTGAAACAATCTGGCTCAGTTTTTTTCCGGCCGGGCCTGTTTTCGAAGTATCCGGGGAAATTGCCAGATGAAAATCAGCGTGCAGCAAATGGCCGCTGTTCCGTCTGCAATGGCTTCGGCTGCGTAAATACCTGTAACGCCCATGATCCGGGACAGCAGCAGGGCGAGTGGGATAAGTAAAATGATTTTGCGCAACAGGGCGATAAAGATGGAAATTTTGGCCTGTCCCAATGCGACGAACATGTTCTGGCAAGCCCGTTGCAAACCGAAAATAGTCATGCCGCCCAGAAAGACCGGCATGGCCCAGCTGACAGTATCTATCAGTCGGGTATCACTGGTGAATGCCCGTGCTATGGTATCGGGGAAGAGCATCATGACCAGTATGAGTGCCAGATTGAATGAAAACATGATGGCCAGAGCGATGTAGGCGCAGTTTTTCACGCGTTGTGTATTGCCGCGACCGTAATTGTAGCTGGCGACCGGGACGAACCCTTGTGCAAAACCGACCAGAGGAACGCCGGCAATCTGCATGGAGCTTTGCAGGATAGTGAGGGCACTGACGTAAATGTCGCCATATATTTTCAGGTTGCTGTTCAGTACGAAACCGACAAGACTTTCCGTACTGGACATGACAAAAGGCGAAATTCCCAGTGCCACTATGCTTGCGACGATCTTCAGATCCGGTTTTATGTATCGTTTTTCCAGGGGAAGTGTGGCACGGTTCGAACACAGGAAACCGATGACACATGTGGCGCTGCCGATTTGTGCAAGGACGGTGGCGATGGCGGCTCCTTTCACACCGAAATCCAGCCAGAATATGAAAATGGGATCCAGTATGATGTTCAGTATGGCGCCTGTCAGTACGGCATACATGCTGACGGTCGGACGTCCCTGTATATTGATGAATGTATTCAATCCTGTGGACAGTTCGACAAATAGTGTTCCGAGAAGATAGATGGACAAATAATCCCTGGCATAGGAAAGCGTGTTTTCGGAGGCTCCTGTAAAAAGCAGGATCGGTTCCATGAATGTGTAGGCAATGGATGACGTGACCAGGGTAAAAGCGATCAGCAGGAGGAATCCGTTACCCAGGATTTTGCCGGCACGTTCGCGGTTGCCCTGTCCCAAGGCAATGGCAGCCAGTGGTGCACCACCACCGCCTACAATGGCGGAAAAGGAGGAAATCAGTATGATGATGGACGTCGTCACGCCGACACCGGCCAGCGCTTCCGTTCCGATACCGGGAATGTGGCCGATATAGATCCGGTCTACCAGGTTATAGAGCAGGTTGACAAACTGGGCAGCGATTGCCGGTAATGCCATTTTGAAAATGAGCGGGAGCAGATTTTCCTGTCCCAGCCGTTCTTCATACCGGAGTTCCTTGTTTTTCATACTGTATCGGATGAATCAGGCCGGATTGTCACTTCGTCCGTATTTTCTTCCGTTTGTTTGCAAAGTTTCTAATTATCGGTTTCCGGTATCGATGTCAAGTTTATCCGGGGGAAAGGCAGGTGGTCCGGAATGATCGGAAATTTGTCCTGTCACCATCTATTCGTCCGGCTACATGTTTTTACATGTCGTCCCGATGATTTCAATTGATGTTTTGATGTGTGGAAAACAGGCAAAACCGGAGCATGTTCATGAATGAAAACAAGTTATTTGACAAGAAAATCGGATGTCACATAAAGACATTGCCGGGGGATAAATACAGGGTTGACTTGTTTGAAGAGGAAATATCGTACCGGGTATTGTCGGATAGAGGGGGCGATAATTTTGTTATCAGAAATGGCCATCTGATACGGTTTGGCTGATATGGCCGGAAGCACGTCATCAAAATTGCGGCAATCGTGAGTTCTTTTCACGGTGCAGGAAAACAGATCGAAAACCGGCCTGGCTTGCTGGCTCGGGCCGGTTTTACGTAAATGACGGAATACGGTTTGAAAAGCCGGTTTTTGCCGACAGATTCTTTTTCAGGCTGCGGCAGCGGCCAGTTCATCCTGCATCGGATGACGGGGTTTGTTCCAGAGGTCGATATGGCGGTATTCGCCGAGTCCTTTTGGCTCACGATGGGCAATAACGATGAAACCTGTATCCGGAAGGGATGTCCGCAGCAGACGATAGAGTTGTTCTTCTGCCTGTGCGTCAAGCGAACTGGTTGCTTCGTCCAGAAAGACCCATTCGGGCCGTGTCGCCAGAATGCGGGCGATCATGAGTCGTTGCTGTTCACCGCCGGATAGCCGGTAATCGCTGCCGAGTTCAGCGGCCTGTTCAAGCTGGGTTTCATGGCGGGGACAGGTCAGTCCGACACTTTTCAGCAACTGGCGGATGCATTCCACATTGTCGGGCTTGTCTGGATAGGCGACGCATTCGGCCAGATTGCCGAGTGGCAAATAGGCCTTCTGGGGTAAAAAGAGCGTTTTTCCGGAAGGCAATGCCACCTGTCCGTCACAGTGCGGCCAGATTCCGGAGAGCGCTTTCAGCAATGTCGACTTGCCGATACCGGATGGCCCGTCAATCCAGACGGCTTCGCCCGGTCTGACGATCAGTTCTGGAATATGAAGCAGGTTTTGTCCGGAGGGATTGCGGACAGTCAGGTCATGGATGTGGAGTCTGTCATCCGGTGAAATGATTTCCACGAGAGGCGAGGGCTGCTTGCCGACGGCTTCGGCCTGACTCATGAAGGAGGCCAGACGGTTGGCGGTGGCGGACAGTTCGGCCAGTTCCTTGTAGGAAAAAATGAACCACGACAAAGTGGTGACCAGACGGGTGAATGCCGATCCGAGTTGCATCAGTCCTCCCAGAGCGACGTAGCCTGTCAGATAAGCCGGAAATGCCAGAAACAGCGGAATACGCAGAACCGTCATATAGTATGGCCGGGTGAATATGCCGAGGATAAATTCCCGGTTGATGCGATGACGCCAGTTTTCGAGGATACGTTTGTAACGCCTGTCGATAATTTCGCGTTCCGCTTTTTCGCCGTTTTCCAATGCGACCGCTTCCTTGGATTCTCGCAGGCGGGCCAGTGCGAAACGCATATCGGCTTCCCTGTGTTGCTGAATGACGTTCAGTTTCATGAGTGGTGCTCCCATCCAGTGGGTCAGTCCACTGGAGATCAGAACGTATACGGGTGCAGCCCAGACAAGGTAATGCTCAATGACGATTTCCGTTCCGAAGAGAGTGAAAGCGATCGGAAAGGCCGACAGTTTCCACAACAGGGCGGAATAGGTCGTCAGACCGACAAGTCCGGTGAAGAGGTCAAGGCCTTTTCCCGTCAGCCGGTCGACGAAGATCCGGCAATCTTCCGATATTCTCTGGTCGGGATTATCAAGCGGCGAGTTTTCGTCCGTATTCAGGTGCCAATAGGCTTTGTTGGAGAACCAGCGTTCCAGTGAAGCCTGGGTCAGTGTGGTTCGCCAACGGATCTGGACAAGTTGCCGGATATAGGATGCGATCAGAAATTGCGAGGCGCTGGCCAGCGTGATAAGACCGAAAATTCCGATTTGCCACAAGGCGGCCCGTGCATCGTATTTTTCCAGCGCACTGTAAAAGTCCTTGTTCCAGCTGATCATCTTGAGGGCAAGCTGGATTTCGACGAGATTCAGGGCCAGTACAATAAAACAGTAAAGGATACCGATTTTGCCTCCCGGTCCCTTGATGCAGAGGGAGGCCAGGGCGGCAATGCGTTTTAGCGTGTTATTCATCTTGCGCCTGCTTGCTTTCACGGTTTTTGGGCATGGCGATCCTTGTTGCGCGGGGTTCCGGTGTGTCGATCCGGAAAATGGCATCGGCTATTTTCCGGTCGGGTTCCGGCTGCCATTCCGGTTTATCCGAAGTCAGCAATACGGCTGTATCGGTGATGCCGAGATCGGCCAGCTGATAAGGTGTCCCGTGACCGTATTCAAGATGGCCGCGACCGATTATGCCGATGATGATCGGTTTGGGATCGGCCGGCGGTATTTCATGAAGGGCATGAGCCATATTGCAGGCGAATGCCCTGTCCCAGGTTTGCATGGCACGCATGAAACGTTCGCGGTCGGGAGCCGGTGTATCATCCGGTTTTCGATGATTGCCGTAACTGGCCAGATGGGCATAGTATGCCCCGGTGGCCGGGGCAGCAGGGGTCAGGCCATCCCGTTCGGTTTCGGGAATGGCATTCCATCCCAGTTTTCCGACACGGGAAACCAGTTCACGGTAACAATTCAGGGCCAGCATCCTGATTTTCTGCTGGCGGCAGAAGTGGAAAAGCGGCAGGTAAATTTCGGCCGGAAATCCCCATACATCGAGCCATTCGGATTTTTTGAGGAATGTTTCCGTATCGAGCCGGCCATCCACCCATTCGTCGAGAACGGGTTGAAGACGGCGCGGAAACATTTCAAAACCCATCATCATGTTCGGACGCAACGCATAAAGCGTTGCCGCTACATGCAATTGCCAGCGATGGATTTCGGCGATATCGTGTGTTTCTCCCAGCATGACAACGGACTTGCTTGCCATTTCCTGCATCAGTGGCTTGAAAGACAGGATTTTTCCGGATACGGGATCGATCCAGGTCGCACGCGGATGTGCAACGGCTGACGGTTTGACAGTTTCGCTCATATTGTCTCCATCAGAAGCTTGCCGAAAGACTGACGGCGAATGTACGGCCCAAACCGGTATGGAGTTCCAGCGGATTGGTATAGATCGTGGCCGGATTGGAAGGATGGTCTTCCATGGTGGCGGCAGAGCTGTCGAAGTAGCGGCGGTTCAGGATGTTCAGGACCGATGCGGTCAGCCGGAAAGTCTTGTCGATTTGCCAGTTGACATAGCCGTCGAACAGGGCATATCCGCCCGGTTTGTAGTAATCGTTGTCGCTGACCCGGTCGATTCCGTGAGTGAAGGTTCCGAATAGCTGGGTAGTGACACCGTATTTCGGCATTTCATAGGTTACGCCCAGTACTGCCGACAAGGGGGAGGCACCGTCGAAAGGGACATATTCATGACCGTTGTCGCTGGTCTGTTTGCCATACTGGTAAACGGCGCTACCGTTCAAAGTCCAGTTTCTGGCGACCTGCCATTCGGCAGAAGCCTCGATACCGTACAGTTTGACCTTGTCGACATTTTTGTAAGTGTATTTAAGTTCGTTGGCTATCTGCTGGCGGCTGAGAATGAAATTGGTATAATCACTGTAGAATGCCCCGATCGAGAACCAGCCTTTATGGAATTGCCCCCTGAATCCGATATCGAACGATTTGACTTCTTCCGGTTTCAGGTCGGGATTGGGGACGAGTTGCATGACACCCATGTCGTAGGATGTGTAAAGCTGCTCGGCTGTCGGCATCTTGAAGCCTTCCGCATAGCGGGCATAAATGGAATACTGATTGTTCAGCTTGAAGAGCGTACCCAGTTGGGGCAACCATTTTGTTTCACTGATCTTGCGGGGTTCACTGCCTTTGATAATGTCGTAATACTGGTTGGGTGTCGGATCGAGGGAATAGTGCGCACGGCGGATGCCCGGAATGAGTTTGAAACGGTCGTTGAACAATTTGATTTCGTCCTGAAGGTACAGGTCGGCGCGGATCGTTTCGGCATCGGCGAAATTGCTGCCGCCACCCATGGTGGTGGTCGATGTCCCCAGAGTCAGGTTGTCGGTTACGCTCTTGTTGTAGTAATCGGTATCGGTTTTGTCGCCCTGGAAACCGTAAGTCAGTTTGTGTTTCGTGGCACCGAGATCGAAACTGGACGTGAACTGGATATCGGCCTGATAAAAGTTCTGGCTGTAGTCTGTATTCCCTGAAGCATAGAAATTCTGGTCTGTTTTTGTGTTCCGGTACCAGCGACGGTCGGAGAGGGAGCGTTTCTGGGGAGAATAGGAAAGACGCCAGATCACATTGTCAAGCGCTGCCGTATTGACATCCCAATCGTGTTCCAGTGCAATGCGGAGTCGCGTCTGTCTCTGGTTTCTGAAACGGTCTCCGTTATCGGTGCTGGACATGCCCATCGCACTGGGAAGAATACCTCTGTCGTATAACTGGTCGATACTGGTGTCCGATTCGAAAAATTCACCGGTCAGCTTGAACTGATGGTCAGCATTGGGACGAAGAACCAGTTTTGTCAGGGCATTGTTGACTTCGGCATCCGTCGGATTGAACTTGTCGCAACCGAGGCCATTACGATTACATCCCCACTGGCCTCCGTCAGAACGGGCGTTTCTCAGCCGGGTTTCGTGATAGGTACGGTGCGTATAGCCGAACATGACCTGGGCAGCCGGGTTGATCTGTGCAGCGACCATGGCATTCTGGCTGTGGGCATAATTGCTGCCATCGAATCCGTAACTGGCCGTTCCGCCGACCTGATTGCCTTTCAGAAGATCGTCAGGATCGAGTGTCTGGTAAGACACCATACCGCCCAGCGCATCGGCGCCCCACAGAACCGATGCCGGTCCCCGCTGGATTTCGACGGCTTTCAGGGTCGACATGTCGACAAAGTCCCGGTTGCCGGCATCGTTGGCTTCAATTATGCGGGCACCGTCCACAACGATCTGGACCCGGTTTCCGCCTACACCGCGGATGGTAAATCCGCCGAGACCGCCGAAAGGTGTGGTTCCCGACGTCTGGCGATTGACGGAGACACCCGGCTGGTAACGGACCAGTTCCTGAATGTTGTTGACGTTATGGTCTTCTATCTCTTCCCGGGTAATGACACTGACCACAGCCGGTGTATCCAGAACTTTTTCTTCCTGTCGTGTCGCTGTTACCGTAATGGCTCCCATTTCGTAAGGCGATTCTTCCCGGTTTTTCCGGTCTTCTGCGACGGCATGTGTGGTTTCAGAATACTTTTCATCCTGCTGTGCCTGTGCCAGGGGCGCAAGGCAGAGTGTGGCAGAGGCGAGGCCTATGCCAAGCTTGTAAAATTTTTTCATTTGTTTCTGCTCTTTGTTAAGGGGAAATGGTTTGTTTTTCTTGTGGTCTGGTGATAAAACCGATAGTTGTCAGGCCAGCGCGGCTGGCATCTGACAAGGTTTGCGCGACGTATTGATAGTCGGCATGTCTGTCTGCATAGATATGGACTTCCGGCATGGGTTTTTTTCTGGCCGCTTCCATGAAAAGTGCCTGTGCCGTGTTACGGTCGACAGCGTTCCCGTTGTACAGGAGTTCACCGTCCGACTGGATGGCCAGATCGATTTTTGCCGGTGTGGTTTCGATGCTTTTCGAACTGGCTTGCGGCAGTTCGATCCGGACGGAATGCGACAGAAGTGGCGCCGTGACGATGAAAATGACCAGCAGCACGAGCATGACATCGATCAGTGGTACCATATTCATTTCGGCCATCGGTGTCCGGCCATGTTTGTTTTCGAATCCTCCGAATGCCATGATCAGCCCCGTTTGATGTTGTGGACAACCGGTGTCATGGCCGCTTTTTCATGAGGTTCGGTATTGATGGAATAGGGTTTGCCGGTTGTCAGAAAGGTAAGCAGTTCGTTGGCGAACGTGTCGAGTTTGGACATCGTGACATTATTGCTGCGTACCAGCCAGTTGTATCCGATAACGGCCGGGATGGCGACGGCCAGTCCGATACCGGTCATGATGAGGGCTTCTCCGACAGGGCCGGCGACCATGTCGAGCGTGCCGGCTCCGCTTGCACTGATATTGATCAGGGCGTTGTAGATACCCCAGACCGTTCCGAACAGGCCGATAAAGGGCGCAGTCGATCCGATGGTCGCCAGGACAGTCAACCCGTTTTCGAGACGGGCCGCATCTTCATCCATGACCATACGCATTGTCCGGGTGACAAATTCCTGCTGGGTACCTGCCTCGGATAATTTGGCGGCACCGTAGTGGACATGGTGTTCTTTGGCATGTTGCGCATGGGCGGTCAGATGCGAGAAGGGACATTTGATGCCATGTGTCTGGATTTCATGCCGGACGGTGTCAAGAGATGTGGCGTTCCAGAAGAACTGGAGAAATTCCTTGCTGTAGCGTTTGCGGCGCCATCCGGCGATCCCTTTGACGATAATGAGTGTCCAGGATACGACGGACATGCCGATCAGTATGACAAGAATCGTTTTTCCGAGAAAATCGCTTTGGGCGATGAAATGACTGAATCCGATGTTGCTGGCGGTAGGTTCCATTTTCTTGCTGCTTTCTGTTGGTGGAATAGGGGGGTTATTTCCCGTTCAGGTTGAACCGGTAGGGAATGATGGCCATGGCGAAAAGCGGGCGGCCATGTTCTGTATAGGGATGAAATGTACTGCGTCGTGCCGCCTTCAAAGCCGCTTCGTCCAGGCGACTGAATCCGGAGGAAAGGACAACCCGGGCGTCATGGACACGGCCTGCCGTATCGACAACGACACGAACATTGACCTGGCCCGATTCATGCTTCTGGATGGAACGGACCGGGTAGTCGGGTTTGACAGCCCGTTTGTAGCGGAGCCGGGAAAGTGACACCGAACGGGCGACTCCGTTTCCGGTACCACCGGATCCGATGCCGTTACCGGTTCCTTCCCCTTCGCCTTGTCCCGTACCTGTCCCTTTTCCGTCGCCATGACCGCTTCCCGTACCGTTGCCTGTACCGGTGTTGCCGGAGGCGTTTGATTCCTGACTGGAATGCGTTGACCGGGCGGAAAGAAACCGGGGATCAGGGATCGTTTTTGATTCAGCCGCAGGGGGGGGGACCTGTTTGACAGGAGTCTTCCTGATGGTCTGGTTTTCTGGCGACGTTTTTTGTGTCGCGGCGGTTGTCGCAATGAGTTCCGGCTGTTTTTTCTTTTTCATGGAGGCAGGTTCTTCGGCTGAACGGACCATTTGCCGTTCAGCCGAAGTTCCTGACAGGGAAGGATTGTTTTGCAAAACCGAAACGAAGAGTGCCTTGTTACCGCTGCCGTTACCGCCGCCGTTGCCACCGCCGGCACTTCCGCCCAGTTCGACTAAAGGAATACTTCTCAGTGCGGCGGCGATAAGGATTCCGTGCATGAACAGAACGGCGGTTGCCAATCCCCGAACAAGCGGTCGCGGTAAACTGTCGATGTGCCGGATCGGGAAATGATTGGGAACGTGTACGGCCATGATTCGATAAATTTGAAGAATTTGTTCGGTTGATGAAGTTTTCTTGATTGTTTTTCAGAATATTTTTTGAAAACGATGCAAATGATAATTATTTTCATTTAAAATTGTCAACACAAATGCGAATGATTATCATTTAATTTTTTTAGGGTGAGCTTTGTATCTCACCGAGTTTTCAACCAACCCCACAAGGTTTTCAGAAAGAAAAGAAATACACATGACAAATACAACACAACCCATGAACAAGACCGCCATTCGTGAAATGCTTCGGGAAAATCCCGGCGCCATGCTGGAAGGGATTGCCACCAACGCGGATCTGGGACTGGCCGAAGTGATCGAGCTGCTTCCTGAATCCATGTGGCAAAAGATCGACGGCAGTCATTTCGTGGATGTCATGCAGTCGCTTCCTGCATTGGGCAAAGTGACTCTGGTCATGAATACACCTGATGTCATCATGGAATTTTCCGGTGAATTGCCCAACGGAAAGTTCAGTCACGGTTTTTACAATTTTGCCTATAACAGTCCGTTGCACGGCCATTTGCGGGCCAATCATTGCAAATCGATTTATCTGGTGGAAAGACCTTTTATGAAAAGGCAGACAGTCAGTCTGCAATTCATCAATGAATCGGGAAACGCCATGTTCAAGATTTTTGCAGGACGTGATGAAAAAGGGGAGCTTGTTCCGGAGCAGATTACTGCCATGCGCTTCTGGTTTTCCGATGCCAAAACCGGAGCGGTTGCATGAAAGGGGTCGATTTGCTGATTTTCGGGGCAACCCGCAATACCGGTCTTTCCATTGCACGTCTGGCGGTCGGAAAAGGGGAAAGAGTTGCCGCCATGGCAAGAAAAGAGAGTGATGTGTCCAGTCTGAAAATGCTGGGAGTGACGGTTGTTCGGGGGGATGCCTTCGAGGTGCATGATTGCTGGCAGACACTGAATGAAACCCGGCCCCGCAGGGTGATCAGTCTGATGGGAGGCAAAAATGCACAGGGCCGTCGTGTCTGTGGTGAAGGCAATATCAATGTCGTTCGCGCACTTGAAGGAGGAGAGCCGGTAGAACGGTTTTTGCTTGTGACATCGATGGGATGCGGCGAGCAGTATGAAGCGTTGAATGATAATGTCAAAAAGTTTCTCGGAGAGGCCCTGCAAGCCAAGACCGAAGCGGAAAATTATCTGAAAAAGAGCGGATTGCCCTGGACGATTGTCCGGCCGGGCGGTTTGAATGACGAGCCTGCATCGGGCAATTTCTGCCTGCTTGACGGACCGGACAGGAACCGGAAAGGCTATGTTTCCCGTGGTGATGTGGCGGCCGCTGCCTTGCAGGTACTGGACGATCCGGTCTGGTTGCGTCGTGCGGTGACTGTTCAATGTGACAGGGGGGTAAAGGAGGTTGCTCATGCCTGACATTTCCGATTTTTATGCTCAGGTTTCGTCCGATCCCCTGACGATGGCTTTTGCCGAGGAAAAGAAAACGATGCCTTCACTTGCCCGCATGCGACCACAGCCTCCCGAATGGGATGGCGGGTCTTTTGCCGAATTCGGTGCAAAGGCATTTATGGCGAGGCCGGAACGTCCGCTTGCTTTGTATGTACATGTGCCGTTTTGTCACCATCATTGTACTTTTTGTCCCTTTTATATCAATCAGACCAAGAAGGATTTCAGCAAGGAATATTCTTCACTGCTTCTGAAAGAAATTGTCGATACGGCGTATGTTCTGAGAGAGGTGGTCGACAAACGGTCGGTAGATGTCATTTATTTCGGTGGCGGAACGCCGAGTGATCTGGATCGGGACGATATGGCGGCGGTCATCCGCGCCTTGCATGACTGTTTCAGGATATCTCCCGACGCGGAAGTGACGGTGGAGGGGAGAACGACCGGGTTTACCGCAGACAAGGGCAAGGCGTGGGTCGAGGCGGGGGCAAACCGTTTTTCTCTGGGGGTTCAGTCAGCCAATACGGCATTGCGGAAAAAACTCGGGCGGATCTCTTCCCGGGAAGAAGTCGGTGAAGCGCTGAATGGCCTGTGCGAAAGCGGCGCTTCAGTCGTCATCGATTTGATGTACGGGTTGCCGGGGCAGGATATTCCGATGCTTCTGGACGATATCCGGTATATCAGTGAGGAAACGGGTATTGCCGGCCTTGATCTGTATGAACTCAGGCGTTTTCCGGACAGTCCGCTCGACAAGGCGATTAACCGCGGAAAAATGCCGGCGATGCCGGAGTTCAACGAAAAAGCCAGAATGTTCGGTGCGGCGTATGAACGTCTGTACGATTACGGATTCGAGCACTTTTCGCCGAAACACTGGCGTCGCAATACCCGTGAAAGATCGTTGTATAACCGTCTTGCCGGACAGCAGACCGATATGATTCCTTTCGGTTCGGCCGCTGGCGGTCGGCTGGGAACGATCGGGCTCGGTACGGCAAGAGATATCGGGACTTATGCGGAAATGGTCGGCCGTGGCGAGAAACCGCTGTCCAGAATCACACCTTCCCCGCTTTCCGCCGATCGTGGCGGATTTTCCCATGAACTGGATGTCGCCATGGAGAGGCTGCAGTTGCCGGATATGGACAAATGGCCGGTATCGCACCGCGATTCGGGAAGGAAACTTCTTGCACAATGGAAAGAGGCCGGACTGCTTGTTGACAGCAGGGATGGAGACGGAATGTCGCTGACTTGTGCCGGTTTTTTCTGGTCGGACCGGTTAAGAAAACTGCTGACGGATTTCGTCGCTGCTCCGGTTGCAGGATAATCCTGTTTTTGGGGGAGACAGGTCGTCTCTTTGTAAAAAGGTGAAGCGGATGCTTCACCTTTTTTTGATGGACAAATTGGATGGATCCGGGCCATTTTCGTGTCGGGCAGGTCTGTCCGATGACCGAAAAAGGCGAAGTTGCCCGAAATAAAGTGACCGTAACGGAAATGCTTCGCGATTTAGAAACACGGAATAATTCGTTTGCCGGCATGGAATAAAGACGGCAGGACGGGTACAATTTGCGCATGAAAAATATTGTCATCCTTATTTCCGGACGGGGCAGCAACATGGAAGCCATTGTCCGGGCGTTCAGACGTGAAAAATGGGCGGCCAGGTTGTGTGCCGTGATCAGTAACCGTGCCGATGCCGCCGGGCTGGCTTTTGCGGAAAAAGAGGGGATTTTGACCCGGGTGGTGTCCCATAAGGATTATCCGGATCGGCAATCCTATGATGCGGCGTTGCAGAAGGCAATTGACGAATATCATCCCGATCTGGTGATTCTCGCCGGGTTCATGCGGATTCTGACGGACGGTTTCGTCAATCATTATGCGGGGCGCATGATCAATATCCATCCTTCCTTGTTACCCGGTTTTAAGGGATTGCATACTCACCGGCAGGCTATCGAGGCGGGTGTCAGGGTTCATGGCGCGACGGTACATTTCGTCACTCCGGAACTCGATGGTGGCCCCATTATTGCGCAGGCTGTGGTACCGGTGCTGCCGGATGATGACGAGGATTCGCTGGCCGATCGGGTGCTGGAACAGGAGCACCGGCTTTATCCGAGGGTCGTCGGCTGGTTTGTCGAGGATAAGGTGGCCTATACCCGGGACGGAAAGGCCAGATTGGCAGAGGATGTCGCATCATCCCTGGATTTTGTATTGACGGGAGGGGGATTGTGAGATTGTCTCCACTGGTCATTACGCATACCGAACAGGTATTGAGAGAGATCCTGCAATTTGCGGGGCCTGCCGATGTTGTGATTTCGCGATATTTCCGGGAACATGCCAAACTGGGGATGCGTGAAAGAGGGGCGATTGCGGAAACGGTATACGCGATCTTGCGCAACCGGCTGGTTTACAATCACCTTTCCGAGTCCGGGAGAGGTGCGCAAATGCGGCGTCTGGTCTTGCTTGGTCTGGCCGATATCTATGGAGTCGAAGCACTGGGCGGAATCAGCGAGGAGGAAAAGGTCTGGCTGGAGCATGTCATGAAAATCGACAGAGCCCGGTTGCCGAAAAAGATGCAGGCCAATCTGCCTGACTGGCTTTATAACAGGCTGGTTGCCCAGTATGGCGAGGACGAAACGCTCAGACTGGCCTCTGTGCTGAATACACCTGCTTCTCTGGATCTGCGGGTCAATACGCTTAAGGCCAAACGGGAAGATGTCCTGAAGGTCCTGAAAGAGGTGCCCGTCGAATGTGAACCGACTCCCTACGCTTCGTCCGGAATCCGTTTGCACCGGAAAATCGCCTTGCAGAATATGCCTTTGTTCAAGGAAGGAAATGTCGAGGTTCAGGATGAGGGCAGCCAGTTGCTGGCCCAGATTGTCGGGGCGAAGCGGGGTGAAATGGTCGTCGATTTTTGTGCCGGTGCCGGTGGCAAGACACTGGCACTGGGTGTCGCGATGCGTAATACGGGGCGCCTTTATGCATTCGATGTTTCCGACAGGCGGCTGGCGAAAATGAAACCGCGTCTGGCAAGGAGTGGTTTGTCGAATGTCCATCCTGTCCAGATCGCCCATGAGCGGGATGCCCGTATCAAGCGGCTGGCGGCAAAAGCCGACAGGGTTCTGGTCGATTCACCTTGCAGCGGACTGGGAACATTGCGGCGCAATCCCGATCTGAAATGGCGCCAGACACCGGAGACGATTGCGGAAATGGCGCAAAAGCAGCAAGCCATTCTGGAATCGGCCGCACGACTGGTCAGACCGGGGGGACGGCTGGTGTATGCCACCTGCAGTTTGCTGGATGACGAGAATGAAAAAATTGTTGCCGGTTTTCTGGAAAAGGATGACCGTTTTGTACTGGTACCCATGCAGCAGGTGCTCGGTGAGGGGAAAATCGGTCTGGAAATGGGGGATTATCTGAAGCTTTTGCCACAGATTCACCAGACAGACGGTTTTTTTGCGGCTGTTTTTGAGCGGGTCAGGTAATCGGCGGCAGATGTGAAATTGTTCGGACGGCATTTCTTCATGAAATGCCGTTTTTTCTGGATGATTCCCCGCTTTCGGAATAAGGCCGGTTTTATCGTATCGATGGTTTGTACAGACGGAAGACGACACGGTTTTTCTGCCTGTCCTGTCTGAAATCCTGATGAAGTCAAGTGTCTTTCAGGATGGTGATGTTACAATAGCGAAGTAATGCCTTTGATAGGGCACGCTGGACAGATCGTTTCGGTGTGCGTTATTTTTTACAGATTCTTTTTCGATGTAGCAACCCGATTTTTTCAATTCAAAAACGATATGGCTATATTCTCATCTTTGAAATCCTCGATAGAACCGGTTACAGGGGGAAGCTTATGATCCTTGGAATCGACGTTGGAGGTACGCACACCGATTCGGTTTTGATGAATAACCGAAAAATTATCCGCAAATCGAAAGTTCTGACGGATAAGGAAAACATTCTCAAATCCGTTCTGATGGCAACCGAAGCGGTTGCCAGGCCGGAAGATATCAAGAACCTGCAGCGCATTGTGCTGTCAACGACGTTGACGACGAACGCTGTTGTCCAGAACCAGCTTGATCCGGTCGGTCTGGTCGTCATGAACGGTCCCGGTGTTTCACCGAAGGATTTGCCCCTGTACGACAAGGCGAATTATATCGCCGGTTACATGAGTCACCGCGGAATAGAGGCGGAAGCACCCGACCGTGCGGAACTGGCGGAACTGAAGGAAAAATTCAAAAAGGAAAACATCACGCGTTTTGCCATTGTCGGCAAGTTTTCGACCAGAAATCCCGTTCATGAACAGGAAGTGGATGCCTATCTGGATGATATCGCCGAGCATGCTTCCCAGAGCCATCAGCTCTCCGGTGCCCTGAATTTCCCGCGGCGTATTGCCACGACGTATCTGAATGAAGCGGTATGGGGACTCCAGCGCAAACTGGCCGATCAGCTGAAAACGTATATGGACAAGCTGGGGGTCAAGGTTCCGTTGTACATTCTGAAAGCGGATGGCGGTACGATCGAAGTGGAAGCGTCACGCGAGATGCCGGTCCAGACCATTCTGTCCGGCCCTGCGGCGACGATCATGGGAGTTTTGCCGTATGTTTCCCCGGAAAAGGATTCCATTTCAGTCGATATCGGCGGAACGACTACCGATATCGCCCTGTTTGCCGATGGGGTTCCCCTGCTGGAGCCGCAGGGTATCACGATCGAGGATCACAAAACGTCGGTTCGCGGTTTGCTGACGCATTCCATCGGTGTCGGTGGCGACAGCCATGTCCGGGTCGAGGACGGTGTTCTTCTCCTCGGGCCGGAACGTCTGGGAGCCGCCATGGCTTTCGGTGGCCCTGTTCCGACGACGACGGATGCTCTTGTCGTATTGGGAATTGCCGATATCGGCGACAAGGACAAGGCGATGGATGCCATGAAGCAGCTGGCTGCCGAACTGGAAAAAACACCGGAAGACGTCGCCCGTCAGGTCGTCGATCTGGCCTGTACGCTGATTGTGGAAAAGATCAATGCGATGCTTGCCGAAATCAACAGCAAGCCGGTTTATACGATTCACGAACTTCTGGAAGGCAGACGGATCGAGCCGAAAGAAGTTCTGGTGGTCGGTGGCCCGGCACCTTATATGGCCAAACGGATCGGCGAGATGATGGATTGCCCGGTCAGGGTACCGAACGATTCCGACGTGATCAATGCCAGCGGAGCGGCGACTGCCAGAACGACAGTGGAACTCAATATCGTCGCCGATACCGAGGCGCAGGTATTGAGTATTGCCGAAGAAGGCGTCCAGCAGAAAATTTCCAACCGGTTTACCCTGGATGATGTCATCGAGCTGGGTACTGAAAAACTGGTCAGAAAAGCCAAAGAGGCTGGTGCGAGAGACGAGGATATCGTCGTGGAAGTGGCCGACAGCCAGGTGTTCAATGTCGTCAGGGGTTATTCCACGATCGGTAAAAACATGCGGGTCAGACTTCAGGTCAAACCGGGTCTGATCAAAGATGAATCGAATTGAAAGAGGCTTTCGTGAAAAAGAAAACAGGACTGGTTTTTTTCCCGGCGTTTGACTACGCGATTACGCCGACCCATCCGGAACGTGAAGAACGTCTTCTTTACACGCAGGATCAGGTTGTCGAGGAAGGTCTTCTTGACTTCGACAATATCAAGGAATACAAGCCTGATCTGGCGACTCCGGCCGATATCAACCGCGTGCATTTCTGTGTTCCGAATATCGACGAGATCGTTCATACGTCCCATCTGATTTCGGTGGGGGGAACGTTGACCGCTGCCGACAAGGTGCTGACCGGTGAGGTGGATAACGCTTTCGCTCTGGTTCGTCCATGCGGACACCATTCCATGCGCGTCGTTCATGGCAGCCGTGGTTTCTGTACCCTGAACATGGAAGCGATCATGATCGAGTACATCCGCCACAAATACGGAGTCAAACGCATCGCCGTCGTCGATACCGATTGCCATCATGGCGACGGTTCACAGGATATTTTCTGGCATGATCCGAATACCCTGTTCATTTCCATGCACCAGGACGGACGGACACTGTATCCGGGGTCCGGTTTTCCGGATGAAGCCGGTGGCCCGAATGCGTATGGTACGATCGTCAATCTGCCGATGCCGCCGGAAACCTGTGAGGAAGGCTTCCTTTATACGCTCGACAATATCGTTATGCCGCTTCTGGATGACTTCAAACCCGATCTGATCGTGAATTCGGCAGGACAGGACAATCACTATTCCGATCCGATTACCAATATGAAGTTCACGGCACAGGGATATGCTATCCTGAATGATCGGTTGAAACCTGATCTGGCCGTTCTGGAAGGGGGATATTCGATCGAAAGTGCATTGCCTTATATCAATACCGGTATTATTCTGGCGATGGCTGGTCTGGATTACAGCCATATCAAGGAACCGGATTACGATCCGCGTAACCAGATCCAGTCGCCGCATATTACCAATTATCTGAAACAGCTGAAAGACTATACGCTGGAAAACTGGAAAAACAGGGAAGCCCTGAAACGCAAGGCTTATCCGAATCAGCCTTTCCACCGTCGCAATCGCAGCATTTTCTATGATACGGATTATATTCGCGAAACGCAGACGGAAACGGTCAGAACCTGCCCTGACTGTGGCGGTACCGTTGTGATTGATTCGCAGGCGGATACAGGAAGGCACAGCCATATCAAGGCGGTGGCCATTCCGCGTTATGCCTGTGACGCATGCCGGAAGTGGGGCGAACAGCAGTTTGAGCAGGGCAAGAAAGAAGGCTATGCCCAAGTCTTTTTGCAAGACAAGGACAAAGACCTGTATCTGGTTGACGAGTAATCCTGTCCGTTTTTCTTGTCCAGTCACGGGAAGCCAGCGTCATGCTGGCTTCAGTTTACCCGTTGTGTCGCAAAATTGAAGAAAAAAACCATAAAAGGCAGGTTTTTTGGTAGTTTTTTATATTTGTGCCTTGATCTGGCGGAATATTCAATTTTTCATCATTCCATACAGGTTTTGTGTGCAATAGCGTTGATAAGATTTTTTATCCTCTCAAAAATAGTCCAACTGTCTGCGTTTCCCCATTTTTTGTTTGTGACATACTGTTTTAGGGGAATTTTATTGTAAAAACATTTCATCGGGATTTTTTGCAGATATAGCCTTCATACAAATAAAGCGTTTTCCCTTGCTAGCAGAAAAACAGGAACTGTCAGGATGTCTTTTTCCAGATAATCAGGAAACGATGGTATGAAGCATGCAGTTCTGTTCGGCTATGGACCGGGATAAGTTCTTCAGCTTGTCGCGTTGAGCAGGTGGACTTTTTACAGTTGAAGAGAATAATTTTAGGAGTGTGGAAAACAGGGGGATTATTTTCAGGAAGGAATTTGTATTGACCAGAGATCAGGTGTCCTTATCCCTCCGGCCGGAATGGAATCGTATTTCTATGGTTTGAGCGGGCTGATGCCGGGTTCTATTCCATAAGCATGGAATTCATCGTGTTCAAAAGTGGGGACGATAATGAAATCACCCCAACCTGTCACATAGTTTCTTCTGGCCTTAAGCAGTTTTTTTCCGACTGCCGCAGGGTGGCATTTATAGAATATCCAGCCTTTCGTTCTTCTGAGTACAGTGATTTTATGTCTTTCCATGAAGCCACATCCGCCGTGGAGTTCTTCACCTCCATATACTGTATTTATCCTGAATCGGTGAATCATATGTCATTTTCCTTTCGAGTGTTCAGTTACCTAAAGGGCATATTATTCTATGACAGGGTATGGGGGAAAAAAAGATACTCTGATGAAATCGTCTATTTCGTTTTTGAAATACAAGTGGTAAAATACTGAAAGGTATAGATTGGCGTCAAGAGACTACCGTACACCTTTCTTCGCAGATACAAATTGTTGCCTTTTTGGGCAACCATCCAGAGAACTGCTATGGAATACGATCTCTTGAACAACGTCAGTTTTTTCTGTGGAAAACCGGTTACAAGCGCCGTTTTTCACAACGGGTTACCCCGATTGTCATTGCATCGGGAAAGATTTCTTTCCTGCCTTTCCATTATATTCAGAATTTTTCAAGTAACGTCGAAATCCCTCAGGAGCGGATACACATAGCTGTTCCGTATAGGGAATTATTTGCCTATTCAAAACAAAAATAAGGAAAAATCATGCAGACAACAAGTCAATCCTATGTTTTATCTGACGATTTCATTCAGTGCTGGCAATCTGCCGGACGGCATTTGCAAATGAAGGGAGGTAGTGAGCTGGTCTGGATGCGTGCGCATCTGGAGGTTCCGTTTATGGAACATCTTTCTTTCAGATTGGGAAACCAGCTTTTTTTCGTCCGTTTGGAAGATGTTGATGGACTGGTCAAAATGCCTGGAACCGAGGAGGATTTGGCAAAGATTGCAAGGGAATGCAAGGGGTATGCCTGTATCATGCCTATGCGTTTTTCTTTTGGCAATTGGCTTTGTTCAGGGGAGGGATGGAATCTTTTGACGCTTGAAAACAGAACTCCCGTGATTCCTCCTGATCTGGTTACGGATGAGAAGATCGAAATGACGAACTGGGAGCTTCATGATTTCGCTGTTCAGGTGGCAAGAAAGGAACTGACGGAAAGCGGCGATACGGTTTCGGCATGGAATTCGAATCCGGAACTTCAGCCGTCCTTGTGGCTTGGCGGTGATGCCGGTCTTCAGTGGGTTGTTCTTCAAGCGGTCCGTTTTCCTCAGGAAGCGAAAATTCCCGATAATATTCATGAAATCGATGAGGCATATAAAGCCAGAGGGGCCAAGGGAAACTTTGCCTATGTCAGTTTTTCCAACGAAAAACAGGATATAAAGACTTCGCTGAAAGATGGTGAAAAACCATTGCCTATCTACAGAGGGGAGAAGGCAATAGTCAGTTTTTCAGGACTTCTGGATATTGATAACTGAACCCGGACAAACAGGGCTGTATTTGTTGAAAACAATTCTCAAGGGTAATTCAAATGGAAACTTCCAAGATACGTGTGATGGTGATGCAGAACGGGCAAATGAAAGGACTTTATCATGCCGATTTGACTTACATTGATAATATTCCATATGCTGTTTTCAAATGGGAAACCGTCCCTGAAGGCGATTCTGTTCCGGTTGCCAGGGTCCGTCTGGATCCAAGAGGACTGATGAAATTGCCTGCCAATTCTTCTGTGGAGTACCAGTACAGGGCGGCGATCGAGGATCCGCGCCAGCCTGAATTCTGATTCCGCTTTTTCTGCTTGACTTTGCCACCAGGCCGGGAGCTTTTATGTTGTTTCCAATAGTGATGGGGAGTGGATTTTCCCCTGCGGTTTCAGGTTATGAACCAGACAGATCAGGATTTTTTATGATCAATGGATAATGTTTATGGTTTAGATTGGTAAATAATATGGAATTTGATCTTTCTATTTCTCAGATAAATGACTTGCTTGCCCATGTAGGCAAGGAAACGAAACTGGCGAAACGTCTTTCATCGCATGGCCTGACAAATGGCCGTATTCTAGTACCGGATCATATATTTGATGATGATTCACTGGAACAGTTGTGGAATATTGCAAAAAAAACGAATGACAAATCCCTGTATTTTCAGCTTGTTGCAAGAAACAATGTTGAAAGGGAAAAAGTTCTTGCCCCAGCTGTTCCCTCCATTGAAATGCTGATTACCGCTTTGGAGGGATATTTGTCTGTCAATGCCATTGATGGCTGGTTGTATCGTCGTAATAAGGATGGCGTTCTGTTGCCCTGGCTGATCGAAAGTATAGAATATGTTCCGAGAGAAGACGGAATTCCCGGAATGCCTTATGTGTGCATTCAATTGCTGGCCAATACAATTGCTGCCACAACGCATGTTGATGATGCAGCACCGGATCAGTGGCGGGCGGGCATGACCAGTGCCATTCTGTTTTATCAACGAGAAATGGGAACGTTTTCCATTCCCGAATTGCTTGCCAGAAAGGGGTATTACAAGGAATGCCCTGAATTCAAGGAAGAATACGAGAAACATAAACGTGATTTTTCGAATTATCAGCCGTTTTACGGAAAGCAGTTTCTTGCAAGAAATTCCGGTTTTCTGATTACCGAAGGGGAAACACGACTGCAAAAAAATCTGGAATATTTCAGGATTTCGGCGGGAACTTCGGTGAAATGCGTCAATGATGAGGAAATCATCGAACGACGTATTGAGACGCACTCCAACAGAAGAACTCTTGTCAATATGACATCCGGAGAAATTCCGATTCATTGCTATATCCATATGTTCCATCTGGATCTGCATCAGAATTGCTGGATACATGTACAGAATCTGGAGGAATACCAGTACCGGCCCGAGCTGAAAAACAAGTTGATTCTGCCCAAGGAACACCGGAAGCTGATCGATATCCTCACTGCTCATTCGGATATTCTGATGGACGATATTATTGAGGGCAAATCGGGAGGGACAACTATCCTGTGCATGGGGGCTGCCGGTCTGGGTAAAACGCTGACGGCAGAAGTTTATTCGGAAGTTGTCGGAAAGCCTTTGTATCGTGTCCATTCGGGACAGTTGGGGACATCGGCTGAAAGTGTCGAATCCGCGCTTTCCTCCATTTTGCGGAGAGCGGCCCGTTGGGATTCGATACTCTTGATAGATGAGGCGGATGTCTATATTCGCCGTCGTGACAATGATTTGCAGCATAATGCCATCGTGGCGGAATTTCTGCGGACGCTGGAATATTTCGACGGTTTGCTGTTCATGACGACAAACCGGGTCGATGATGTGGATGATGCGATTCTTTCACGCTGTATTGCGGTGATCCGTTATGAAATACCTCCCAAGGAGGATGCCGTCCGGTTATGGAAATCCTTGTCTGAACAGTTTCAGGTCAGATTGTCGGATGAACTTGTTGACGATTTGGTACGGGATTTTCCGAATTCTACCGGACGGGATATCAAGGAACTTTTGAAATTGACAAGCCGTTTGTGTAACAGTTGCGATGAACCGGTTTCGCTTGAGGCGTTTCATCAGTGTGCCGTATTCCGGGGACGAAGATAGGCTGTCGATTCCGGAAGGGATGCTAAGGTGCAAAAAAGCCAGCATTTTGCTGGCTTTTTTGCCGGGAGAGTTACTGCACCGGATATAAATCGGCCGCGACAAGGATTCGGCGTTTTTATTCGGTGGTCATCGTCTGAAATCGTTCCTGAAAATAAGTAAGTGTAAAACGTTCAGCTTGCCATCGGTACAGAACTTCCCGTAAAACCCGTAACCCGTTACGGGATATCAGGCACACCCACATCCGCAGGCATGTTCCTTGCACATTGAAAAATCACCTTCCTGTTTTTCGGGGAGATTGCCCAGTTCGATGATTGTACCGGTACAGCCGAAAGTGACAATATCACCGAGATAATCTTTCATCTGCTGCATGGCATTGTCGCCCGTGCAGTGACAGGGGATCAGGAAGTCCATATTCCAGCTCTTCATGGCTTCCAGCGTTTTTTCCATGCGTTCCCTGGAAGCCCTAATCAGATGCATGCCACCGACAATACCGGAGACTTTTTCGATTCCGCTGACTTTACGGATGTAATTGACGGTATTGACAATACCGGAATGGCAGCATCCCAACAGGATAACAAGGCCTTTATCGGTCTCGAACCACATTGACATATCATCGGAAACAGGATCTGGCTTGCGACCCTCAATATCCAGGAAAAGCGCATCTCCGACATCTTCGAAAGTGGTCAGACGGGGAACCGGTCCGGTTATCGCCACACCCGGCAGTAAATAATGCGGTTTCTTCAAGGTGTGTTTTTGATCCGGTGGAAGGGAATCGAAGATTTTTTTGGCACTCGGAGGAGGGGACCAATTCAGTGCCTGTTCTCCCGGACGACAGCAAAAGCGATCTGCATCGATGTTTTCTCCACAGTACATGGGAGCATTGGGATTCAATGCATAAAAATCGGCGAGGTTATCGGTGTGGTCGTCATGGCCATGACTCAGGACAAGTACTTCAGCCTCTGCCAGATTGATGCCGAGACGCTCGGCGTTTTTCAGTATCACTCCTTTTTGACCGGTATCGAAAAGAATACGGCGGTCACGCACTTTTATCCATGCGGCAAACCCATGTACACATTCCAACCCTTTTCCCGCCTTGTTGTCTACAAGAAGGGTGATGCTGGAAAGCTGTTGGCCGCATCCACATTGCTGTTCTGTTGTTTCATTGGACATGATTGTTATTCCGTTAAAGTAAAGTCATAACGATTTGATACGTCATTTTATCCATGAAAGATCAATATCCACAATGATTATTTTGAAAATGAAATTACGTTTTAAATCAAATGGTTACATAATTTTTGCAGTGAATCGTGTCATATTAGGAATTCCTGTATCATGTCAGAATATGTAAAAATGACATTATTTGGCAGTTATTTGGCAGTTACTGGAATGTTTTGCCTGGCAAGTATCCAGTCAGTAAAACAGTGGGAAAAAAGAAAGGGAGATGAAACAGGAATGTATTTCGAATGGATTCCGGTTAACCGGAGACAGGATGACTGACCGGGTTACAGAACTGATGGTTACAATAAAAATGGCGCTCGAAAGAGCGCCATTTTTTGCAGCAGACGGCTGATTAAACAACCTGTTTTTCGTGCAGTTCCTTGATCTTGGCGTCATCGCAGCCAAGTTCTTTCAGGATTTCGTCGGTGTGTTCGCCCAACAGTGGAGCACGGGTGATTTCCGGTTTGAATCCGGAGAACTTGAACGGTGCGCCAACGGTCAGGTGGTTACCACGAACTTCGTCGGTAACTTCAACAACGGTACCAACTTTACGCAGGGATGGATCATGAGCCAGTTCCTTCATGGACATGACCGGACCGCATGGAATACCGTACTGTGCAGCCCATTCGGTTACTTCGAATTTATCCTTGTCTGCGAACTTGGTTTCGATGAAGGAGAAGATGTCCATCAGCTTGTCAACACGGCCTTCGAAGGTGTTGTAGTTAGGATCATCTTTCCATTCAGGCTTGTCGATCATGTCGCAGATCTGAGGCCACATGTTGGCAGCGATGGTGAAGTAAACGTAGGAGTCCGCATCGGTTTCCCAACCTTTACATTTCAGCATCCAGCCTGGCTGGCCGCCGCCACCTGCGTTACCGCCACGTGGTACGGAATGGATGTTTTCGAAAGACAGAGGATTGCCGTCTCTGTCGAAAGCGAAGTTAGGCTGAGCCTGTGGGTATTCAGCCAGAATGCCGGTTCTTTCCAGACGCTGCTGGTCACGCAGTTTGATACGGACCAGATTCAGAACGGCGTCCTGCATAGCGACGGCAACTTTCTGACCACGGCCGGTTTTGTGACGCATTTCCAGAGCGGCCAGAATACCGATCAACAGATGCATACCGGAGTTGGAGTCGCCCAGAGCGGCGCCGGAAACGGTCGGAGGACCATCCCAGAAACCGGTGGTGGCAGCAGCGCCACCGGAGCACTGTGCAACGTTTTCATAAACTTTCAGGTGTTCGTTTGCATGGCCTTCTGCGTAACCCTTGACGGAAGCCAGAATGACTCTCGGGTTCAGTTCCTGGATACGTTCCCAGGTAAAGCCCATACGATCCAGTGCGCCCGGTCCGAAGTTTTCGACCATAACGTCGGAACGTTTGATCATGTCTTCCAGAAGAGCCTTGCCTTCCGGAGTTTTCATGTCCAGTTCGATCGAACGTTTGTTACAGTTGAACATCGTGAAGTACAGGGAGTCAACACCCGGTTTGTCTCTCAGCCATCCACGAGTCATGTCACCGGAACCGCGACGTTCGATCTTGATGACGTTCGCGCCCAAGAAACCCATCATCTGCGTACAGGCAGGACCTGCTTGGACGTGGGTAAAGTCAAGCACGTTAATTCCATCTAATGGTTTAGTCATAATTTCTCATTTCCTTGTCGTTGGTACAACTTTTGGTTTTTATTCTCTGTGGCCATTTCCCTGACAGGAGCTGCCCAGAAAGAAAAACTTCACCCACAACGGGCTGAAGGTACTAACTTGGGATTGCTAACACTTCGCATAACATCTCAAAATGAAGCAAGCTTTATGTATAGCCCTTATATTTTACTCGATAAGCCATTTAAATCAAGAGCGTTTGAGAGGTTTAGTGGGTTTGGCCCGTTTTAACGGTTCTCTTTTTCCTGCAGTTCGGAGAGGTGTCGGTATAGCGTGCGTTCACTGATTCCCAGCATTTTCGCAAGGGCCTTGCGTTTTCCGCTGAATGCCGGTAAAAGTTGTTTTAATCGTGCTTTCGGAGATACCGCTAATGGTGGCGGGGCGTCGCCGTCTTCCGGTTCGGGGATCAGCAAGTGTTCGGGACGGATTTCACAACTTTCACACAGAAGACAGGCACGTTCGAGAAAGTTGCGCAATTCCCGGACGTTTCCCGGGTATCGATAGGTTTGCAGGAGATACATCGCTTCGTCGGAAACAGTCAGATTCCTTCCCGGGGCCATGATTTCCAGAAGGGAGGCGATCAGAAGCGGAATATCTTCCAGCCTGTCTCTTAATGCCGGGACATATATGGGAAAAATATCAAGCCTGTAATAGAGGTCTTTTCTGAACAGGCCGTCTCCGGCTTTCTTCAGAAGATTGTGGCTGGTTGCCGAAATGATGCGGATATCTGCCCGTCGCAGGTCGGCGGAGCCAGAACGCCGGTATGCACCGGTTTCGAGAAGACGTAGCAGTTTCGACTGGATCGAGAGCGGAAGATCACCGACTTCGTCCAGAAAGAGGGTTCCTCCATCTGCCGCATCGACCAGTCCCTTTTTTCCGGAACCGGTTTTTGGGTGTGTTCCCCGTTCCTGCCCGAACAGTTCGCTTTCGAAATGAGATTCGGCAATGCCCGAGCAATCGACGACAATGAATGGTCTGGCAGCCCGTTTCCCGGCACGGTGGATGGCCTGTGCAACAAGTTCCTTGCCGGTTCCCGATTCCCCGCAAAGCAGGATGTTTATATCGGCTGAAGCGGCCTTGCCGACCAGCTCCATCATTTTCCTGAAGGTAGGTGACTGTCCCTGCAAGCTGTTTCTCTCGGTAAGGCCTTTCGCCATTTTGACCGGTTCGATTTTTTCGACATAACAGGTGATTTCTCCGGACAGGTTTTTGATGGGAGTCAATTCGATACTGACGTATTCTTCTCCGTTCGGCGTGTGGTGCATGTGGAGAACCCGTTCCGGTTTTCCGGAACGCCGGCTTTTCGCAAGAGGACAGGTTTCGCCGGAGCGGTCGCAAGGCATGTCGTAATTGTGCGATACCTCGTAACAGGGACGTCCGATGACGGAATCCCCGGGGTTGCAGTATTTCCGGAATGCCTGGTTGACGGCGATGATCCGGTATTGGGTATCGAAAAGGACATGTGGTTCCGTTTGCGCCTGCAAAAAGGAAGTCAGTTCGGTAAAAGACATGGCAGTTTTTCTTGTAACTTACCGGAATATACTGCCATGAACTGCCAAAACTGCCAAGTTGTCAAAAAACACGGGTATTGAACCGGCGTATCCCTGCAGGGAACAGCCCCCTTTCCGATTGCCGGATCTGGCCGGAAAGGGAGGTTTTTATGACTGGGGTCTGCCGGGACTGCGGTCCAGATAGAATTTCATGGCCTTGTCAACGACATGGGGATGAATGAGGTGCCGGCCGTGAAATTCCATGAATTCGATATCGTAACCGGCTTTTTTCAGTTCCTTGTAATGGTGCAATCCGCTGGTGTCCATCGGAAGTTGTTCATCTTCGGGACTGTGTGCGATGAAAACGAGAGGCCGTCCGCGTGGAACGTACAGGTTCATGAATCCGCCCGAGAGTGCGATAACATGGGAAACGGTTTCGCCATTGGACAGGCCGATCGAGAGAGAATAACTGGCGCCGTCGGAAAATCCGCAAAATCCGAAATGGTTCCTGTCAAGGTTGAAATGGGAATTGACCTTATCGAGAGCTCTGTCGAGTCTTTCGAGGTCGGGGCCGTTCCCTCCGATCGTCAAATCCCATGTTATGTATGTCGATTGCGGAATCATCAGGAGAAACTTGTTTTTTTCCGCATGTTCCTTAAAGAAAGGCATGACTTTTTCCGCACTTCCGCCGGCACCGTGAAACATGACCAGCAATTTGACGGGAGCAGTCGTGTCCAGTCCTTCCGGAACGATCAGAAGGGTGTCGCGTTCGCCGGGCAATTCCAGCAAGACGTTCAGTGAATGGGTACCGGGTGGGAGCGGAGGCTGGTCGGGATCGCGGAACCGGAAATTCAGATGCCCCAGTATGGAAGGGGGCATCATGGAAAAATCGAAATCATTCAGATTGGAAGGAAAATTGCTCTTCATGGTTTCAGTCTGCCTGTAAGAGTGGAAAAGCCGTTTCGATTCGGAAACGGGGCTGAATTCTCTGTTGCACAACTTTACCATTTTTACTGCATGATTGCGAAAACGGCTCCGATCAAATCAATTGAAAGGGGCCATTTTCATGAAGCGATGTTTTATTGTCCGGTATGCTGTCTGATGTTGCTGGCGATCAGGTTGACGATCCGGTCATACCGGTTCAGGGCGGAGAGATCCGGTTTGGTTTCGTTTTTGCGCCAGCGGTTGATTGTCATGGTCACCACGCCGATCAGACCGGCTATTTCGGCATCGGATGTCGTACCGAGACGTGTTTCCCATTCAGCGATGATCTCCGACATGGGTCTTTCGAATTTTTCCTGCAGCTTGCGGGAAGATTCACCGTTTTCTGCCAGTAACTGGCGGGCTGTTTTCATGACTTCGTCGGGAACGGATGCGGTGCGTCCATAAGTATAGGAAGACAGACGGGGCAGTCCTATTCCGAGCATGATGGCGTAATCCTGATGTCGCAGGCCGAGTTTTTTTCTGATGTCGACCAGTTCCTGCTGGTCGGGAGACAGTTCAACGGTTTCCTTCGGGCCTTTTTTTCTGTTTCTGGTGTTTTTTGCTGTTCTCGCTGTTTTGCGGATAGAAGTGATTTCGGGTTCGGAAGGTTCGACCATCGTGATGGAAGGAAGGGCATCCAGAACAGATTTTCCCTTTTTGTTCTCTTTGGACATTGTTTCGTATCAGGAGAAGAAGGAGTTGCAAAAGAATGTCCTTTTGATGCTCAAAAAGACAGGAGAAGATATTGGTACTCAGGCAAGCGACTGTTCAGATAACACAGGATAGAAGCGACCGGAAATACCCTGGATCTGTAACAGATGTTTCTGTTTACCAATAAATCTGTTTACAGGAAGTAACATTATCAGTCACTGTTTTAGAGGTCAATAATTATAACTATATGTTTATGTTATATAAATACTTGTTTTTTGATTATATGAATGTTGACACAGGGCAATGACGCAGCGTTCCCGAACGGATTTACATCGTGGAAACAAACAGTTACAGGAAAGTATAAATAAAAGACTGACGATTGCCGGAGAGAAATGGTTTCAGTTCAGAAGACGGATACCGGGCAGTTCACACAGACTTTTTTCGCGGATCAACCGGATGAAGTCGTTGATATAGGCTTTCGAAGCCATTTCCATACAGACGGCGGCGTAAAGTTTTCCTTTCAGACCCTTTTCGGTAATGGGTCTGGACGAAACGTATTGTCTGTCCAGATAGCTCTGGACAGCCCAGAGCGGCAATGCCGCAATACCGCGTCCACTGGCTACCAGCTGGAGGATGGCGATGGTCAGTTCGGATGTACGTCGTTCAGGCGATATGTTTGCGGGTATCAATACCTGTTGCATGATGTCGAGCATTTCATCCGCTACGGGATAAGTGATCAGTGTCTGATCGATGAAATGTTCCGGACGCAGGAAGGATTCTTTGGTCAGGGGATGGCTGTTTGCCAGCAGGGCCACGATGTCGAAATGGAAAAGCGGACGGAAAACGATATTGGATTCCGGTTCCGGAGTGCCAACAATGGCCAGATCCGCACGTCTCTGATGAAGCAATCCGACGGGATCGGCGTGAAAACCGGACAGGATATCCAGTTCCACTTCTGGCCAGAGTGAACGGAAAATGTCCATGGTCGGCATCAGCCAGTCGAAACAGGTATGGCATTCGACGACGATTCTGAGCGAACCTGCCGTTCCGTCTTTGAGGCGGATGAGATCGCGTTCGGTTTCTTCAATGACCGGAAAAATCCTGTCGGCCAATTCCAGCAGACGCTGTCCGACGATGGTGAATGCCAACGGAACGGTTTTGCGCTCGAAAAGCAGTCCGTAGTCGGATTCCAGCAGACGTATTTGCTGGGAAAGGGCCGATTGGGTCAGATGCAGCATATCGGCGGCTTTGGTCAGGTTCCCTGTTTTGCGCAGGGCCAGCAGCGTCCGGAGATGTTTCAGGTCTATCATTAGAAAATCTTATGATGTATTGAAAAAACTTTCATTTGAATTATGTTACACGGCTGACTATGATTTTTCAAACTTGTTTTGAAAGGAATGAATTCATGGTTTGCAGTCATATTCTGGGTTTTCCGCGCATGGGGGCGCAAAGGGAACTGAAATCGGCGCTTGAAACGTACTGGAAAAGTGCATCCGAACCGGACGATACGAATCCGGATCTCGAAAAACTGGTCGAAATGGGTAAACAGTTGAGGGCCGCTCACTGGGCATTGCAAAAGAAGGCCGGGCAGGATTGGGTGACGGTTGGTGATTTTGCCTATTACGATCATGTGCTCAATCATATCCAGCTGTTGGGGTGCGAGCCGGCCCGTTTCGGTTTCAAGAAGGATACGCCGGAACTGGAACGCTATTTTGCCATGGCACGCGGCAGTCTGACGGTCGAGTCCGGGCAGGCCATGTCCATGACGAAATGGTTCGATACGAATTATCACTACATCGTTCCGGAGTTTTTCCCGGAAACCTGTTTTGCGCTTTCCAGTGAACGGCTTTTCGATGAGGTGAAAGAAGCGAAGGCTTTGGGATATCCGGTCAAGGCTGTTTTGCTGGGACCCGTCAGTTTTTTGTATCTTGGCCGTGAAAAAGCGGATGGCTTCGATCGTCTGTCCCTGTTGCCGAAACTGCTGCCGGTTTATCGCCAGATTCTCTCATGCCTTCATGCGGAAGGTGTCGAATGGATCCAGATCGATGAACCGGTTCTGGGACTGGATATCGAGGACAAATGGCTGGCTGCTTTCCGGGACGTTTATCAGGAACTGTCCCGTGAACCGGTCAAGCTGCTGTTGACGACGTATTTTTCCTCTCTTGCCGGACATATCGATACCGTCTGTTCGTTGCCTGTTGCCGGATTGCATGTCGATGCTATACGGGGGGCGGAAGACCTGAAGGAAATCGCCACCAAATGGCCGGCAGACAGAATATTGTCAGTCGGTGTGATCGATGGACGCAATATCTGGAAAGCGGATCTGGACAAGGCACTGGCTGTTCTGAGATCACCCGGGTTGGCCGGTCGCCAGAATCTGTGGGTGGCTCCGAGCTGTTCCCTGTTGCATGTTCCGTTCTCGCTGGATGCTGAAACGAAGATGGATTTGCGTCTGAAACAGTGTCTGGCATTCGCTGTCGAGAAACTGGAAGAAATCCATGCGCTGAAAGATGCACTGGTAAAAGGTGACGCAGCTGTCGCCGATGCACTGGAAAGTTCCCGCAGAACGGTCGAACTGAGGAAAGGCGACTGGGTTCACAATGCACAGGTTGCAAAGAGAGTCGATGCGCTTGGAGAAGGAATCGATCGTCGCAAATCACCGTTTGACGTTCGTCAGGCATTGCAAAGAAAACGTTTCAGATTGCCGGCTTTCTCGACGACGACGATCGGGTCTTTCCCGCAAACACAAAAGATCCGTTCGGCCCGGGCCGCTTTCAAGCGGGGTGCCATGAGTGAGGCCGATTACCGGCAATCCATGCAGGATGAAATCGCCTACTGTATCGAACAGCAGGAAAAACTGGGGCTGGATGTATTCGTTCATGGTGAACCGGAACGTAACGACATGGTCGAATATTTTTCCGAGTTTCTGGAAGGTATGGCAATGACGGCCAATGGCTGGGTCCAGTCCTATGGTTCACGTTGTGTGAAACCTCCCGTCATTTACGGCGATGTTTCCAGACCGAAAGCCATGACGGTGGAGTGGACGAAATTTGCACAGAGTCTGACAGACAAGCCTGTCAAGGCCATGCTGACCGGTCCGATTACCATTTTGCAATGGTCTTTTGTGCGTGATGACGAAAAACGGTCTGTTGTCGCCGACCAGATCGCTCTGGCAATCCGCGATGAAGTGGCCGATCTTGAAAAGGCCGGTATCGGCATTATCCAGATTGATGAACCGGGATTGCGCGAAGGGTTGCCGTTGCGTCGCCGGAACTGGAGGGAATATCTGGACTGGGCATGTCGTGCGTTCCGGATCGCTTCCTCGGGTGTTGAAGACGATACGCAAATCCATACGCACATGTGCTATGCCGAATTCAACGATATCATGCCCGATATCGCGAGTCTGGATGCCGATGTGATTACCCTGGAAGCCAGCCGTGGCGATATGACCCTGTTGAAAGGGTTCAAGGATTTCAGTTATCCGAATGAAATTGGGCCGGGTGTTTACGATATCCATTCGCCTCGTGTTCCTTCGGTTGCCGAAATGGTCGGACTGCTCAAGCAGGCTGCCCGTGTCATTCCGGCTGATCGCTTGTGGGTCAATCCGGACTGTGGCCTGAAAACCCGTCAGTGGAAGGAAACGTACGAAGCGTTGGACAATATGGTGAAAAGTGCCCGATTGATGCGCGAAACGGTTTACTGACACGAAACCTGAATCCGGAAAAAACCGTTACAGACAGAAGTCTGTAACGGTTTTTTTACGTAAAATGCCGGTTTTTGTACGAATGTTTTTTCAAACCGGTCATGGTAGTAAAATCCCCGCAGATTCAGAACGTAATCCGATGGAAAACGGAGGGCAGGGACTCTCATGTTTGTGTCGCACGAAAACGGTTTTGATGGAAATGCGCGTTTTCTTGCCTGTAAAGGCCGGCAGCAGCCGGAGACATTTCGGCGTGTCGTGGATTCATGCGGTACCGAACAGGTGGCAGGCTGTTATGGTTCGGCTTTCAGGAGAGGTAACAGTTTTGCGATGCAGTAAATGAACGCGATGATTGCGATTGCTCCTCCTGCATAGCCGATGTACGGAATGGACAGCCAGGTACAAACGCCACCGCCCGCAAGGGTTCCGGTACCGATGCCCAGATTGAAGATACCTGAAAAGATGGACATGGCGATGGTTGTGGCGCGAGGCGCGAAACGGATTATTTCAGCCTGGAAGACCAGGCTGAATTCCGTGATGGCGATTCCCCAGAGAAAACAGAGCAGAATGACCGTATAGAGATGGTATGCGGATACGCGCAACAGCAACATGAAAACGGCCAGTCCGGCCGAGGTGATCGGGATGAACAGCCGGGGAAATTTGCCGAAGTAGCGTGAAAACAGAAAGCTGCCGAAGATTCCCGAAATCCCGAAAGTGACCAGTACGAAGGTGATCCAGTTTTCACCCAGCCCTGCTACTTGTCCGAGAAAGGGTTCGATGTAGCTGTATCCAGTGTAATGGGCCGTTGTCGTAAGGGCTGTGAACAGGTAAATACCGAGAAGTGTCCTGTTTTCAAGCAGGGAAGGCAGTTCGGCCAGCGGGAAGGGGTTGGCGTTCGGGACTTTCGGGAAAATGATGGTCAGTAGCAGGAAAACGAGAAAAGCGGCGATGGCTATGCAGACGAATGTTATTCGCCAGCTGAGATACAGGCCGATGATCCGTCCCAACGGGAGTCCCGCGATCATGGCGATGGATGTCCCGGTGACGATCATGCCCAGTGCTGTGGTGATTTTGCCTTTCGGTGCGATACGTACGGCCAGTGGGGAAGCGATTGACCAGAATATGGCATGGGTGCAGGCCACACCGATTCTTGATGCCATCAGGACGTAATAACCCGGTGCAAGAGCGGACAGTATCTGGCAGGCGGCAAACAGAAAAACCGTCCAGAGCAGCAGTTTGCGATATTCCATTTTTGATGCAAGCAGCATGAGCGGCAGCGACAGAAGAGCCACGAACCAGGCATATATGGAAATCAGCATGCCGGCTTTCGCCTCGCTGATGCTGAAATCGGCGGCAATGTCGGAAAGCAGTCCGATAGGGATGAATTCCGATGTATTGAAGATGAAAGCGGAAAAGGTCAATGCAATCAGGGGCAACCATTCCCTGATTGTTGTACGGCTGGCTGGTGTTTGCATGACTGGAATACGGGTTTGAAAAATAAGGGGTCGGTCCGGTCAACGGATTCATGATCCATAACCGGTTTTGACATATTGGCAAACGGGATGGTTCATGGCCAATATTACAAGGTGCATGAAACGAAGATTCGGCGTTCCATATCCGGAAAAGGATGAGCGATTTGGTGGATATGATGGCTCGTGGGAACGGATGGGGTGGCCGACATGACGGACACTGTCCGGCAATCTGTTTCGAATGAAAACGACTGTTTTCATTCGTACCGGCTTTCGGGCAGTTTCATTACGGTATATTTCCCGACAGTCTGTTCGTGAAAACAGACGGTTTTTGATCGTACATCCCGAGAGAAGCATTTTGCCGATGATGGAAGTTTCAGTGTTCCGAGTGAAACTGGTTTTTCCTGATCAGTTCCCTGACGATGATACGGGCGGTCGGTGTGCCGGCAAGTCCGCCACGTGCCGTTTCTTTCAGGTCGGATGACATGGAGTCGCCGACAGCGCGCATGGCGTCGATCACCTCATCTGCCGGAATCTTGTGTTCGACGCCGGCCAATGCCATGTTGGCGCAGGAAAGTGCATTGATGGCACCGATGACGTTGCGCTGGACGCAGGGGATTTCCACCAGTCCTGCAATGGGGTCGCAGACAAGTCCCATCAGATTGGAGAGAGCCATGGCGCAGGCATAGGAACACATCAGGCCGGTTCCTCCCCCAAGGTGGGTCACTGCTGCGGCGGCCATGGCGGAAGCCGTTCCCACTTCGGCCTGGCAACCGCCTTCCGCTCCGGAAATGGAAGAACGGGTCGCGATGATTTGGCCGAATCCGGCAGCGACATACAATGCCTCGATGACGGATTCATCGGATATGGCGCGTTCCTTGACCAGCGGGACCAGTACGGCCGGTATGACGCCGCAGGAACCGGCTGTCGGCATGGCGACAATCCGTTTCATGCAGGCGTTGCATTCGCTGACTTTCAGGGCTTCCGTAATGACTTCATTGAAGAAATCTCCACCGAAAAGAATTCCACGCCGGTTTGCCTGACGGACTTTTTCACCGTCTCCGCCGACCAGTCCGCTGTTGGAACGGTCATCCGGATGATAGTTTTCGACCGATGTTTTCATGGCTTCCCAGAAATACCGCATGGTATTCAAAGAGTCTTCCCGTTTGAGGTTCTGGGAATGGATATCGTCTTCCAGAATGGTTTCCCATAATGGCCTGTTTTCGGAAGCGGCGCGTTCAAGCAACTGTTTGACGGACTGAAATGCCATATGTCCTCTTTATTTCTTTTCCTGATTGAGGTAGGTGACCTTGAGAATGCCTTCCATACGCGTGAGTTTTTCCACCAGTTCGGGCGGAATGGGATCGTCGCATTCGATCACCATGACGGCCTGTCCGCCTTTTGAGCGCCGGTATAACTGCATCGTGGCGATGTTGATACCCTGTTTCGCCAGAGCCGCGGTTACCAGAGCGACGTGTCCTGGACGGTCGTAATGGGTATGGACGATCAGGGTGTTTTCATCCCCGGAAAAGTTGGTGGTGATCCCGTCGATCCGGGATACCAGAATGCGGCCGCCCCCCAGTGACGAAGCGACGATTTCCAGCTTTCTGCCATGATCGCCTTCCAGAGTGAGCAAAGTGGAGTTCGGGTGGGCATTGGGAATGTGGGTGGTATCGATATCGAATGAAAATCCTTCTTTGTGAGCAATATCGAAACTGTCCGGAATGCGTTCGTCGTCCGGGCGGATTCCCAGAAGGCCGGCGACAATGGCTCTGTCTGTACCGTGGCCGGCGCCGGTCATGGCAAACGAGCCATGCAGTTTGATGTTGGCCTTAACTGGTGTTTCGCCCAGCAGTTTGCGGGCGACTAGCCCGATTTTGACGGCACCTGCCGTATGGGAGCTGGAAGGACCGATCATGACCGGACCGATGATATCGAACAGTTTCATGCAGAAGTTCCGTGACGGAAAAATTTTTAATCGGGACAGATATGCCAAGGATACAACGCTTTTCCGATCTCTGCTTGCCGTATTCGGACAATGTCCGTGTTTTTTGCGAGATGGTCTGTGTGCGATGGTTTTTTGCCGTTTTTTTGACGGAGTCGCAAGGACGGGAAGCCGGAAAAGGATAATTTCGGATTGTCCTTATGGTGTTTTCAGGATTGCCGTCTCATGGCGATGCAAGGGATGGTCAGAGGGCCCGTTTTTGATAGACGATCATGAATAGGGATAACGATATGGACGAAGACAGAAAACAGCAGGAACGGGAGGACGGTTTCCCTTCCGGACGGGAGAAACCAGTGAGTGAAGCGGGCGGGCATGCAGGCAAGATACATGACGGGCATGGACAGGAATTGCGGGGTTCCCTGATGAGCGGTCACGACATGGCCGGCATGGATCACATGGAACATATGGATCATATGGGGAACCTGAAACTGAAATTCTGGGTTTGTCTGGTGGTATCGGTTCCCATCCTGCTGCTTTCTCCCATGATGGGTATACATTTTCCTTTCCGGATCGTCTTCGCAGGATCGGACTGGGTCGTCATGGCTTTGGCCACTTTTCTGTTTTTTTACGGAGGGAAACCTTTTTTCGATGGTGCCACCGCAGAACTGAAGAAACGGAAACCGGCGATGATGACACTGGTTTCCATGGGAATTTCAGTGGCCTGGTTTTACAGTCTGTTTGCGTTTGTCTGGGACAGGCTGGATCGTACGACGGCTGTCCATATGGATTTTTTCTGGGAACTGGCTACGCTGATTCTCATTATGCTGCTGGGACACTTGATCGAGATGAAGGCGGTGGGGGATGCCGGGGATGCCCTGAAAAAAATGGCGGAACTGCTTCCCTCAACGGCACACCTGGTCAGCGGGAACGGCAAGTCGGTCGATGTTGCCATCGGTAATCTCGAAATCGGCGACAGGGTAATGGTCAGGGCAGGTGAAAAAATTCCGGCTGACGGAACGGTCGTCTCGGGGAGCTCGACGGTGAACGAATCGATGGTGACCGGTGAAGCCAAGGCGGTACCTGTTTTTGCAGGAAAAAAGGTAATCGGCGGTTCGATCAATGGCAGCGGAACAGTGACGCTTGAAGTAACCGGAACAGGAGAATCGGGCTATCTGGCACAGGTGATGAAGCTGGTCAGTGATGCCCGGAAAGAAAAATCGGAAATGGAAAATCTGTCGGATAAAGTGGCCAGGGCGCTGTTTTATGTAGCTCTTGGAACGGGGATTGCCGCGTTTCTTGTCTGGTTCGGGATAACACGTGATGTCGATACGGCGCTTTTAAGGCTGGTTACGGTATTGATTATCGCCTGTCCGCATGCACTGGGACTGGCAATTCCGCTGGTTGTCGCCCGTTTAACTTCATTGGCGGCCAGCAATGGTCTCCTGATCCGGAACCGTCATGCTGTTGAACGGGCAAAAGCGATCCGTGTCGCGGCCATGGACAAAACGGGAACCCTGACGGAAGGCGATTTCACTGTGACGACAGTCAAATCGCTGGCCCAAGGCTGGAGTGACGAAAAAGTACTGAAAGTCATGGCTGCGCTGGAGAGTGAATCCGGTCATCCGCTGGCAGCCGGTATTCTCGACAGTGCCCGCCAGAAGAATCTGACATTGCCTGAAGCATCGGATGTCAAAACGATAGAAGGCGTCGGATTGTCAGGAACGGTAGAGGGCCGGCAAGTCGGTATCGTGACGGCATCGTATCTGGACGACCGGCATTTGCCTTACAGCGAGAACGAATTCAGGGAATTGTCGCACCAGGGCAATTCCGTCAGTTATCTGCTTTCGGATGATCAGGTCGTCGGACTGGTTGCGGAGGGTGACGGAATCAAGCCGGATGCAAGAAAAACGGTTGAGGCGCTGAAAAACATGGGTATTGAGCCTGTTATGCTGACGGGCGACAATGAAGGTTTTGCACGATCCGTAGCCAAACGGGTCGGTATCACGGATTATCATGCCAGTCTGTTGCCGGAAGACAAGGAAAAAGTGATCGAGTCGTATCAGCATGGAAACAGACCGGTCGTGATGGTGGGAGACGGCGTGAACGATGCACCGGCCCTGGCAAGGGCCGATATCGGTATCGCGATCGGTGCAGGTACTGATGTGGCGATTGATTCGGCTGATGTGATTCTGGTCAGAAGTGATCCTTATGATGCGGTGCATTTCCTGAATCTGGCCAATAGCGCGTCGAGAAAAATCGTCCAGAATCTCTGGTGGGGTGCAGGGTACAATATCGTCGCCATTCCTCTGGCAGCTGGTATTCTGGCGCCGGCCGGCATTGTCCTGAGTCCGGCGGTCGGTGCCGTACTGATGTCGGTCAGTACGGTTATCGTAGCGATCAATGCCATGACGCTGAAGATGAAATAGCGCATTGGTCCCGGCCGCTTCTTCCGGTGTGTTGCGTTTATAATGGTTTTTTGTAACAACCGGATTGGGAGGAGAGTGTGCCGGGATTGGAAACATTTGTCCTGAAAGGGAATCTGCTTTATACACGGGAGCCGTCCCGTCTCGAATGTTTTCCGGATCATTATCTGGTTTGCGAAAACGGCTGTGTTGCCGGAATATTTCCGTGTTTGCCGGACAGATATGCCCATGTGGCGGTTGAGGATTGCGGAAGTCGTCTGATTGTTCCGGGACTGACCGATCTGCATCTTCATGCGCCGCAATATGCCTTTCGCGGGCTGGGCATGGATCTGGAATTGCTGGACTGGCTTGATAGTCACACTTTTCCCGAAGAATCGCGTTATGCCGATCCGGTTTATGCCGAAAGGGCTTACCGGCTTTTTGTCAGGGATTTGCAAATGTCCACGACGACCCGGGCTTGCATTTTCGCGACGATTCATGCCGATGCCACACTTTTGCTGATGCAGCTGCTGGAAGAAACCGGTCTGGTTGCGATGGTCGGCAAGGTCAATATGGATATGAACAGTCCGGAGAGTTATTGCGAAACGACGGATGGTTCGCTTGCCGAAACTGAACGGTGGATCAGGGAAAGTCTTTGCCGGTACAAAAATGTTTCCCCTATCCTGACGCCACGATTCGCACCGGTATGCAGCGGCAGGTTGATGGCATCGCTGGGAAGACTGCAACAAAAATATGCATTGCCCTTGCAATCGCATCTTTCGGAAAGTCCGGGAGAAGTGGCGTGGGTGAAATCGCTTTTTCCCGATTGCGGATGTTATGGAGATGTCTACGACCGGTTCGGCCTGTTCGGGAGCAACGGGCCGGTGGTCATGGCGCATTGCGTCTATTCCGGCAGAGAAGAGAGAGAACTGATCCGGAAAAGGGGAGTTTTCATTGCACATTGCCCCCAGTCGAACGTCAATTTGTCTTCCGGTATCGCCCCCGCGAAATCCTGTTTGCAGGACGGACTGAAAGTGGGATTGGGCAGCGATATCGCGGGAGGATTTTCGCTTTCCGGTTTCCGCGGTATTTCCGATGCCATACAGATGTCCAAGATGCACTGGCGCTTGCAGGATCCCGATATCAAACCGTTATCCTTTTCCGAGGCGTTTTATTTGGCAACCAAAGGCGGCGGAGCATTTTTCGGGAAGGTCGGCAGTTTTGAAACGGACTACGAGTTCGATGCACTGGTTCTGGATGATGCGGCGTGGCCGTCGCCCTCGGAACTGGAACCTGAAAGCAGGCTGGAGCGGCTGGTTTATCTGGGAGATGACCGCTGTATCCGGAAAAAGTACGTGAAAGGCAGAAAAATAGTCGGATAGATCGCTTTCGTTTTTTCTGCATCGTTTTCCGTGTCCTGTTCGTTGACGGCGTTACAGGCATATAGTGGATTTCAGGGCAGATATTGGTGGATTGTATCGTACGGAAACAAAAAAGAGGTTTTCCGAGCCGTTTTTTCAGGATTGACGAAAGCGGTTCTACCATGCGTACGGAAATAGTGGCCGGATTGACCACTTTCTTTGCCATGGCCTGTATTCTCGTCGTCAATCCGCAGGTGCTGGCCGCACCTTTTGTTTTGCGGGGAGACACGGAGTATGCCTCGCAGATAGCCAACGGCGTTTTTTTTTGTGACATGTCCGATCGCTTTTCCGGGAGCGTTTTTGATGGCCGTTTACGCCAAAGTACCGTTCGCACAGGCACTAGGTATGGAACTGAATGCCTTTTTCGCATATACCGTAATTCCGGGAAAGAATATTCCTGTCAGAGAGCACTGGCGCTTGTTTCTGGCCTTCTGTTCATTTTCATTACGGCAATCAGGTTCAGAAAGGCCTGTATCCGGGCGATACCCCAGCCGGTCAAGTCGGTGATGTCGGCAGACATCGGACTGTTTCTTGCGCTGATCGGTCTGGAAAACGCTTCTGTCGTGGTATCGAACGGTACGACTTTCGTGGGCATGATCGATTTTTCGCTGTGGAATCATACCGGCGCAATTGTGGCGTTGGCTGGACTGGTCGTGACCGGTGTCCTTTTCGAACAGGTGCAGGATTTCTGGCAAGTTTCTTTTTCCAGCTGGATTTTTCCGGACTGTTCAGAAATGCATCCAGTCCGGTTGAAATGCTCCTGATACTTGTTATGGTTGTCATTTCCTTTTCGCGGGCGGATATGTTCGATACCGTCGGCACTCTGCCTGGTACGGCCAAACAGGCCAGAATGCTGGACGAAAACGGTGAAATGCTGCGAATGAAAGAGATCATGATGTGCGACGTCGTTGTCACAACGGCAGGAGCCTGTCTCGGATCGTCTACCGCAACGGTTTTTGTGGAATCGAGTACGGGTATCGCCGAAGGCGGATGGACAGGTATGACAGCGTTTGTCACGTCATTGTTGTTTCTTGCATCGTTGGTCATCGCTCCGGTTATCACAATCATTCCGAAAGCCGCGACGGCACCTGCCCTGATATTTGTCGGGGTCCTGATGATGGGATCGGTCAGGGAGGTGGATTTCTCGGATATGACGGCGGCTATCCCGTCATTTGTCACAATCGTTTTCATGCCGTTCACATATTCCATTGCCAATGGCATCGCTTTCGGGCTCATTACCTATGTACTGATCCAGCTTTTGATAGGCCGGATCGGGAAAATCCATTATCTAGCGGTAATTCTCAGTCTTCTTTTTGTCTTGCGCTTTGCGTTTATGGTGACGGGATGACAGTGTTGCCTGCTTGTTTGCCGGTTGTTGACGGAATACATTTTGTGGCCAAAAATAAAAAACAGTTTTTTGGAAATGGTGGAGAGTCATGAGGGTTTTTGTCGGCAAGACACAGGAAACGGATATGGGATTTCCCAGTGCCATTTTCAAATCAGAAGTGTTCGGAGAATTGTGGCTGGGACCGGAAGGTCTTGAGGGAGACGAACAGGCTTCTCCCAAAATCCACGGTGGGGCGGAAAGGGCCTTGCTTCAATATCCTTCCATTCACTACGACTGGTGGAAGATTCGCTATCCCGCGAAACGCGATCTTTTCAAGCCTGCGCTTTTCGGGGAGAACCTGTCGGATAACCGCTGGCATGAGAAAAATATCTGTATCGGCGATATTTTCCGGTGGGGCGATGCTGTCATTCAGGTCAGTCAGCCACGATCGCCCTGTTACAAATTGTCCAGACGGACCGGGTGCGATACCCTGGCGCTGGCGATGCAGCAGAACGCCCGTTGCGGCTGGCTTTACCGCGTTTTGCAGGCCGGAACGGTCGGAGCCGGGATGCCTTTCCGGTTTGCGGAACGTGTCAGCAGTGTAACGGTTCATGAAGTCATGTCCGTTATGTTCGGCAATGAAACGGGAAGTCCCTCCATGAGATCCGATGACTGGCAACGGTTGGCCGAAACGGAAGGGTTGTCGGCAAGATGGCGGAAAACCCTGTTCAGACGTATCGAGTCAGGGCAGATCGAATCCTGGGATGCACGGTTGACAGGTCAGGGTATCTGAAAATATCCGTTGGGTCAGTTGTGACAATTTCTTTGAAGCGAGGTTTTTCATATCGGAAAACACTGACAGGGGGGCCGTCAATATAGGTAAGTGCCGTGCCTGTTTCGATTGCAATATTCACCGGAACCGGACGGATGGTGTATCGTTCATTGCCGATATTGACCGGGGGCCGGGCATTGCCGGATGAGGTGTTGCACGGAATGTATTTGCCAATAGGATGGCGATCGTGCAAAGGGTTTCGGCAGGCTGGTTCGGAGCGTTTCCAGTGATGTCTCTGTTCTTTGTAAAGGTTATAATTCCGGATCGCCAGGAAGAGAGCTGATGCCGGATCCGGTCTGTCCGGGGGCTGAAACGGGTACGGTTAAACCGGTGGGAGAACATGTGCATGAACCGGATGGCCGGAAGTTTCATTAAAAGATGAAAACGTTACTGGTTGTCCTGCAAGGGTTCACGGGAAAGGGTAATATATCGGGCCCGGCCATATGGAATGCAGGCAATTCATGGAGGCATTTCGTCTTTCAGGTTGATGTCGGAGAGTACAGACACCAAGACGGATTACTGTGTCGGGAAGGTCGATCATTTTGTTTAACCGGTTTCGCAAGGTGTGGTTTGCAAGGCGGGATACCGTCACGGCTGATGAGGGTTTCCGTTATATCATTCCGTTTTAAGACGACAGGGGCGTTTTCGACGGCTTTCTGGCTGATATCGGTGTGTTTCGGCAAAACAGTGATCGGAATGGACAATCGGATTCAGTCCGAAAATAATGTGAATGGTGTGCCGGTTGTTGAGGGACATCTCGGGTCACGATGAAAGGATGTTCCGGTGAAAATGAAAAGGACAGGTGTTTCCTGTCCAAATAAGGATTTTCCAATGTTTGAATCATTCGCAGGAATGAAAGGTTTTGAAGAATGGTACTGAAAAGCTATTTCCGGAAAATGAAAGGGGGGCCGAGAACGCTGACGAGAAAGCCTCTTTCCGAAATCTTTTGGGCATGGGTCGGTGGTTTTGCCGGGATCCTCGCTGTGTGGTGGCTGAACAATTATATGGGTATCCAGGAGGATGCCAATATGTTTCTGATCGGGTCGTTCGGCGCTTCGGCCGTTCTGATTTACGGCGTGCCGATGGGAGAGTTGTCGCAGCCGAGAAACCTGGTCGGCGGTCATGTGATTTCCGCGCTGGTTGGGGTAGTCGCTTATAATCTTTTTCCCGATCATCTGGTGCTGGCGTCCGCACTGGCCGTGGCAACGGCGATCGCTGCCATGATGGTGACGAATACGACCCATCCACCGGGGGGCGCGACGGCACTGATTGCCGTTATCGGCGGAGCGTCCGTTCACAGGCTGGGACTGATGTACGCTTTTTCACCGGTACTGATCGGTGTGCTGATCATGCTTCTGGTTGCCGTAATCGTGAACAATTTTTCTTCCAACAAGAACCGGCATTATCCGAAGTACTGGATATGAAAGCTAGTCTGATTTGTGGCGGTAATGATGGCGAGTTTCAAAAAACTGGGATTATATCTGGTAGGGGTTTCACTAGCGGTTTTCGGTCTGAACGCCTGTTCGCAGGAGCGTTACGTACCGGGCCGCGATAATAAGGTGAAATCCTTTCCGGACAAGGAAGATGCCGGAAAGCAGCCGGTGAAAGAGAAAAGAGTGGCAGTAAAAAAAGACAGGACATGGCTTGAAAAGAAAAAAAAGGAGTGGGCTTCCGGTTCAAAATAGTGTTTGACGATGAACGATCTGCTGTACAAAGTCCAATCCCGGTTTCTTTTTCATGCCCATATCCGCATCAAGATTCCGGCATCGTGTGACGATGCAGTTTTCAGCGAGTTGTTTACCGTGATGGAATCGGTTGACCGGAAATACAATTCATACAGTTCGGATTCCTATATCGACCGGATCAACAGGAATGCAGGCCATTTCGTTACAGTAGACGATGAAATGGCATCCATATTGAAAGAGATCGTTTTCTTTTCGGATATATTCAAAGGCGCTTACGATGTCACGGTCATGCCTCTGGTCCGATTGTGGGGATTTTACAGGGACAAGGTGGACCGGATTCCTTCGGAACGGGATATCGGAACGGTGCGGCCGTTTGTCGATTACCGGAAGATCGAGATAAACGGCAACGAGGTCAGAATAGGGAAGGGACAGGAAATCGTAACCGGTTCGTTCATCAAGGCATATGCCGTCGATCGGGTTGTTTGCAGAATGCGTGAGTTGGGCATTGACGATGGTATCATCAATGCAGGCGGCAGCACGATTTACGCGCTTGGTCCTGCTGCCGGGGATGAATGGGATATCGCCGTTTCCGATCCGGCCGATAACCGTTCCGCTTACTCTTTCAGTCTTCTGAACCGGTGCCTCTCGACGTCTTGTCAGTCGGAAACATTTGTAACGGTCGACGGAAAACGATACGGGCATATTCTCGATCCGCGAACGGGTTATCCTTCACCGAACCGTCTGGTTTGCATAGCCAGTGACCGGTGTATGGTGGGCGATATCGTTTCAACCGGACTGTTTTGCGAAACACGGGACAGTTTTACAGAAGTATTGGGCAGAATTCCCCGTGAATATGCTCTAGAAGGTTTTCTGATCGATCCGTCGGGAGAGCCTGTCTGTTCGTCCGGCTTTTGTTACACGCATGAAAAAAACGCCGCATGAACGGCGGTTTTTTGACCGGATACCTTAAAACGGTTCCACTTCCGGTTCCGTGCAATAGGCATGGTACTCATCGTTGGGAACGACGATACAGTCTCCCCAGCCCGATACGTAATCTCTTTTGGTTTTGAATATCTTGTCGATGAACTGCTGTCTGTAGACGATCCAGCCTTTTGTTCTTTTCAATATGGTGATCTTGTTTCTTTCCAGGCAGCCGCATCCGCCAAAAAGGGTTTCGCCACCATATACTGTATTTTCCTTGAATCTGTGAATCATGATATTTGGCCTTTCTGACATGTCAAACTGGACAATTCACTAGTATAGCGTTATTTTTTTGCAAAATGATATGCTTTTTTGCGATATTCCGGTTTTTTCACAAACCGGGCCGTGCATTGCGGGATGTTCCGGTTTCGTCAGTTTATAATCGTTCTGAATGTTTTCGGAATGTATGAAGGAGGAAAGGATGGGAAGCGCTTTCGAGTATCAGCCTGAAAAACTGGACAGTATGATCGATTCGGTTATCGAAAAAAATCTTGCAGGCCGGATGACCAGCGGGGTTGTCGTTCAGGTGTGCCATGACGGGAAAACGGTTTATGCCAGAGCGGCCGGTCTGGCCGATATCGAGGCAGGCAGTCCGATGCAAGAAAACACGCTGTTCCGTCTGGCGTCGATCAGCAAGGCATTTACCAGTCTGGCCGTTGCGGCCTTGATCCAGCAGGGCAGGATGGATTTTGAGGATCCTGTCACGAAATGGTTGCCTTATTTCACACCGAAACTCGCGAATGGTTCCGTGCCGGTTATCACGATCCGGCAGCTTTTGAGCCATATGTCGGGACTGGATTACCGTTGGGCACAGAAAGAGGACGGGCCGTATGCAAAGGCCGGTGTTTCGGACGGACTCGATATTACCGGACTGTCCCTGGAAGAAAATCTGAAACGGCTTGCTTCGGTGCCACTTCGTTTTGCACCGGGATCGGACTGGCTGTATTCACTGGCACCGGATGTTCTTGGGGCCGTCGTCGGCAAGGCTTGCGGAACGGACTTTCAGACGGCGCTTTCCGAACTTGTTCTGAAGCCTCTGGGAATGACGGATACCGCCTTTTATGTCCCGGCCAGCGAGAAAGCCAGAGTGGCCGCGCCTTATTATCTGGACAGGGGGCAGTTGACACGGATGTCGGACGACCAGTTTCTGACGGATGCGGAAGGCCGTTATTTTCACTTTTCGCCACAGCGTGCATTTCATCCGTCGGAATATCCTTCCGGAGGTGTCGGGCTGGTCGGAACGGCGTCTGATCTGATGCGTCTGGTCGAGGCGATCCGGACCGGAATCGCTCCTTTTGCGGAAAAGGCCCTGATGGATTTGATGTCGGTCAATCAGTTAAAGGATGGAAAAGAGGCACGGCCCGGAATCGGATTCTGTCTGGGATGGGGAATCATCATCGATCCGGTGGCGGCAGACAACACGCCACAGACAATCGGAACACTGGCCTGGGGTGGGGTGTACGGTTCCAAATGGTTTGCCGATCCGGCGAAGAAACTGTCTGTGGTGACCATGACCACGACAGCACTGGATGAAGTCGTGGCCGTCGATATCCGGAATGCCATTTATTCCGCTTTCAGCAGATAAGTGGATTTCAGGTATTTTTTCCTGGAATTTTCGCGAAGATGAAAGACGATATGTTATGACAGGATTTCCCGGGCGGACAGCCTGTGTGGTGTCCGTTCAAGCAGGCAAGAGAAATCCTTGCCGTTGATCCATTCATCCAGTTCGTTCTGTTGCAGGAGAACCGGCATACGGGAATGGTAGGGTGCCATGCTGTCGTTGGCCCCGGTTGTCAGGATCGTGAAATGCCATTTGTGGCCGAATGGTGCGGCGATACCGGCAAGCCAGAGAATGTTTTCTGACGGGTGTGTGAACAGGTACTTCGATTTCTTTCGGCTGTTGCCGGTTTTCCATTCATAAAATCCCGTTGTCGGTACTGCAACGCGATGCTGTTTCAGGGGAAACCTGAACATCGGTTTCTCATGAGCTGTTTCGGAGCGAGCGTTGAAAATGACGCCTTTGCCGTCCCATTTGGGAAATCCCCATATCATGGAAGCGCCAAAGGCGATTTGTCCGTTCCCTTGCAGTACGGGAGCGGTATCGCACGGAAATATTTCGCCGGTTTTGTACTGGAGGGACAGACCGGTTTTTCCGGTCAAAATCTTCAGATCGAAAATATCGGGATCGATTTCAAAACGGCCGCACATGGTTGTCCGGATGACGATAAAAAGATCATTTTAACAATTCCGGAAACAGTATGCGCAGTATCCTGACGTGATTGTCTACCATATCGTATACCAGAACGGTCCGGCCGTTAGTTTCCTGTTCCATCGTACCCCGGATGTGGCCCGGCTTTCCGGTATCGGTCCGGCAGGCGAGTTTTTTGGTTGCTTCATTGATCGCTTCGTCGGTGAACAAGGCGTCGTTTTTTTCTGAATGACGGTAGAACAATTCGTTTCGGTCATGCAAGGCCAGACGGGGCCACATCAGTTTTTTCTTTTTCGGCATTCCATTAACCTCAAATGTTCTGATTGTGAGATCGAGAGAAAGAGCTTGTACCTGCCTGTGTTCGAGAAGCTGGTTTTTGCCGATGGATTCAAGCGCTTCGCAAACAGCTGTCCCGAATTTGTCCGGCGGGATAATTCCGGAGGGCGAAGACGGCTTTTTCATGAAGATGGATTCTGTTGCAGAACAAGTAACAGTCTTTTCAACGGGTTGCAAACGGATCATTACAACGGAACATGAGCTGGAATCCGGTTTCCAGAGATCGTGAAGCTGGCTGGATTCTTTCGGAAAGTCCTGTATTCAGGTGTATTATCCAACGGCATGAATGGACATCAGGTGAAACGGGAGGGAAAACGGGAACCGTTTTTTTGCGATTTTCAATCTGTTACCTGTATTTCGGATAATCGGTCAGGGCTTTTTTTTACCATAAAACGGCAGCGGGATGCGGTCCATACCGGAAAAAGCATGGCAAACAGGAAACCCGGGGTGATTCCGTCTGTGTGTATGGTGTCAGTATCCTGTAAGACATGATTGCGGTCTATTCTGTTTTAGATCGATAGCGCCTGGCAAGCGGGCAATAAAAAAACGGTTTGTGTCGTTGACGATGCCGGCTGAGCCAATATAGTGAGCCATGCCGAATCGGGTAATGGTTTCTCTTTGCATGGACTGTGCGAATGAAAAGAGACGGTTCGCGTGCGAAAGTGTATTCCGGCTGCAATCTGATGGTATTGGAGAGAACGAGCCGTCCCAGCATGAGACAGGTTCCGTGGGGGGACATGTCAGATGGTGTCGTCAGATCAGGCCGGCAATGAAACGGCTGGGGAAAAAATTGTGCTGGCATAGAGGCCGGATTTCATCCATTCTGTGAAGACAAGGCGTATTCCGGGCAGGACAGCATTGCCGGTTATGATGGATTCACAAAGGCGGTAGCAATCTTTGAAGGCAGTGACTTCGGCAAATCCGGATATCGCGGCAAGAGACGATGTGGAGACTGTTTTGCGAGTGTCGTCGTTGTGCTGATTTTCCGGTTGTCCGGCTCAGTGGTTTTTGGGAAGACGGCCATTTTCGTGTCTCTTGAGCCAGTGTGATGCCGGACGGTGTCGTCACGATAAGGAATGGCAACCTTCACATTGCGAACGGCATATCCGGTACAGGTATTTCAGTTGTACAGGTAAATATAAAGATTCAAATAGGTGGCGAAACAGAGCCAGACAAGATAAGGCCAGAACAGGATGGAACTGATTTTGCGTACCGGCCATGCCTTGATGGTGTACAGGATGACTATCCAGACCAGAGCGACGATACAGACAAGGCCGTTTAACGGGTTTTGGCGAACGAAGAAAAGATAACACCAGAAAAAGTTCAGGAAAAGCTGGAAAAGGAACAGTATTCGCAAAAGACGTTTCCGATCGTCTTTCCGTTGCAGGATCAGTCCCATGGAAAGACCCATCATGATGTATAAAATGGTCCATACAACGGGAAAAACGATATTGGGGGGCGTCAGGGGCGGCTTGTTCAGATGAGGGTACCAGTACCGGATGGATTCGGACTGCATGCAAGCGGAAAGTGCACCGACGGTCAGACCGAGAACCACTGGCCAGAGCAGTTCCAGTACGTTTCTGCCGTTCTTGAAAGAGGTATGTTCGGTCATTTTTCTTTTGTCGGGAGAATCGATACGAATTGGAACCGGTATGAGTGCCTGAGTTCCTTTGCCGGGTCCTGTGTCTGACAAATATCGAATCCGGATTGTTTGCAGGATGAAACGGGCAGCCTGTTTTGATAGAAAACGGTTCAGTTGTACACCCTCGTTGGGGTAAAGTCCGTCAGAACGGAATTTTTGTGGGATGGGAGAAATGCCTTGTCTGACCGATTGATTACAAATCAATAGTTATACCAACTGAGTTATGTCAGCAAACAACAGAAACCCTTATATAGTATACATTTTTAAATGTCAATAACTTTTTATACTATATTGTAAGGAAATTAAAATGAAGTGTTATTTATGCGGTAAAGGATTAACAGATAAAAATTCATCTAGTGAACATATCATTCCGAATGCTTTTGGAGGAAAATTGACTGCCAGAATTTTATGTAAAGATTGTAATAGTGATTTAGGTTCATCTTTTGATAGTTGTTTAACAAAATCATTAGAATGGTTTTCTTGTAAAGTAAACCATAGTCGTAGTCGTGGCAGTGTCCAGCCTGTAAAGGTTAATATTGACGGAATGGGTGTATTTGCATTACCAAGAGGGGATTATGATGGTATAAAGGTTGAGAAGATACAGGATAATCATTATAGAATCCATGCACTTGGTAAAAATGCACAAGCCAAAGCCAAATCAAAAGCTAAAGAAATTATTTTAAAATCAGGTAAAAAATATAATTGGGCAGAAGGAAAAGTTAATGAAAAATTAGAAAAAATAAACTCTAATATCGAAAACAATATTAAACAGATTGAACATCCGTTAGTAAATTTTACTATACAATTTGGCGGTAAAGATGTTTTGCTAAGCGTCATGAAAACTGCAATAAATTTCGCTATTATGAAAAACGTGCCTTTAAATTATTTAAACGATGCAATTAAAACCCTTAAAGAAAATAATGATGATTTTAAATCATTTGTTAATAGCTTTTACCCTGAAAATATTTTTCCTGAAAATAGTATATACCATACTCTATTACTAAAGGGCGATCCACAAGTAGGAATATTATATTGTCTATTGTCTTTCTATGGGGTATTTAATGCGATTGTTTTATTTTCATCCTGTTATAATGGGGAGCATATTTTACATTCCTATTGCTATGATATATGGAATGAAAAAGAAGTTCCATTTATTGCAAATCCTTATTTAACGTTGGAAGAAATTGCTGAAGCATTATCTGTGTCTGATGTATCATGGCAGAATAATATCACAGGAATCGAACAGGCTTGTAGTAAATTTCTTAATTTCTTTGTTCTGGAGAAAAATTTTAAAGATACGCTTGTTGAATTAGTTTTCAATCAAATTAATCAAATTGCGTATTTCTATCCTTTTTTGCCGAAAGAAACGTTTTTGAACTGTCTGGAACAGGCGATAATTGAAAGGAAATCTGTAGTATTAAAGAACAAGATTCTTAAAGATAAAGATATAAATAATATTTTAAGGGGCAATAATTCTGATTTATTTTACAATCAATATCTGAGCCAGAAAAGTATGGTAGAAGTGTTGAATTTGTCAACGCGGATTGTATCGGATAAACTTTTTACATCTGAAAAAGACAATCTACTGGTAAGCGAATGTTTTATCCGGTACCTGTCTCAATATGTAGAACAGTATTATAAAAACATTCCTCTTTATTCTGGAATGCGAAAATTTCTTGAAGATGAAAAAAGCATAATTTCTTTTTTGGAGATGTCTGCTTATCCTATTTTAAAAAATTATATCCTAAGCTAAAATAAATAGGCGGTTTTGATAGTGAGTGCCGAGTGAATGAAGTACATACAGTTAGTGATTTCAACACGCAGTTTAAATGTGTCCAAATTTTAAACAGATTCCTGGAAATCTTTGCTGGCCAATGATTGTGTATTTAAAAACAACAAGTTAATATTAAGTAGAATCAAATAATTAGTAGATTTGATTTTTTAACGTTTCCGGATTCAGCCTCATTGTATGAGGAAATCAAAAATTTCAATATGGGGAATCTGCCGGAATTTTTTCCCATGCTTCAACGTCGCCTTGCCGTACGAAAAACAGAGGGTGCGGAATGAGTCTTATCTGTTTTTTTAATTCGGCAGCCAGTGCAGGCGACCGTTTTTCCAGTTTTCCGAGCAGATGGTTTCTTTCGAATTCCAGTTGACCGGTTGTCGTGGGAAGTGGGGGGATGAAGATGATCGGTGTGCCGATCCGTGACGGATCGAAACGGAAAGCCCGCCGGTCTGCCTCCTGAAGAAGTGCCCGAAGGTATAATCGTATCGCTGAGACGGGATCATCTGTCCGGCGAAATCGTCGCAGTTGGGGGTGATACCGGTATCCTTTCGTTTTTCCGGTCAGAACCTGTTGTGCCAGCAAAGCCTCGCGCCAGCAGGCGACAAGGCCGCTGGTGTCCAGATAACGGGGATGCAATGTCCAGAGTCGCATAATGCGATCTGAAACACCGGATCAGTTTTTGCCGAATGCGTTTTCCAGATGTTTCCTGTAGCGGGCGACATCATCTGCCACGTGCGGATCCTTGACCACGTCATTGCACATGAATGTCGGCAGGGGAGTCATGCCGATGAACTGGTTTGCCTTGTGGAACGGGAAAAGAACGGTATCGATTCCTTTTCCCTCGAAAAACTGGTCAGGGTCTGTAAACGCTTCAAGCGGGGCATTCCAGGTGATCGAGAAAAGGTATTTTTTCCCCTGCATAAGACCACCTGAACCATATTTCCGTTGCGAATCGGAACGGGTGCGGCCGTCGCTTTCGAATATTTTCCCGTGTCCGCCCGTGAAAACATCATCGACGTATTTTTTCATGATCCAGGGTGCTTCCATCCACCAGGCGGGCATCTGGTAAATAACGGCATCGGCCCAGACGTATTTTCCGACTTCCTGTTCGATATCGTAACCGTCATCGATACGGGTTATTTTGACATCGTGGCCCAGTTCCGTCAGTGTTTCCTGTGCGATCCGGGTCAGATAGTTGTTCAGGTTGCCCTGCGAGCTGCCAAAACGTTTCGATGCATTGATGATCAGGATCTTGCTCATATGATTGCCTTTCAAAAGATTCGGGGTAAAAATCAGGCTGTCTTCATGAAGACAGAAACGGTTCGTTTCCTGTTGTATCGCTTCGCTTTATTATGGTGATGGTCCGTTTTTTTTCAATACCTTCCGGATGTCATGGCGCAAGGTCTTTCCGGTTTGTGGAAAAACAGGATTATTTGCCAGTGAGGTTTTGGCCGGCAAAAATTCCGCGATGATCCGGTCAACTGAAATGGGACAACATAACGATCATACCCTTGGGTACCGTGTCTTTTATCGATGGAAGCAAAAGAAAGGCATATCGCAATCGTCCGGTCTGCGTATCATGGCAATATTTCCGGAATCAGTTGAGGATGGCCGGCCCCGCTGAAGAACTTTATGGATAGATACGGCGGGTGCGACAGGTGAAGGAAAAAAAGCGGATTCGCTGAACGGGAATGATTGTGGATGGTGTTCTGGAAAATGTTTTTCCATCCGGAGACGGATGCAAGGCTGGGGTTTCGCGGGTTACCGGATGATCGGACGGGATGTTTCGTATGGGGTATCTTTTGTTCCCGGAAAAGTTCACCGGATTCGGAAAAAGGACGGTCTTGCGTTTACGGACAGGGAACGTTTGTCGCTTGTTGATTTCCGTAGAATCCGGTGATCGTATCCGGATAGAAGATGTTTATGAAATTGTTATTCCTGTATCGGAAGATGATGTATATACTTCATGGCATAACGATCATATCGGTTGCCTGCCTGATCGCGAGTCGTGGCGGGAAAATGACCACTGTCCTGACAGCATGCCGGGTGTGGGTAACGGGTCGGAGACTTTCCGAAAGAGACAGTGTGGCGCAAATAGTGAATCTGTTTTTTACAAACCGGGAATATTCTGTTCGTCCGCTTTTCAATTCAATCACATGTTAGACAATACTTCACCGAAATGCATCATAGAAACAGAAAGACTGTTTCTCAGGGAATTGACCGAAGCGGATTTGCCGGGGTTGTGCCGGATCCTGCAAGACAAGGATGCCACCCGTTTTTATGACAGGGCTTTTACCGAAGAGGAGATCGGACAGTGGCTTGATATACAGGTCCGGAATTACCGGAAACTGGGATTCGGTATCTGGGCGGCTGTTCAGAAAAAATCCGGAGAAATGATCGGTCATGCCGGTATTTCTGTCCGCCATCACGATGACGAAGTGATTTACGAGATCGGATACATGTTCGAAAAGGAATTCTGGGGGAATGGATATGCGACGGAAGCGGCCATTGCCTGCCGGAAAGTGGCATTCGATGTGTTCGGGCTGGAGAAAGTTTGTTCGATCATCCGATTCGATAATATGGCGTCCCGTGCCGTAGCCCGGAAAAACGGCATGAAAATTGCCGAGATGATTTACCGGATGACAGCGGGAAAAGTCGTTCCGCATTATATATACAGTATCGCCAATCCGGTGAACGACGCAAAACGGCCAATAGAGTGAATGGCTGTTGTTCAGTGTCTCTCATTGGAGTTTTTTGTAGTCGCCTGCCAGTGATGCGCCTCCGCCGCAGAAATACATCAGTTCGTTTCTATCTTCCGGGTTCAGGGTGGAAAGGGAAAGTGTTTCATTTTCATCGGCCGGTCTGATGATGATCGTTCCTTTCATGTCGGGAGCCGTGTTTTTCAGGGGAATTGTGATTTGTCCGTCGGAAAGGACTCCCTTGCCGCTGAACTGGCATCCTTTTCTGGCACCGGAAAAACCGATGCTGACCATGATATCGTTTGCTGTTTCGCCATGGATTTTCATGATCTGGCGGTATCCTTTGCCGTTATAGCCTTCCAATGCCCAGTTGCCGGTGAAATATGCGGAATCTTTCGCAGACGATTTCCGCAGGATGTACTTTTCGTGTTCTTTGTGGTAAGAATGGCCATGAATATCCAGTATTTCCATTCCCTTGGACCCGGGCTGAAAACGAAGTTTGCCGGATGGAAAAACAGCGGTGATTCTGCCACGATCGTTCATTTTCCACTGGCCGGATTCTGTCATGGTGGGACGGTCTGCTTTCTCATAATGTGTCGATTTGACCACTGTTCCGTCAGGATGGAATGTGACGGTTGTGCCGATACCGTTTCCGTCGTCACCGGGATGGGGTCCTGTATGGACTTCTTCCGGAGACGAAGCTGGTGCGGATGATGTTTTCGGCTGACAGGCTGCTGCCAGCAGGGTAAAAAGCAATACAGCGGTGAATGTAAAAATTGGCTGTTTCATTTCCGTTCCGTTGTCGTATCCGGGTGTCATTACGTACCAGTATACCGTTTTGTCGTTATACATTTTTGATGTCGTCACACAGTACCGGGATTTTGATTTGTTTTCAGGGAAAACAGCGGCCTGTATTCACGTGTAGTTTCCGGAAAGATAGCTTGTGTTTTCCTGAAACGGCTTTTGAGGAAAAAGATCCGACCGCAGTCTGACCAGTGCCGAAAGAAGGCGGTATTTTTCACGCGAACGGGGCAACGCACTGGTCTGGCAGATGCAGCGGTCGAGACGGTAAAGTAACGTGTCGTCAGACGACAAAGGCTGTTTCAGTTTCAGATAAAAATGGCGTGACAGTGCTTCCATGACGGACCGGGAATCGATATGGTTATCCCGGGCATGGCGGTCGTACTCTCTCAGTACGATCATGTTCAGGCTGACACGGATGTCTCCCATGATGTGGAAAGAGGATATGATTTTCCGGTCTCTGACGGTTGCCAGTCTGGAAACGATCAGGGCGATTCTGTCGGTCATGCGGACGGCCAGAACGGCAAGTGCTGGCGGTTTCGGGGTGTGTCCGATATATGTGTTTTCCAGCCAGCAGGTCTGAATGAGATAGTATGCCAGTTTTTCCAGATCCATTTGCCGGAATACGGACATGCAAACGATACCGATTCCCATACCGGTCAGTTGGGCGATCTGTCCGTTGAGAAACACGAAGACATCGGGAGAATCGTAGTCGTACAGTGCCAGCATGCCGGTCAATCCGACGAGCATGAGTGTCGGCGAAATGCCGGGAACGGACTGGATCAAAATGGAGATTTCACAACGTGTTGTTACATATTGTGAATCGCAAAAACGTTGAGACAGCTATGGCGGTCTCGACGGCAAATGTTTTCCGGAAAAACGACGTTTTTTGAATGCCAGATCGGATGTCTCCGGTTTTTTTGTGGCAGTGCCTTACTGCTTTTCTGCCGGTTCCTGCACGCCACTCTGTTCCCAGCCACCACCCAGGGCGAGAAAAACGGAGATCTGGTCTTCGACCAGTTTGGCTGTGGAGGCTGCATAGGCGCTTTCGTCAGCGGCCAGTGTCCGCTCAGAGTCCAGAGTTGACAGGAAGTCGATCCGGCCATGACGGTAGAGACGGTGTGCCTGATCATTGGCAAGTGCGCTCTGGTCACGGGCCGCTTTCAGGGCCGCGTTTCTGTCAAGTTCCCGTGCGTAGGATGTGAGGGCGCTTTCCGTTTCGCGCAAGGCGTTCAGGACAGTGGCATCGAACCGGGCAAAAGCGGCCTGATGTTCGGCCTTTGCCTGTTTGATCCGGCTGCGGGCCGTTCCCGTATTGGGCAATGTCCATGAAATCAGCGGGCCGATGCCCCAGCGGAAAGTATTGGTGTCTCCGAATGAGGAGAAACGGCTTGTCATGCCACCGGACAATCCCAGACTGATGCTCGGATAGAGGTCGGCTGTGGCGACTCCGATCTGGGCACTGGAAGCGGCCAGCTTGCGTTCCGCTTCACGGATATCCGGACGGCGGCGGAGCAAGGCGGCACCATCGCCGACAGGGATCGGCCGGGACAGCCGGGGGGGAGTTTTGCATTGCCCGACGGTACCGACCAGTGTATTGGGCAATTCGCCTGTCAGGACGGCGAGCCGGTAAAGAGCCAGTTTCTGCTGGGCCTGCAGGGGAGGAATGGCTGCACGCAATGCTTCATGCTGGGCGCTGGCACGGGAAATGTCCATGGCGGTTCCACGACCGGCGTGGGTCAATTGTGTCGTTGTTTCGAGAAACTGTTTCTGCAGTTCGGCGGAGTGTTCCGCGATACCGATACGGTAGGCGGATGAACAGGCATCCGCATAGGCTTTGGCCGTATCGGCAGCAATGGTTATGCGGGCCAGATCGTAGGCAGCCTGAGCCGCTTCGGTATCGGCACCGGCAGCTTCGATACCACGGGCGATTTTTCCGAAAAGGTCAAGCTGGTAGGAAATGTTGATGCCGCTGTCGTGCGACCAGCGGTCCGGATAACGTTCGGGGATACCGTCGGCCGCTGCCGAATTGCGCCCGAATTTCGGTTGGGAAGAAACGCTGACGGTCGGTACTGTTCCCATTTCGACTTCTTCCAGCACGGCACGCGCCCGGGCCAGATTGGCAGACGCGACGCGAAGGTCGGTATTGGCGACCAGCGCCTTTTCGATCAGGGATGTCAGCACGGGATCGTCATAGAGTTTCCACCAGTGTGCAGGCAACGGTTCCTGCCGATAGACGTTTTCCTCGGCCGCGGCAAACGGTTCGGCAGCTTCCGGTTTGTTGATGGTGGCGTTTTCAGGAATCGTATAATCCGGGCCGACAGTCGTGCATCCAATCAGTCCTGTGCTGATGAAAAGCGGAACCAGATATGAAATCAGTTTTCTGTTACGCATGGCCGATCCTTACTTTACCGGTTGGTCGTTCTTGGCGACGGTGACTTTTTCGGAAGGAAAGACTTCGATGGTGACCGTCTGGCCGGATACAAGGCGGACATTTTCCGGAATACTGTCGAATTCGATACGGACGGGGATACGCTGGACAAGACGGACCCAGTTGAATGCCGGGTTGATGTTTTGCATCAGCTTTCCACCGGTCGTGCGTTCACGATCTTCGATCCCTCTGGAAATACTGTGGACATGGCCTTCGAGTACCTCATCGTCACTCATCAGCCTGATTGTCGCCCGGTCGCCTACGGCAATATTCGGCAGTTTCGTTTCCTCGAAATAGCCTTCCGCATAGTAAGAGTTGCGGTCGACCAGTGCCATGACGGGATGGCTGGCGGTCACATAGGAGCCGGTACGCAGGACCAGATTGGTGACGATGCCGTCAACCGCCGCGACGACTTTGGTACGGTCCAGATCGAGCTGGGCCTTGTCGCGGTTTACGATAGCCTGAAGAAGGGCAGCACGTGCTTCTTCGACGCGTGATTGTCCCTGTTCGGTTACTTCGGTCGCGACCAGATCTTTCAGTTCCCGGTTACGGTTCGATTCACGAATGGCCTGGGCAAGCGTCACTTTGGCGGCTTCCTCGGCTGCCTTGGCCTGGCGCAGTGCCAGTTCAAAGCGTTCAGGGTCGATTTCGAAGAGAACGTCGCCGACATTGACAACCTGGTTGTCGATGACATGGAGCTTGACGACCTGACCGGTTACGTCAGGTGCGACCTGCACGACATCCGCCTTGATACGACCGTCCCGGGTCCAGGGGTCGTTTTCGTAATGTATCCAGAGACGCCATCCGATGAACAGGGCGACAAGAACTACCGCAAGGGTGACGAGGTAGCGCCTGATGGCGGAAAGGGAGATTTTGGAAAACATGATTAAGACCTGCCAAAATTAAATAAAACGACAAAAATTCCTAATACGACAAGAAACAGTGCGACATCGAACAGCGGAGGATGCCAGACATAACGGTAGAACCCGATACGGGCCAGAAAAATGCTTATCAGACGTGTCGCGACAAGTGCCAGCAGTGATGTCAGCATCAGCCACGGGAAATACATGCCGAAAAAACTGAATTCACCAGTCATACAATCTCCTTGGGGACCAGAGTTTGGGGGTAATAGGGGGGAGCTTCGGGAAACAGATCCCGCCTTATGCCGGTCAGGGCCGCGATGGCGGCATTCTGCCGGATGGGGGAAGACATGTGACAGACTTTCTGCAAAGTCCGGTCGATCTGTTCCAGAACGGTATTTTTTCCACCCGTTTCGTGAGCGCTTTTCGCAAAATGGGCGGACAGTGTTTGCAGAAGCGGCTGGATATCGATACCATTGCGTTCAAGACGTGAACGCATGTGCATGAGATAGACGATGTTCGTGCCGATGCGCAATTCACGGAAAAGGCGTGAGATGACATTTTCCTTTTCGGTACCCAGTCCGGAAAGGCGCGGGGCGAGAATACTGATGCGGTCGATCATCCGGACGGTCGTCTGGATGACCGGAGGCGATTTGACGGACTGGGCCAGACGTGCTATTTCTTCCGCAATACTGTTCAAAAGACGGCGTGTCGTCCATTCCGCATCGAACGAGCGGAATATTCTGGCGAAAACCAGTGCCATGAGGACGCCGAAACACTGGGCGAAGACCTGGCCGTTCATGAACGATGTCGCATTGGCCATGTCAAGATCGTACATGGTCGTGGTCGACCAGACACCCATCATGAAGATGGTGGCACCCAGTCCGGTTGAGGGCCGCGCCATGTAGATGCCGGCGATGATGATGCAGGGGGCCAGCAACAGCATGAGCATTTCGAAAGAATGCGCGCTGTACATGGCGATGAGCAGGTAGACACCTGCCGGCGGCAATGAATAGATCGTGAAAAGCAGCACTTTCTTCAGGGCCGCGATAGAGTTGTCGTTCCGGACGAATGACAGGAAAAAGATGCTGGTCATCATGGGAGCACAAAAACCGGCATTCCAGCCGCTGATGACCCACATGAGCGAAACCGCCGTGATGGTGAAAACGGCGGAAGCGGAAATGAGCAAGGCGAGCCTGCGGTCCTTGTGCAGCGTGGCGAGCGGGACGGGTACGGCTTTGGGAGCACGGGTGGCATGACCCTTAATGCATTCATCGATGGCTCGCCGCTGGTCCGCACGGCTTTCGCAATAGGAAATCAGTTTTCCCAGATCCGAGGCCAGGTGTATCAGGGTGACTTCATCCCATGTCGAACGGGGCGTGATTTTCGGCAATCCGTGTCTGATACGTTCACGAAGCCATTGTGCGCTTTGCGGGGTATTTTTATCCTGCTGTACCCAGACAGCGATATTATCAAGCAGGTATTCCCAGTATCCGGGCAGCTTGTCCGCCTTTTTCAGGGCCGCGATACTGTTTTCTATCGACGAAATGACCGGAATCATGACAGTCAGACGGTCCTGAAGCAGCCGGATGTTCGCGACGGCCCAGCGCTCGCTGGAGGAATCGAAGGGGAGGTTGGCCGACTGGAGTCGCAGATCGGTTATGATCTGTGCGGCATTCAGTTGGGGAGAATGGGTCGCGGACGGTTCTCCACGCAGAATGAGGCCGATCCACTGGCAGATGTCTTTCCAGACCGTATCCATCCGCTTGATGGCGGCGGGCCCGATAGTCTTGGGAAAGACGGTGCTGTGGATCAGGATGGCCGACATGAAACCGATACCGGTTTCCTCGGCCCGTGCGATCGCCATGTCCATGATGTACTGGATGTTGATGGCGTTGACGTCTCCGATGATCCCGTAAATGATGACGGGAACGGTAAAACCTCCGACGACGAAGACATAAGAATCCGTTGTCCGTTTCAGCATCGAAAAGTACATGCAGATACCGACCCAGAGCGCGATCAGGAAACAGAGAAGAAAGGTATAGTTGATGAATGAAACGAGCAGGAGCACGGAAACGACGGTTCCGACCAGTGTTCCGATCAGGCGCGACGAGGCACGGACAAACACACTGCCGGCGGACATGGACTGGGCAATGATGCAGGTCGCCATCGGCGCCCAGAAGGGACGTGGAAGTCCGAGTCGCAACGCGATGTAAAGCGCAAGTGACGCTGCCAGAAAGCATTTGAATGCGAACAGCAGTTCGCCGGCAGTCGGTTTTTGCAGAAAAGCTTTCAACATATATCTAGCCGAGTTTGATCGCTGTCCGGAGTTTTTCCAGTACGCGCAGAGCAGCCTCGAGATCTTCGCGGTCAATGTCTTCGAAGAGTTTCCGTCTGAAAGGACGCATGGCCTCCCCGATCTGTTTGACACGCTGCCTGCCGTCGTCCGTCAGGGTCAGCAGGCGCGCGCGCCTGTCGTTGGCGTCTTCTTCGCGGATAAGCAACCGGGCGGCGATCAACTGGTCGATGACCCGAACGACGGATGACGGATCGAGACCGAGCGCATCGGCCACTTCACCGGGACGGACCCTGTCGCCCATCTGGTCGATCATGACGGCCGGCCATGCAGTGGCCTGCGAAAGGCCGTATCGGGAAGCGACCTTGTCGGCGGACGTCTTGTAGGCGCGGGCGACCCTTGTCAGGGCATTGGTGAAGCGCATGAATAACTGGTCCGGATTTTCCATTACTTGTAAATAGTTTGTATGCAAAATATTAAGGTCATAAATGTTATCATTTCAACTAGTGATGTCAATAGTTTTCACCGTGTCGCCGGCTTATCCGGTTCAGGAGGAATTTCAGGCATTTTCTTTGCCTGATCCTTTTTCCGGTTGCCGGCAGTTGACGGGGAATAGGGCAATGCGTCCGGAAAGAGATCGCGCCTGATACCGGCCAGTGCCGCGATGGCCTGATTCTGCTGGAGACGGGATTCGGTGTTGGCCATGCGGTAGAGTGTCTGGTCGATTTCATGCAACAGTTCTTCTGTCGCGGCATCCTGCGATTTTTTCCCCTGTCGGTAGTAGTCCGCAAGTCGTTCGAGGACAGGACGGACGCTCATATGGTGACGTTCCAGTTTTGTTTCGGTGCGCAAAAGCCGTGTCATGTTCAGTCCGACACGCAAATCGGAAAGGATGTTTGTCGCGGCGACGAAGCCGGGATTTTTCGTTCCGCCGGTTTTGGTCGCCAGAGCCAGACGCGGAGCCAGCAGACTGATGCCGTCGACCATTTTGACGGTTACGGCGATAGCGGAGGGGGCTTTGACAGCTTCGCCGAGCTTCGTGATGTCATTCCAGATGGAATGGACGAGTCGCTGGATGAGTGAATCGACGCTGGCTGTCCTGAATATGGCCATGAACAGGGCAGCGGATCCCACGCCGATGGCCTGGCTGATCTGTGAATTGATATAGGAAGTCATGTTGGCCGAACCCATATCGAACATGGTCAGGGTGGCCAGTACGGTGAACATGAATGGAATGACCTTGACGGCGGTTGCCGGTTTGGCAAGATAAGTGCCGAACCAGATCAGGAAAGGAGCCAGAAGGAGTACCAGCATTTCAAAGCTGTGTGCTGACGGCAGAAGCCAGAGCAGATAGATTCCCGATACGGGGCTGGACATGAGGGTATAGAAGAACTGGCTCTTGAGGATGGGAACCGGATTGTCGAATGTCGAGAAAAACATGCAGTACATGCCTGCCATCATCGGGGCGGCAAATCCTGTCGGCCAGCCGGATGCCGCCCAGAAAAGGCAGGATACGATCATGGACATGGCGGTGGCGAAAGCGGACGAAAGCGCAAGGCGGCGATCTACGTAAAGCGTCATGGTCGAAACCTTGGTTTCGCGCATTTCCGAAGGGGGCATTTCACCTTTTAGGCCGATATTGACTTTTCTGCGGAGATCGAAACAGTCTTCGCATGCATCCACCAGACGGTACAGTTCACTGGAAAGATTGGCCAAAAGCATGTCTTCCCAGTGCGATTCGCCATTGATCGACGGTGTGAAACGGTCTATCCGCCGTCTGAGGCGGATGGCGTCTCCCGGGTCCGTGTTTTCGGCACCACGCGTGATCCATTCGGCGATATCATCCAGAAGTTTTTGCCATTCTTCGGGCAGTTTTCCGCTGTTGCTGGTATGAAAGACGTGCAGTCTGTCTTCCACAGCCGACAGAATCGGGACGAGAACGGAAAATCTGTCCTGCATCGATCGGACGATATTGGTTGTCCAGCGGACATTGGTCGTATCGTATGGCAGATGGGTGGACATGATCCTGAGTTCGGTAATGGCCAGAGCCAGTTTGTTCAGGTCCAGCTGGCTGCCCGTTTCGGCCTGTCTGGCTGTCAGGATGTTTTTCACCCATTGCTGTCCGTCATCCAGAACCTGGTCGAGGCGCTGGAGTATGATGTCGCCGATTCCCTTGGGCAGGACAAGGCTGTGGACGACGGTGGAACAGAGAACACCCAGTATGATTTCTTCCGACCGGGCCACTGCCACATCGAAAATGGAAGAAATGCTGAATGCCGTCATGTCGGCCATTGCCGGCATGGCGACAAATCCGACGGTATACCCGCCCAGCAGAAACGCATAGGCTCGCGGAGTTCTGTCCATCAGTGACATGAACAGGCAAAATCCGAACCATCCCCCGATGACCAGTGCGAACAGACCCGTGTAATTGACGAAAGTCGGAATCAGTATCACGATCGCCAGTGCGCCGATAACCGTGCCGGTGACCCGATAGACCGCTTTCGAACGGACGGCACCGGCCATTGGCTGAGAGACGACATAAGCCGTCAGCGGTGCCCAGAACGGACGGGGAAGTCCGATACGGAATGCCAGATACAGTGCCAGCATGGCGGCTGCAAAACATTTGAGCGAGAATATGAATTCGTCGCGTGTCGGTATGTTAATCATGCTGCTTCGATGCCGTCTTGTAATTTTCTATGGATTTTCCAAGAGTTCTGAAAACGTGCATGCAGACGTCGAGTTCGGTATCCGTCAGTCCCTGCAGGAGCTGGCGGCGTAACGGAATCAGGGCCATTTCGATTTCCCTGGCCTTGTCCCGTCCTTTTTCCGTCAGAAAGAGCAGTCTGGCACGGCGGTCGTTTGCGTCTTCGTGGCGCTCGAGAAGACCGGCGGCGACAAGCTGGTCGATCAGTCTGACGACAGAAGACGGTTCGATTCCTACCGCATCGGCGATGACGCCGGGACGTACACCATCACCCAGCCGGCTGATGGCGACAATGGGCCAGGCGATGGCCTGGGTCAGTCCGAACCGGGAGGCGAACCTGTCACAAACGGCTTTATAGGCTCGCGATACCTGCGTCATTGTGATCATCAGTTCCATGAGTGAAAGATCGTTTCCAGACATATTTTTTTTCAATTTTAGATTACTAAAAGTTCTGACGCATATTATTCGCGTGCGAAGTATATTGTCAATGTATATCCGGTTTTCCGAACAAGTCGGAAGTCAGACAAGTTGTTGATATTCATTGATTTTCAAAAATGCCGCCAGGAGAGTTGGCTGTTGCAAAATTGTCCGTGGCATTGCATGATTTGGTTAACTCAACAAAAGGAGATGTCAGGTGACGGACGAAAAGAAAAATGCCGGTAATCCATTTACCGGTTTGCCATTGGAGATTCTGATCGGGGAGGTTCTGCGGGCAGCGACGGAAGCATCGGAGCAGGTAAAGCGATCGGGGACGGAATATCCGGATCTGGCAGACCCCGGAAAAGGTGATCCGGAAAAATCGAAAACAGCTGTTTTTTCATTCAGGAAAACAGGAATCGTTCGGGATGGAGAAGAAACGGAAGAACTGGTGGAGATACAGGCCCCCCTGTTGTCGCTGGTTCCCGTTCCGTCAATGACTCTGGATGAAGTCAATGTCAACTTCGACATGGATGTGGTTCCGTCAGTCACCGGTCAAAAGACTGATGAGCGGGAACCGGCAGCAGGTCTTTGTCGTATGGGGCCTTTTCGGGTATCCGTGAAAGGAATTGCTGCTACCACGGCACAATACGGGAATGATCCGGGAGCGCCGTCGAGATACCATGTCGATGCATTGCCGGAAAATGGGCAAATGCCCGAAGGCCTGTCCCGTATGCTGGATATTCTCGGTAACGCTGCAAGTCCAGATGAATCCGTCGGGAATCCGGTTGTGAAAAAAGACAGGGATATCGCCGACTGATGTTTTCCGGACGGATACGATGTTTGCCATGCCGGATGCAGGACAGTGGCGGGAATCCTTCCGGTGTTTCCTTCATGAACCGGTTCGGCCGGATGGCCGTATTCCCGCAAACGGTGATTCCGGGAATTTCAGATGCAGCCTGCTGAAAGGTTCGGAATCGAAAGGCCGTTTTCCCGGATGGCTTTCAAGGTTTTTGTCTGTCCGGTTCCGGATGGTGACGGGCCGGGGTGTGCAGTACGATTTCCGTGATTTCCGACGGTTTGCCGAGCCGGACGGGAAAACCGTTCCAGAGGCCGGTCCCATTGCTGACGTAGAGTTGCATGTCGCCTACCCTGTAGAGTCCTGAAACATATCCGTCATTGGCCATTCGGGTGATCCAGTGAATACCCAGAACCTGTCCGCCATGTGTATGTCCCGAGAGCTGGAGGTCAACGCCCGCGCTGGCGTAGGTCGAGGAACCTTTGGGCTGGTGTGCCATCAGGATGACGGGCAGATCGCCAGGTGCACCGGACAGGGCTTTTCCGATGTCCGGTTCGGGTAGTCCGAAATTGGCGGCAACCCTGTCTGTCACACCGGCCAGTACCAGAGCGCGATCCCGGTCGGCGATCAGGACATGTTCATTACCTAGGATATTCAGGCCAAGTCGCCTGAATGCTTTCATCCAGTTGATGTAGTTGGAATAGTATTCATGATTGCCAGTTACCGCGAAAACGCCGAGCCGGGCCTTCAGATCGGCCAGCGGAGCAACGTCGGGTGCGCGGTCGATGGTACTGCCATCGACCAGGTCGCCAGTAATGACAATCAGGTCGGGGTTCAGGGCATTCGTCCTGTTCACGACCGCACGGATCCAGGTGGCCTGGAAAAGCCGGCTGGCGTGCAGGTCCGTGAGCTGAACCAGTTTCAGGCCATCCAGTTCGGCCGGAAGTTTCTCAAGAGTGATATCGATCCGGCGTACATCGGGAATGCGAACGGCTTGCCAGACACCGACAGCCGAAAGCAGCAGGGAGGCCATGCCAAGGCCGAGCATCCAGCGGTAACCGAAAATGATGCTGACCGGGATGAGGCCGGTTTTGTGTGCAGTCCAGAGAAAAAGGGAAACAATATCCCTGATCAGCAGAAAACCGGCCAGGAGAATGAATGCACCGAAAAGCCATCCACCAAAAGCGAGTACCGGGAAGGGGACCTCCGGCGATGCCATGCCGCCGAGAAAAAGACGGTTGACGAGATGGTATTGTGAAACCAGCAGAATAACGAATGCGATCAGCCATTTCCAGAGGGTTCCGACAGGAAGCGGAGGAACGAAACGCCCGATGACATAAAGTCCGATCAGGGCTGCGAAAACATGAAACATAACCAACAGATTGTCCGGTTGTGAAAAAGGGATTTATTGTAAAACAGGATGCCGTTTGCGGCAGGTCTGCTGTTTGGGGGAGAACAGGCGGATAAAGCATACAGATATGCTCCAGTCGCCTGTTTCGGTGGATAGGATGATCTGGACACGGGAGCTCTCATCGGCCACGATATTGTTCATCCGTCACTTTTTCAAGCCATTCGACGTTTTTGCCATGAACGTCGCCTGTAATGGCCATATGTGTCATGGCGCTGTCCGGTTTGGCTCCGTGCCAGTGCTTGATGCCGGCCGGACACCGGACAATATCCCCGGTGTGAATCTCGACGATCGGTTTGCCCCATTCCTGTGTCAGCCCGATGCCGGACGTCACGATCAGAGTCTGTCCGGCCGGGTGGGTATGCCATGCCGATCGCGCTCCCGGTTCGAATGTCACGGTAGCACCCGATGCAGGCAGTTCTGTTGTCGGTGTAAACAGCATGTCCACTTTGACGTTGCCGGTGAAATAACGGTCGGATCCGGTGAAAGACTGTTGTGTGCCGTTGCGGGTGATTGTCTGGTGCAGGGATTGTCCGGCGATATCGGTTGTATGACCGATACCGGCTGTCGAAAGAAGTGCAGTGAAAAAGAGGGTTGTTACCAGAACCCGTTTGCTGATTTTGCTTTTCATTTGGATGGTTTCCTTCAGAATTCCTGTGCTGTCGCACGGAGTATGATTTCATTGACGGAAGCGTTTTCAGGCTGCGATATCGCGTGGGCGACGGCATCGGCAATGGCTTCACCGATGCCGCTGCCATCGCCTGTTATGACGACGACTTTGTTGCGGATATTTTCCATTGTTTTCTCCCTGAATTTGCGGGTATTCTGGCAACGGGTTTCATTCGCAAATGATCAGCGGTTTTCTGCCCGGTTTTCCTGCACTCTGGCGTAAACTTTTCTGGCCATGACAGCTTCCCGGGTCCCGACCTTCTCGTTCAGAACCGAAAGCAGGTTTTCCATTTGCGTTCCTGTCACGCCGACGTTCATGGCCGCGCCCATATGGAACTGCAACTGTCCTTCCGTACCGGTCATGGCGGCCAGTGCCGAAACGGTGGCGATTTCACGACTGGAATAGTCCAGAACTCCGCGTCCGAAAATGTCGGCGAAAAGATGTTCTTTCAGAAACGTATCGATACCGGGGGCGAAAATCTGGTAACCGCTTTTTGGAGGCAGCGTGGATATGCCCGCCAGTTTCATTCTGACTTTTTCCCCGTATTCGTCGCGGTCCGTTCCCGCTGGCAGAACCGCGGGTTCCTCGCCGGCGATGTCTTCGATACCTTTCTTTTGCCGTTCGCTGATGACATTCATGAAGGTGTTGATGCCATTCAGGCTTCTCGGAAAGCCGGTGTAGGCATACATCTGGATCAGGATTTCCCGGATTTCGCTGACGGTCAGGCCGGCGTCCAGCCCCTCGTTCAGGGCCGTTTTGAGTTTTTCCAGATTACCGTTGGCGGTAAAAGCGGCGATTGTGACGATTTTTTCCTGCCGGAGATTCAGCGCTTTTTCTTGATAAGCATTCATGGTGTCTGCCTTTGCACAATGGAATATACTGCACAGCGCGATAGCGATACTGGCCAGTATATTCAAACATTTCATGTCAATCCGTTTCATTTTTGTGTTCACTTTAGCCATAAAGACCGGATGCCGGGGAGATTTCGATCAGCGGCCGGTCAGTTTTTCCAGTTTTTCGGGATATCGCGCACCGGTCAGCCGGATTTTCGATGCGGCATAATCGATTTCGAGCAAATCACCGGCGTCAAGCACGATGTCGGTCGCACCGATGTTTTCCTCCAGACGCGACAGTTTTGTCGTCCCCGGAATCGGAACGATCCAGGGTTTTTGCGCCAGCAGCCATGCCAGTGCGATACGGGCCGGTGTCGTCTGTTTTTGCCCGGCGATTTTTCTGACCAGTTCGACCATGTCCTTGTTTGCTTTCATGGCTTCCTGCGTGAAACGCGGCAAAACGCTTCTGAAATCGGAAGGAGAAAACGTGGTTTTTTCGTTGAAAGAACCGGTCAAATAACCTTTTCCGAGCGGGCTGTATGGAACGAAACCGATACCGAGTTCTTCCAGAGTCGGGAGTACTTCTTCTTCGGGTTTTCTCCACCAGAGAGAGTATTCGCTTTGAACGGCCGTGACGGGACAAACGGCATGGGCCCGGCGAATCGTTTGCGCTGCCGCTTCGGACAGGCCGAAGTACCTGACTTTGCCTTCGGCGATCAGATCACCGACCGTTGCGGCGACCTCCTCGATGGGAACATCCGGATCGACCCGGTGCTGGTAGAACAGATCGATCGTATCCACATTCAGTCTTTTGAGCGATGCTTCTGCGACTTCCCGGATATGTTCCGGCCGGCTGTCCAAGGCTGTCCATGCTCCACCATTTGACGGATCGGGTCTGAAACCGAATTTGGTGGCGATAATGACGTCTTTTCTGAAAGGGGCAAGCGCTTCCCCGACCAGTTCCTCGTTCGTGAACGGCCCATATACTTCGGCGGTATCGAAAAAGGTGATACCGCGTTCGACAGCACCACGGATGACCGCGATCATTTCCTGTTTGTTTTTGGCCGGACCGTAACCGAAGCTCATTCCCATACAACCCAGACCGATGGCCGATACTTCCGGACCGTTCTTTCCCAGTTGACGTTTTTGCATCATGTTGTCTCCTTTGTCTGTTGCCCGCTTGTCCTAGTCCTGACGTACGTTTTGGCCGATGTTTTTCCCGGGACCGGTCAGGGATGACATGTCGATGACGAACCGGTAATGGACGTCCGAACGTTTGAGCCGTTCGTAGGCCTTGTTGATTTCGTCGATGCGGATCATTTCACATTCGGGCAGGATGTTCTTTTTTGCACAGAAGTCGAGAAGTTCCTGTGTCTCACGGATTCCTCCGATGGGCGATGCGGCGATCCGGCGCCGGCCGAGTATCATCGGAACGGTGGAAATGGCGCTGACAGGCCCGACTTGTCCGACAATGACAAGGGTGCCGTCGATATCCAGCAACGGCATATAGGGATTGAGATCGTGTTTGACCGGAACGGTATCGATGATGAGATCGAAAGCGGATTGCGCTTTTTCCATAGCCGTCGCATCTGTTGAGACAAGAAGCCGGTCGGCTCCGACAGCCAGAGCATCCGCTTCCTTGTTTTTCGTACGGCTGATAACCGTTACGTCCGCACCCAGTCCGGCCGCCAGTTTGACGGCCATATGACCCAGGCCTCCCATTCCGATGACACCGACACGGCTACCCGGGCCGACATTCCATGTCCGCAGGGGAGAGTATGTCGTGATGCCGGCGCAAAGCAGCGGAGCGGCTTTCGACAGGTCCAGACCGTCAGGTACTCGCAGGACAAATTCTTCCCGGACGACGAGATGTTTGGAATAGCCGCCGTAAGTGACCTCATGTGTGATTCTGTCGTAGGCGCTGTATGTTCCGGTCATGCCTTCGCGGCATAACTGTTCCTCGCCTTTTCTGCACTGGTCGCATTCCATGCAACTGTCCACCATGCACCCGACGGCAACAGCATCACCGGTTTTGTAGCGGGTGACTCCGGAGCCGGTGGCGATGACGCGTCCGATGATTTCATGGCCGGGCACGATGGGATAGATTGTCCAGTCCCAGTCATTTTGCACCATATGCAGGTCTGAATGGCAGACACCGCAGTACAACACTTCCATGGCGACATCGTTTTCACGCAGATCGCGTCGTTCGAAGGAATAGGGAACCAGAGGAGAGTCCGGCGAATGAGCGGCGTAGCCAAATGTTTTCATAATAACCTCTTGATGACGATGATCGGATTTTCGGGTTTGCACGACAGTTGAAAAACAGCGTGTTCCGGCATGAACGGTCAGGCAGAACGTTTCATGACAGGAAAATAGTAATGTCGCGGTCTTGAAAAAATAAGATATGAAACTATCTGGTTCTTGCCTGATTCTCTCGGTAAATGGCAAAATCCGGGAGAAGGCCTATTTGATATGATGACTGGACGAATTCATAAGGAGGATGCCATGCCTGAAAACAGCCGTGCCGATCTGGCGGAAAAGAACCGCCTGCTCAGGGAAAGGTTGCTGAAATGGTTGCCGGAACCGGGCGAATACCAGACACCCATTCAGGGATTTTCCTTTTTCCGTCATGATGATTGCGCATCCTGCGAAAACTGTTTTTACGATCCCGCGGTCGGTGTGGTCATTCAGGGAAAGAAACGGTCCATTGTCGGAAGCCAGGAGTATTTCTATCATGAAAACGACAGTCTTTTGAACAGTGTGGATCTGCCGAGCCGGAATTACATTCTGGATGCCTCGCCGGAAAAACCGTTTCTGGGGATGGGACTTAAAATCGACAAATACATTGTCAGCCAGTTGATGACGGAACTTCCCATGCAAGCGAAGGTTATCGATGAGCCGGTCAGGAAGGGGCTGAGCGTTACGCCGATCGAAGCGGATATTCTGGATGCTTTCGTGCGCTTGACGGAGCTTCTGGACAATCCCGAACAGATTCCCGTTCTGGCTCCGATGATTGTGCGTGAAATCCACTACCGGCTTCTGACGGGACCTCGCGGCAAATATCTGCGGGCCATCAACACGACCGGAACGAGGGGAAGCCGTATCGCACAGGCGATCACATGGCTTAGAAACAACTACAAGGAACCTTTGCAAGTTGATGAATTGGCGAAGAAAGTCAATATGGCGACTTCGACATTTCATCGGCATTTCAAGCAGATCACGACACTTTCTCCCTTGCAGTACCAGAAACGCCTTCGGTTGTATGAAGCGCAGCGGCTGATGCTGGTGGAAAACGAATATGCCTCGAATGCCTGCTTGGCCGTAGGCTATGAAAGTCCGACGCAATTCAACCGGGAGTACAAGCGTCTGTTTGGCGAACCGCCTGCCCGCAATATCCACAAAACCCGTGAGTTGCAGGTCTGATGTGCGGGCAAAGGATGTGACATCCTGTCAGACTGGAGTGGTTGCAGGTGCCTGCACTGCCGGAAGGTATCAGTGGCAGACTCGGTCGGAAAATGTCAGGTCTGATCGGATTGTTTGACGGTTTTTATGTTTTTATTCAATGGAGATATTTATTTTCATAAAGTAAATTATCATCATTTTCCGACATGTTTTGTCGGTCTGTTTCGGGTATTCTTCCACCGGTTTTCACGTTGATATTTCCGGACAGAATCAGTCCGAGTTCAAAAAGCAGCCAGGTCGGAATGGCCATCAGGATCTGGCTGATGACATCGAGTGGTGTCAATAGTGCGGCAATAATCAGGATGCCCGTCATGATGTAGGGCCTTTTCCGGGAGAGTGTATCCCCGGAAACGAAATCGAAACGGATTGCGATGAAAACCAGAATGGGAGTCTGGAACATGATTCCGAAAGCCAGCATCATCATGCCCGCCAGAGACAGGAAATTTTCCAGCCCGAACTTGGCCTGCAGTTCAGGCGAATAGAAACTGCCGGCAAAATCCATCAGAAGCGGCAGAACACAGACCGTGCAAAAGGCGATTCCCGAAAAAAACAGAATGGGTGAAAGCGTGATTTATTTGCCCGGTGGCTTGCGTTCATTATCATACAGGGCCGGTAACAGGGATTTCCAGAACTGGAAGATATTGTACGGATAGGCAAAAATCATGGCGGGAATGAATCCCGGCCTCAGTTTGACCCAAAGTGCCTCAAGGGGGAAAATAATGAAGTTTTCCGATGTTTTCAGGAAAACTCCATTGAGTCAGCTGATTGATGACATCCGGCGTTATCCAGTATCCAACGGGATAGCCAAGAGCTGTCGCTACAATACATTTCAGTAATGTCTTGCGTAGTGCTTCAAAATGGAAAACGAGAGATTCCTTGCCAAAAACGGATGATGTCATGTTCAGCTTTCCTGTTTTTCTTTTTCACTTTCGAGTTCGGCCGTTTTTTCCGCCGCTTTCAGAAATTCCTCTCCCTGATGACTGATTTCCTCTTTCGCTTTTTTGAATTCATGTGTTGCCCGTCCCATGACACGGGCCAGTTCAGGAATGCGTTTCGAACCGAAAACCGGAAGGATGAAGATACCGATTAGAATGATTTCTGAAAAAACGAGTGAAATTTTTTCTCCTGTAAAACTTTAGAAAATATTTATAATTTATTGATTGATATTGAAATAAAAAATTTATTTTCCAACCTGTCGTTGTTCTGATGGCGGGTAACGGTCTCCTACGATCCGGATTTTCGGGACGGCGTTTTCGAGATCGCTGATTTCAGTGGCAGTCAGTATCAGGTCTGTATAACGGATGTTCTCTTCCAGATGTGACAATTTGGTGGTTCCCGGGATTGGGACGATCCAGGGTTTTTTGGCAAGCAGCCAGGCCAATGCGATTTGTGCAGAGGTTACGCTGCGTGTCCGACCGAATTCGTTCAGAACCTCAACCGGTGCCAGATTGGCGCGGATCGCTTCCGGTGTGAATCTCGGCAGGATATTCCAGTTGTCGTTTCCCGAATTGAATCGGGTATATTCATTGATAGTTCCGCCGAGAAATCCCTGTTGATCGGGCTGTATGGAACAAATCCGATACCGAGTTCTTCCAGTACGGTAAGAACGTCTTTTTCCGGGGTACGCCACATCAGGGAATATTCGCTTTGTATGGCGGTGACAGGGCAGACGGCATGGGCCCGGCGAATGGTTTCCGGACTGACTTCGCACAGGCCGAAATGTTTTGCCTTGCCTTCGCGGATCAGATCGGAGACGGTTCCGGCCATATCTTCAATAGGAACTTGCGGGTCGAAACGGTGCTGATAAAACAGGTCGATTCTGTTGGTTCCCAGTCTTTTCAGTGATGCATCCGCCACTTTGCGGATATGTTCGGGGTGGGAATTCAGTCCGGTCTGCTTTCCTTTCGCATGTTCGAAGCCGAATTTGGTGCTGATGGTGATCCGGTTCCGGACGGGGGCCAGTGCTTCTCCCGTCAATTCTTCATTGATATTGGCCCATAGGTTTCTGCGGTGTCGAAAAGCGTGATGCCATTTCGACAGCCTGACGGACCAGCCGGGTCATGGATTTTCTGTCCGGATGTATGCCACGGTGGTAATTCATTTCCATACAGCCGAATCCGAGAGCGGATACGGTCAATTGACTTTTTCCGGTACCCAGTGTCCGTTTCCCGGACAATACGGGCCATTTGAAATCATGATCGTCGTGAACGGCAATCGTCTTTTGGGAAGAAGTCGCCATGCTGATTGCCGGTATGGCGGAAATGGCAACGGCAATTCCGGCAAGTGCACCGGTTTTGAGAAATTCCCTGCGGCTCAGATGCGGGGAACCGGAACGGGAGAGGGATTCTTTTGTATCGTTTTCCTTGGAAGTCTTCATGGCAGGGTATTTTCTGAATAGTCGGCCGGTTTGCTTATTTGACCGTGTAGCCGCCGTCAACGGCGATAGCCTGACCGATACTAGGCTGGCGGCAGGGCGGCATAGCCAAAGTACGGCACGCGCGACTTCTTCCGGGCGTTTAGGCCTGCGGTTTGACAATTCTTCGATCAGCGCTTTCAGGGCTTCGGGTTCTCTCTCGGTCATCGTTTCAAGCATCGGTGTCTGGATAATGCCCGGACATGCAGCGTTGATATTGATTCCTTTTGCCGCATATTCCAGGGCGGCGCTTTTTGTCAGACCGATAACTCCGTGTTTCGATGCTTGATAGACGCCTCTTTCCGCGATGCCGATCAGCCTGCCAATGGAAGAGCAATTGACGATAGCCCCGCTTTCCTACTGGCGCATTTGCCGGAGTTCGTATTTCATGCAATTCCATATTCCACGCAAATTGATGTTCATGACACGGTCATATCCTTCACTGCTGGTGTCGGCGGTTTCCGCAACAGGGCTGTTGATGCCGGCATTGTTATACGCTGCATCCAGACGTCCGCAAGAAACCACGATTTTTCCGATCATGGTCTTGACTTGTCTTTCGTCCGAAACATCACACTGGATGGACATGGCTTTGAACCCCTGTTTCACGAGTTCTTCCGCCTGTTGGGCCGGCTCGTTGATATCGGATAAAACAGCAATGGCACCTGCCTGTGCAAATGCTCTGGCCGTGGTCAGTCCGATTCCCCAGGCAGCTCCTGTGACAAGGGTTACCTCGTTTTTCATGAAAAAGTCCGTTTTTTCCCCTCGGTTTTCATATGCTGTTCCATATGTCATTGTTTTCAACAATATAATTCCGGGAGAAAATGCCGGGATAGATGGGAAACTCTTTCATTCTTGCCTGTTTCTGTCGTGGGGACATGAAGCAGGTATTATTCGAAAAAAGAAAAGCGTGATTTTCAGGTTTGGTGTAATGAACCGGGTTCCCGGCTATTTGCCGTCATATTTCCGGTACCGGGAGAGAATTTTTGCTGAGAGAAAAAACGATCGTCCAAAATGGACAAGGACTATTACATAAGGGAAGATTTGAACCTGGAACGATGTGCACGGAGTGTGGCGTCCTGATTGTTATCTGGTTTTTCACGAAAACCGTTTCGTTGCGTGAAGGAAAGAGGACGGAACAGTTTCCGGTCAGGGGTTTCAGAGATATTTTCCGTTTGACCGGATTATGGGGATATCGGGAACTGTCGATGGCCAGAATTCTTTTGACGATCTTTCCGGATCGTGTAGCGGACGGTGGTACAGATGGAGTACTGGATCACCGTCCGTCACCCGATAGGTGTTTCCGGAGATATTCACTTGATCAGGGTGGAGAGCCCGCCGGCAAGACTGGAGACATCGAATCCGTTCTGTTTGAGAACACGGGAAGCGAAATAGCTGTTCTTGCCGAGCGCACAGACGGTGACGACAGGGCGGGTCTGGTCGATTCTGTCGAGATTGTCTCTTAACACCGTCATCGGGATGTTCACGGCACCGGGTACAGGAGAGGCATCGGCGACAGGTTTGCCTCGGACATCAATGATTTGCACACCGGCATTTGCCGGTAACCGGGATACCGTCCGGACAAGACCGTCACGCTGGTTGCAGGCGGCAAATCCGGCAATGTTGACGACATCTTTTGCCGAACCGAATGGCGGTGCGTAGGCTAGTTCAAGATGACAGATATCCTCGACGGTCATTTTTGCGGTGATCGCGGTCGCCAGTACGTCCAGCCGTTTGTCCACTCCCTGTGTCCCGACCGCTTCTGCACCGAGCAGAATACCGGTGTCCGGATCCCAGAGAATCGTCAGGGTGAGCATCTCGGCTCCCGGAAAATAGGAAGCGTGATGAAAATCATTGACGGTTGTGATGCCGTACTGGCGTCCGGCGGCTTTCAGGCGGTTTTCCGTCCAGCCTGTGGAACCGGCCGCAACGTCGAAAACCCGGACAATCGCCGTTCCGAGCGAGCCGGGATAAGGACGGGCCTTTTCCCTCAGAAACAAATGATCGGCCGCGACACGTCCCTGACGGTTTGCGGGGCCACCCAACGCAACGGAAACCGGACCGCCAAAAACCCGATCGGTTGTTTCCACGGCATCGCCTGCCGCATAAATATCGGGATCGGATGTCTGCATGAATTCATTGACGACGATATGACCGCGTTTTCCCAGTTTCAGGCCGGCGTCACGGGCCAGTCCGGTATCCGGTTCGATACCGATCGAGAGGATGACGATTTCGGCCTTGAGTGTTTTGCCGGATGCCAGACGGCATGAGAGTATCTTGCCGCTGTCTTCGAATTGCGTGACTTCGTCGTTCAAGAACAATTCGATACCGTGACCGGCCAATGCGTTTTCCAGGGGGATGGCCATTTTCGCATCCACTTGCGGAAGAACATGAGGGCCTTTCTGGACGATTTTCACTTTCAGTCCCTTGCGATGCAGCTGTTCGGCCGTTTCCAGCCCGATGAATCCGGCACCGATGACGACGGCATTCATACCGGGGGTGGTATCGGCGATAATGCGGTCCATGTCGGACAGGTTGCGCAAGGTATGGATCCGGGGGTTGTTAACACCGGCAATCGCCGGTATGCGGGGGCGGGCCCCGGGTGCGAGCATCAGTTTGTCATAGGAGATCCATTCCTCGGTCTGTTCAGACAGATTCCTGACCAGTACCCGTTTATTGTCCCGGTCGATCCGGATGGCTTCGCACCGTGTACGGGCATCTACGTTGAGCATGGCTTTCAGCGATGCCGGCGTCTGTACGGCAAGTACGTCACGTACCGGAATTTCTCCTCCGATGTGGTAGGGGAGGCCGCAATTGGCGAATGAAACATCGTTGCCGCGTTCAATGAGAGTGATTTTTGCCGTTTCGTCCAGTCTTCTTGCACGGGCCGCGAAAGATGCCCCTGCGGCAACGCCGCCAATAACCAGTATCTGCATGGGATTCATCGGATCTCCTTTTGATAATATATAAAAAAATATTATATTAAAATATATATTATTGGAGCAGCTGTCAAGCGTCGTTGCCGGGAAAACAGGTATCTGTATGGCGGTGCCGGTCCGGTAAGTGAATGAACGAAAACGGGATGATGTCGCCGGAGCAGGTACGGTATGGTTCACGGAGACTGGTAAAATGATCGGCGCATTCGCCAATGCGGGTTATTCATTCGTTTTTATCGGGGAAAAACACTTATTCATGAAATTGTTGATAGCAGGTGCGACAGGACTGGTCGGGCGTCATGTACTGGAGAAAGCGCTTCATGACGAACGGGTCAGGGCGGTTATCGCACCTGGACGGCAAGCGGCAGGCATTCATCCGAAACTGTTTTCGCCTGTCGTCGATTTCGATAATCTTTTGGCCGGTGAAAGCGGGTGGCAGGTTGATGCCGTCATCTGTACATTGGGCACAACAATGAAAAAGGCTGGATCGAAAGAGGCGTTTTATCGTGTCGATCATGATTATCCACTGGCTGTGGCGCGTCTTGCGAGAAAACACGGAACATCGTCGTTTGTCCTGACGTCGGCTGCCGGTGCGGATGTGTCGTCCCGCTTTTTCTATTACCGGGTGAAGGGCGAGGTGGAACGGGAACTGGCCAGTATGGGATTCGAGTCCCTGACGTTCGTCCGTCCCGGGTTGATAGGAGGCCGGCGCGATGAGCCCCGTCCTCTTGAAACGTCGCTGGGGCTGGTCAAGAAAATTCTTCATCCGCTTCTGCCGAAAAGCTGGCGGATCAATCCGGCGGAAAAAATAGCCGACAGATTGCTAAAAGCCGCTCTGGCATCGAAGGCAGGAACGCATGTCGTGACGTCGGAAGAGATGGCATGAACCGCTCGTGTCCGGTTTGCCTGAATTGCCGGTTTCATGATTCGTGGGTGATCCCGGGGTTATGCGGGTCGGCTCGCTTCCTGTTCCGGTGGCGATATTCCGTTTAACCGTTCCCTATTCAAGGGAACCGCCGGTACGATATGCCGGGATACCGGAAAAATTCAGTGGAGTCTTTTCGAGAGCGCGATACCGCCGCCATACATGTCACTGAAAAAATTCAGGGCTGCCTCGTCATAGGCTTCGCCTGCCTTGACAGTGATTTTTCCCTGGACTTCAAGCAGATAGCCTAGTTCGGCCAGTTTCCGAGAAACAGGCAAAAGCCTTTGCAGTTCCACCAGGCTGTTGGTGATGGCGACAGCGTCTTCTGCTATTTCGCGATGCTGTTCTTCTGTCAGTTCATCTACTTTTATGGAAGTGTCGCCTTCTTTTTCAGATTTCGATTTCAGACACATCGCCAGAAATTTTTCTATCTTGTCTTTTAGCTTGTCTGTCATTTTTTTCTCTCGAAATACCGATAAATGAAGTATAGCAAGCGGACAGGACTATGTGCAGGTTTATCCTGTATTTATGCCAAGCGGCAGGCATATGCATGCCGGTTTGCCCATCAGGTGATGCGGGAAGTGAATGCAGCTGTTGGGGAGGGGCGAAAAGCGGTTTTTCGAACAAGTTTCATATCCGCCCGGGAAACGGTTTGTTTTGATCGGAAACAGACAGATATTTTGCCGGTCGCCAGAATACGGGAGTGATGAAGATGGTGAAAACACATGAAACGGAAAGTGATGCATGGTCTCAAAAAACTGTTTGATGAGCAGATCGCCTGCATCGGAAAAGTGTTTTCCGGCCCGAAAAAAGCGGAATGAATCGGCGTTCGATGGCGAAAGGACGGCAAGGAGAAAAACCGATATCCGGCTGGCCAGCATACATTTCAAGCTGTCTGAAAAACGCGAGTGTTGTCCGGATTTGACGAAAACTTGGTTTCTGCCGGATTGCCGGGAAGGTATCACCGGATTGCTCGTCGGTTTAAGACAGGTCGCCGGTGAATATCCGCTGGAACGTAAAATGGTGTTGGGGGAGATCGCCCGATTTTGAAAAATTTGCACGTATAGGTATGAAAATTCTCTGAAAGTAGGAGAAATGGTAAAGTGATCGTCATTGACGTCCGGTTTTTAGCCGAAATATGTGAAAGAGTATTTGCATCCGTTCGGCGCTTCTGGTTGAAATCACGGAATGGCTTTCCGGATTGCCGAAAGCCGGGGAAACGGAATCGGCAGAAAATGATGTACAGCCGGGCTGGATGTTGAGAAAACGGAAATCTGAAGGGAGGAAAGATCATGAAAATATTGGTCATTTTCAATCGTGAACCTTACGATTCGACTGATGTGACCTGGAATGGACTCAGACTGGCAGACACATTGCTGAAAAACGGTCATGAAGTGCGGATTTTTCTCATGAACGATTCTGTCGATATGGCCAGGGATGTTTGCAAGCCGCCTGAAGGCTATGATCAGGATTTGTCGCATATGTTGAAAGAACTGATTGCGAAAGGGGTTGCCGTCAGAGTTTGCGGTACCTGCATGGCCCGTTGCGGTATTTACAAAAACTATCCTTATTTTGACGGGGCGGAAAAGTCCACCATGCAGGCACTTTCGGAATGGGTCGTCGACAGTGACAGGATCATGACGTTCTGACTGGCATCGGCCGGTGTGACGGAACAGGGCTGTTACAGGCAAAGCCGATTTCTTTCCGGATATGGTGCGGGTTCCGGTTGTTCTGTCCGGTCACGGAAATTGCCGGTTTCCTCGATGCGGCTATTTGGCCGGGTTTTTCCGGATGACGGATATTCTGCGAGGGAACAGATAGTTCAGGACGAATCCCAGGGAAACATGGGCAATGACCAGGGTTGCGATAACGGCTTCTCCGTTTGCCAACAGATGGAGCTGTCTGGCGTATTCGGCAGCCTGGGGGTACTGTGCGACCAGATTGGCCATTTTGTAAAGCGCTGTCGCACCGATTGCCATCGGGAAGGTAAATGCGGCATGACCGGGCGAAAATGGCAGTTTCATCAGCCGGAAAAAAGCGAAGTAAACGAACAGGGTCATCAGCAGGGCGATACCGAGTAGAACGGCGCAAACCAGAAGAGACGGTTCTTCCACGATGCTCAGATAACCGGTCAGCGAAAGGCTGGCGGGAGCGGCCATGATCGCAATGGTCGGTTTGGCGGCATCCGGGACTTCACTGTGGAAAACAAGGCGGTAGACCATGAGTGGCAGCATGACCAGATAGCTTGCCAGACCGATAGCCAGCAGTATCAGGGCCAGTTCCGTATAGGCCTTGCCGGGGCAGGTCACGTCGGCCACAATAATCCCTACCGGCGGAACGAACCAGCTTGGTACCATATGGTTCAGTTGCCAGTCTTTCGCCCGGTGCCAGATGAAAAGGGCCAGTACGACAAGGTGTACGGTAACGGCACCGAACCAGAGGATTTCTCCCGTTGAGGGAAAAAACTGCCCGAGCGCTTTCGATACGACCATCGTGGCCATGGCGAACGTCGGGACGATGCTGCCGGCAACGGGATGTTTCAGGTCCCGATTCAGGGTATCGGGGTGGAACAGGAAGCGGATCGATACCAGACACAACAGAAAGGCGGCGATCAGCGCACCCAGATTTTGCCCGTTTCCGCCGAGCGGAAACAGATTCTCGAGACATCCTCCCATACTGGCGATTCCCAGTGCCAGACCGGCAACGGGTGTTGGAATTTCCCGGACTTTTTGATGGATGAGTGTCAGCATGTCATTACCCCGATGATGGTTATCCTGTTTGATGGTTTGGATTATAACGATGGGGTATCATTTGGAAAATCGAATTAATTCTGACATGATGTTTAGAAAAATTAAACGATGAATGTTACCTTTAAACAGTTGTCGGTCTTCGTTTCCATTGCCCGCTATGGCACCATGACCCAGGCGGCGGAAGCATTGTTCATGACAAAGGGAGCCGTTTCGCAGGCACTGGCGGAACTGGAAAACCAGCTGGGAGTGCGCCTTTTCGACAGGCAGCGTGCGCGGCTGCATATCAATCATGAGGGACGGAAACTGTTACCGGTTGCTGATGAATTGCTGGCGCGGCTTTCAGGCATCGAACAGCTGTTCGGTGACAGCGTGTCCGAGATGCGGCTTCAGGTCGGTTGTACCCGGACTATCGGCAGCTATGTTCTGCCCGATATGTTGCAGGCGTTCGACCGGGAAAACGGCTGTTTGCCCGGGGTTGTCATCGGCAATTCGCAGGAAATCGGCAACATGATTCACCGTTTTGACATCGATATGGCTCTGGTGGAGGGGGCGGTCAGCGATCCGTATCTCGTTTGCGAACCGTGGGTGGAAGACGAGATGGTTATTGTCGCCGGCAGGCATCATCCTCTGGCGCGGAAAAAGTCCGTCACATTCGGGAAGCTGAGTAGGGAACGGTGGTTGTTGAGGGAACCGGGTTCCAGCAGCCGTGCTTTTTTCGACAATCAGCTGGCACTGTATCTCGACAATCCGTGTGTCTCGCTGTCGCTGAACGCCTCGGATGCCATTTTATCCTGCGTTTACAACAATCTGGGGCTGACTTTCATATCCAGTCGCATGCTCGAACAGCCGCTTTATGCCGGCCACTTTGTCACGCTTGATCCGGGAAAGCGTTTTTTACGCCGGTTCACGATGTGTTATCACCGGGACAAGTATATTTCCCCGACACTGGGAAAGTGGCTGCAATTCTGCCGGACATGGTGTATGACCTGACTGGCGTTAGGGGAATGTGCCGGTACCGTTCGGTTAGCGGCTTTTGTCCTGCAGGAAATTGAGCCAGATCAAGTTTTCTGAATATTGCCATCAGGCAATTTTTCTGTATGGCGCATTTCCCTTTTTTCGTTGAAAGGGGCGTCTGTACTGGGTTTCCCCTGTGCAGGAAGATGGTTTTTCCTCCGGTTTCCAGATGTTTTCCGCGTTTGCGGTGTCAGCAGGAATTGCAGGCTTTTGTTATTCTGGTTCCCCATTTTTTCCGGAACAGTGTCTCCGGCATTAAAACGGGCGTGTCCGGCACAAGCATTCAGAAGGCCGGCATCGCACCAGATGCTGCTGCCTGCCGGATATGACGGAATAACTGAATGGACGGAATAACGGACAATGAATCGCAATCTGTTTGTCACCAAGCGTGACGGAAGAAAAGAACGTATCGATCTGGACAAGATACACCGGGTGCTCGACTGGGCGGCGGAAGGGCTGCATAACGTCTCGGTTTCGCAAGTGGAATTACGTTCCCATATCCAGTTTTATGATGGGATCCGTACGGCGGATATCCATGAAACCATTATCCGGGCGGCGGCGGACCTGATTTCGGCCGATGCCCCCGATTACCAGTATCTGGCAGCGCGTCTGGCGATTTTCCACTTGCGTAAAAAGGCGTTCGGCCGGTTCGAACCACCGAAACTGTATGACCATGTGGTCCGTCTGGTGAAAATGGGACGTTACGACCGCCATTTGCTGGAGGATTACACCCCCGGGGAATTCGCTGAAATGGACGGATTTATCGATCACTGGCGCGACATGAATTTTTCCTATGCTGCCGTCAAGCAGCTGGAAGGGAAATATCTTGTCCAGAACCGTGTGACGGGAGAAATCTACGAAAGTGCCCAGTTTCTCTATATTCTGGTGGCGGCCTGCCTGTTTTCCCGCTACCCGCGCGAAACGCGGCTCGATTACATCCGGCGTTTCTATGAAGCTGTTTCCACTTTCAGGCTTTCCCTGCCGACGCCGATCATGGCGGGGGTCAGGACACCGACCCGGCAATTCAGTTCCTGTGTACTGATCGAATGCGGCGACAGTCTGGATTCGATCAATGCGACATCCAGTGCCATTGTGAAATATGTGTCCCAGCGGGCCGGAATCGGAATCGGTGCCGGCCGTATCAGGGCACTGGGCAGCCCGATCCGGGGAGGGGAGGCGTTTCATACCGGATGCATTCCGTTTTACAAGCTTTTCCAGAGTGCGGTCAAATCCTGTTCACAGGGGAGGTGTCCGGGGTGGGGCGGCGACAGTTTACTATCCGTTGTGGCATCTTGAGACGGAAAGCCTGCTGGTGCTGAAAAACAACCGGGGCGTTGAAGAAAACCGTGTACGCCATCTGGATTACGGTGTCCAGCTGAACCGCCTGATGTATCAGCGCCTGATAGAAGGAGGAGACATCACATTGTTCAGTCCGTCGGATGTCCCCGGGCTTTACGAGGCTTTCTTTGCCGATCAGAATGCGTTCGAACGCCTGTACCGGCAGTACGAGGCCGACGGCACGATCCGCAAAAAACGGGTGAAAGCTGTTGAGCTGTTTTCCCTCATGATGCAGGAAAGGGCATCGACAGGCCGGATTTATATCCAGAATGTTGATCACTGCAATACGCACAGTCCGTTTAATCCGGCGGTCGCCCCGGTTCACCAGTCCAATTTGTGTCTGGAGATCGCGTTGCCGACGAAACCGTTGTCGGATCTTGGCGATGAGAACGGTGAAATCGCGTTGTGTACCCTGTCGGCGTTCAATCTGGGGGCCATTGAGTCGCTTGACGAACTTGAGGAACTGGCTTCTCTGGTCGTGCGTGCGCTGGATGCCCTGCTTGACTATCAGGATTACCCGATTCCCGCCGCCCGGCGCGGTGCGATGGGACGGCGTGCACTGGGTGTCGGTGTGATCAATTTCGCCTATTATCTGGCCAGACATGGCATGCGTTATTCCGACGGCAGTGCCATTGGCCTGACACACAGGACGTTCGAGGCGATCCAGTATTACCTGCTCAAGGCATCGAATGCTCTGGCGAAAGAGCGGGGCGCCTGTCCCTGGTTCGGGGAAACCACTTATGCACAGGGTATCTTGCCAATCGATACATACAAGAAAGATCTGGATGACCTTTGCGACGAGCCGCTTCATCACGATTGGGAGGCACTGAGAAACGATATCCGGCGGTATGGCTTGCGGAATTCGGCACTGACGGCGCTGATGCCTTCGGAAACGTCTTCCCAGATTTCGAATGCCACGAACGGTATCGAACCGCCGCGCGGCCATATCAGTATCAAGGCGTCGAAAGACGGTATATTGCGGCAGGTCGTGCCGGAATACGAACGGCTCAGGGACCGTTACGAGCTGTTGTGGGATATGCCGGACAATCAGGGATATCTCCAGCTGGTCGGTGTGATGCAGAAGTTTGTTGATCAGGCGATTTCGGCCAATACCAACTACGATCCGTCGCGGTTCCCTTCCGGAAAAGTGCCCATGACGCAATTGCTGAAGGACATTCTGCTGGCTTACAAGCTGGGAATCAAAACCCTCTATTACCAGAATACCCGTGACGGTGCGGAAGATGCACAGGACAATCCGGTTGCGGGACAACCGGATGACGGTTGCGATAGCGGTGCCTGCCGGATCTGACAGTTGTCTTGCCGTTTTTTTCCGGACAGGAAAGTTTGCCGTCATGCCGGAAGTACGGAACAGGTGGCGATGATGAAAGGTTATTTTTTATGGCTTATACCACTTTTTCACAGAACAGAAACAATCCCTTGCTTGAACCAATGTTTTTCGGACAGCCCGTCAACGTGGCCCGTTACGATCAGCAGAAACACGGGATTTTCGAAAAACTGATCGAAAAGCAGTTGTCCTTTTTCTGGCGGCCGGAAGAAGTCGATGTCTCGCGCGACCGCATCGATTACCAGTCGTTGCCGGAACATGAAAAGCATATTTTCATCAGCAATCTGAAGTACCAGACGCTGCTGGATTCGATACAGGGCCGCAGTCCCAATGTAGCGCTTTTGCCGCTGGTCTCGATTCCGGAACTGGAAACGTGGGTGGAAACCTGGTCTTTTTCCGAGACGATCCACTCGCGTTCCTATACGCACATTATCCGCAATATCGTCAACGATCCGTCGCTGGTGTTTGATGATATTGTCGGCAATAAAAATATCATCAGGCGTGCCAGGGACATTTCGGTGTATTACGATGATCTGATCAGGCTGACCGGATATTACCACTTGCTGGGCGAGGGAACCCATCAGGTGAATGGCGAAACGGTAAAGGTCAGTCTGCATGAGCTGAAGAAGACGCTCTATCTGTGCCTGATGAGTGTCAATGTACTGGAAGCCATCCGCTTCTATGTCAGTTTTGCCTGTTCTTTCGCGTTTGCGGAACGGGAACTGATGGAAGGCAATGCCAAGATTATCCGGCTGATCGCCCGTGATGAGGCCCTGCATCTGACAGGGACGCAGCATATGCTGAACCTGATGCGTTCCGGAACCGACGATCCCGAAATGGCCGAAGTGGCGAAGGAATGCCGCCAGCAGTCTCATGACCTGTTCGTTCAGGCGGCACTGCAGGAAAAGGAATGGGCGGAGTACCTGTTCAAGGACGGTTCCATGATCGGACTTAATCGGGATATCCTCTGCCAGTATGTGGAATATATCACCAATATCCGCATGCAGGCCGTCGATCTGGATCCGCCTTTTGCCCGTCGTTCCAATCCGATTCCATGGATCAATGCCTGGCTGGTATCTGACAATGTCCAGGTGGCACCGCAGGAGGTGGAAGTCAGTTCCTATCTGGTGGGACAGATCGATTCGGAGGTCAATACCGATGATTTGAGCCAGTTCAGACTCTGATGGAATCTTCCCTGAAAATATCCGTTTTTGCCGACAGTACCGGTGAGGGGCAAAAACGGGAGGAACTGGCCGGGATGGATGAGGGGTATCGGGTTGGTCTCGCCGCCAGCGGCCGGGAGTTCCGGTATTCCGGTGAAGGAGAGGGTACATTGCTCCGGTTTCTGGAAAAGCGGCATGTGGCGATCGAATACCAGTGCCGTTCCGGTTATTGTGGCGCTTGTCGGTGCCGGCTGGCAGAAGGGGGCGTAAAGTATTTGACGAAGCTGCTGGCTTTTGTTGGAGAAGGAGATGTGTTGCCCTGCTGTTGTATTCCTGCCAGTGATATCGAGCTGGATATCTGACCGGTTCGTTGCTGCCGATTGGTTGCTGTTGGTGATGAGGGCATGCATGTTTCCATGTTTTCCGGTGCGCTTCGATATGTCGCAAACGGTAATGGCGGGCTATCGGGGCAGGAAAGAACAAGGCAGTTCCGGTTACGAGAGATTTTGTTCTGTTTTCTGAACGGAAAGGTGTTTTTCCTGTATGTCGATTTCACGGGTCAGGAAATAGTTCAAAAATGTCCGGATGAGGGCGATGCCGAAAAGTTTGACCAGACCTTCGATATCGGGATCGACCGTCGTATTCAGGATATCGGCGGCAAGCTGGAGTTCGAGCGCCAGCAAAAGCCAGCGACCGAATGTGAGTTTGATCGCCGGATTGGCGGCAGGTTCCTGACGGGATTTCATGGCGATACAGACAGTCAGGATGAAACCGGTGAAAACACAAATTGCCGAAGCGGTTTCCAGTACGAATTGCAGAATGCCGACTGCACCAACAAGCCATTCCTTCAGAAAAGTGATATCCATGACGGTGAATCTCCTGGCAGTTTCGAAAAGAGACAAGGCCCTGTTCAATTCGACAGATAAACAAAAGCCGGGTTCCCGTCCGGAATAGATGGAATTTTCATGATGCCAGTTAGATATTTCTTTTTTTATTATTGTAATAGGTGATGTTTCTCATGTAATTTCTAGTGAATATCCGTTTCCGGTTTTCACCGGTCTTGATATGGGGGAGAGAATACCGGATAGCCGGAAAGCCATCAGGAAACGCATGGAGTGGAGCGGACACAGGGAAAGAGAGACAAACGTCGGGAAGGAAATCCGGGAGGTAATCCGTTCATATTCATGAAAAAACGCAGCCTCTTGCAGGCTGCGTTTTTTCATTCGTTCGGGACATGCAAACGAAGGTGGAAATTATTATAAATTCAATTTATTCAATAAGTTAATTGTTGAATATAAACCTTTTTATCATGTTTTGTCCGGAAAAATCCGGACTTTTGCATGAAAATTTTCTCTTATTTGAGCGATGTCCTGAAAAATGTTTCCAGTTTGTCGAACGGAATGATATCGGTACGGTCGTACAGGTCCGTATGGTTTGCTCCGGGAATGATCATCAGTTCCTTGTTGTTGCCTTTCAGCTTTTTGAACGTGTCTTCGCTGAAATAGCGGGAATGGGCCTTTTCTCCATGAATGAGAAGTACGGGGCTGCGGATTTCGTCGATGTAAGTCAGAATAGGCATGTTCATGAAAGAAAGCGAAGATGTCCTGTTCCATCCGTTGTTGGAATTGAGTGAACGCTTGTGATAGCCGCGAGGGGTCTTGTAGTAGGCATAATAATCCTTCACGAACTGAGGCGCATCGTCAGGTAAGGTATCCGGTACTCCGCCCGCGAGAGCATAAGTACCGTTTCGGGCATCGGCCGTTCTCTGTTCGTTGAGCTGTTTGCGGAGCTCGTAGCGCTTTTCTGCATCGATCGAATCGAAATAACCCCTGGCGGTTACCCGGCTCATGTCATACATGGTGGAAGCTACAGTTGCCCTGATGCGGGGATCGTTGGCCGCGGCGTTGAGGGCAAATCCGCCCCAGCCGCAAATGCCGATAATTCCGATCCGTTCAGGATCGACATCATCGCGCAGGGAAAGGAAATCCACAGCGGCACTGAAATCTTCCGTATTGATATCGGGAGATGCGACGAAACGCGGTTCGCCGCCGCTTTCACCCGTATAGGATGGATCGAAGGCAATCGTCAGAAAACCGCGTTCCGCCATGGTTTGTGCATACAGGCCGGACACCTGTTCCTTGACAGCCCCGAAAGGGCCGCTGATGGCGATCGCCGGCAACTTGCCGTTTGCATTCTTCGGGACATAGAGATCGGCGGCAAGTGTGATGCCGTAACGGTTCGTGAATGTCACCTTGCTGTGGTTGACCCGGTCACTTTTCTGGAATGTTTTGTCCCATTCGCTTGTCAGATTGCTTGTCTGCATGGATATCTCCCTGTTGGTCTGCAATTTACCGTGTGTTTCAGGCAGGTTTTGCGATGAAACACTTGTACCTGAAGCCAGTGTCGCAATGCCTAAAATGGCCACGATGGATTTGAGTGGACTGATTTTGTACATACGAATTTCCTTTTGGCAATACGGATGTCTTTTGCCGGCTCAGATACCGGTCCCCTTTTCGATATTTTCCGGAAAACGATCACCGTAAATTTCGATTTCCGCCAGAGAATCGCCGATGATACGCAAATCATCAGCAGACAGTTTTATATCGACGGATGCCACGTTTTCTTTCAGCCGGTGAAGTTTCGTCGTCCCCGGAATCGGAACGATCCAGGGTTTTTGCGCCAGCAGCCATGCCAGTGCGATTTGCGCCGGCGTTACATTTTTTTCTTCTGCCATCGTTTGCAGCTTCTCCACGAAACGCTGGTTCGCTTTCAGGGCTTCCGGCGAAAACCGCGGGAAAAACTGCCGGAAATCGAATCCTTCATTGAATGTGGAATTCGCCTTGAGCGCACCGGTCAGAAAACCTTGTCCCAGAGGACTGAATGGAACGAAACCGATACCGAGTTCTTCGAGCAAAGGCAGGATTTCTTCCTCGGGTTTTCTGTACCATAATGAATATTCGCTTTGCAGGGCTGTGACAGGACAGACTGCATGGGCACGGCGGATGGTACTGGCACCTGCCTCGGACAGGCCGAAATGACGGACTTTGCCTTCGGCGATCAGATCGCCGACCGTTGCGGCGACCTCCTCGATGGGAACATCCGGATCGACCCGGTGCTGGTAGAACAGATCGATCGTATCCACATTCAGTCTTTTGAGCGATGCTTCTGCGACTTCCCGGATATGTTCCGGCCGGCTGTCCAAGGCTGTCCATGCTCCACCATTTGACGGATCGGGTCTGAAACCGAATTTGGTGGCGATGACAACCTTGTCCTTTATGGGAGAAAGGGCTTTCCCGAGCAGTTCCTCATTGGTGAAAGGGCCATATACTTCCGCCGTATCGAAAAAATTGACACCCATATCAACGGCTTCATGGATCAGCCGGATCATGTCGTTCACGTCGGCGGCCGGCCCGTAGCCAAAGCTCATTCCCATACAACCCAGACCCAGTGCCGATACCTCGAGACCGCTTTTTCCCAGTTCACGTTTTTCCATGGTTTTCCTCCGTTTTCTGTATCACGTGTCCAGTATAAAAATGTGGAGAAATGTTCTGAAGATACATTTCTTTTGCATTCTTGCCCGATTCTCTCATTTACAGGTGGACGGATAGTCTGAATCGTCAGACAGAATCTTTTCCGGAACCGGAACCATGCGTTCCTGTGCATCAGGTTCGATGGTTTTCACGATCCGGGCCGGAACACCGGCAACGACGGTATTTGAAGGAACATCCCTTGTCACTACCGCACCGGCGGCAATGACGGCATTGTCGCCGACCGTCACTCCCTGAAGAACCGTCGCATGGGCGCCGATCCAGACTTTTTTGCCGATAACGATCGGTGCAGGGATGACATGGGCACGTCTGTCAGGTGAAAGATCGTGATTCAAGGTCGCCAGTACCACATGATGGCCGATCAGGGCGCCGTCACCGATGGTGATTCCACCCTGATCCTGAAAACAGCAGCCGGAATTGATGAAAACGTTTTTGCCGAGGTGGATATTTCTCCCGAAATCGGTATAAAACGGAGGAAACATGGAAAAGGATGGATCGACTTTTTCCCCGGTCAGTTGCGACATCAGCTGGCAGAGTTCTTCCGGGGTATGGTATGAACGGTTGATTTCCGATGTGATGCGCATGGTTTCGTGACAGATTTTTACCATGAAATCATATATTTCGGAAGCTGGAACGATGGGAAGTCTCTTTTCGACGTGATTGAAGAAATCGTTTATATCCATTTTCTGTACCTTTCGGCGGAGTTTGACGGGTGTCCGGTTTTTTACTGTCGCAAACCGTATCCGTTTATGTTCGGGGGCGGGCAGAAGGGAATTTTTTGTTTTTACCGGCGGTTTTCCAGACAGCAGGCGAATTTTTCACAGAATTCATTCAGCGCCTTGTCGTCTGTGCCGGCTGCATTGTAGAGAACCAGAGGTTCGAGATATTTCATTCCGACGTAAAGGGCGCTTGCTTTCATCGGGGTGAGAACGTCATTTATCGTACTGCGAACGGATCCTTCTGCCGAATAGGCATGTTCACCGGCTCCGGCAGATGTCACGACCAGCATTTCCTTGTTTCGGAGCGCGTTTCCTCCGGGGCCGAATGCCCAGCCATAAGCCCAGACTTCGTTCAGATAGGCTTTCAGCATCGGTGTCAGGTTGAACCAGTGAAGCGGAAAAAGATAAACGATCCGGTCCGCATTTTCACAGGCGTTCTGTTCTTCACGGATATCGAATCCGTCCATATGACTGCCATACAAGGTTTCGAGATTCCTGACAGTCACGTTTTTCGCGTTCACGGCGGTCTGTTGAAGTGCCTTGATGACCCGTGACTGGCCAGGGTAGGGGTGGGATGCGATTACCAGTGTTTTCATGACGGTTTTCTCTTGTTTTGTCTGATGTAATGAAGCCGTTGTCCGGCAGTGACGGCAAAACCTGCCGTTGATAAACTGACAGACGTGGCATGATGGTTCGGTTCGGGATGTTCCGCTACTTGCATGGGTTACCATGCATATGCCTCAGGCGCTTCTTCTCCGGGACCCGGCCAGATCCGGTCGAGACTGGCAAGTGTTTCCTGTGAAAGTCCGAGATCGAGCGCTTTCAGGCTAGCGGAGAGTTGTTCTGTCGTCCGGGGGCCGATAACCGGAGCCGTCACGTCCGGATTGTGAAGCAGCCAGGCCAGTGCCACATCTCCGGGCCGCTCACCCAGATCACGGCACAGTTTTTCGTAGGCTTCGAGTTGTCCGGCATGATTTCTGAGCCGTTCGGCAAGAGAGTCGCGCCGCCCGCCTTGCACACTGGCGAGCGCACCACCCAGCAGACCACCATCCAGAGGGCTATAGGGCAGAAGCCCGAGTCCGTAGTGACGGCAAGCCGGGATGACTTCCAGTTCGATCGAACGGTTGTTCAGGTTATAGATGCTCTGTTCGGAAACCAGTCCGAGGAAGTGGCGCTGTTTCGCCGATTCCTGTGCCGACGCGATATGCCATCCGGCGAAATTGCAACTACCGGCATACAGAATCTTTCCTTGCCGGACGAGCTGTTCCATGGCTTGCCAAAATTCTTCCCATGGGGTGTGCCGGTCGATATGATGAGCCTGATACAGGTCGATATGATCTGTTTTCAGACGGCGCAGGCTGTCTTCACACGCTTTGCGGATATGGTAGGCGGAAAGACGTCTATCGTTCGGGCCATAATCCATCGGTTGATAGACTTTTGTGGCAAGAACGATTTTGTTCCTGTTCCCGCTTTTTTCAAGCCAGCGACCGATGATTTCTTCCGAGATTCCGTATCCTTTCGGGATATCCGGTGTCTGGGGACCGCCATAGACATCGGCCGTATCGAATAGATTGATTCCCGCTTCGACGGCTCTGTCCATTATGGCATGGCTGGCCGCTTCATCGGTAACATGACCGAAATTCATCGTACCCAGTGCAAGCCGACTGACGACAAGACCGGTACGTCCCAGATGGGTATATCGCATACTTTTCCCTCCTGTTTTATTATCCGGTGAGTATTCTTGCATGACAGACATATGAATCGAATATACAGAATTGCCCGTTTCTTGCCCGATTCTCTCGAATAAAAAACATTTCTTGCGTTATATCCGTCCCGCTATTGACGGAAAGAAATCGACTGCCAGTTATTCCAGCGGTTTCTCGTAAACGAGGGAAGGGGAGGAAAGATCGGGGTTATGGCAAATACCCGTACAGGTACCGATTACATCGCCAGAATCTGTGCGGTGTACAGGTTCAGTTATCCTCATATATCGGATTTTCGTTGTGGATGCTTCGGCGGTCCGGAGAGAAGTACTGCTGGTGAAAGCCGGTAGGGTTTCATTTTTATTTTCATGCGGAAATAACCAGAAAGCGAGAGCAGGGTATATCGGTCATGGCAAAGAATGCAAAAGAAATGACTGGAGTTATTTCTGGTTTAAGCGAATTCCGAGTGTCTGCAATTCACGACGCAGGTTGACAGGAGTAGTGAAACGGATTGCTTTGAAACCTTCTTTTGCTGCCGCTTCCGTATTGTAAGGTTGATCGTCGACAAAGACAGTGCGGGAAGGAGCCAGGCAGTAACGCTGGATCAGTAAATGAAAAACAGCGGGATCTGGCTTGGCCAGTTTTTCCTGACCGGATACCAGAATCCCATCGAACCATTCGAGAAACGCAAAACGTTTTTCTGCAATGGGAAAGGTTTCGGCGGACCAATTCGTCAGTGCCAATAATCTCAGACCTGTCGATTTCAGTTCTTCCAGTATGTTTACGGTTCCTTCAATAGGTCCTTTCAGCATTTCATCCCAGCGTTCACGATATGCCCTGATGTTGGCTTCCTGATCCGGAAAACGTGTGATAGCTTCGGCAATCGCATCTTGCCATGGGCGACCACGATCCTGTTGCAAGTTCCATTCGGAATGGCAAACTTCAGCTAGGAAAGTTTCCATGCCATTCTCATCATCTCCAAAGATTTTCCTGTAAAGATGTCTGGGATTCCAGTCAATCAGTACACCCCCCAGATCGAAAACCACAGTATTGATGGAAGAATTGGTCTTGACAGTTTTTTTCATATTTCATTCGAATGTCGAAATTATTCGAAAAATATATCAAAGTTTCCAATATTGAAGAAGATTTTTCTTCAGTAATTTTACATAATACAAATTATGCGAAATTTTATGGAGCATCTTTAGGCTGACTGACACAGCGTCAAGACTGTATTTTCACCAGCTTCATAACAACAAATTCTGCCTTGATGACCATGATGCGTGAGCCGCCTATGTGGATGATGCAAAATCAGGTGGCTATGATGGTCTTGTAATAGTTTCGGAACAATCAAGCTCCTGTTTTTTCCTGCCATTTTGCTATCTGTATTTACAGGATTCAGGATAAATGTGCAGTTTTATTGCGCGGATACATGGACGATGCAATCAGATAAAACTGGATACGGCTAAATCGGTCTTCCTTATCCGGCTACCATTACGATGGATGGACAGTGCTTGCTGTTTCGTTTAATTTTTACAACAATTTGTTTTCAAAAAATTGCTTATCGTCATTTTTATAAAATTGCAAGTCATTTATATTAGTATTTATCGAAGGATATATTAAGAAAAACTGAACTTTCCGTGTTGTCAACTATTGTCTTATGAGGAGTGATCAAAGTGGAAGCGATGCTTGTTTTTCTGGCCTTTTCTGTTTTCATTTTCGGCGGAATGATTATGGTTCAGTTGTATGTCCTTTATAAAAAACGCAAGGAGATTGATGCGACGAGGCATCGACTGGAAGATTTGCTGGTTCGTGACTGCAGTAACGCGATTTCCAGGTATCGCATGAGTTTTATGCGTGTGCCGAAGAACAATGTGGGTTATCTGACCCGGGTGAAATTGTCCCATGAAGCCCAGATGTCCGAGTTTTATCTGGCGTTCGGCAACAGTGGCGCCGATGTGCTCGGGTATGCGAAATTTTCCCGCAAGGAAGGCCGGGGACACAAGTCGACGTTTGTCCTGAGTGAAATTTTGCCGGCTGACGCACCTGTGCCCTGCCCGGTCCTTTCACTGGATAATGAACTTTATACGCTGGATGAGGCGGTCAGCACGCATGAGACGATCGATGCAAAGCTGGATCAGTTGATCCATATCCGCTCATCCTTGTCATTTATGCAATTCGAGGTTCCACGTGACGATGTTAATGAGGTACAGCCCTTGTAAGGAAAGTTTCTGGCGGATCAACGCCGGTTTCCACAGGCCGGATGATGATTTCATCCGGCTTTTTGTTTGCAGGCCGCTGTTTTGTAACAGTATGCATACACAAAAACCGGCAAGTCCGTCAGGATTTGCCGGTTTTTCCCCGTGAAATCAGCCGGTTTCAGGCACGGAAGCAGTCGGACAATGCCGAACCCGCGATCTTGTTTTCACCGCTCATATCATAGGCACGGCAACCGTTCGCGCTGACTTCGTCGATCAGCATGAGTTTGCCGGTTTCGGCATCCTTGCCCCATTCGATCTTGATGTCCCAGAGATCGAGTCCTTTCTGTTTGAACAGATCGTGGATCAGTGCCATGGCTTTCGCGTTCAGTGCGACCAGTTCGTCCAGGGTTTCGCGGGACATCATGCCCAGTGCCACGATGGAATCCGGAACGATCAGAGGATCGCCGCCGGCATCGTCCTTGATGGTGATTTCATAAACCGGAGAGGAAAAGACCATACCGTCTTTCGCACCCGGTACAGTTTTGTAGCGGCGAATGAAACTGCCGGTACCCCTCCAGCGGCAAACCCATTCCAGACCGGGTTTGAACGTGACGGCCTTGCGTACGACCATGGAAAGGTTGTCCAGATCGTAAGACACCATATGGGTCGGGATACCGTTGGCGGCCAGATAGCTGAAAATGGTGGTGGTCATCGACAGGCAGGCAAAACCCTGACCGGTCGCCAGCGAGTCCGATACATTGTTTCCGCCCGGATCCACTTCACCCTGATCGTTCAGGGTAACCCGGTCGGTGAATTTCAGTTCAAGCGTGTAGTCGCCGTGGCTGTATACGTCTTTCGTCTTTCCGCGTTGCAGAAGTGCCATTCGTTCTTTCCTTTTTTGATGTGATTGTTTTGTTGTGCATCAATTGCGCCAATGCGGCATTTTAAGCTGAAACCTTCTGTTTGGAAAACGGTTTTTGGGTTGTAACTGGTTTACACAGGGGGCGGTGCCAGTACAAAGTCATTATCGAGCAAAATACAGGGCCTGCATGGCACAGTTATTACCGTATTTCGTGGAGGACTGTCCGGATTTGCCAATAAGATAAATGACATGAAGAATACATGTCCGTGTCATACGACAATGCTATCATGTGGCCTAAGACACGGACATGGGTTGCCCACTGAACGGATGTTCTCCGGAGGAGCCGTGCCGCTTTACCCTTCCCTGTCGCTTCGCTTGTTCAACGACTATAGAAAGGAATGATAAATGAGTGAATTCCGCCCTGTTCCCCTTGAATACGCTACCCGATTGATCAATCATGGTCCCACGATTATGGTGACCAGTCGCAGCAAGGATGGCAGGCAGCGCAATGTGATGACGGCTGCCTGGTCGACTCTGGTCGAATTCGATCCTCCCCGTCTGGTTGTCGTGATCAACAAGGAGGCCTATACCCGGACTCTTCTTGAAGAGAGCGGTGTTTTTGCAGTATGTGTGCCGGCCGCGTCGTTCATCGATCAGGTGTATGCGGTCGGCAGCGTTTCCGGTCGGGGAATGGACAAGTTTTCCCGTTTCAATATCAGGACGGTACAGAGTACCGGGCTGGATATTCCGGTGATCGAGGAAGGTTGCGTCGCCTGGCTGGAATGCCGGTTGCTGCCGGAACCGGGGCCGCAGGAACGGTATGATACCTGTTTCGGCGAGGTGGTTTCCGCTGCGGCCGATCAGAGGATATTCCGGGATGGCCTGTGGAATTTCACCGATCAAAACAGGGAATTGCATACCATTCATCATTTGGGTGGAGGCAATTTTGTCCTGAGTGGTGAAATGATTCATGCCCGGCAGATCTAGACGGCGTACCGAAGATGATGGCGGCAGGTTGCGGTTCGCTCCTGCCGTTTTTTTCATACGTTGATCCGCTTTATGCCGGTTAATGTACTGTTTCCAGTTGGACTGACCGGTATCATGGCCCGTGTTCCGTTGTCGTGGATAATGCCGGCAGGAATCTTGCGGCAAGCCAATCTGTTAAAGAACGGTTCGCCAGTCGTCCATTTTGCGAGGATGACTTCAGCTTTTGCCCCGAAACGTGTGAGTGTATATATGAGAGTGACAGTACTTTTCCGGATGTGTGCCTTGCTGTTTCTGGCTGCCTGTCGGTCTCCGTTGCCGGATATCTCTGCAGGCCCGTTTGTTTCCGGTTCGTCTTCTGTCCGTCAGAATCCGGATTATTCGGGATGCTATGAAGTTCAGCGTCAGGTCGCGGCGGGGATATCCGGGAAGTCTGTCTGAATGAGGGCAATCGTTATGTCATCACACTGGCCAATGGTATGGATGTCGCGGGCTGTTTTTCATGGAATGCCGCAGACAATATGATTGTGCTGGAAAGACAGGGAAAACCGGCCTGGTTTTTTGCGGTCGGGGAGAATGTTCTTCAAAAAAAGGCTGGCGACAGCCAACGGAACTGGCTTTTCCGGAAGTTTCGTCAATAAATAGACCGGTATGTGTGTAACCGGATGGATCACATCAGGTGACGCAGCAGAAATGCCGAGGCGATTCCGGCCAAAACGGTCGGCAGGAAGGAAAAACGGGTTGAGAATATCAGGGTAATGGCCAACGCGATCAGGTCGGCGGGCCTGTCGGACGCAAAATAAGGTGCGATAACAGTGATCAGTACACAACCCGGTGCCGCTTCCATAACAGCCCGGGTCCGTGATCCCAGTGTCCGGTTGTGCAGTACCAGATATCCCATGATCCGGGTCAGCCAGGTGACGCATCCCATCAGCAAGAATGTGATGATGTCGGCCGGTTCGATCATGTCCTGCCTGCCGTGAAAAATGCGAAAAGCAGTCCGGCCGCGGCTCCGGCAGGAACGTACCAGGCACCGGGAACCGTCAGATAAACGGCAATGGCGACGATCAGGCTGACAAGCCAGGGACGGGCCGCGGCAAAACCCCGCCACATGCCACGCAACAGAACGAAAAACACGGCCGGAAATGCCATGTCGAATCCCCAGTTCCTGACGTCGCCGATAACAGGTCCGATAATGCCGCCGATGGTGGTAAAGACTACCCAGGTTGTGTAAAGCGTCAGGGCGGCACCCATGTAGAACGGGAGGGAAAATCCCCGGATATTCCCGTCGGGTTTACGGGATACGGCATCGTTCAGGCCAAGTGCCCAGCTTTCGTCACACATGAAAAACAGGGCGGCCAATACCTTTTTGCGGGGAAGATGGCTGAGATATGGCGACAGTACCGCACCCATCAGCAGGTGCCGGCTGTTGATCAGAAACGTGATGAGCACGATCACGAAAATATGTGGCGGCGATGTCCATAGTTCCACAGCGGCGAATTCGGAACCTCCCCCGAAATTGATACCGGTCATCAGGGGAACCTCCAGTACGGAAAATCCTTTCTGGGTGGCCTGGGCTCCCAGAACCAGTCCGAACGGAATGAATCCAAGCATGACAGGCAGAGCCGTTTTTATGCCTCTGATGAATTCTCCTGTCTGTCCGGGTTTGTCCATGCGGGTGTTTTTCAGTGCGTTATACTGTTGTTTATTTTATAGCGAACGAATTGGAATTTGATGTCTAATATCGCTGTATATATTCCATTTTTGAAATTTTTGCGAAAATACTTTTCTATTTGTGAAATTTTATGCCAATCGAGATGGATCATACCGATCGGCGGATTCTGGAATGTCTTCAGAAAGACGGCCGTTTGCAGAATGTCGATCTTGCACGGAAAGTCGGGCTTTCCCCTTCCCCCTGTTTGAGGCGGGTCCGGCAGCTTGAGGAATCCGGGGTGATCGAGCGTTATGTCGCGCTGGTCAACCCGGTCAAGGCCGGTATGGGGCTCACGCTGTATGTACGGGTCTGGCTGACCGGACAGGATACCGGTACGGTCGATCATTTCATTTCCGAGATCAATGCCCTGCCCCAGGTCGTCGAATGTTACCTGATGGCCGGCGATTGTGATTTTCTGCTGAGAATCGTGACTTCCGGTCTGGATGAATACCGGAACTTCCAGATACGGCATCTTACCCGTATTCGGGGTGTGCAAAGTATCAAGACCGAGATTTCCCTGCAACAAATCAAGCGGACGATGGAATTGCCGCTTCGTTGAATGGTTTCCTGAGCTGTTTTTTGTCTTGTTCCGGGAAAATCCTTTCCCGGAAACGGCCAGTCGCGGTCAGACTCGTTTCATGGATACTCAATGAAATGGTTCATGGCCGATAGGGATTCAAAATTGGATCGTTACAGGATCGATTCTGTTGGTGGATTTTTCAGAAGTTGTTGCGTCCGTTTTTGCTTGACGAGAGTTACTGCGGGTTTTTTGTTGAAGCGCCGCCAGATTTTTCCCGAAAATATCTGATCCGGAGAGTCGCCCGTGTCAAAGGCCCGTGACGCGATCGACCTGTTGCGAGAAATCACTGGCACGGTAAAATGGTTTGTCGACGGGCACTTTTACCGGCATGGTTTCCGATGCCGGGACTGAATGTAATGAAGCGAATGCCGGTGCGTGGAAATAAATGCGGATTTCCCTGTTCCCTTCCGTTTTCTCCCATAGCTCGAAGCTCATGAAACTTCCCGGCGGGATGGGATTGAGCCCCTGTTCCGGTACTGTCCAGCTGATGCCGAGCAGTCCTCCGATATAGGCGATATCGGTATCGTGACCGACCAGAATGGACAGGCGGGGAGACTGTTCCGACAGGAGTGTATCCCGGATGTTTTTCACCAGATATTTGCCACCGGCCTTTGCGAGCAGAGGTGCCCTGTGTGTGGCGTCGAAGACCCTGTCATGCAACGGGACGATCTGTTTCAGAATGTTTTCATCCACTTTTCCCCATCCTGCATTTCTGTCGGGCCACTGTCCGTATTCCAGCAACATGATCTCGGCGATGCTGGAAGCGATGGGCCATTTCCCCGAAATGTCCAGTTTCGGCTTCTGCGAATCGATCCTTATACGAGTCGGCAATTCCTTGAGACTCGTGTATCTTTCTTCTTTTTCGCGCAAAAGGGACAGGTGATTGCAGCACCCAGTGATTTCCTGCAACCGGTTCAGTGCCGACTGGACACCCGGGTCCTTTTCGAGAAGATCAAGCCGGGACTGTACCTGGTCCAGCGCTTCCTGATGGTTCATTTCACGCCAGGAAGTCATGTCGGGATGGAACAGGGTGTCGTAACGTGTCCCGTACTGTGGATTGATCCGGCAGCCCGGCGCCAGTCCCTCGAAAATGGCGACGGCTGTTTCACGGGTTCGCTGGTCTTCGTCTGCGATCAGTGAATATTGCTGCGGTGCCGGGCAGGAATTTTCAGACAGCAGTCCATGTTTTTCCAGAACGGGCTTGAGCGCCGTCCATTGAGCCCTGATCAGAGCCTTGCCACGCAGGGTCAGTTCTCCGGGTTTCACTGGCCATACTGGCCAGGGCTTGCTGGCCCACTGTTTCAGGGTCGCCGGGGATTGGGTCGGTGAGCGGACGCCATGACGGCTGAAAATGACGGTGCGTATCAGACGGTCTTCTAATCCGGAGGATGGGTCGGCATAAACGAATGGTGCCGGTATCAGCATGGTAAACACGGTCAGAGCAATCAGTCGGGACAGCCGTTTCATGGAAAGCCTGTATGAAAGGGTAAATGGTGGTGAATATTCTGTCTTTCTCTGTTCGGACAAACTTTGTTTCAGGGCAAAGAGTGGTGTATTCTCCGGAATATTCCGCCAAACAGGTTCCGGGAAAATACGCTCATTGTTTCGTGCTTCATTCGTGAGTGGTATAACATAGATCTTTTCATCTTCTGATTCCCGTTTACTGATGAATCCTTCTGCATCCGCGGCCCGGGGGTATTTTCTGGCTTTGCTGGCGACCGTTTTGTGGAGCACGGTTTTCCCGCTGGTTCGCGTTTTGCCGCAGACTCTCTCGCCTGTCGAGCTGGCTTTCTGGCGCTGGCTTTTCACGTTTTCCTGCATGTTGCCTTTCGGTGCGGGAGCTATCCGGGAACACTGGGCATTGGTGCGTCAGTGCCGGAAGTGGATGGTTCCGGCCGGTGTACTGGGGTTTGCGATGTACAGTATCCTGATGTTTGAGGCAGGCCATACGACGGACGCCACCAATCTGTCGCTGATTGCAGCGACTGCGCCGGTATTTATGGCGTTTTTCGCCCGTTTCTTTCTGGGAGAAAGACTTGCGTCACTCCAGTTGTGTGGACTGGCAGTCGCCGTTTTCGGCGTGATCGTACTGGTACTGCATGGTGATTTTCACCGTCTGGCCGCCCTGTCGTTTACCGTGGGTGATTTATGGATGCTGTTGGCTGCCTCATTGTTTGCCGTGTACAGTATTCTTGTCCGCAGGCGTCCGGCGGCCATGCCGCAAAAGGCGTTCATGCTGGCCATGCTGGCATACAGTCTGCTGGCGCTGTGCCCTTTCATGATTGGCGAAGTGGCAAGGCCTGGATATTCCCTGCCCGATATGCCGACATTTCTGATCATGGCCTATATCGCGGTCATTCCGACACTCATCGGTTATTTGTTATGGAACCGTTCGGTCGAGTATATCGGTGCGGCCCGTGCCGGGATCGTTTATTACAGCATACCTTTTTTCAGCAGTCTGGAAGCTGTCGTTTTTTTGCACGAAACAGTCTCGTTCTCGCAGATTGCGGGAGGCGCTCTGATTGTCGGTGGCATTCTGCTGTCTTCGCTGAATATCCTGAAGACACTCTGGCGTTTTTGAACGACTGGTCATTTTCCTATGTCCACTATGCAAACCGGTTATTGCCGGATTTGAGAGAATCAGGCAATAACAAGGCATTTTCATCACTGCCGCCTGTTTCCGGGAAAGGATATAGTCAGTGTCATCGGATTATTTCGAAATCATCATTTTTTCTGGCGAAGGAGGTTTGCAATGACGAAAAAACTGATTGCCTGTTATTCCCGTGCCGGCAGCAATTATTTCGGCAATCGTATTGTCGATCTGGCTGTGGGCAATACCCGGGTGGTGGCTGAAAAAATACAGGCTTTGGCAGGAGGTGATCTTTTCCATATCGAGCCGGTGAAACCGTATCCTGCCGATTACGACGAAACTGTTGAACGGGCGAAAGAAGAACTGGGAAGAAATGCACGCCCAGAATTGAAAGAGATCGTGAGAAATCCCGATGTCTATGATACTGTTTTTCTGGGGTATCCGATCTGGTGGGGGGTGATGCCGATGCCTGTCCTGACATTTCTGGAGTCTGCGGATTTTTCGGGAAAAACGATTGTTCCGTTCTGTACGCATGAAGGCAGCGGGTTTGGCATGAGTGAACGGTATATCCGGCAATCCTGTCCGAAAGCGAAAATTCTGTCCGGTCTTGCCATCAGAGGGGGGAAACGGGATCAGGCCGATGCGGAAATCAGGAAGTGGTTGAAATCGCTGAACCTGCTTGCCTGAAAATCAGGGGCTTTTGAACCGTTCGGCAGCCGTCTTGACAGAAAAACCGGCCCGGTCGGATCCGTGCGGATATAAATCGTCCAGAAAATTTTTTTCATCGGCCACTTCTTCTTCGGCGATTTCTTTCCACCAGTGCCGATTGGGGCCGGTTGTCCCGTCGTGCCAGCGGTAACCCCGGGTTTTCAGGGCATCCTTGGCCTCGAACGGTGCGCCGAATGCCCGTACCGTCACGGTTTTTTTGCCGGCCTGTGCAAGCAGATCGGCAAACGCGTGGTTCTGGACATGGAGCAACCATGCCAGCGCCAGACAGTCGATGGATGCACGGTGCGCTTCATAAAAATATCCCGATTTAAGCAACAGATCTTCCAGTTTCAGGTTTTTGAAACCGAAACGGCGCCAGTCGATACCGGCAAGAGAACAGGCCCATTTTTTTTCTTCGAAGCCCTTAAAGCGTTTTTCGAAAAACGGCCGGTCGAAGGAAGCGTTATGAGCCACAATCAAAAAAGCGTCTTTCAGGCAGTCCGATACCATCGTCTCATCGATATGCTGTCCACTGACTTTTTCATTTGTGATACCGGTCAGTTCCGTAATGAATGGCGGAATCGGCATACCCGGGTCCTCATAGGCGCTTGCGATGCGATCGATGGATACGAGCTGTTTTTTCGAGGGGGAGAAACTGGCCCTGACCAGTCCCAGTTCGATGATGACGTCCGTGTCGAGCGACAGTCCGGTGGTTTCCGTATCCAGAAAGACGATGGATATTTCATCACCCGTTGCGTTACAGAATCTGTATGGCAGGTTCAGGCCTGACCGAGTGACGGGTATGCGTTCCAGAAGGCGAAAGTCATCCGTTTTCGCCAGGAGTTTGTTCAGACGTTTTCTTAAGGACTGGATTTCGTCTGCCGGTTCCTTTTTTACAGAGGAACCACTATCGGCAGTGCCGAAAAGGTCGGGCTGCCGGAGGAAAAACAGATCGCCATTCATGGATTCGGTCGCTTCTGGTTTGAAATAGCGTCAATGATACCGCGAGTTGTCTTTTCTGACGACAGAAAACCGTTCCGGCAGGTTTTGAATCATTCTTTTCAACCGTTTGTTTTCCTCCGGTTCAGGCAAGGTCTTTTTGGGGGTGCCGTCTTTCCATCCAGAGTTGCCAGGCGTTGAACAGATTCTGCCAGACAATGTAGGCACTGGCACCGACAGCCACGACGGGATTCAGATAGGTTTGCGACAACCATGCAGCCAGAACGGCATTTTTCTGGCCCAGTGCCTGTCCGCCGGTGATGCGCTGTCCGTAGAGTTTACCCAGCCATTTTCCGGCCGTGAACAGAAGGCAGCAAACAAGGAAAGCGGCGACAGCCAGCCAGATGGCCGCCCACTTGTCGGCAGGTTCGTTGACCAGTGTATCGACTGTTCTGGCGATAACGATCATGAGTGTCAGGCCCCAGAGATAGAAAGCGGCTTCCTGCCATTTCGCCAGTCTCGTTCCCACAACAGGCAGAAACCGTCTCAGCAACAGGGCCAGAACGAATGGCAGAACCAGAAGAGGAAAAACTTTCTGCGAGATGATGAAAAAAGCTTCGGTAAAACCGATTCCACCACTCATGGGATGGATAAAGGGAAACAGCAGCGGTGCCGCAATGGCGGTTGCCAGATTGGAGAGAATCATATAGCTGGTGAGACTGGCCGCATTGCCGCCCAGTTTACGGGTGATGACGGCCGCTGCTGTACCGGTCGGTGTCATGATGCAGACTGTGGCCGTTTCGGCGATGAGAATATCGAATGGTTTCAAAATGATGAAAACAACAAGGCTGCCGGCAATCTGGAGAGCTACCAGCAGGAAATGGAATGAGCTGAATTTGAGTTCTGACACCGGTATTTTGCAAAACGTGAGAAGCAGCATAGTGAAAATGAAATAAGGCACAAAAAAACCGAAATGTTTCCAGAGGGGAAAACCCAGAGCGCCGAGCAGGATGGCAAGCGGTAATGTCCAGTTTTTGACAAGATCGATGATGATTTTCATAACAGCACCTTCTGTTATCGTTGACGGGAGATATCCCTTTTGTTTCCGGAAAGTGTAGCGCTTTGTCAGATATATAAAAAATACTTTTTTTGTTTCTTATTTATATTGAATATGTATATATAGATGTCGCCAATGATAGTATTTCCATGATTGTCATGGTGACGGTAACCGGATGAAATCGCTGATGGTATCGCCCCGGTGGAGGTCGGTGTTTGGACTGGCATGTATTCGCAGATGTGGGTTGCCGGTGTGTGCCAATCCTGTATTCCCATTCTGGTACAGGATTGGCCCCAACGTGACTGGAATGCCTTTTGCCTACGGAAGTATGGAAGTTGATGGCCGTATTTCGGAGACTGTGTAAAACGTCATGGACTGAGTGTCGTGAAAATCCCTGCCGGGTATTTTACGGAATGATGTTTTTGCTTCTCAAAAAAGTCGTGAAACCGTTCCAGTCACGGTATTTCACCCAGTCCTCATAGTGGAACATGTGTTCGTAGGATTTGCGCGGGCCGGCCTGGCTGGGATATTCCGGAAGCATTCCCGATATTTTCAGGTCGGCGATATCGGCAGGTAACGGTTGGTGCCGCCGGAGTTTTTTACGGTAACGGGGTTTGTAGTAAATGCCGAAATAAAACAGATTGTCTTTGGCGATCCGTTTTCTGAAAGCATTTGTGACGAAGCGGCTGGTCATTTTGTGATGCCGGTGTCCGTATTCTCCACGGGGATTGTGAGTCACGATCGATTGCCAGTCTTTGGCCGTCATGATGATTTCAAGAGTGGCTTTGATGTCGGTGCCGGCCGTTTTCCAGCGATCCTGTTTCTGTTGCCGGTCGAGGTCGGGAAATCCCAGTTTGAGATACTGGGCCTGACAGATTGCCATGGCGTTTTTCAGTTCCTCATCCCTGACGGAATCCGTACCGGCGGTGATGCATACGACCAGATAGCGTCCCGTGTCCTGCAAAAGATGCCCTCCTCCCCAGATGGTTTCATCATCGGGATGAGCGACGATCATCAGCTTTTCCGCCCTGTCGAGGTCGACGGTATCGAGCAGTTTGGCGACAGGCTTTTCGAGCTGTTTCATGCGCAAGTCCGTTTTTTTGTTTCCCATATGCCTGTAGACAAGGAAAACGGCCAGAACGAGGCTTGCCAAAAGGACTGCGGCAATGAGCAGCATGATCATTTTTCTTTCCGGACCGGCATATCGGGCAGCCACTGGAAATCCATCTGTCGCCACAGACTGGTCAGGCGGGTCATGGCTTCGTCAGGTTTCATGGCGGCATAATCCGGTGGATCCACTGCATCCGGATTCGTTCCATAAACCATCAGCTCGATGGAGTAGCACCGGTCGCGATGGACGGTGCGATATGCCTGGACGGAAATCGATTTGTTCATGGCGGCATCGCTTCCGCTGAAAAAGGTATAAATATTGTCCTTGTGCCGGAATGTCTTGAGACTGTCCGGCGTGGCGTTTGGGGGCAGGTTGCGACATTGCCGGACCGTCACGGGGTCTTCGCTGACTCCGATCCGGATTTCGGCAACGGTCGTTTTCTGGGGTGTTCCCGGCAAGGCCAGCGAAACCAGAGGAAACCCCTTGTCTTTTTCGCTGAACCAGCTCCAGCTGCCGTTTTCGAGATATCCCGGTTCGAATTGTCTGGAAGGTTTGAGGTGGGATGGATATACAAACCGGAAACCGTAGGTGTTGTCGATCCAGGTATTGATCTGGCGGGGAGTTTCCATGAGCCGTTTGCGTAACAGATTGATGTCGATGACATCACTGTCCTTGCGGCATTCCGAAGGAGCATCGGCAGGATTCAAGGGCGGTTCGGTTGTTTCGGCTGTTGCCGGTCCGGCCGGCAGTGCCAGAACACAGGTGATAAACAAAATGTTGGCAATATCGCGTTTGTGCATGATATTCCTGTTCACTGACTTTCCCTCAGAGGGACTGTCGTCTGTAACTTTCGGTTTTCGTTATGTCTGCCTTGAATGATACGGCATAGCCTGTTGCCGGATTCAGCTGGCATTCGAAAGTGAAATAATGCCAGTTGTATCCCTCGCGGAACTGTCCGGTTCCGGTCAATTGTCGGTTGCCTTGCAGTTTCAGGCTGTCGCTTTTTACGGTACCGAGAAATACCCGGTCGGTTTCCCTGTACTGTTTTCTGAAATACCGGAGAGCGGCGGGACGGCACATGGTTTCCGAAACTTTTTTGGCATCACTCCATTCCATTGTCATTTGACGCTCTCCCTCATCCAGTCTGGAAAAGGCGTTCCGGATGGCCTGTTGTTGTCTTGGAGACAGCTCGCTTCCGTTTTTCGCTGCTGTGGCAGTATCACCGGCAATTGCCGGACCCAGGGTCGACAACAGGACGGCCATGCCGGCCAGCGTTCCTGAAAAAATATTCTTTGCCATGCCACAGTCTCCATAGAGCATATAAAAGTTGCCATCGTCATGCTTCAGGCACTTTTTTGCATCGATTACCCAATAGTAACAGGTAATCGCGGATTTGCTAAATGTCCGTCGTCAGTTCTCCCGGGTTTTGGCAGCCGTTTGCCGGAAAATCATTGCCATGAAACGGGATTCCAGCCCAGGCCGGCCTTGGCGGCACCGTAACCGACAGATGCTCCGAATTTTTTCAGTACCCGATCGGCCAGTTTTTCCTGTTCGGTGTAATCGACGATTTCAGGCGATTTGATGATATCACGGGCAACGCTTTCCACCGTTCCCAGTTCATCGGCCAGTCCGAGTCTGATCGCTTCGGGTCCCAAAAAGACAAGTCCGCTATAGATTTCCCGGTTTTCTTTCAGACGTTCTCCCCGACCGGCACGAACCGCTTCGATGAACTGCCGGTGAATCTGGTTCAGCATGGACTGGGCGTACTGGACCTGTTGCGGTGTCTGTGGGCTGAACGGGTCGAGGAATCCCTTGTATTCTCCGGCAGTCAGCAGGCGGCGTTCGATACCGAGTTTGTCCATCAGGCCCGTCATGCCGAATCCGTTGATCATCACACCGATCGAGCCGACGATGCTGGCTTTGTCCACATAAATCCTGTCGGCTGCTGCGGCAATATAGTAACCGCCGGAAGCGCACAGTTCCTCGACGACGACATACAGCGGTTTGTCAGGATGGACCTTTCGCAGGCGCCGGATTTCATCATAAATCATGCCGGCCTGGACCGGACTGCCGCCCGGACTGTTGATTTTCAGGATAACGCCGGTTGCCATCGGTTCTTCATAGGCCTTGTTCAGAGCCTTGATGATGTTCCCGGCAGAAGCGTTTCCGGACGCTTCGATGGTTCCCTTGATTTCGATCATGGCCGTATGGGCCTGGACCGGCGTACCGTCGCTTTCGGTAAGGAAAAGATTTTTGATCGAGGCAATGACGAATATGACCAGAAAAATGGTCGTCAGTTTGAAGAAGATACCCCAGCGGCGACGGACACGCTGTTCCTTGAGAGTTTGGAGCATCAGTTTTTCGAGAACGTCGCGTTCCCAGTTGTTTTCACTCATGACAGTCCCGTTTTGTGAGTAAGGGGTTATGCATTTTCATTGAGCCAGTGGTGCAGATCCGGAACCGAACCGGCTGCATATATCGGATGCAGCTTTTGCAGTTCGGCCGCGGAGTGTGCCCCGTATTGTACGGCGATTCCGGCCGCGCCGGCATTGTTCGCCATTTGCAAATCGTGTGTGGTGTCGCCGATCATGACCGTACGGTTCATGGGTTCGCCGAGTTCCTCGGTCAGCTCGAGCAGCATGGCCGGATGCGGCTTCGACCAGGTTTCGTCCGCTGTACGACTGGCGTCGAAATAACCTTGCAGACCCGTTTCGTTAATGGCGCGGTTCAGTCCTGCCCTACTCTTGCCCGTCGCTACCGCAAGCAGGTAATTCTGGTTTTTCAGATCGTCCAGCATGGTTTTCACGCCATCGAAAAGCGTGGTTTTCGGGTTGTTTGTCAGGAAATGGATGCGGTATCGGTCGACCAGTTTCGGATAATATTCGGGCGCCAGATCCGGCAGGACGGTTTCCAGAGCCTCTTTGAGACCAAGGCCGATGACATGGGCGGCCCGTTTTTTTTCGGGCATCGGCAATCCCAGATCGAGCGCGGCATCCTGAAGGCTTTTGACAATGGCGGCTGTACTGTCCATCAGGGTACCGTCCCAGTCGAAGACGATCAGGTCGAATTTCTGTTTTGGCATATTGGTCGTTAGTGGTATCCATCCGGTTTTCAGGCCACGGACGGAGCCACTGGAATGATTTGTCGAATGTGAATTTTACCGTAAATTTTTCATGTTTTTTTGCTGTTTCCGGACTCCAGTGTTTTCAGATAGCCGGCACATTCATCGGGTAATGGTGCGGTGATCGTGACCGGTTTTCCCGTTTCGGGGTGAACAAACGTGATTTTGCAGGCATGCAGGAACATGCGTTTTAAGGCATCTTCTCCTTTTTTCCCTTTTTGCAATTGCCGGTTCAGTTCGTAATCGCCGTATTTCTCGTCTCCGGCAATGACAAAACCCGACGAGGCCAGATGGACACGGATCTGGTGGGTCCGTCCTGTTTTCAGTTCCGCTTCCAGCAAGGTGAAGTCCGGATAATGTCTCAGTACGTTGAAAACGGTATGAGACGCCTGTCCTGCCGCATCGACCCGTACACGCCGTTCACCGTCGGTGGTATGGTATTTCAGTAATGGCAGCCTGACGTGCTGTCTCTGGTTTTTCCAGTTTCCATGCACCAGTGCCTGATAACGCTTGTCAATGGCCCCCTCGCGGATCTGTTCATGCAGCCGTGTCAGGGCCGACCGTTTTTTGGCCAGAACGAGAATGCCGGACGTTTCCTTGTCCAGCCGGTGGACGAGTTCCAGAAATTTCGCTTCCGGCCGCATGGCACGCAATTGCTCGATGACACCGAAGGATACGCCGGAACCGCCGTGGACTGCGACACCTGCCGGTTTGTTGATGACCAGAATGCTGTCATCCTCGTACAGGATATCGAAACGGGCATCCGGTATGCGTTTTTCTTCCCGTTCGGCTGTCTTGACTGGCGGAATGCGGATGATGTCTCCGGCTTGCAGCCGGTATGTCTGGTCGATCCGTTTTTTGTTGACACGCACTTCTCCGGACCGGAGGATGCGGTAAACATGGCTTTTCGGAACGCCCTTGAATATCCTGAAGAGATAATTATCGATGCGTTGTCCGTCCTGGTTTTCCGTCACGGTTACCAGCCGAACCGGTTTCATTTGTGAATTGTCACCAGTATCGACCTGTTTTTCAACGTTTTTACTGACATTGCCTCTATGAGTCGGGGTCATTTATCTATATAATCCTGAATCGGCCGGCAATTTCCGGCCCGTCTGTGTACAATAAAAAGAATCATTCTACACAGTTGCGGCATCCATTGGCCCGGTTTGAGACAAATTCAATGGAAAAGATGTGTACGCGCCATTTCAGTATGGGATCCAGGCTGACGCCACAGCGTTAGCCGGACGGAATGCCGGAATGAGGATTTTGCGTCTGGATACAAAGGATTTGAAGGACAAGCAGAAACGGTTTGCTGCTTGTGTCGTGATGTGTTTGGTAACCGAAAAATTTTGATGTCGTTTGGCTCTGATTTGCCCTTTTCATCGCATTGTCTGTTTATTGAATGAAATGCATATTGCAGGCGTAATCGCTAACCTTGAAATTGATCGACCCCATCCCCGCTCGTCGGGCGACGCGGGCGGCCTTTGCCGTCTTCGCCTGCCCGATGCCCGTCCTCCGTCCAGCCTTTTCCGTGTGTACACCCGATTGATTTGCGACGTCGCTTCCGAGCGTATCGTTTAAGGAATATGGGCCCTCGGGCCACGGAGTGTATTTATGAAACGTATGTTGTTCAACGCAACGCAGCAGGAGGAGCTGCGCGTTGCGATTGTCGACGGGCAGAAACTGATCGATATCGATATCGAATCGAATGCCCGTGAGTTGCACAAATCCAATATCTACAAGGCAGTCATTACCCGGATCGAACCTTCCCTTGAGGCCTGTTTCGTCAACTATGGCGAAGACCGTCACGGTTTTCTGCCATTCAAGGAAGTGGCCCGTTCCCTGTTCAGGGAAGGAGTGGATGTCCGCAATGCCACTATCAGGGACGCCCTGACGGAAGGTCAGGAAATCATGGTTCAGGTCGAAAAGGAAGAACGCGGCAACAAGGGGGCGGCTCTGACCACGTTCATTTCACTGGCCGGCCGCTATCTGGTGCTCATGCCGAACAATCCGCGTGGTGGTGGTGTTTCACGGCGTGTCGAAGGCGAGGAGCGTCAGGAACTGCGTGAAACGATGGACAAGCTGGATGTGCCGCCGGGCATGTCGATTATTGCCCGTACAGCCGGGATCGGCCGTACGGTCGAGGAATTGCAGTGGGACCTGAATTATCTGTTGCAACTCTGGAATGCCATCGAGAGTGCCGGTTCTTCCGCTCCGGGCGCTTTTCTGATCTATCACGAATCGTCTCTGGTCATACGTGCCATTCGCGATTATTTCCAGCCGGATATCGGCGAAATCCTGATCGATACGGATGAAATCTACGAACAGGCCCGCCAGTTCATGAGTTATGTCATGCCGGATATGGCCAACCGGGTGAAACGGTATCGGGATGGTGTCCCGCTTTTTTCACGTTTCCAGATCGAACACCAGATCGAATCGGCTTACTCGCGTGTCGTTTCCCTGCCTTCGGGGGGATCCATTGTCATCGACCATACCGAGGCACTGGTCGCCATCGACGTCAACTCGGCCCGTTCCACTCGCGGAACGGATATCGAAACAACCGCGTTCACGACCAATTGCGAGGCGGCCGAAGAAGTCGCCCGCCAGCTGCGTCTGCGCGATCTCGGCGGACTGATCGTGATCGATTTCATCGATATGGAATCGCCGAAAAACCGGCGTGAGATCGAGGCCCGTCTGAAGGAAGCGCTGCATTATGACAGGGCACGCGTCCAGATGGACAAGATCACCCGTTTCGGTCTGATGGAATTGTCGCGCCAGCGGCTGCGCCCTTCCCTGTCCGAAGGAAGCCATATCACCTGCCCGCGCTGTAACGGAACCGGACATATTCGCGATACGGAATCGTCCGCCCTTCAGGTTCTCCGGATTATCGAGGAAGAATCCATGAAGGAAAGTTCGGCGGTCATTCATGTCCAGATTCCGGTCGATGTCGCGGCGTTTTTGCTCAATGAAAAACGTGGCGAGATCATGAAAATCGAATCGCGCCACAAGGTCAAGATCGTTCTGATACCGAACAAGTATCTGGAAACGCCACACTACAAACTGGAACGTATCAAGCATGACGATCCGCGTCTGGAAGAACCGGAAGTCAGTTACAAACTGGCGGAACAGTCCGATGTGGACATGAGTTTCTCCAAACGCCAGAAAGAACCGGTCAAGCCGGCACAGGAAGCGATCGTCAAGAATATTCCGGAAGGTATGCCGGCTCCGGTGGTCGATCATTCACCGGTTCCGGCCGTTGCCGAGAAAGGATTTTTCGACCGTCTGCTGGGCTTTTTCGGTATCGGCAAAACTGAAGCACCGGCAGAACCTGCCGGGAAACAGCCGTCCAGAAACGGACGGAAGGGCCGAAACGGCGAGCGTTCACGCAGCCGCAGCCGCCGGGGTGAAGCACGTGAGGAAAAGAGCCGGACAGCACAGCCGGCAGTGGCTTCCTCGTCCGAGCATGAGGATGCCGCTGCAACAACGGTACCGAAAACCGGCCGCCAGCGCAGGACCCGTGGCGAAAAAGGTGAACAACGCCAGCGGGAAGAACGCAAACAGGCCAGAAGTGAGGAAAATGCCGTAAAGCCGGAAGTTTTGGAAACCGTTGTCGCGAAACCGGAAGTGACTGCACTGGTTCCGGTATCCGAAGCCATCCAGATCGTTGCCGCTGAAACGGATGTCGTCACGGAAATGCCGGTACAGGAACGTACAGGTGATGTCGGTAATGAAGACGAAACCCGGCGTCGCCGCCGTCGCGGGGGACGCAATCGCAGCCGTCGGGATGCCAATGCCGAAACACCGTCCGAACAGACTGAAATGCCGAATGCGGATATCGAAAACATTGTCGCCGTTCCTGTTCCGGAAGTGCCGGTGGTTGATATGTCCTCTGTGGAAGTTACGGAAGTTGCTGGAGAAAACGGATCCTCTGATGGTGCCGATACCGTTCAGGTGAATCCGGAAGAGGAAACCGCTTCTCCGCGTCGTGAAAGCCGGCGTTCCCATCCGAAACGCCGTCGCGCTTCGACGGAAAATGCTGCCGTAGCGGCCGAAACGGATGAGACTGCTGTTTATGCCGAAAAGGCAGATGACATCGTCGCAGACGTTCAGGTTGTTCCGGTCGTTTCTGAAGTTGAAGTCGTGCCGGCCAAAACGGCTGAAATTGTGGAAGCCGTCGTCACGGAAGTACAGCCCGTTGTTGTGGAAGCGGAGCCACCTGTCGAAGAAGTGAAACAGGAAGATGTCGCAGCGGTAGCAGAGCCGGTTGCCGAACCGGTAACGGAACCTGTCGCCGGATCGGTTGAAACGGATTCGGCGGGAGTTCTTGTCGACCCGGAAGGTGAGGCTGAAGCCGGAAAGGATGTCGTGGCTTCTTCTGTATCCGTTCCCGCAGCCGATCCGGTATCCGAACTGGAACGGATTCTGGCGGAAGCCGGTCTGACGATGGCTTCTACCGATCCTGAGAAAATGAAGAAGGTTCAGGAAAGCCGGATTCAGTCAGAAACGGAAACGGTCAGACGGCCGGTTCGCAGAAGAAGAGCTCCCGTTGTTGTCGATGACGGCCCATTGATTCAGGTGGATACCCGAAAGGAATAACGACGCTTTTTCCGAAATGAAAAAACCGCGTGAAAAACGCGGTTTTTTTATGATTTTCAGGTCCGCTTGCTTGTCGTAATGACGTGATTTTTGCGAGGTGTCGCACCGCAATGAAATGTGCGAAGTATCGAACTGTCCATCCGGTTCGGAAATGTCGCAGGCCGGCAGCGGAAAACGATCACGCCATGTCAAACAATAGAAAATGGGAATTTCGGGTTGCCACCAGCGTCAGATGGCCGGTATCTTCTATAGCGGCGCCATCGCCTGCCAGGAGGGTTTCTTTTCCATTGATGCTCATTTCCCCGCTGATCATCTGGATCCATACCCCTCTTTTGTCGGCGATGTCGTGATCGATAACACTGCCCTTTTCCAGTCTGGCGGCATAAACGTCGGCGTCCTGGTGAATCGAGATGGAATTGTAGCGGGCCGTTTTGCTGGCGATCAGAACCAGACTGTCCTGATCGATATCCGTAAACGATGCCTGGGTATATTCCGGACGGACATTTCGTTCATCGGGCATGATCCATATTTGCAGAAAATGAACTTCTTCATTCGCTGAACCGTTGTATTCACTATGCAGTATGCCTTTGCCGGCACTGATACGCTGGACTTCGCCTGCTTTCATGATTTCATGGCTGCCCATGTTGTCCCTGTGTTCCAGCATACCGGAAATAACGTAGGAAATGATTTCCATATTGTCATGCGGATGCAAATCGAATCCCTTTCCGACAGCGACACGATCCTCGTTGATGACACGCAGCGAACGGAATCCCATGAAACGTGGATCGTAATATTGCGCAAATGAAAAGGTATGGAAGGTTTTCAGCCAGCCATGGTCGGCATATCCTCTGTCCTGCGATTTCCGGATGGTGATCATGTTCGGTTCCTTCGAAAAAAATGGGAGCAACAGGGAATGAGAAACGGTTCAGGTCTGCTGCGAGAAGTACTGAACGTGAAATGTTTTTAAGGAAGCGGCAGCCTGACACAAGGCCGTGTATCCGGATTTTCCGGTCAGTCGTGTGTCCATGTGGTGTTGCCATGCGGTTTCCACGAAAGACATAATGCGTGTATCCTTAATCGAACACACGCATTGTTCACTGTGCAGACCTGTTACGACGGATGGTCAGCCTAGCGATTTGGCTGCTTCATCGATCAGGTTCACGATGTCGTTTGCATGTGAAATGATGGAAGCATGGCTTGAATCCAGCGTGATCACTTTTTTCGCTTCCAGCCGGTCGGCCAGCCATTTCTGGGTTTCAGGCGGGATAATCCGGTCTTTCGACGAAATCTGGTACCAGCTGGGGACATTTTTCCATGCCGCTTCGCCTGACGGGTCGTTCAGGGTTTTGGCGTAGATCGGTTTCTGGGTCACACTCATGACATAGGCCTTGTCATCGGCGACATCCTGGCAGTAACTGTCCTTGAACTTGTCGTATTTGATCCAGATATAGTCGTCCAGAGTGTCGATAAAGTTCATGGCGCTCGGCGAGGGATCCCGGTAGGCCAGGACATCGTTGATGGTTTCGCTTTCGTCCAGCGAATAGGCGGCACAATAGACAAGTCCGACGACATTGTCTTCATTTCCGGCACGGGTGATGACGGCGCCGCCGTAATCGTGTCCGACCAGAATGACCGGTTCCGGATGGGCACCGATCAGCCGGATGGTGTTGTCGATGTCTTCTTCCAGTGATTTGAGCGAATTTTCGACGGCACGTACTTTGTAGCCTTTGGCGTAAAGTCCGAGAATCACGTTTTCCCAGTGATAAGCGTCGGACCATGCGCCGTGAACGAGAATGATAGTGGGTTTGGTAGCCATAATTTTCCGATTGAAGTAAAGGTGAGAAGGATTTCCCTGATGGTTCCTCCAGCATATTCCGTATGAAATCCGGCGTAATGATATTCGGCAAAGTATATCCAGATAGGCCGGATTTCCGGTATGGCTGTTAAACGGGTGTTTTCGGAAGTGACCGGTTCAGGTATCGTGTGCATGTTGCCGGAAGTATTTTTTTTACTGCCGGAAACATGAGGGAAGTGTTATATGATGCAGCCGGATTTGAACCATGAAACAAATTCCGGTTCATGGTATCTTTACCGTCTATGCCGTTTATCTGACAGTTATTGCTCATGCCCTACCCGATTTTTCCCGTATTCCGGCAGGATGAAACGAAATATGTACTCCGTCCTTCCCCTGTATCTTCCGGTACAGGGGCCGTTGTGCTGGACAGGTTGGGAAGGCCTTTGAGGGATTTGCGTATTTCGGTAACGGATCGCTGCAATTTCCGTTGTGTTTATTGTATGCCGAAGCAAGTATTCGGCAAGAATTTCCGTTTCATTCCTCATTCGGATATGCTTTCTTTCGAGGAAATCACCCGCCTGGCACGGCTTTTTGTATCAATGGGAGTGGAAAAAATCCGTCTGACCGGTGGTGAACCGCTGTTGCGCAGACATGTCGAGAGACTGGTCGGACAGCTGGCCGGGCTGAAAACTCCGGGTGGACGACCAGTCGATGTGACGCTCACGACTAACGGTTCCCTGCTGGCCAGAAAGGCCCGAACGCTTTTTGATGCCGGTTTGCGGCGCATTACTGTATCGCTGGATGCACTGGACGATACCGTTTTCATGAAAATGAACGATGTCGGTTTCCGGGTCGCGGATGTATTGAACGGTATCGAGGCGGCATTGTCCGCAGGATTTTCTCCGGTCAAGGTCAACATGGTCGTCAAAAAAGGCATGAACGAAAATCAGGTGCTTCCGCTGGCACGATATTTCAGGAATACCTCTGTCATCGTCCGGTTCATCGAATACATGGATGTCGGCACGACGAATGACTGGACTGACCGGAAAATTGTTCCGGCAAGAGAGCTGCTTAGGATGATCGATGATGAAATGCCGCTGGAGCCACTGGAAAAACATTACCGCGGCGAGACGGCCGGGCGTTGGCGCTATCGTGACGGCGGCGGTGAGATCGGGGTGATCGCCAGTGTGACGCAGGCTTTTTGCCGTGACTGTACCCGGCTTCGCCTGTCGACGGAAGGCAAATTGTACAAATGTCTCTTCGCGACGGAAGGTTTCGATTTGCGGCGTCTGTTGAGAGGAGGTTTTTCCGATGGAGAGATTGCCAGAGCGGCCATATCCTGCTGGCAGCGTCGTGACGACCGGTATTCCGAATTGCGCGGAAACGCTTCCGCTGGCCGTGGCCGGAAAATAGAAATGTCCTATATTGGAGGTTGAACATGGTGTGGATGTTCCCGGGGTTGACCGATATTCCCGATTCATGTCTTTATGACGATGTGACCGGTGTCATCCTGGCAGGAGGCCGTGGACGGCGGATGGGAATGGTCGACAAGGGGTTGCAGCTTTTGAAAGGCAAACCGATGGTCGAACATGTCATCGACCGGCTAAGGCCGCAAGTCAGCACCCTGATGATCAATGCCAACCGGAATACGGAGGCTTATGCGACATTCGATTATCCTGTTTATGCCGATGATCCGATGGATTTCTCCGGCCCTCTGGCCGGTTTTCTGACAGGGTTGCGTCATTGCAAGACGTTGTATCTGGTGACGGCGCCTTGCGATGCGCCTTTTCTTTCGCGGCATCTGGTTGAAGATCTTTATCGTGCGCTGGATGGAAAACGGGCTGATTTGGCCGTGGCCGTTTCACGGGCCGATGAATATTGCCAGATCCAGCCCGTTTTTTGCCTGATGAAGGCGTCGCTTGCTTCCCATCTTGAAAATTATCTGAAAAACGGCGGTCATAAAATCGATGAATGGTATGCGTCGCTGAATGTGGCCACGGCCAGTTTCGATGATTTGCATGCATTCGAGAATGTCAATACGCCAGATGAACTGAAGAGGTTGCAGGATCTGCCCGATAACGATACCGGAAGGTAATTCATGAATGACAGTGCTTCGACAATAAAGGATTTGACCGGCGTCCTGCCTTCCTATAATCCCGATTCCATTTCTGTAAGACTGGCCCATGATCTTGTTTCAGGTTTCGTCTCGCCGGTCAGCGGCATGGAAAAAGTACCTTTGCGTCATGCGTTGGGCCGTGTGTTGGCCGAGGATGTCGTTGCACCGGTTTCGGTGCCATGTTTTGACAATGCAGCGATGGACGGTTTCGCCTTTTCTTCCCGGAATTTGGATTTGTCGAATCCCGTGATGCTGAAGGTTGCGGGATTTTCTGCGGCAGGTCACCCCTATTTGGGCCGTATCCGGTTCGGGGAATGTATCCGTATCATGACCGGTGCAGTGGTTCCCGAAGGATGCGATACGATTGTCCAGCAGGAAAATGTCGAAATGATCGACGAAATGCATCTGTCTGTTCCCGCGCGGGCTGTCATGGCAGGGGACAATATCCGCAAGACCGGTGAAAATGTTTGTGAAGGTTCGGTTCTCATAGTCGGGGGAACATTATTACGACCGGCCCATCTCGGGATGCTGGCATCAGTCGGAATGGCGGAAGTCGCTGTTCGCCGTAAAGTCAGGGTCGCGCTGTTTTCAACCGGAGACGAATTGCGACCGGCTGGCATGGAACTGGAGAACGGAGCGATTTATGACAGTAACCGGGCGGTTTTGACCGGATTGATGGAACGGCTTGGATGTGATGTGCTGGATATGGGAATTGTCGGCGATGATCCTGGGGAACTGGAAGAGGCATTGCTGCAAGCCTGTGAAAATGCCGACGCCGTGGTGACATCGGGCGGTGTATCTGTCGGTGTCGCGGATTATACCAAACAGGTCATGGCGAAAATAGGAGATGTCGCTTTCTGGTCGATCCGGATGCGTCCGGGGCGTCCCATGGCATTCGGCAAGATTCGATCCGGGGGCGATTATGCCTTTTTGTTCGGTCTGCCGGGCAATCCGGTGGCGGTGATGGTTTCCTTTTATTTTTTCGTCCGGGATGCGCTTTTGCATATGATGGGCGCCCTGCCCTCGCCGTTGTTGCCTGTCAGGGCTCAGGCGGCAACCAGTTTGTCCAAGCGTGTGGGCCGGATGGAATTTCAGCGGGGTGTCCTGAGCCAGAATGCCGATGGCAATCTGACGGTGAGAACGACCGGAGAACAGGGATCGGGGATCCTGCGTTCCATAACCGAGGCAAACGGTATTATTGTGTTGCCCGAAGAGTGTGAAACAGTCCGGGCCGGTGAATGGGTGGATGTCATCCAGCTTGAAGGACTGACCTGAGTGACAGAAAAGCTTGTCATGCCGGTGAACGGATACTGGGAGCCGTTTTGATTTTTGAAGGGACTCGGAGTTCAGGTTCTGCCTGAATTTGTCGAAAAGACAAGATGTTGTTTCCGGCAGATTCAGGCAGAACGGATTTCAGGAGACGTATTGCGAGAGTGTCATGACATCCGGTCCGCTCCAGGTATACAGGGCAAGCAGGGGGTCATCTTCCGTTCGCATGGCATGAATCCTGTTTGAGGGATGCAGGATGAAGGAACCGGGGGTGTGCCAGGCAGATTTTCCGTCCAGTGTCCATTGCCCCGCTCCCGAGAGAACATAATAAAGTTCCGTTGCAGGGTGAAAATGTGCAGGATAGAAACTGTGCGGTGCAATCAGAGTAAATCCCATGCAAAAGCTTTCGCAGACAAACGGGGCTTGTGGACCGATAATTTCACCCCATGCCATTTTAATGCCGAGATCCGGCATGTCGTTGCGGGGGGGATAATTGTATTTCCAGGGCAAATACGGAAGTGCATGAGCCAGGACATCAAGAAAAGGACGGGTGGAAGATGTTCCGTGTTTCAGGGCTTCGCCAATAAAGGAAGTGACCGGGAACATGCTTTTGGAAAAAGTTCCGGTCTGTTCCGGAATTTCCAGAGCCAGCATTTTGCTGGCTTCCGTGCCGATAGCATCGGCAACGGCAGATCGTCCTGACAGAACAAGTGCCGCCGCCTGGATGACGCTCCATATCCGGGGATCTTTCATATTCAGATTTCCTTTCCGGTCATTTTATTCGTGGGGTTGACTGAAGTACGGCGACAGTGTGTCCGATTTCCTTTCCGTTTTTCCATGCTGCCCATGCTTCGGTTGCGCTGAGCTGGTGAGGCACCAGTGTTTTTTCAATTTCCAGTGCCCCTGTTCCGGATTCTTCCACATTTGTTCCCGAGAACGCTGTCCTTAAATCGTGTACAAGATAAAAATGAAACGGACCCAGTCCCGCAGCTTCCTGCCTGGCATAGCCGGATAAGACATCTTCCGCTTCTGCCTGGATTTTCCAGCTATAAGTCAATATTTGCGAGTCGTAACCGGCCTCAAGCCCAAGCAATCTGAATATATCGAGATTGACGCGGGCTCCCAGTGTCGAATAAACGGAACCGTTTTCTGTCAGAAACTGTCTGGCCTGAAGCAAAGCCAGGAAATGCAGGTCGAGCATATTGTTATGAACCAGTGCCGGGATCGGTTCAGGGCGTTTTTCCAGAAAGTGACCGCTGTTCCGTTTCTCGGCAATGCCTGAACCTCCGTCAAGCGGAACATTGGGCAAATTCTCGTAAATGACGTCATAATATTTTTGCTGTCCCGATAGCGGTGAGAGCAGATCTCCGGCTCCATACGCCATAATGACTTTTTTCCCCTTCCGGAGATTGTTTGTGATGTTTTTCGCCGCTGTTTCGACGACTTCAGACTGAAGATCTGTAAAACCGACATGGTCTGCACCGAGCAGTTCGATGGCTGCCAGCACGTCCAGTCCGGAACCGGTACCGATGGAACAAAAAGACGGAACAGGATGACCATACCGTTTCCGTATCAGCTTGAATGCCGGTACGGCAACAGAGGCTACCCAATCGCTTTCAGGATCGTCGGTTTTCGGTAAATAGGCATGACTGGAAACTTCAATATTGAGTGTATCGGCGACTTTTTCCGGATGGACCATGAGATTCAGATAGTTTACTGTATCGATTTGTATATTCATGGTTTATTTCCTTTTTGCTTTCTGGAGTGCCTGATCAAAATCCCTGATGATGTCGTCGGCATCTTCGATGCCGACGGATACACGGATCATGTCATCCGGGATGCCTGCGGCAAGACGTTCCCTGGATGAAAGCTGTGAATGGGTGCTTGTTGCCGGATGGAGTACCATTGTCCGTGCATCGCCGACGTGAACGACCAGCGATGCCAGTTTCAGTGCCTTGACAAATTCCCGTACGGCAGCCGAACCGCCTTTCAGGCCGAAAGTCAGAACTCCGCTTGCGCCGCTGTAATCGAAATATTTCAGGATACGCGGGAAACTTCTGTGATTTTTCAGTCCCGGATAGACGACCCAATTCACTTGTGGATGGTTTTCGAGAAATTCGGCAAGCGCCAGTGCGTTTTCGCAGTGACGGGGCATGCGCAGATGGAGTGTTTCCAGCCCGAGATTGAGCAGAAAGGCGTTGAATGGACTGAGGGTGACGCCGAAATCTCTTAGGTACTGGGCGCGGGCCTTGGATATGAAAGCGGCACGTCCGAATTTTTTCCAGTAGGATGTATTGGCATAAAGCCGGTCAGGTTCGACGTAATCGGGAAATTTGCCGTTGTTCCAGTTATAGGAACCTCCATCAATGACCATTCCTCCCAATGAAGTAGCTTGTCCTCCGATATATTTTGTTGCCGAATGTACGACAATATCGGCGCCGTGATGAAATGGCTGGCAAAGAAAAGGCGTTGCAAGAGTATTGTCAACAATGAAAGGTACGTCAAATTCGTGCGCCAGTGAGGAAAACTTGTCGAAATCCAGGATGTCGAGCGCGGGATTGCCGATTGTTTCCCCAAAGATTAAGCGGGTATTGGGACGGAATGCCTTGCGGAGTTCTTCCACAGGGTCTTCCGGATTGACAAACGTTGTTTCGATACCGAGTTTTTTCAGAGTCGTTCCGAAAAGTACATGGGAACCGCCATATATGGTTCTGGCGGAAACCAGATGATCCCCTGCCCTTAGCAGATTGGCGACGGCAAGCAGAACAGCGGCCTGGCCGGTCGAGGTAGCCACAGCACCAGTACCACCTTCCAGAATAGTCATTTTCTGTTCAAAGGCCGCCAGAGTGGGATTGCCTGTGCGGGTATATTTGAAACCGCTTTCCTCAAGTGCAAACAGGCGTTCGACCTGATCCACGTCTTCGTATTTGTAGGATGCCGTCTGGTAAATTGGCAAAACACGCGGTCCTCCGACTGCTGCCTCGAACCCTGCCTGGATACATTGTGTTCCGATTCCCCATGTGTTTTGATCGTTGAGGGAAGACGGATTGTTTTTTATCGAATTTTGCATGATATGGTTCTCGTTAAATTTCTTGCTTGTTTCGGCGATACCTGAATCAATCCCTGAGGAAAAATTCCCGTCAGGAGAATGAGATGCCTCATCTTGTACAGCTCATGATTTTTTCCCCATGAGCGGTACAGTTCTTTTTCACTTATTTCCCGACTTTGAGTTCTTCCTTGAATCGGGAATAAATTGTATTGGCCGTGTAAAGTGCCGCCACCGGGTTATGTCCCAGAACACGGTCCTTGACGATCATGACGGTAGTCGGTGCAGCCGAATATTTGAGGAACATGGTGTCGTGTCCGACGCACAGTCCGATGACGATATTGAAATCGGTTCCTTCCTTTTCCAGAACTTTGGCTTGCATGATCGGGTTGCACATGGATTCATGACCACATCCGCCATTGAGTTTTTTTTCGTTCGGTACACCGACTGCCGTCTTGTCTATGGCACCGACCTTGCAGCCGACGGTGTAACTTTTGATATTCAATGCTCTGAGGATCCTTGAAAAAATCCGTGTTTCGTTCATCAGACCGACACACGATGCAATGCCGATATATTGGTAACCCATGCGCTGAATGAATTTGATCGTTTCTTCCACGCGAGTCAGCCGGCCGTAGAATTCGCCTTCGATACCGGCAGATACACGGGAAATATCTCCCATTTCCTGATTGTTTTCATAGATTTTCATGACTTTCGCCAGTTGATCGTTATCGACATGTTCCGTCAGACAGAAAGCGGGATATCTGGATTCGTTTTTTGCCCTGCAGGCCAGTGCTGCGCAATCCGAACAGCTGAGAATAATGTCTTTTTTAGCCATGATGGATGTTCTTTTCTGATGACGGCCCTTTGCATGATCGCTCTTCTGCCGGGCCGTCAGTTTTTCCGCATGTTCAAGGAAACCGGTTTATTTCACATTGGCAACATCGGCAGCGGTATAACTGTCGGGCACGTTTTTCTGAAAAAGATAAACGCGGTCAGCGAAAGCCTTTGAGTCTGTTCCCTTTTTCAGAATGCCGATTTCCGCAAATTGCCGGGCATTCAGTTCAATGGCGTTATACCCCCCCTGTATGGAAGGATGATAGTTATAACTTTTCAACAGTTTTGTGTTGAATGCCAGATCACCGGATACATATTTCTTGTCAAGCTGGATTTTTGCCGCTTCTTCGGGATGTTCCTGTACCCAGGCCGATGCTTTCAGGATGGCCCGGGTTGCGGCAGCGGCAATTTCCGGACGTTCGCTGGCCAGCTTCGATGTGATGAAAACGACGCAGCAGTATTCCTCATCGAAAGGATGCGTTTTCGATGTATCCAGAATGACGGCCAGATCCAGTTGTTCTTCTGCTATGGTGGCAACAGGGTCATTCAGGGCAATAACGTCGATAAGACCTTTTTGCAGCGCCTGCGGCAAATCGTTTCTTGAATACACGACAAATTCGACTTCCGGATTTTTTGCATCCACACTGATTCCTTCAGACAAAAGAGCACGTTTTGCAATCAGGGTCGCTGCATCCGACAAGGCTGGAACACCTATCCGTTTACCTTTCAGATCAGCGATGGATGTGATGCCGGATTTTTTCAGGGACAGTATCTTGATGCAACCATTGTGAATGCCTGCGATGAATTTGACCGGAAGTCCGTTTTCGACAGGTTGTAGAAACTTGCTGACCAGACCGAAGCCGAGATCAACCTGATTGGTTCCGACAGCTTCCTGTGCATGAGAGGCATCAAGCTGGATATTTTCGGGCTTGATGCCTTCCGCTTCAAAAAAACCCTTTTCGACGGCGATGTGCAGAGGTGCCTGGCACAAGGATGGCGAATAGGCTATACGCAAATGATAAGGATCGTTGTTTTTGGTACTGCATGCGACCAGAACGAACGCAGACAGTCCCAAAAACAGATAGACAAGAGTTTTCTTCATTGGATTTTCCTTTGGTTACTGATAAAAAACGGGGATCTGACCGGGCAAGTGGTTCAGAGATAGAATTCAGGTTCCATGACTGTTCCGCCAAAGTCCAGCAGACGGAGTATTTCTCCTCGACATCGGAGAAATTCGTTGCTGCTTCGCGCGCGGGGACGGCTGAATGGCACATTGAGGATTTTTGTGATTCTTCCCGGACGGGGAGACATCACGACGATCCGGTCGGACAGATAAATCGCTTCATCTACATCGTGAGTGACCATGATCATGGTCATGTTGCGTTCTTTCCATATCCGGAGCAGTTCATCCTGCATGTTCATGCGGGTGAAGGCATCCAGTGCTCCGAACGGTTCGTCCAGCAGCAGTACCTTGGGATGACTGACGATGGCGCGGGCCAGACTGGCTCTCTGGCACATCCCTACTGAGAGCTGGTGTGGGTAGTAATTTCCGAAATCCTTCAAGCCAACCAGTTCGAGAAATTCGTCAACCCGGGATGACATTTCTCTGTAAATTCCTTGGGCGCGCAGACTGAAAGCGATATTGTCCCTGATGGTTAGCCAGGGAAACAGTGTATGTTCCTGAAACATGAAACCGCGGTCGCTTCCCGGTTTTTCAATCGCTTTTCCATCCAGTGCCAATGTCCCGTTATCCGGTCTGATCAGCCCGGCGATCAGACGCAAAAGCGTCGATTTGCCACAACCGGACGGACCGATCAGAGAGGTGAAGGAACCGGAGGAAATTTCCAGATGGATATCGGACAGTGCTGTGACCGTTTCATTTTGCGTATTGGTAAACAGTTTGTTTACTCCGGAAATGACAATACCATTTACCATTTGATGACCCCTTTCTGCCATACAAGAATTTTGTCGCGCAGCTGGAAAAGCAGCGTGATGATGCAATAGCAAACCAGTGACATGACAATCAGTCCGGCATAGACGTGAGCATAGGCCATCATGTCTTTTTGCCAGTTGATGTACCAGCCGAGCCCGTATTTGGCGCCCAGCATTTCAGCTGTGACAAGGGTTATGAATGATGCACAGGTTCCGTTGAAAAGACCGATGAACATGTGTGGCATGGCTGCCGGTATGCCGACATGAAAGATTGCATAACGTGAACTGGCTCCCATTGTGGCAGCGACTTCGAAGTATGAATTGGGAATATTGGCGATGCCGTTCATCGTCAGAACCGTTGTCGGAAACCAGACCGCCAGGGCTATCAGGAAAGCGCTTGCGGAAACCGTTCCCGGAAAACTGACCAGTACAAGCGGAATCCAGGCTGTAGACGGTATCGGTCCGAGTATTCTTACCAGAGGATGGATCCAGTACCGGATACGGTGGCTGAAACCAATTGCGATACCGGTTCCTATTCCTGCCAGAGCACCGAAAAACCAGCCGGTCAGCTGCAGACGCAAAGAGTAAAGAAGGCATTTCCCTATGAAAAGAGATTCTTCTGCCAGTACACCGAAAATCCGGTCAAGGGTGGGAAAGTACAATACTGGCAAGGTTGCTGTTTTGGCCGTCAGTATATTGATCAGGCACAAAAAAAGAATGATTCCGCTGTAGAAAGGAGATTTCGCCTGGTAAATCTCCCTGAAGCGGGGAAAAAACAGGGCTGTGAAGAAGAAAAGAACTGTTATAACGAGCAGAAAAAGAAGTGCTGCGGCAAACCAGGGAAATTCTGCAACAGGATGCTCTGTTGTATCCGTCCAGATCAGGTCGGTTGCAAGAGTTATTGTGACTGCAAGAGGAAGAATTAGTGTTTTAAGTAATTGGTATTTCATTTTCTTTTGTGGAATGGTATAGCCTGTGTCCAGACAAAACTGGTCGTTTTGCCATCGCTTTTACGTTTGCCATACCACAACAACATTCGGAAAATAATATTCCACGCAGATTTTGGATGTGCATGTATGCCTCCTTTATTCCATATAATTCCTATATGTATAATAGGTATTATTTTTCAGGATGTCAATCTTACGAAGGTCGGTATGTTCGTGAATTGCGTCCTGTTTATTGACGGTCTGTTTTTGTGTTGGTTATTATTTCCCGTATTTTTTGTCGTCAATCACGTCTTGTTGTAATGACATGACTGTCATTGCCCTTTATTCTTTTAGTTGGGTGCGCAAGTTGGCGATACTGTAGTAGCGGGCTTCGATGATGTCGTCGTCGATTCCCGCTTTTTTCATGATATCTGACAGAAAGGCCAGTTTTTCACTGAACCGTTTCAGTTCATTTTTCATCGGATGACGTTCTTCATCGGGCAGATCGAGTGTGCCGATGATCTCGTTCCAGTCATCGAGAATTTCCCCTTTTTCGTTGACCCATTCCAGTGATCGGGAAATATCGTCGATCAGAAGATGTGACGGGGCGAAGTTGAAAAGCGGTGCCAGACGGGTTTTTCCACCTACCGATTCCATGGCGGTATTGCAGGGGTGGTTGTCTGTGTTGCCCAGGGCCATGTTCAGCATGTCGCGCTTGATATATTCCAATGTCATGTCCGCAGGGGCACTGGCGAACCGGCGCAAAGTTTTCAGTACAGCATTCTGGCTTGGCATGACCGATTCGTCGGCGATTCCGCATAGGGAAACGAGGCTTTCGACGGGATGACGGATCACGCCGTTTCCCGAGACTTCCCGGTCGAAACGGGGAATGAACAACATATCGCTTTGCCATTTCGGCACATGGGAAACGAACAGTCCCATTTCACGGGCCACATGGAGATAGCCTGCTTCGTTTTCAAGCACTTTCCAGTCTGCGAGATTGCGTCCGGGCGACAGTTTCACCAGAAAGTGACGGGCCGATTTTTCATCCGGCAAGGCCGCGTCGGCATACCAGAGGCCATCTTTTCCCTGTGTCATCAGAAATTTGGGCGTCTTGCCGTGAATACTGGTCGTTCCGGCGGAAAGCATGCCGTGTTCTTCCAGATATTCGACAAAATCCTCGTGTCGTTCCAGAATTTCCTGGATCGTAAAGCCACGTTCGATCCATGTGGCTGCTTTGCCGGCAAGATGCTGACGGTATGCTTCGTACGCTTCCCGGATTCTCAGATTACCGAGTGGATTGATGGCGCCAAGAAGCATCAGTTGCCAGTCGAGGGCTTTATTGTCGGGAAGATGATGTTCATAGAGCAGGTATTCGCGCCCTTCTCCATCCGGTATCAGATCCAGCAGAAACGACGGCCAGTGGACGAGCCGGTATGGTTCGGAACGGATCGGATAATGAAGGGATACCGGTAATGTCCCTTCTTTTATATAGGACGGGAAATAACTCAGTATGGAAGGCGAGGTTGGGCCCGCTTCCGGTGCGTCTGTTTCGACAAGGCAGCAGGGTTTCCATTGTCCCCGTTCGAAAATTTCTATCGTGCACTGCATGTATCGTTCTCCTGTCGGCGGATTTTGTATGTTAGCAGATTGGTGTCGTACACCGTTGTTTCATCATCCGGTTTCTGTCGGGAAGGTTGAGGAAAATGTTGTTGGTATGAAATGGTTTCGCACTTTTCGCAAGCGGCGTAAAGCGTAAAAACGTAAAGTGAATAAAACGGGGATTGTCACGATATAAAGGCGAATGATACCGGACATTTTTTATGGATATGAAATCGGCAATCCAAAGTGACAATGAAACCGGAATGATGGTTACCGGTTCGTGAATGGGATTTCCCCAAAAATGATTTGAGGCAGTGAAAGGGGTCGGTGTCGGTAAATCGGGAGGGCCGTTTCTGAAAGGGATGTTACCGTGAATAAGCGGAACAGTCGGAAAAATATCCTAATAATCCATATAAAGATATTCCGATAAGAAACTGTTTTCTATGACTGTTTTGCAAGTCATTTATTTTCGTCTTTTCGGGATTCGATATGGACTCGAGCTGTGGTTCCTGTTTTGATCGGTATCGTTGATTGTGTTGGTCGCAGGGAGAATCCGGAGTGTTTGCGTGGGGCTGATTGGAATTTTGAAAAGTGTCATGTGAATAAAGAATGATGAAAAATGTCAAAATGTCCGGTTAGGTAGGGAAACGGAATATGCATTCACGATTGTTGATTCATGAGAGGTGAAAAACGGATGCGGAAAAACAGCTTGTAAATCGTTTGCCGGTTTTATGTCGTTTTTCCCGATCCCATGACAGATCGGAAACGGTTTATAAGATGGCAAGCGATATGTTGAGGGGGCGCTATTAAAAAACAGGTTGCCGGCGTAAGCCGGCAACCTGTTTTTTGCCCCTGCTTGATAAGGAAATCAGAAATTGTGGGTGATACCGATCTGGACACCGGTGACGGAATCGTCGGCGACCCCGTTACTGTTGTAGATTTCACCGACGGAATCGTTATCGCTGTCGGTATAGGCGACCATCGCGTACAGGGAAGTCCGTTTGGACATATCGTAGGTGTAACCCAGCGAGTATTTGTTGGCCTTGCCGTCATATTCGGTATGGCTTTCGACTTCACCCCGGTTATACGAGAACTTGACGGTATGCGGGCCGGTATTGTACTGCAGGCCGACCAGCCAGTCTTTCTGATCGATTTCTGAATCGACATCGGCCAGAACATAGGCAGCAGCGCTTTTGACCTTGGTACTCTGATAACCGAGGGAAACAGTGAAACCTTCGTAAGTATAGGCGCCGCCAGCGTTCCACAGCCAGGATTTGTCGGAATCGGCGAGCCGTTCATAGTTGGCGGTCAGCATCAGCGGGCCGTTGTCGTATTTCAGGCCGATGCCGAAACCGTCATTGCCATAGTCGTCATATCCCTTGCCACCGAAGATATCGCTGCCATTACCATGATGGGTATCCTGGCCAAGCGTATAGCTGGCGCTGAAGCCGAAGCCAGCCCAGCTCGGGCTATCGTAGCGGATGGTGTTGGCCAGCTGTTCGGAATACAGGATATTATTGCCAACCAGGGCAGTAGCAACACCCGTGACAGCGAACGGATCCAGATCACCGAAATTTTCGATGAGAATACTATTGACACGGCCAAGACGGACAGCACCCCATACATCTCCTTGCAGACCGACGTTGGCGGCACCCTGCCATTCGACCCCGTCTTCCCCGTCAGGATCCGCCCCTTGGAGAATATCGAGTGCGTTGTTGCCGGAGAATTTGACGCCGTTATTCAGATCGAAACGTCTTTCGAGCTGGAAGGTGGCTTTCATGCCGGAACCGAGCTCTTCCGTGCCCTTGAAGCCGATAAGGCTATCGTCGTTGCTGCCCATGCGGACGTCGGAGCCGGTTTCCTTGATCAGACCGGTATCCACCGTACCGTAAATGGTGACGTTGGTCTGGGCATGTGCAATGCCTGTCAGTCCCATAGCCATTAAAGTGACGAGTAATTTTTTATTCATTATTGCAAGTCCTGAAAATGAATCGTTGAAAAACTGTTGCTAGTGTGTACGCAGGAAGAGATTTTAGAGACAAAATTATTGAATGAGAATAATTATCATTATTAATGTGCTCTACCGTCACTTTTTAGCAACAGGCTTGCGATATATCGTGTGTAGTCGGTGTTCTTGTATCGGAAGAATCAGTTCTGCAACGGGCGATATCTGATAGGCAGCCGGTTTTTCGAAGGAACTGCATATCGCGTTCGATTATGAGAGAAGTGCCGGAGACAGCTTTTTCGGTTCCGGGCCAGGAAAAGGATATTGAATACGGAAGCGGAATGTCCGGTTTTTTTCGGAACGGGCCGGTTTGAGGGGCGCTCTCCCCTGTTTCGCCATGAAACAGGGAATGGAGCGTTTACCGGACAGATGTCAGGCCATGTGTCCGGATGGTGAGACGGATTGTCGCCACAGGTCGATGCTGTCCGGTGTCAGAAGTTGACGGGTCAGTCCGTTCCATTGTTCGGCAATGGCCTTCCATTCACTGTATTGCATGGCTTTTTCGGATGCTGCCGTGGCGAATGAACAGCTTCCCGTCATGTTGACCAGCTCCTCGAGTTCATTTTTTTCTTTCTCCCAGTTTGCATTTTCACGATTTTTCACGGTGATGATGTCATCGATCAGAACTTTCAAGCACAGTAACAGACCGTATTCCTTGTGGACTCCTTTTCTTCTGAATACATCAAGCTGTTCCATGAAGTCATCGAGAAATTTGCGATGATAGGGATTGACGTCGATACCGGGCATAAGCATGGCGATTTCCGAAGCCAGATCCTGCCGGTATTTTGAAGGAAGTTGTCCGAACCATTCGATAAGATTGTCAAAAGGCGTTGTCATGAAATTCCTTTCCTGGTGTTGTGGCGTATCCGGTCAGATTATATGGGCGATAGAGCCGGACGGGCTATGAAAACATGTTACGAAGCTTGTCTTTTTGTCTTTCAGCTGAAGCCATGGATGAAATAAACGGTGATGGCGGCAATGATGGCGTCATGAGAATCCGTTTCTATATCGGTCGCGCAAATTTGAGGGAACGGTTGTAACTTTCGATAGCGTCGCTGTAACGTTTCATCATGCGGTTGAACGAGCGTGCGGTTTTTTTCTTTTTCATGATGTGGTAGCTTGCGATCATTTCCGTCAGATGATCGTGGATACTGTCCACTCCTCCACTTCTGTCGCGCAGGGGATAAACATCGTTCAGTATTTTCCGCTGCGTGGCGAGAGCTGTTGTCATTTCCGCTATCAGCCTGTCGCCTTCGATGTATTTTTCCCTGTCTGCAATACTGTTTTCTGGACTGTTGAAAAGCATGACGATTTCCTGGGCGTACAGAAGGCTTTTTTCCGTGTTGTAACCCACCATGGTTTTCTGGGCACGGTATGCGGTCATCCGTCTTTCCGTTTCCGTTTTTTGCATGCCGATCAGGATGGAACCGGCCTTGTTCATGGCGGCGATCATATTGTCGTAATCTTTTTGCAGAACCGGAAAGATTTTTTTCGCTCCGGCCATGTTGTCACGACGGTACATCTGGTTTCTGAAATATGGCAGGCTTGTCTGTTCGTCTGTATAGAGTTTTTCACCGGCGGCGATACAGGCGGCAATCGCTTCATCCAGTTCCGGCATGGAAACCTGTTCGTATGATATTCCCTTTTTCAGCCAGTCCAGCCCCTTTTCCAGACCATCGACAACGGGAAAGGAAATCGTGTCGGTTGATCGGGATTTCAGGGTATGGTTCGTGAAGGTATTGTATGACGGCCACAGACTCCATGAACCGACCATAATGCAGTTGTATCCCCTGATATAGGCGTTGAGCTTCTCTGCCGTGATTTTGTCGCTGTTCGAGACGAATTTGAGTGCTCCGGTATTTGATTCGAGTATCGCACCTTCGGATTCCGATTGCAGCCGGTTCTGGTTCACGGCTTCGACGATGGTCGGAATGGCATAGTAACAGCCGCACAGGGAAAGCGGACAAACGAAAAACAGGGCCAGCCGGAAAAGAATGGGATATTTCATTGTTTTTTTCTGCGACGGGGATGAAATCTAAGATAACTGAAATATCCCGGGAAAGCCAGCCGGAAAGACCGGTGGAATGCTATTTATTGTTCTTTTGTCAATCCGCGTAGCCGGCCGGTTCAGTTCTGGAAGCGGCTGGCACGTCTGTAGGCTACAAGTGCATCGTTGTACTTCTTGTACATGGCAGACAGGTCACCGATTGCCTTGTGTTGCCTGAGATCGCGATAACTCCCGATATAACTTGTCAGGATACGATTGATGGCGGAATAGTCTCCGATATGTTTCGTGTTGTTTTTGCGTGCTTCTTCAAAGGCCTTGCGCTGGGAAACAAGCGAGGATTCCAGATGGAGAAGAATTTCATCGCCTCTGGAATACAGGTCGGTATTTTTGACCGAATCATCCGATTCACTGAACAGCGCCAGCAAATCCTGGGCGTTCAGAAGACTTTCTTCGGTATAGTAACCCAGCCAGTCTTTCTTTTCGCGGAAAACGGCCATTCTTTTTTCGGATTCGGTTTTTCTGTATTTGAACAGGAGTGTTTCGATTTTGTCCATGTAACCAAACATGGCTTCGTAGTCGGCCTGTATGGTCATATAGGATGCCTTTGCTTTCGCCAGCTGGTCGTCACGGTATTCCTGTTTGCGGAAATAGGGTTCCAGTTCGAGTTCATCCTTTTGCAGCCGGAAGCCTGCAAGCAGCGTATCGCGAACGGCTTCATCGAGATCATCCATGCCGCCGCCATGAATGGCGAGTCCTTTTTTGAAAAGTTCCAGTCCTTTTTCAAGGCTGGCGGATGACGAGAAACGGATATCGTCGGGGATTTTCGCTTTTCTTGCCTGATGAAAGGTATTGTAGGATGGCCGGAGACTGTCAGGACTGTTCATCAGCAGATAATATGCCCGGGTGTAAAGGTCAAGTTTCACTGAAGAGACATTTTCAATGTCAGGGGAATTCATTGCATCCCGGCTGACGCTGGCTGAAGCCGGTTTTTCGGTCTGGTCACAACCTGCCAGCCCGGCGGCGGCAATCAGTATGACAGGTAAGGCAATCGCAACAAATTTCATGTAAGTTCAGTCCAACGGCTGGAAAACGCGGAACACCTTTTCCTGGATGTTCCGGGAATCATGTTTAAAGGATTGGATTTTACAGGAATCGGGAATGCTATTTCACTCTGGAACGATTCCCGTGGGAAATAACCCGTAATGACAACATGACAGGCAGAATAGACCCTGTCCGGCCGATTCAGGATGCTGGCATTTTATAAAAAAGGGTAACTTCTGTTACCCTTTCCGGAATTTTCCCGTCCGGTTCTGCCGCCGGACCGGTCGAAAATCCGTCCGGTCATTCGCGGAAGCGGTCGCGTCAGTTTTCGGCCAGCACTTTGTCCAGTTCACCGCTTTCCGCCATATCCAGCAGCTCGGGAAGACCGCCGACATGGTCGTATCCGATGAAAATCTGCGGCAAGGTGTGGCATCCGGACCGTGCCCACATTTCAACAGCCAGGTTCATGTCGATTCCGACAACGATCTTCTTGAAAGGTATGCCTCTGGATTCCAGAAACTGGCAGGCCAGGTCACAGGCCTTGTGACCTTCCACGACGTACATTTCAATTAAATTTTTCATCTTTATCCTTTGGTTCGTTAGGGTGGAACAGGGATTTTCCTGTCATGCATCGAATCGAATTTTCATATTATATACCGAGATACCGAAACGTTTTTTTCCATCAAAACAATATTTTTTCGGAATGAATGTATGGATATTGCCGGAGAGAAAATCCGTTTATGGAGTTGGGGGTGAACGGTAAATCGAAAGCTTCTGGCCAGACTCCGTATGACGTTCCCGGTGTCCGGAAATCTTCCGGCACAACAGCGGCAATATTCGGAGTCCCTGAGGAAATTCTGGCGAGAACGGTTTTCGTACTGACGGAACCTCGTATCGCCTGACGAAAATGGGACAGGTTTGCAAGGAATGATTACCGGTTTCGAAAGCGTGCGCCAAGGACTGCCGTTCGGTTTGATTGTACGATAAGGAAAGGCATTGCACATACACCGGAATGGCGGTGTATCGGACGACGGTTGCAATGTCTGGTTGATCATTTAACAGACGGCCGGATACAGCGGTACGTTATGTCATGCCTGATGGTGTAAACCGGGTTCAGCGAAAAGATATTCTTTTTTCCCGGCGAAAAAATTCCGTGGGGAAATGGACAGTAATTTCCTGAACGGCTGTGTCGGCAGGTCAGAGAATGGATAGGCGATGTTGTCTGTTCTGTTAATGGGACGGACCGGTCGTTTCCGGAGATGGATTGACCGGAAAAAAGTTTCCTGTCGTATTTTTTCCAGACAGGTCAAATGGTGGAAAAAGTGGTGGTTCCGGAAATGAAAAAGGCCTATGAAATTCATAGGCCTTTTGAATTCTGGCTCCTCGACCTGGGCTCGAACCAGGGACCTGCGGATTAACAGTCCGTCGCTCTACCGACTGAGCTATCGAGGAATTGAGAAAAAAATTATAATCGATCCCGACGACTTTGTCAAACTTTTTTCAGTTTTTTGTTCAATCACTTAAACAGCTGTCTGAATCAATCTGATCTGAAAATTATAAATCAATTTCGCTAAAAAGGAATAGATTTCACTCTTTCCGGATCTGATTTTCTGTTAAATCTGTGGTTTTTTTGTCATCTTTGGGATCTTCCAGCAGCTGGATGAAAATTTCTCCTTTTTTGATCATGGAAAGTTCGCTGCGTGCACGTTCTTCAATCGCTTCTGTTCCTTCATTCAGGCTCTGGACTTCGGATGCGAGTTTGGCGTTTTTCAGTCGCTGTTCTTCATTTCTGGCCTGAACGGCTTCCAGCTGCCTGTGCAGTTCCCAGACACGCAACCACCCTCCTTTCCCCAGCCAGAGAGGATACTGGATGATGATCAGCAGGACTGCCAGTACGATTGTGATCGGACGCATCGTGGTTTCCATGATCCTGACAGGGTCGATCGGCATTCAAAAAACGGGCCGGTAATTCCTTTTGATTTTACCGGCCCTGGGTTGTTTATTTCAGATTATAAAACGCGCTTTTGCCAGGATAGCTTGCGACTTCTCCAAGATCTTCCTCGATACGCAGGAGCTGGTTGTATTTCGCGATGCGGTCGGAACGGGAAAGCGAACCGGTCTTGATCTGCAATGCATTGGTTCCGACGGCGATATCGGCGATGGTGGAATCTTCCGTTTCACCGGAACGATGGGAAACGACAGCGGTATAACCGGCACGTTTTGCCATTTCGATCGCGGCAAACGTTTCGGTCAGTGTTCCGATCTGGTTGATCTTGATCAGAATGGAATTGGCAATGCCCTTCTGGATTCCCTCACGCAGGATCTTGGTATTCGTGACGAACAAATCGTCGCCAACCAGCTGGACGCGTTTGCCCAGTTTTTCCGTCAGATAGGCCCAGCCTTCCCAGTCGTCTTCCGACATGGCGTCTTCGATGGAAAGGATCGGGTATTTGTCACACCATGTTTCCAGCAAATGGGTGAATTCTTCCGATGTCAGCACCAGTCCTTCTCCTGTCAGGTGATATTTCCCATCCCGGTAGAATTCGCTGGCGGCGCAATCCAGGCCGATACAGACATCGGTGCCAGGAACGTAACCGGCCTTTTCGATGGCGGTGATAATGAGTTCAATGGCTTCTTCATGATGGGCAACGGAAGGCGCGAAACCGCCTTCGTCACCGACGGATGTCGTCAGCCCTTTTTCCTGAAGGATTTTTTTCAGGGTATGGAAAATTTCCGCACCGCACCGGACAGCGTCGGAAAAGGTACGGGCTCCCACAGGAATGATCATGAATTCCTGAATATTCAGATTGTTGTCGGCATGGGCTCCGCCATTGATGATATTCATCATCGGAACGGGCAATTGCATGATACCGGAACCGCCGAAATAACGGTAAAGCGGCAGTCCTGCTTCTTCGGCTGCCGCCTTGGCGACAGCCATGGAAACGGCCAGCATGGCGTTGGCACCCAGACGGCTCTTGTTTTCCGTTCCGTCCAGATCGATCAGGGTACGGTCCAGAAACGCCTGTTCGCTGGCGTCCAGTCCGATAATCGCCTCGGCGATTTCGGTATTGATATGTTCGATGGCTTTCAGTACGCCTTTTCCGTTGTAACGGCCGGCATCGCCGTCACGCAATTCGATCGCTTCGCGCGATCCTGTAGAGGCTCCGGAAGGAACGGCGGCACGCCCCATGACACCTGATTCCAGCAGGACGTCACATTCGACGGTCGGATTGCCGCGGGAATCGAGAATTTCGCGTCCGATGAGGTCAACGATTGCGCTCATAAATTTCTCCCAAGCTAAATGACTGATACGTTTAAAAAGTGAAACTCGACATATTACCCTGCCTGACGACTTTGTCCAGTGCGATGAGTTGTGTCAGCAGTTCTTTCATGCGGTCCAGCGGGACGGCATTGGGACCATCGGATTTCGCTTCGGCCGGATTCGGGTGTGTTTCCATGAAGAGACCGGCGACGCCAACGGCAATGGCGGCGCGGGCCAGAACAGGGACGAATTCACGTTGTCCGCCAGAGGCATCGCCCAGTCCTCCCGGCAACTGGACCGAATGGGTGGCGTCGAATACGACGGGGCAGCCCGTTTTGCGCATGATGGACAGGGAACGCATATCGGAAACCAGATTGTTATAGCCGAACGACGCTCCCCGTTCACAGACGGTGAAACTGTCTTCCGAAAGACCGGCTTCCCGGGCAGCCTCTTTCGCTTTTTTCACAACGTTTGTCATGTCGTCCGGAGCAAGGAACTGTCCTTTTTTGATATTGACGGGCTTGCCGGAACGGGCACAGGCCTGGATGAAGTCTGTCTGGCGGCACAGGAAAGCCGGTGTTTGCAGGACGTCAACTGTCCGGGCGACCGGCACGATTTCCGATTCGGTATGAACATCGGTCAATACCGGTATATTGAACTGTTTTTTGACATCGGCCAGGATGTCGAGCCCTTTTTCCATACCCGGTCCGCGAAAAGACGAGGAGGACGAACGGTTTGCCTTGTCGTAGGACGATTTGTAAATGAACGGGATTCCCAGTTCGGATGTCATTTCTTTTAAGGCGCCGGCCGTATCGATCGCCAGCTGGCGGGATTCGATCACGCATGGACCGGCAATAAGAAAGAACGGTTTGTCGAGTCCGATTTCAAAACCGCAAAGTTTCATGCATTGTTTCCTTTTGTTTCGCGGGCTTGTCTGTTGGCGATTGCCGCCTTGATGAAAGCCGTAAAGAGCGGATGGCCATCACGGGGAGTCGACTTGAATTCAGGATGGTACTGAACGCCGATGAACCAGGGATGGGCATGCGGGCCGGTCCGGGGCAGTTCCATGATTTCGCACAGTTTCTCTGTCGGTGTCAGGGCGGAAACAACCAGTCCGGCTTCTTTCAAGCGGTCAAGGTACAGGTTGTTGGCTTCATAACGGTGGCGATGGCGTTCGGTAACGACATTGCCGTAAATTTCGGCGGCCAGTGTTCCGGGTTCGACGGCACAGGTCTGCGCTCCCAGCCGCATGGTACCGCCCAGATCGGAATTTTCGTCGCGTTGTTCGATTTGCCCGCTGCGGTTTTGCCATTCGGTGATCAGGGCGACAACCGGCTGGTCGGTGTCGGGATCGAATTCGGTCGAATTGGCGTTTGACAGTCCGGCAACATGGCGGGCGAATTCGATCAGGGCCACCTGCATGCCGAGACAGATGCCGAGATAAGGCACCTTGTGTTCACGGGCGTATTGCGCCGTGGCGATTTTTCCTTCCACACCGCGTTTGCCGAATCCGCCCGGAACAAGGATCGCGTCATATTTCGCCAGATGATCCGTTCCCTTCGATTCGATTTCCTCCGAATCCAGAAAGTCGATATTGACCTTGCAGCCGGTATGGATGCCAGCATGGCGGATCGCTTCGATCAGGGATTTGTAGGATTCTGTCAGATCGACGTATTTCCCGACCATGCAGATCGAGACTTCCCTTTCAGGATGTTCAAGTGCGTAGACCAGCTTGGTCCACACCGACAGATCGGCCGGTGGCGGATCAAGTTCCAGTTTCTTGCAGACAATGGCGTCCAGTCCCTGGTCGTGGAGCATTTGCGGAATCTTGTAAATGGTATCGGCATCCCAGACGGAAATGACCGCGTCTTCCCGTACATTGGAAAACAGGGATATTTTGGCGCGTTCGTCTTCAGGAATCGGCCGGTCGGCGCGGCAGAGCAACGCGTCAGGATAAATGCCGATTTCGCGCAGTTTCTGGACACTGTGCTGGGTCGGTTTCGTTTTCAGTTCACCGGCGGAGGCGATATAGGGAACCAGCGTCAGGTGAATGAAAACCGTCGAATTCTTTTCGGCGCGAAGACTCAGCTGGCGTGCCGCTTCCAGAAACGGCAGCGATTCGATATCGCCGACGGTACCACCGATTTCGACTAGCGCAACATCGTAACCTTTGGCGCCGCGATAAATGAAATTCTGGATTTCATTGGTGATATGGGGAATGACCTGAACGGTCTTGCCCAGATATTCGCCGCGCCGTTCCTTGCGAATGACGGATTCATAAATCTGTCCCGTGGTGAAATTGTTCACCTTGTGCATCCGGGTGGAGATGAATCGTTCGTAATGGCCCAGATCGAGATCGGTTTCCGCACCATCGTCGGTCACGAAAACTTCACCGTGCTGAAACGGGCTCATGGTACCGGGATCCACGTTGATGTACGGGTCCAGCTTGATCATGGTAACTTTCAGGCCGCGCGATTCCAGAATGGCGGCAAGAGATGCAGCGGCGATCCCTTTACCGAGGGATGAAACAACGCCGCCTGTGACAAATACAAACTTGGTCATTACAGAAAGTGCTCAGGGCACGTAGCAGGAAATCCAAATTATAACTTAAAAAAGCGTGTGCAATAAGCCATTCTCCGGATCAAAAAACGGCGAGACGTTTCATCCGGTACAGCATGATACCGATAGAAAACGGTCGAATGCACAAGGCACGCAGCATGTCCCGGCATGTGCGGCAAAATTCCGTTTGTTGTTTCCTTGCACAACTTCCGATGATGGCTGGAGGGTCAGACCGCCTGTTTTTTTCCGGGACAGTAACAGAGGCTTTTCCTGTACCCGATCCGCGTTGCCTCCCCTGTCCTTTTCCGCCTGTCAGGGGGCGTTTCCGGAAATCCGGCCGGCATTGCGGGGAGTGTGCCAGAATCGTTTCCGTATCGTGCGATAGTTTTTCTCTTCCAGAGTATCGCCCATCCAGAACAGGATGGCACCATCCCTGTCCGTACGATAGCCGGTGGTTTCAATGAGATCGTAACGATCCGTGACCTGAACATGGGGGTGCCGGTAACGGTTCAGGTAACCGGCCTGAAAAACAGCGATACGGGGTTTGACGGAAAAAAGGAACGGCCAGCTTGAGGAGGTTTTGCTGCCGTGATGCGGAACGATCAGGATATCCGATTGCAGTTCATTGCCGTGACGGCTGACCAGTTCCCTTTCTTCTCCACTTTCGATATCACCTGTCAGAAGAAAAGAATATTTTGCGTTTGATACTTTAAGAACACAACTTAAGCTATTGGTTTTATTTGGTTTGTCAAGATAATCGTCACTGTCGGGATACAGGATTTCAAAACGGATGCCTTCCCATTCCCAGCGTTGTCCGGCCAGACATGGCCTGTGTTTTGGAAGGACTCTGACAAGCAATGAATCGGGCGGCATGGATGAATGGATTTCGCTGACGGGGATCTCTCTCGTCAGTGTAAGCAGTCCGCCCGAATGGTCGTTGTCGCCATGGGAGACGATTATGGCGTCAAGTTTTCCGATACCCCGGGATTGCAGATAAGGAAGAATGGTTCGGTCGGCGGCATCCGATTTCGGTAAATACAAGGGGCCGGTATCAAACAGCAGCCGATGTTTTTGCGTTTCGATGAAGACGGCACTTCCCTGCCCGACATCGAAAACGTTGATATGCGCTTCACCATAGCCGGGATGTGTCGGTACGGATAAAAACAGCGGAAACCAGCAGAGTGCGCCGACGTATCGCAGGGGCCAGCCCTTGGGGGCAAGCATCCAGAGTGTTCCGGCCATTGCGAAAACGATCAGGTAAAAGGAAGGGGCCGGGGCAGACCAGACGGCAAACGGAAAAGTGCCCAGCCATTCGAGAAATACGGCCAGCAGCCTGACGACGGCATGGACGGGTTTTAAAACCATGCCGGTCAGTGGCGAAGGCAGAATGCTGCCGAGCAGGGCCAGCGGTGTAATGAAAAGGGAGACGACCGGAATGGCGATGGCGTTGGCGACAGGGCCGATCACGGATATCCGGCCAAAAAACAGCATGGTCAACGGAACCAGACCGACGGTAACGGCCCATTGCGTCCGGGCAGCACTGGCAAAATTGTGGCGCAACCGGACGAAACCGGTTGCTTTTTCATCGATCCGCTGTGTTCTTCCTGCTGTTGCGTACAGAATACAGGCGACTGCTCCGAATGACAGCCAGAAACCCGGCTTCATGAGAGCGACCGGGTCGAAAAACAGAACGATACCGGCTGCGGACAGAAGGATATGGGAAAAACGGGTCAACTGTCCTCTCCACAATGCCAGTGCGACGATGGCGATCATGCAGAGTGTTCTTCTGGCCGGTATGCCGAAACCGGCCAGTGCCACGTAGACGAGTGCCATGAATGCGCCGGCGACAGCCGCCGCTTTCTGGGCGGGCAGCAGAAGCGGTAATTGTCTTTTCGTGAAAAAGGAACGTCGCCAGAGAGCGCTGGCCAGCCCGGCGAAAAGCCCGGATACCAGTGTGATGTGCAGGCCGGAAATGGCGACCAGATGGGAAATGCCTGTCCGGTTGAAAACTTCCCAGTCCGACTGGGAAATGGCATTCTGGTCGCCGATGACCAGTGCCGCAATCACCCCGGCATATTCGCATTCAGGCAATGCACGATAAATACGATCCCTGAGCCGGTAACGGATCAGATCAATCATGTTGGCCGGTGAGAAAACGAATGGTTCGATCAAATCGTTTTGATAAGGCAATCTGGCGTCGTTGCTGACATAGCCGGTAGCGCGGATACCCTGCTCGAAAAGCCAGAGTTCGTAATCGAATCCACCGGGATTGGCATTGCCGTGAGGCCGTTTCAGACGGACATTGAATTGCCATTTCTGCCCGGGAAGCACGTTGCGGGCCTGTTTGCCGACAAAAGGAGCATGGCCGTTGTTCCATGAAAGCATGATTTTGTCGGGGATGGTGACAGGCCGGTTTTCGTAAACGGCTTTTTCGACGGCAAACCGGAAGCGGACACCGTCTTCGGAGAGTTGCGGCAAGGACGTAACGGTACCGGTCAGAACCATGTCCCGATTTTCCATGGCTTCCGGAAGATTCTGGTTCAGAACCTGAAAGGCCAGGATTGATGCCCAGACGATACCGAAGGCGAATCCGGCAATGGCTCTCGAGACCGGAGCCGCCAGCGGCAGGCGACGGGTGAACTGCGGGAAGAAGGAAAGGCACAGAAAGAAAAACGAAAGGATTGCGATGCCAGACAGAACGGCTTTATTGGGAAGTGTTGATTGCTGGTAGAGCCATGCTATACCGAAGATGAAGCCGACAATCGCACTATGCATTTATCCTTTTGCAAGTAACGGAGCCAGTCGCGGAATGGCAGAACAGGCACTGTGGCTGGTTCGGATCGCCAGTTCATCCGGTGAGATGTTCCGCAGTCCGGCGATCAGTTCTCCGATACGCGGCAACTCCAATGGACTGTTTTCTTTCCTGTTTTTCCATGCCGGTGGGAGATCGGGCGAGTCGGTTTCGATTACCATGGTGTCGATCGGCAATTCCACAGCCAGTTTGCGGAGCTGGTGTGCCCGTTCATATGTGACGGTTCCGCAGAAACTGATCTTGAATCCCAGATCAATGAAAGCTTTGGCCTGCTGGAAACTGCCGCTGAAAGCATGCGCGATTCCCAGATGGATTTTCTGTTTGCGAAGATGTTTTAAAACGGTATCGACCGAGCGCCGGGTATGCAGTAAAACAGGCAATTCGTATTTCCGGGCCATTTTCAATTGCGCTTCCAGAAAATGTTCCTGTTTTTCCCGCAGAGGTGATCGGGCCAGTTCGGGAATGTAGAAATCGAGGCCGATTTCTCCGATGGCAACCAGCCTGGGATCGGCCATGCCTTTTTCCAGGGCTTTGTCGAGGATTTCCAAATCGTTTTCCGAACTGTCGGCCACGTATATGGGATGGATTCCCAGCGCGTACGAATAATTGTTGCAGGTATGGGCCAGCGCGGCGACCTGCCCGAAGCTGGCGCTTTTTATGGATGGAATGACGATTTGTCTGATGCCCGTTTTTTCTGCATCACGGGCGATCCGGCTTTCCTGCCCTGCAAATTCGGGGGCGTCAAGATGACAATGGGTATCGATCCACATGACCGGGAGTATTGAGAAAACGAATTGCGGAATAATCTGGTTTATTCCGGTAATTTTAACAGTCCTTTTTCCGACATGCGGTAAATTTTGTCACATCGCCGGGCCAGCTCCGTATCATGCGTGACGATGACAAAAGCCGTTTTGAGCGTGGTGGATAGTTCCAGCATCAGATCGAAAATCTGCTGTGCCGTCGTACGGTCCAGATTGCCTGTCGGTTCATCCGCCAGAACGCAGGCGGGATGGGTGACAAGCGCTCGGGCCAGCGCGACACGCTGGCGCTCTCCGCCTGAGAGTTCTCCCGGTACATGAACGGCCCTGTTTTCCAGTCCGACACGTGCCAGTATCCGGTGTGCGGCCTCGTGGGCCAGAGCACGTTTTTCCCGGCGGATCATTAGGGGCATGGCGACATTGTCCAGTGCAGAAAATTCAGGCAGCAGATGGTGGAACTGGTAAACGAAACCCAGCGCGCGGTTGCGCAGTTCACCGCGTTGCGCTTCGTTTAAGGTGGCGAGCTTCTGCCCTTTCAGGGTCACCGAACCGGCTGTCGGAATATCCAGACCACCCAACAGGTGCAGCAGAGTCGATTTTCCTGACCCGGAAGCACCGACGATAGCGATACGTTCCCCTTCCCTCACTTCGAAATCGATGCCATTGAGTACGTCAACGGCATATTCTCCCTGCCGGAATGTCTTGCACAATCCTTCACAGGACAAGACTGTTTCATTCATAGCGTAATGCCTCCGCGGGGTTGACCTTGGCAGCACTCCAGCTGGGATAGAGTGTCGCCAGAAAAGACAGGACGATGGATGCCCCCCCGATCAGCAATACATCCTTCCATTGCAGATCGGATGGCAGCGAACTGATCAGATAAATGTCTTTCGGCAGAAGCTGGAAACCGAACAGGCGTTCGATAAAAGGCATAATGACGTCAATGTTGACAGCGACGAGAATGCCGAACCCTGTTCCGATCAGTGTACCGAAAATGCCAGCCAGTGCGCCCTGTATCATGAAAATTTTCATGATTGAACGGGGAGAGGCGCCCAGTGTCCGCAAAATGGCGATATCCGCCTGTTTTTCCGTTACGGTCATGACCAGGGTAGAAACGAGATTGAATGTGGCGACCGCAATGATCAGCATAAGAATGATGAACATCATTTTCTTTTCGGTCTGAACGGCGGCGAACCAGTTGCGGTTCTGTTTCGACCAGTCGCGCACGATGACATCGTCGTCGGAAAGCAGCAGGCTCAATTCATGCGCTACCTGAGGAGCTTCATGCATGTCTTTGATCTGAACGCGTAATCCGGTTGGTGAATTGGTACGAAACATGCGCATGGCATCTTCCATATTGACAAATGCCAGTGTGGAATCGAATTCGAAATGGCCTGCTTCGAAAATGCCGGTGACCGTGAACTGTTTCAGGCGGGGAAGAACGCCGGCAGGAGTCACCTGCCCTTGCGGAATGACGACAGTCAGTTTGTCTCCGGGACCGATACGCAGTACGCGGGCCAGTTCCTTGCCGATGGCGATATTGAACGATCCGGGCTTCAGATCACCCAGTTTGCCGAATTTGAACTGGCGGGTAATTTCCGAAACGTTGGGTTCTTCCTGCGGTTCGATTCCACGCACAATTACGCCACGCATCAGGTCATTGCGGGTCACGAGGGCCTGCCCGATCACGTAAGGTGCCGTACCGGTCACTTCCGGGTTTTCACGGACTGTGGCCGCCGTTTTCTGCCAGTTTGGCAGTGAACCAAAAACGTCCTGGACTTCGATGTGGGGGAGAACGGACAGCATCCGGTCGCGGACTTCTTTCTGGAAACCGTTCATGACCGACAAGACGATGATGAGTGCCGCTACACCCAGTGCGATACCGGTCATCGATATCAGCGAGATGAACGAGATGAAACGGTTGCGGCCACTGCGTTTTCCAGAACGGATATAGCGCAGGCCGACGAGCCATTCGAAAGGCAGATTGGAAAAAATTTTCAACGTGATACTCCCGGCAAGATGGCACAGTTTGCCATATATTCGGTTTGGCGTCACATATTGATCGCCTGTCTTCTTGCTTTAGCGCATGGGCGATGTCGGAACAGAAAAGCCGGTATGGTGGGTGACGGCTTTTCGCGGTGGAAAAATTGACAGGCAGCGGAAAAATTCCCCGTGCAACGGAAAAAATGCGAAAATGACAATTTTGTGAAACAGGTTCAGCCTTGACCTTGACTGTTTCCCGTTCTGTATCCGTACAGGATTTTCGCTGTCATGACCCGAATTGCCGTCCGTCCCTATTCCCTGCAGAGTTTCCGGCATTTGCACGATGCCGGTATACATCCCGTTTTAGCGCGGATTTTTGCGGCACGGGGTATATCCGAACCGGCTGAACTGTCTACCGGACTCTCCGGCATGATCCCGCCGAAACAGTTGCTCAATATTGGCAAGGCGGCCGTTTTTCTGGCCGATGCAATTGCCGGTGGCCGGAAAATGACAGTTATCGCGGATTACGATTGCGATGGTGCCACAGCCTGTGCCGTTGCGCTTCGCGGATTGAAACTGATGGGCGCCCGTGTCGATTTCATGGTACCGAGCCGTTTCGATAACGGATACGGATTGACGCCGGCCATTGTGGATGAAGCGAAAAAAAATCACGGAACGGAAGTGCTGGTTACCGTCGATAACGGTATCGCCAGTCTGGAAGGGATCGGGCGGGCTGTAGCGCTGGGGATGGAAGTACTGGTGACCGATCATCACTTGCCGGGCGATGAATTGCCGAAGAACTGCATTGTCGTCAATCCCAACCAGCCCGGCTGCCCTTTTCCCAGCAAGCATCTGGCCGGGGTCGGTGTCATGTTTTATGTCCTTCTGGCACTGAGAGCCGAAATGCGGCTGCGGCATGTCTTCGATGAAAGTACCCAGCCGCGTCTGGATCATTTGCTCGATCTGGTGGCGCTGGGCACGTTTGCCGATGTGGTCCGGCTCGATGCCAATAACCGGATTCTGGTGGCACAGGGATTGCGTCGTATCCGTTCGGGAATCATGCAACCGGGGGTCGCGGCCCTGTTTATGGTTTCAGGCAGGGATTGCCGGAAGGCTTCTCCTTTCGATCTCGGGTTTGCGCTGGGGCCAAGGCTGAATGCCGCCGGCCGTCTGTCGGATATGGCACTGGGGATCGAATGTCTTCTGACGGATGATGCATCCCGTGCATTGCAGATGGCGGAGGAACTGAACCGGATCAATACCGAGCGGCGGGAAATCGAGGCGGACATGCGCCTGGAAGCCAGGGAAAAAATCGCCCGGTTCCAGCCGGAAAACCGGGCGACGATTTGTGTTCTGTCCGAAGACTGGCATCAGGGCATCATCGGTATTCTGGCGTCCCGTATCAAGGAAAAATATTTCCGGCCGACGATGGCATTCGCTGCCGGCAAGGATGGCAGACTGAGAGGATCGGGCCGTTCCATTCCGGAATTTCACATGCGTGATGCACTGGATCTGATCGCCAAGCGGCATCCTGGCCTGATTGTCCAGTTCGGAGGGCATGCCATGGCGGCGGGTCTGACGCTAAAAGCGGATGGATTCGAGGTTTTTTCCGAAGCGTTCGAGGCGGTGGCAAAGGACTGGCTGACCCAGACGCAACTGGAAAGACTGGTCGAAACGGACGGTTCTCTTGACGATGACTGTTTCAGTCTGGATTTCATCCACTTGCTGGATGCCCAGGTTTGGGGACACGGATTTCCGCCTCCCCTGTTTTGCGACGAATTCACCGTATTGAACCAGCGCATTCTCAAAGACCGCCACCTGAAACTGCAACTGGAAAAAAACGGTCGTCACTTCGACGCTATCCAGTTCGGCAGTACGACCATGCTGCCCCGTTGCGCCCGGCTGGCATACCGGCTGGATGCCAATGAATATAATGGCAGGACGTCCGTTCAGCTTCTTGTCGAACATGCCGAAGACCCGAAATGAAAACAGTCAGTTTCCAGTAGGTAACGGTTGTCCTGCCGGTCTGATCGTCAGGTATCGTTTTGTGTGTTTCGGTTTATGGTACAGTGAGACGGACGGCAACTTTGGCAGATCGCGTTGCCGTGAATCGCGCAAGCCTGCACGTTGTGTCTGGAAGGTCACTGTCCCGGGTTTCTTGCCTCGGCACAGCCCTGTTCTGCCGTTTTTTCCGGTGAAAAAGACAGCAGGATACGGACATGTGTTATCTCTGAACTGTCGGGGTTATACCTGCGAACAGGATACCGATACCGGAAAAAACGGTATATGGTTGTTTTTCCGTTTGATCTCCAGGAAAACGGATAGACTTGGGGGGTACCCGGGATTCACTTTGCATTGGCGGGACGGCGTTGTCCGTTACGAAATGACTTCCTGAATATTTTTCCATCGTAATGAGCATTGCCAGATATGGTTGATGTCTGCGCATATTCTTGTATAGCCGTTTCTCATGACGGAACATGGTTTTGGCAAAATATCCGGAGATTCCTGTGCATCTGTCATGAGGGAGAGCCGGCAGGTATGCCGGAAATCCGGTTTTTTTCATGGGTCGTTTTCGGGAACCATGTTTTCCATTCTGTCATTTCACGGTGTGTTTTCTATTTTGCAAAGCAGACGGCATGTGCGTTTATCCGGAGCGGTCTGTCTTGTTTATTCCGTATGATTGCAGGACCGGCAAAGGGGAATTCACACAGTCATCCGTAAACGGATAAGTCAGGCGAACGGGGCAGGAAACAGAATATGGAAGATTTCGTTAATCAGGGAAATCCGTATTCCTTTCACCGGAACAGCAACAGCTTGTCGGTAATGTAATCCGTTATCCGGTTGTAAAAGGACTTTTTCTTTAAAAGATTCTGTGGCGGGTTTGAAAAATGGCTGAAAAACAGCGGCTTCTTCAGCCATTTTCCCGTCCGGAAAATCAGTCCGGTTTTTTGTAGGCGGCATCCATGGCATTCATCATGGCAATACGCAGGCCACCTTCTTCCAGTGCCTTGACACCGCGAATCGTGATGCCTCCGGGTGAACAGACATCGTCTTTGAGTTTGCCCGGGTGCATGCCGGTGTCACGAACCATTTTCCCGGAACCCAGAACCGTCTGGCTGGCGAGCCTGTAGGCGATGTTTCTGGGCAATCCATAATAGACCGCACCGTCGGCCAGTGCCTCGATCATCATGAAAACCCAGGCGGGTGCGCAACCCGAAAGCGTGCCTCCGATTCCCATCAGATCGCTGGACAGTTCTTCCACCTGTCCCAGCGCTGCGAACAGCTGTCGGGTGAATGCCATTTCTTTCGGGGACAGATCATTGGTGGCTTCGATAATGGACATCCCCTCGCCTACCATGGCCGGTGTGTTGGGCATGATCGCGCAAATGTGGGTGGAGATATCAAGAAAACGGCGGAAACGGTTGTATTGCCATCCTGCTGCCACCGACAGCAATGTCCGGTTTTTCAGCTGGTCACGGTTTTCACTCAGGATGTTTTCGACATTTTTGGGCTTGACCGCCAGAAGAATCATTTCGCTGTTGTCGATGACATCCGGTATGGATGTGGCTTTCGCCATACCGCATTCCCGGTTCAATCCGTTCAGTTTGGAATCGTTCGGATCATAGGCGATGGTTTCCTCACCTTTCAGAAAACCTGACTTGACGGCCCCCAGCAGAATGGCCGATGCCATGTTACCCATGCCGATGAATCCCAGTTTTTTCATAATTTCTCCTTTTGTCAGGTTGATGCCGGTTCGGGCCAGATCCTGTTGCCGGCTTTTCCAGTCCGTTCAGGCAGCGCAAATGCATGAGATCTTTCATCGCTTTCCCGATCGGGCCGGATAATTTCATGATGTTTGACATGCATTTTACTTTTACCGAATTCGGGCCGGAACCGGTTTTGTCGGAAACGGTCGTAAATGGATGTGACAGGCCGATGTTTGTTGTGCCGTAGCCAACTCTTCCGGAGAAATCCCATGCTATACACTATTGCCGTGATACTTTTCGTTTTGTGGCTTGTCGGGCTTTTGACAACGCATTTGCTGGGCGGTTTCGTCCATTTGCTGCTGATCGCCGCCGTTGTCGTTCTGCTTTTCGGCCTTTTGACCGGCAGACGTTCCTCCTGAAACGCCGACGTTTTTTTGCAGTTTTCCGCATCTGTCGAACAATAATGCATTTTCAGCCGGAAATGTGACGGCAAAACACATGACGAATCGTTTTTAATGGAATATAGTGTCCGTTTCAGAAACCATTACCATTCCGGTGGAAAAGTCATGAATTTCGATGTCGTTATTGTCGGCAGCGGACTGGCGGGACTGTCCGTTGCGTTGCGTCTTCCCAAAACATACAAAATCGCCCTGATCTGCAAGCGGACATTGTGGGAAAGTGCCAGCAATTTCGCCCAGGGAGGAATCGCCGCCGTTCTGGACCCGGTTCTGGACAGTATCGAAAAGCATGTCGAGGATACCCTGACGGCCGGTGCCGGGTTGTGCGATGAAGTCGCTACCCGGTTTATTGTCGAGCATGGCGGGGAAGCCATCGACTGGCTGATCAATCAGGGTGTTCCCTTTTCCAGAGACCAGTCCACCCAGACCGGCTATCACCTGACACGTGAAGGTGGCCACAGCGAGCGGCGCATTATCCATGCCGCCGATGCGACCGGACATGTCGTCCAGCAGACGCTGGAACGGATCATCCGGAACAGCCCGAATATCCATCTTTTCGAAAACCATTTCGCTGTCGATCTGATCACCTCGGACAAGCTGTATGAAGACAAACAGCCGGTTGAATGTTACGGTCTTTATGTACTCAATGAAGAAGAAGGGAAAGTCCATACGTTTGCGGCACGGCATACCGTACTGGCGACGGGAGGGGCCGGCAAGGTTTATCTTTATACGACCAATCCGGACACTTCGACAGGTGACGGGGTGGCGATGGCCTGGCGTGCCGGCTGCCGGGTTTCCAATATGGAGTTCGTACAGTTTCATCCGACCTGTCTGTATCACCCTTATGCCAAGTCTTTCCTGATTTCGGAATCGGTCCGGGGCGAAGGCGGATTGCTGAAACTGCCGCCGGATGCCGGAGCGGATGCCGGCATGCGTTTCATGCCGGAACACGATTCGCGGGCCGAGCTGGCGCCGCGTGATATCGTGGCGCGTTCCATCGACTTCGAGATGAAAAAACGCGGTCTGGATTATGTCCATCTTGATATCAGTCACCAGAATCCGACGTTTCTGAAAGAACACTTCCCGACGATTTACGCCCGTTGCCTCGAACTGGGAATCGATATCACCAAAGAACCGATTCCTGTGGTTCCCGCAACGCATTTCACCTGTGGTGGTGTCGTGACCGATACCCGGGGAAGAACGGATATCAGGAATCTGTACGCTGTAGGGGAAACGGCCTGTACGGGATTGCACGGAGCCAACCGGCTGGCCAGCAATTCGTTGCTGGAATGTCTGGTTATCGGCAAAACGGCGGCGGAATATATCGCCAGCCAGCCGGAAGAACCTTTCCATGTCTTGCCGCAGTGGGATGAAAGCCGGGTTTCCAACGCGAATGAGGAAGTCGTCATTTCCCATAACTGGGATGAATTGCGCCGGTTCATGTGGAATTATGTGGGGATTGTCCGGACGACGAAGCGGCTGGAGCGGGCCCAGCGCCGGATCCATCTGTTGCGGGAGGAAATTGACGAGTATTACGCCAATTTCATCATCAGCAACAATCTGCTGGAATTGCGCAATCTAGTGGATGTCGCGTCGATGATTGTGGAAAGTGCACTCTTGCGCAAGGAAAGCCGCGGCCTGCATTACAACTCGGATTATCCGGCCACTTTCCCGAAAGCCATGCCGACCGTTCTGACTCCGGTCAAAAGACGGACACCTATGGCCGGATGATCAAAAAGGAAATTTCGGCAGAACGTTTTTCCGCTTTTCGAGTTCCGCCTCTTTTCTGATCAGGTAATCCAGCCCTTTGACGATGTCGGTATTCTTGTTTTCCAAGGCGAAATCAATGGCGGAATAACCTCGCTGGTTTTTCATCGTGATATCTGCGCCATTGTCGTACAGCAATTTGACCGTGTAGATATGGCCGCCACGGGCGGCCATCATGACCGGTGTTGTCGCGTTGGGAGAAGCTGCATTGACGAAAGCGTCTTTGGCCAGCAACATCGTGACGATGGAGTTGTTGCCGCTGGCTGCCGCGTAATGAAGCGGTGTCCAGCCGTTCTTGTTGACGCGTGCCCCTTTCTCCAGCAGGGCTTTGACCGCCTTTTCATTGCCATTGTAGCAGGCGATCATCAGGGCATTGTCGCCATTGAACGCTTCCGCATCGATTTTCGTGCGCCGATCGGCCAGCAGTACTGCCATGACTTCCAGCGCGTTTTCCCGCATGGCCAGTATCAGACCGGTATCCCCCCTTTTCGGTTCGATGGCATTGGGATCGAATCCCTGTCGCAACAATTCCCTGATTTTTCCTGGCTGGTCGTTTTTGGCAGCGATGAACCAGTCGTCGAAGGAACCGGCCTTGGCGGTGGCGGAAAAAAGGGATAACAAAGCCAGTACAAGAACAATTGCCCGGCTGGCCGTTTTAAAGAATGCGAAAAATTTTGTCATGGCAGGGAAAGAAAATCGGGGTGGTGTGTATTATCCGGCAAATCGCCATGCCATCAAATGACAGTGAATCATTCCTGCAACGGATTGCATGAAATCGGACAAAAACAGGCCGGGTCTATGACGATGGAATATTCCGTCTCCCGTTCAGGAACCGGCGGTTCGCAACGTGCACCACGGATTTGGCTGGTTGATTATCGGTATTTACATGTAAATCGGACTGAAAAAACGTTTTTTGTTTTCGACTTGTTAAAGATAATCCGGATGAAAATAATAAAATATTCACTGCCGGTGAATATCCGGTAAATGCCGGACTGGATTTTCTGAATGAAAACCGGCTGTACAGAAAACCGGAAAGCGGTATTTTCTATCGGATTTTATAATCAAATGATGATTTCCGGCGACAAGTTGCGCTGTTTTTTTCATATTTGATACTTCACTGGTTATGCTTTTTTTCGCATATGACGGTTGTTCAGTCAACAGCGATTATACCGGATGAAAAAACGGAAAGGAAAAGAACAAAATAAAAATATGATAATATTCTTTTAAAGAAGAATGTAATTCTATGATATATATGAAGAAATCTGTATAAAAACAAAGGAGATTGCAACAGCAATCTCCTGTTTCCGGATAATGTTTGCGATCAAACAGCCTGAATCCAGAGAGTCGTGATAATAACACCAGCTATAACGATAAACAGTGCTCTCATTACCATAGAGGAGTTTTTCATGATAGATTCCTTACAATTCATTGTCAGTTTGTGAGAAAAATGCACCTCTTTTACGTCTGCCTTTTTGGTATTCAGTACCGTTGGTGCTCACGTTGAAAATAATTCTACTCCCCTTTTTTTCAAAGTCATAGTTTTTTTTAATGAATACTTAAAAAAAACGGAAGCCGGATTCGATGACGGTTAATATTTTGGTGAAACGTGGCATCTCAAACCATTCCGGTCAGTCGGAAACAGTATTATTTTCGATATTGAAAAGCCTGAAATAATTTTCCGAGGTATGCCGGGCGATGCGGGAAACGGGCATGCCTTTCAGCATGGCGAGTTGCTTGGCGACTTCGACGACAAAAGCCGGTTCATTGGTTTTGCTTTTGCTACGGAAAGCCTGCGGTGTCAGCCAGGGAGAATCGGTTTCGATCAGAAGCCGGTCAAGCGGAATGAGGCGTGCGATCGATCTCAGGTCTTTGGAGGCAGGATAGGTCAGTACTCCTGAAAATGAAATGTAGAATCCCATGTCCAGTGCGGCTCTGGCGATCGGCATGGTTTCTGAAAAACAGTGCATGATGCCGCCGAAACCGCCCTTGTCCAGTCCGGCGCCCTCTTCCTGAAGGATTTTGATGGTGTCCTCGGCCGCTTCACGGGTATGGATGACCAGAGGTTTTCCGACTTCACGGGAAGCCCGGATCTGGGCGCGGAAACGGTCCATCTGCCATTTCTGGCGCGGTTTGACGCGATAATAGTCCAGCCCGGTTTCTCCGATAGCGACGACTTTCGGATGTCTGGCCAGTTCGACCAGTTTTGCGGTATCCACTTCTCCCACATCCTTGGGGTCAGGATTGGGATGAATGCCGACTGTCGAATGGATGGTATCGATTCTTTCCGCCAGTGCCAGCGCAGCCGGAAAGTCGGCCAGACTGATGGTGACGCACAGGGCATGACTGACTTGGCTGGCCGCCATGTTGTGCAATACTTCGTCCTGACGTTTTGCCAGATCGCGCAGATGGATATGACAGTGTGAATCGACGTACATGATGTAAAGACCGGGTAAAATGGATCAAAGGGCGCTATTTTACAAAATTTCCCCTGTTCATGGCGAGAATATTTTCCGGTAATCCAAAAGCATGTCTTCAAGCGCGAGTCGTGGTACAAGCGGATGGTCGGCGGTTTTCTTGCGCTCGTTGACTTTTTTGAGCAGGTTCAGCAGCTGGTCGATATCGGCTTTTTTCGCCATGCTTTCCAGCGCAGGCCGGTAACGGGGATAATAGCGCAGATTGCCGGCCAGACGGAGTGACAGCAAATCGTAAAGCCAGCGCTGGTGCCATGTCACCAGATCGGCCATCGGGACTTTCTGGAGTTTTTCCGCCGTTTTGAGCAGTTCCGTATCGTTCGGGGTGGCCAGTTCGTTTAGCAATACGGTCATTTCTTCACGGATTCCGTGTTGCGCCTCGGCCAGTGCGGCGACGGGTGCGCCACCCTGTCCGGCCAGCCAGTCGCCGGCGTCGTCAATGCCCTTTTCTTTCAGCCAGCCGAGGGCGACCGATGTTTCCGGCATCGGAAAGGCCAGTTTGGAGCAGCGGGATACGATGGTGGGCAAAAGCGCGTCGAGATGGTTGGTGATGAGAATGAAAAGGGTGCCGGCTGGCGGCTCTTCCAGCATTTTCAAAAGCGCGTTCGATGATTCGGATGTCATGGCCTCCGCCGGATAAACCGATATGATGCGCGATCCTCCCCGGTGGGTGGAGATGTTGATGAAATCGGCCAGTGACCGGATTTTGTCGATACCGATTTTCCGGGACGGCTCTCTGGATGTTTTGCCTGTCGCGGGTTCTTCGTCGGTGGAAGCGGTTTTGTCGGCATTCTGGATGCCGCGGGCGATTTCCAGCGTTTCCGGCAGAATCTGACGGTAGTCGGGATGGGCATACTGGTCGAACCAGTGGCAGGACTGGCACGATGCGCAGGGCTGCCCGCCAGATGGCCGGTTTTCGCACAGCATGGATTTCGCAAAGGATTCGGCGAAGGTTTCGATCCCGGTGCCCGTCGGGCCGTAAAACAGCAGCGCATGTGGCAGCTTGTCCATCATCCGCTGGAGGTATTCCCAGTTTTCCGTATGCCAAGGGTAAATGGATTCTTCCATATATTCAATATATTGGACAGTTTTATTGAAAATATACTTTAATGCATGGATCCGGTTTCAGCCCAAATTTCCGATCAGTTCTTTCAGGATATCACGGATGGATTCGATGGAAAGCGAACTGTCTATGATTCTGAACCGGTCGGGAAATTCTCCGGCACGGTGGAGATATTCGGTGCGGACACGATTGAAGAAAACGGCCTTTTCCCGCTCGAACTTGTCAGGCGAACGGGCATCTTTCAGCCGTGCCTGCGCGATTTCGGGCGAGACGTCGAACAGGAAAGTCATATCGGGATGCAGATGGGGATGAACCCAGTGTTCGAGCTGGCGGAGCTTGTCGCGTTCCAGCCCTCTCCCCCCTCCCTGATAGGCAAAGGATGCGTCTGTAAAACGGTCGGAGATTACCCAGTCGCCGCGTTTTATGGCCGGTTCGATGACCTGTTCGAGATGTTCTTTCCGGGCGGCGAACATCAGAAGCGCTTCCGTTTCCGGATGCATGTTTTCATGAAGGAGCAGTTCTCTCAGTTTCTCGCCCAGTCCGGTTCCACCGGGTTCACGGGTGACGATCACCTTGCGGTTTTTTGTTTCCAGAAGCGTTGTGACATAGTCGATATGGGTCGATTTGCCGGCACCGTCAATGCCCTCGAATGTGATGAAACGGCCGGGATAGGGATGGGGTCTGCTTGAAATCATCGTATGTATTTGTCGACAGCTTTGTTGTGTTCGTCCAGAGTGCGGGAAAAATGGCTGGTTCCGTCTCCGCGGGCCACGAAATAGAGTGCGTCCGTTTCGGCGGGGTAAAAGGCGGCTTCAAGCGCTTCCTTGCCCGGCAACGCGATCGGGGTGGGCGGCAGTCCGTACCGGGTATAGGTATTGTAAGGGGTGTCGGTACGCAAGTCGATCCGGCGGATTTTCCCGCGGTATTTTTTCCCCATGCCATAAATGACCGTCGGGTCGGTCTGGAGTTTCATGCCGGCTTTCAGCCGGTTGACGAAAACGCCTGAAATCATGTCCCGGTCAGCCGGATGGGCGGTTTCCTTTTCGACAATGGATGCCATAATCAGCGCTTCATACGGATTTTTGTAGGGCAGTCCGGGGTCCCTGTCGTCCCAATAGGCATTGAGCCGTGCCATCATCGCGTCGTGAGCCAGCCGGTAGATCAGGATGTCTGGCGTTCCTTTTTTGAAAAGATACGTGTCCGGGAAAAAAAGCCCTTCTCCGGCATGGTGGCTCAGGCCCAGTCTTTTCAGCAGTTCGCGCTCGGAGAGGTCGGCTGTTTCGTGGTTCAGTCCGGGGTGTTTTGCGATGGCCTGCCGCATTTGATGGAATTTCCAGCCTTCGATGATCGTCAGCGATTCCATGGCGAAGATGCCTTTGGTGATTTTTTCGAGCAGTCTGGCCGGTGTTTCTCCTGCCTTGAGTTCATAAGGGCCTGCACGCAGGCCGGAACTGTTGCCTGACAGGCGGACCAGCAGGACGAAAAGCGTATCGCTGATGGGGACGTTTTGGCCATTCAGCTGGTTGGCGACGGTTCTGGCCGTTCCGCCCGGAGCGATTTCGAAAGGAACCGGTTTCCCCCTGTCGAATACCGGCAATTGTGTCCAGCAGAGAAAGGCCAGTATGACAATAGCGGCGATGACTGCCATCAGGGCAGCCGCAATGCATATTTTTCTTTTTTTCTCGCCAGTCATGAAAATCGGTCAGATGACGGATGTTTAACAAAGTCCGTCATGAAAATGAAAAAAAAGAATATACTCGACTTGATCCAATCCGAAAACTGTTTTATTTGAAACCATGAATTCCATTGCTTTTCCCCGATCCTGTCCGCAAGACGTTCTCGAGTCCGGTTATGTCGTCCTGCTCAAACAGACCGGCCTGCTTTCCGTCGAAGGTGACGATGCCGTCCGCTTTGTCCACGGTCAGTTGAGTAACGATATCGAGCATCTGGGACCCGGTTCGGTACGGGTGGCGGCCTATTGCACGCCGCAAGGCCGGATGCTGGCGCTTTTCCATATCTGGAAATCGGGAGGGAAAGTGTGCATGATGCTGCCGAGGGATATTCTGCCTGCCCTGCAAAAACGTCTTCAGATTTATATTTTGCGTGCCAAAGTGAAACTGGCCGACGAGAGCGACAGTATGGCGATTCTCGGTATCGGCGGCAGAAAAGCGGAAACCGTCCTGTCGGAGTGGTTTCCCGGCCTGTCTCTGGCCTTGTCCGGAAAGACGGAAAACGAAACGGGGGTTCTGATGCGGGTGAAAGACGCTTTCGGCGCTCCCCGCTATCTTCTGGCCGTTCCTTCCGGCAAGTTGCAGGAAATGGAAAGCGCCCTGTCCGCCAAACTGGCCGTTTGCGACGAGAGTGGCTGGTTGCTGGGCGATATCGAGGCGGGCATGCCGCAAATCACCCTGCCGGTTCAGGATCGTTTCATTCCCCAGATGGTCAATCTGGAAGAAACAGGGGGCCTTTCGTTCAAAAAGGGGTGCTATCCGGGGCAGGAAGTCATCGCGCGCAGCCAGTATCGCGGCACGGTCAAACGCAGGATGTTCCATGGACAGGTTAAATGGCCTGAAGGTACTGCCGTTTCGGCCCTGAATATGGCGGCGGGAGCCGATCTTTTCGATTCGCAGGGACTGGTTTGCGGTACGGTCGTGCAGTCTGTTCGCCGGGATGAAAAGCATATCGATTGCCTTGCCGTTGTGCAGACGGATGCAAAGGAAACGGGAGACATTCATGCCGCAACACCGGATGGTCCCGTTCTCACCTGGGTACCGCTCCCCTATTCCCTGACAGGTACCGGTTCCTGAAACGGGCGGTTCGGAAAACAGGGCGGATTTTACCGTGCCGCAAACGATTTCCAGAGGTTATGGAAGTGGTGGACGGGGCCGTGGCCGTGTCCGACATCCAGTTTTCCGGATTCGGCCAGCGCTTCTGTCAGATAGGCCTTGGCCTCTCTGACACTGTCGGGCAATGGCAGTCTGGTCATGTAAGCGGCGATAGCGGCCGAAAGCGTGCAGCCTGTTCCGTGGATATTCTGTGTCCGGATACGCGGTGCGGACAGCATTTCTGTTCCGCCTTTTCCGTAAAGAAAGTCGATGCTGTTTTCTGAAGCGGCTTCAGGCAGGTTTCCGCCTTTTAGCATGACCCATTCGGCGCCGAGCCGGTGCAGTTCCGGCAGAACGGCTTTCATGGCATCGATGGAGTCCGGTCTTTCCTTTTTCAGCAGGACGGCCGCCTCAGACAGGTTTGGTGTGATGAGGGTGGCTATCGGTACCAGCTTGTCCCGGATGGCGGCGATAGCATCCTGTTTGAGCAGCAGATCGCCACTTTTCGCTACCATGACCGGATCGAGCACAACAGGACATTCAGGATGTTTCGACAGACACGAGGCGACCGCTTCGGCGATGCCGGCGGTAGCTACCATGCCGATCTTGACGGCGGAAACGGTGACATCGTCGAAAATGGCATCGATCTGGTCGGCCACAAAAGCGGGATCAAGCGGCTGGAAAGAACGGACTCCCACTGTATTTTGCGCGACGACAGCCGTAATGGCGGCCATGCCGTAAGTTCCAAGTGCGGAGAATGTTTTCAGATCAGCGGAAATGCCTGCCCCGCCGCTCGGGTCTGTGCCCGCGATAGTCAGTACGTTGGCGATCATGTCTGTTTTTTCGTGTGATGAAACGGTTCCGGTCCATTTGTTTGAAGAACCGTATTGTAAGTGAAATACCGGCAAATGGTTTTTTTCCATTTTCCGATCGGTTTCATGGTTTCGGGCAGCCGGGATTGTCGAATGCTCCGGATTGTATGGCAAACAAACGGAATCGGTTATGGCTCTGATTTAAATAAAGAAGTCTTTCGCTGCTTTCGGATAAGGTTCATTCAGTGTAATGGAAGTGCCGGAAGGCACCGGCACTTTCCCGTGATTTTGAATGAACCGGAAACCGTAAGGAGAATCGGGTGAAAAATCGTGGTGTAATGACCGGTGTTCTTGTCGCCGGAATAGCTGCCCTGCTGCTTGTCGCGGCTTGCGGAAAAAAACAGGAAATGCCCGGGACGGGAAAACCGAAAGTCACCACGGTGACAGTCAAGGCGAGAAATCTGCCGGTCACAATGGAGTATGTCGCCCAGACGGCCAGTTCACGCATGGTCAATATCAATGCCAGAGTGAACGGCTTTTTGCAAAGGCGGCTGTATCAGGAAGGCGGTATGGTCAAAAACGGCCAGACGCTTTTCCAGATCGATCCGCGCCCTTTCCAGGTCCAGCTTGACGAAGCCAGTGCCGCGCTCGCTTCCAGCAAGGCGGCACATGCCACGGCCAAATCCAATCTCGACCGCATCAGGCCGCTTGTCGAGCTGAATGCACTCTCGAAAAAGGATCTGGACAATGCCAGAGGGCAGTTTCTGACGACGCAGGCCGCCGTTCATCAGGCAAAGGCGCAACTGGATGCGGCCAGACTGAATCTGTCCTATACCACTATCAAGTCACCGGTCAACGGTCTGGCCGGTTCGGCCACTGTCGCCGAAGGCACTTATGTGGATGCAACGAACAGCCGTTTGACGACGGTTTACCAGCTCTCGCCGATGTGGGTGAATTTCAGCATGTCGGAAAACCAGTTGCTGGATATGCAAAAACAGATTCAGGCCGGTCAGCTCAGGGTCCCGGCAGACGATCATTATGTGATCGAGGTGGTGTTGCCTGACGGATCGGTTTTTCCGAACAAGGGGAAACTCGTTTTTTCCGCTCCCGATTATGATCCGACAACGGGAACCAATATGTTGCGGGCCAGTGTGGACAATCCGTCCGGCATGTTGCGGCCGAACCAGTTTGTCCGGGTGCGGATGAGCGGTGCACAAAGGCCCGATGCCATTTCCATTCCCCAGAAGGCGGTCCAGCAGGGATCGAAAGGCCATTTTGTCTGGGTCGTCAAGGATGGCAAGGCCCGGTATCGTCCGGTAACGGTCGGGGAGCAGTCGGGGGCGAACTGGACGATTCTCCAGGGATTGCAGGATGGCGAAGAGGTCGTGATCGACGGGGTGCAGACCCTGTCTGCCGGTGCCGATGTCGAGGTAACGGACAGTCTACGGCAAGATGACGGTGTATCCGGATCGTCTGCTGCTCCGTCAGGAAATGATACCGGCGGCGCCGTGTCGGGGGAACACAACCCGGACAGTCCGGATGCGGCAACTGTTGCCGCGTCCAGGGGAAATGCGGAAAACGGATCGGACCGGAAACAGTGAGGGGGTAAACCATGTTTTCCAGATTTTTTATCGAACGCCCCATTTTCGCCATTGTCGTCTCGCTGATCATTTGTATTGCGGGTGGTTTGGCTCTGACGCAATTGCCGGTGGAACAGTACCCGAATATGAGTCCGGTCCAGATCACGGTGACGGCACAGTATCCCGGAGCGGATGCCAAAACGGTCGCCGATTCGGTCGCTGCCCCTCTGGAAAGCCAGATCAACGGGATCGACAACATGCTGTATATGACGTCGTCTTCCTCATCGTCCGGACAGCTTGAACTGACGGTCTATTTCGATATCGATACCGATCCGGATATCGCGCAGGTACAGGTACAGAACCGCGTCAATCAGGCGACGCCGCAACTGCCGAGCGAAGTCACGCAAAACGGCGTCGATGTGGCGAAACAGTCTTCTTCCATGTTGATGATGATCGGGATTTATGGCGATCCGTCCCGGTACAGCGAGGATTATGTCGCCAATTACGCCAACGTCTATGTTCTGGATGCCATCAAGCGGGTTCCGGGAGCCGGCCAGGCATCGGTCATGGGGTCTGCGGATCAGGCGATGCGTATCTGGCTCAATCCCGACCGGATGGCGTCTTACGGTATCACGACAACGGATGTGGCACAGGCCGTTTCGTCCCAGAACAAGCTGTTTTCGGCGGGACAGATCGGAGGAGAACCGGCACCGGCCGGAACCCAGCAGACGTATCCGGCCATTACCCAGTCGCCCTATCAGGATGCATCCGATTACGACAATATGATAATCCGCGCCAATAACGACGGCAGTGCCATTGTGCGCCTGAAAGATATCGGCCGTGCGGCGATGGGCAAGCAGTCGTATCTGGTCGATACACAGATGAACGGCCAGTTTTCCACGTTTATCCAGATTGTCCAGCAGCCGGGGGCCAATGCACTGGACGTTTCCAGGGCCGTCCGTGCCGAACTGGAAAAGCTTCAGGCCGGTTTCCCGGAGGGAATACGTTACGTGATCGGCGTCGATACCACCGATTTCGTGCGCATCTCGATCGAAGAAGTCATCAAGACACTGGTGATCGCCATTGTTATCGTAATCGGTGTGATTTATGTCTTTCTTCAGAAATACCGCGCGACCCTGATCGCTTCTTCCGCGATTTTCGTCGCTTTGCTCGGTACGTTTGCCGGGATGTATGTGCTGGGCTTCACGATCAATATGCTGACGCTCTTCGGGCTGGTGCTGGCGATCGGTCTGGTGGTGGATGACGCCATTGTGGTGGTGGAGAACGTCGAGCGGAATATTTCGCAGGGCAATATGGAACGGAAGCAGGCGACGATCAAGGCGATGAACGAACTGGTCAGCCCGATTGTCGCTACGGTACTGGTACTGGTCTGTGTGTTCGTGCCGGCGGCTTTCGTGCCGGGCACGACGGGCCAGCTCTACAAGCAGTTTGCCATTACCATTGCCGTTTCGGTGACTCTTTCCGGTTTCGTGGCCCTGACATTGACACCGGCGCTGTGCGGCAGCTGGCTGAAACAGATCCCTTCTCCGCAAAAAGGTCCTTTTGCCTGGTTCAACAAAAAATTCGCTGCCTTAACCGAACATTACGGGCGGTGGTCTGCCGCCATTATCCGGCATTTCCTGATTTCGATCGCCTGTCTGGGAATCATGGTGGCGGCGATTTTCATTCTGTTCGAACGTTTGCCGACCAGTTTCGTACCGCAGGAAGATCAGGGGTATCTGATCACGGCGGTGATATTGCCTGATTCGTCCAGTCTTGAACGGACGAAAAACGTGATGGACAAGGTATCCGGTATTGTCGAGAAAATACCGGGTGTCCAGACACGGGCCGGGATTTCGGGGTTTTCTCTGCTGGATAACGGTTTCAAGAATTCGTCGGGTACCTATTTCATGGCGTTAAAACCGTTCGATGAACGCTACAAAAACATCAGGACCGCCGAGGAACAGAATGCCGGTACGATCATGCTGGAACTTTACAGGCAGACCCGTGCGATTCAGGAAGCGGAAGTCCTGCCGATTCTGCCGCCGCCCATTCCCGGACTGGGCAGTACGGGCGGGTTCGAATTCTGGTTGCAAAGTACCGGTACGGATTCCCCCGAACAGTTGCAGGATGTGCTGGACAGTATTCTGGCGAAAGCGAAAAAACGTCCCGAGTTGACCAGTCTGAATTCCACTTATCGGGCACAGTCGCAACAACTCAAAATCACTGTCGACCGCGACAAGGCACGGCTGCTCGGACTGGATATGGATGACATTTCGGGGACGCTGGAGACACAGTTCGGTTCCTCGATTGTCAGCCAGTTCAACCAGTTTTCCCGTGTCTGGTATGTGATCATGCAGTCGGCACCGGAATTCAGGACGACACCGGATGACGTCACGCGGCTGTATACCCGCAATGCCAGTGGGCAGATGGTTCCGCTTTCTTCTGTCGTGACGACGTCGTACACGACAGGTCCTGATCTGGTTCCCCATTTCAACGGTTTCCCGGCAGCCGAAATTACCGGTAATGCGGCAACCGGTTATTCGTCCGGGGAAGCCATGAAAGTGATGGAAGAAATCGCGGCGGAGACGATGCCGAAGAATTATTCCTATGGCTGGTCGGGGGTGGCCTATGAAGAACAGAAATCGGGAACGTCCTCGATGATCGTCTTCGTATTCGGTGTGGTACTGGTTTTCCTGATTCTGGCGGCCCAGTATGAAAGCTGGTCGCTGCCTGCTGTTGTACTGACGGCCATTCCGTTCGGCATTATCGGTTCGCTTCTGGCGACCTGGGCCAGAGGGCTGGATAACGACGTGTATTTCCAGATCGGTCTGCTTGTGATGGTGGGACTGGCGGCCAAAAATGCGATTCTGATCGTCGAATTCGCGGTCGAACTGTCCGGAAAACCTGGAACGACACTGGCACAGGCGGCCGTTGAAGCAGGCAAGATCCGTTTGCGTCCGATTGTCATGACATCACTGGCTTTCATCGGTGGGGTCATTCCGCTGGCGATTGCCATGGGTGCCGGTGCCAATTCCCGGCATTCGATCGGTACCGGCATTATCGGTGGCATGATCGGTGTCTCCACTCTGGCGCTTCTGTTCGTTCCGATGTTTTATGATCTGTTTGTCAGTTGGGAACGGAAAATTCGTGGCCAATCCGGTGGAGAGCGGACGGATGCGGTATCGCGACAGGCCGCTTTACCGAAAGAACTTCCTTTGACGGACGATTACCGTCCGGCAGACGGCAAAACGAAGGGAGGCGAGCAATGAAGGCCGCATGGATTGGAGTGGTTGGTGTGACCGTTGCCGTGTTGGGTGGTTGCATGATGGGGCCTGATTATCGCCGTCCCGATTTGCCGGTACCGGAGACGTACCGTTTTCTTCCGGAAGACGCTTCCTTGCAGGCGCTTGACTCCCGCTGGTGGGAAGATTTCGGCGATCCGGTATTAAACGGTATGGTGGAAGAAGCGATTGCCAATAACCGGGATCTCAGGGCGGCGCTGGCGAATTCGGAAAAGGCCGCCGCCGCCATTATGCTGGCCCGTTCCGATCTGTTTCCGCAGATCAGTATAAATGCCAAAACGGGACGTGAGCGGTTGTCTGAACGGGATGCGGAACCGGTGATCGGGGTATCCAACCCGCAAAATGGCCGTCAGGCCAGTATTGGCGCGAGCTGGGAAATCGATCTCTGGGGCAGGATCCGTCGTCTGACGGAATCGGCCGAGGCCGATGCCCGGTCGGTTGAGCAGGCCCGTCGTGCCGCCCTGCTTTCTGTCGTCGCGAATGTCGTGACCCGGTATATCGATTTGCTGGCGCTGGACGAACAGCTGGCTATCGCACGGAATACCTCGGACAATTATGCCGAATCGCTCAGGATTATCGAATTGCAGTTCAAATACGGTGTCACGTCGCAGATGACGGTGGCACAGGCCGCTTCGCAATACGAAACGGCGCAAAGCCAAATTCCACAGATCCGTCATAGTATCACCCAGACGGAAAATGCCCTGAATATCCTGATGGGCAGAAATCCCGGACCTGTCATGCGCGGTTCTTCACTGAACCAGCTGAAATCGCCCGTCGTTCCGGCCGATCTGCCTTCCCGTCTTCTCCTGAGACGTCCGGATATTCTTGCGGCCGAACAGGATCTGGTTTCGGCCAATGCCATGATCGGGGCGACACGTGCCCTGTATTTCCCCACCATTTCCCTGACGGGAGCATTCGGATCATCCAGTGAATCGCTGAAAAATCTGTGGAAAGGCGATGCCAAAACCTGGAGTTTTGCCGGAGTATTCACCATGCCTGTTTTTCAGGGAGGGTCGATTTACGCTCAGGTCAGGCAGGCGGAGGCAGGCCAGCGTGCCGCCCTGGCGAAGTATGAGGCGGCAGTGCAGTCGGCATTTGCCGATGTGGACAATGCCCTGTCCCTGTGGGAACGCGTGAATGAACAACTGGAAAAGGAAATCCGGCTGGTTTCGCAATTAAGCGATTATTCACGTCTGGCGAAACTGCAATATGACGAGGGATATTCCGCCTATTCCGTGGTCTTGCAGGCGGATCAGTCGCTTTTTCCCCGCCAGCTGACGCTGGCGCAACTGAAAGCGTCTTCATTGACATCGGTTGTGGGCCTGTACAAATCGCTGGGAGGTGGATGGATCGATTTGGCGGACCGGAAAACGCCACAGATACCGGAAAAGGAAAGCCGGAAAAACGCTCGGAAAATGTAAATCGTTCCCGGTGAAACCTGAATGGCCATTTTGTTTTAAAATGAGGCCCATTCAGCATCGTGCTGGCTTTTTTGTCGCTTGCCTGTTCCGGAGATTGTCCTTTATATGTGTCTGATCGTATTTGCATGGCAAATCAAACCCGGTGTACCCCTGATTGCCGCATCCAACCGGGATGAATTTTATGCAAGACCTGCCGTGCCGGCCCACCAGTGGAAAGATCATCCGCAGATTTATGCCGGGCGCGATCTGGAAGGTGGCGGAACGTGGCTGGGGGTGGCGCATGAAGCGGGCAAAAAAGGCAGCCGGTTCGCCGCCCTGACCAATGTGCGGGCTCCGCATCTGATGAAGGAAAACGCGCCGACACGCGGCCTTCTGGTCAGTGATTATCTGGCGTCGAATCTGACGCCGGAAGAGTATATCCGCGAGATCCGGCGGGAATCGTTCCATTACAACGGATTCAATCTGCTGGTCGGCGATGGCGATACACTGGTGTGGTTTTCCAATTTCGGCATGATGAATCCGCAAAACGGCCGCCCGTTGAAACCCGGTATTTATGGACTGTCGAATGCCCTTCTGAACGACCCATGGCCGAAAGTCGTCCGGACCCGCGCCCAGTTCGCCTGCCTGCTCGGGATCAATGCGCCGGAAGAAGCCTATTTCGAAATGCTCTCGGATACGACGAAAGCGCCGGACAGGTTGCTGCCGCATACCGGGGTATCCTATGAGTGGGAAAAACTGCTCTCTTCTGTCTGCATCGAATCGCCTGATTACGGAACCCGCGCCTCGACGCTGGTTGAAATGTATAATGATGAGCCGCCTGTCCTCCATGAGCGCGTCATCCGTTAACCGGACGGCGACATAACCGGTCTCGGGAAAACAAAATGATCTGGGAAGAACTGACCCGGCAGCTTCAGTCGCTGTCGGAAAACAATCTGTTGCGTCAACGGAAAACGCTGGAGTCCGCCTGCAGTACGCAGGCTGTCATCGATGGCAGGACGGTTCTCGCTTTTTGCAGTAACGACTATCTGGGGCTGGCGTCCCATCCGGCATTGGCCGATGCTGTTTGTGCATCGGCCAGGCAGTGGGGAACCGGTTCTGGTGGTTCGCATGTGGTCAGCGGCCACATGGGACCGCATGATGCGCTGGAAAAGGCACTGGCCGGTTTTGTCGGGGCCGATCGCGCCCTCTTTTACAGCACCGGTTACATGGCCAATGTCGGCGTCGTGCCGACACTGGTAGGACGTGGCGATGCCGTTTTCGCCGACCGCCTGAACCATGCGTCGTTAATCGATGCCGTCCAGCTTTCCCGTGCGGAACATCGTCGTTATGCCCATAACGATATGGAACAGCTGGAAAAAATGCTGGCGGCCAGCGATGCGAAACGCAAACTGATCCTGACGGATGCGGTGTTCAGCATGGATGGCGATCTGGCGCCCTTGAAGGCCTTGATTGGGCTGGCCGAGCGTTATGATGCCTGGCTGGTGGTGGATGATGCACACGGTTTCGGCGTGCTGGGGCGCGAGGGACGCGGTTCGCTTGACCATGCCGGACTGTCTTTTTCTCCGCGTCTGGTCTATGTCGGAACGCTGGGCAAGGCCGCCGGTGTCTCGGGGGCGTTTGTGGCCGGGTCGGAAACCGTCATCGAGTGGCTCATGCAGCGTTCACGCTCCTACATTTTCACGACGGCGACCAGCCCGGTCATGGCTTCCGCGATTCTGGCCTCGCTCGAACTGATCAGAAACGGCGATGACAGGCGCTGCCATTTACAGGCGCTGATAGACCGGTTGCAGCGTGGACTGGACGGTTCGAAGTGGAAACTGTTGCCTTCTTTCACGGCGATCCAGCCGGTGGTGGTTGGTGAAAACGATGCCGTTCTGAATGTTTCCGCCGAGTTGGCCAAACGGAACATTTGGGTGCCGGCCATCCGGCCGCCGACCGTTCCCAAAGGCAGTGCGCGTTTGCGTATTTCCCTGTCTGCCGCACATACGCATGAGCAGGTTGCCCGACTGGTCGATGCCTTGAGGGAAATGGCATGACGAAACTGGTTTTCTGGCATGGCTGGGGCATGTCGCCCGATGTCTGGACTGATTTCATGAAGGATCTGTGCGAGGTGCTGTCCGGCGATACCGTATATGAAGCCGTGCCGCTGCCGGGATATGCGGGTACCGGCCTGCCCGACGGCGATTCGCTGTCGTCATGGGCAGATGCCCTGATGGAAGGTATGCTGGAGCCGATCGTTTTGTGCGGCTGGTCGATGGGAGCTGTTCTGGCATTGTCGGCTGCTTGCCGTTATCCGGAGAGAATTGAAAGACTGGTGCTTTTTGGCGCAACGCCCTGTTTTGTCGAACGGCACGGCTGGCAGGCCGGCATGTCGCAGGAATCCGCCCGGCATTTCCGTGACGGTGTCCGGGCCGATCCGGTTGCCACGCTTCGCCGTTTCGTCGCACTTTTCAACCGGCAGGACAAGCAGGCACGTGCCATCGTTCGCCGGCTGTCGGGGCTGGATATTCCCCCCTCCCCGGTCCTTGATGCCGGTCTGGATTTTCTGGACAGAGCGGATTTTCGTTCGCTTGTTCCGCATATCCGCCAGAAAGTCCTGCTGGTTCATGGTGAAAACGATCCCCTGATGTCGCCTGATGCCGCTTTATGGCTGGCAGAAAACCTGCCGGATGCTACCCTGGAGATTTTGCCGGATGTGGCGCATGCGCCGTTTTTGTCCGATTCCCGGCAGTGCGCCCGGTTTGTCGGAGCGTTTCTGGGAGACTGATATGGACAAGACGAAAATCGGCGAGGCATTCGGCCGGGCGGCTGCTTCATATGATGCTCTGGCTGTATTCCAGAGGCAGGTGTGTGAACGGATGTTGTGCCTTTTGCCCCGGTGGTTGCCGGCCGGATGGACGCCGGAACGTCTGCTGGATGGCGGGTGCGGTACCGGCTTCGGTTCCCAGTGCATGAGATGCCTGTGGCCGGATGCTTCATTGACCGGTTGCGATCTTTCTTCCCGAATGGTCGAACGCATGCGGCAGAAAGGGTTCGAGGCGGTGGAAGGCGATCTGGAAAATCTGCCTTTTCCGGATAGCAGATTCGATTTCGTATGGAGCAGTCTGGCTTTGCAATGGTGTCGTCCCGATACGGTGTTTCGGGAGCTGTACCGGGTACTCGGCGAAAACGGGATTCTGTATTTCTCGACACTGGCGCCCGGTACACTCTGCGAAACCGGTTTCGCCTTTTCAGGGCTGGATGATGCCGGCCGTGTCCTGGATTTCCATCCGGTTGCCGCACTGAAAGAGCGGATGCGTGAGGCGGGTTTCACCGATATCCGTGTCAGGCATGAAACACACAGGATGTATTATCCGGATGTCCGTTCCGCGCTGGAGTCGGTCAGGGGAATCGGTGCCGGTTATGCTGCCGGGAAACGTCGTGCCCTGCTGGGCAAAATGGCCTGGAAAATGATTCAGGAACGTTACGAATCCCTGCGGGAAGAAAACGGGCTGCCGGTTACCTACGAGCTGGTTATCGGGTATGGCGTGGCCGGCAGGTGATGAAGCGTCCGGTTCTTGCTAGTCGAAAATCCTTTTGTGTCCGATAGCCGACAGCATCCGGATGACTTTCGGAGGGGCGCTTCCACGATGATAGGCTCGGGCCCTGTTCCGGACTTCATGGTCGGAGACGGTCATGCGTTCGCGCTGGCGCAGCATGTCCAGCATGTTCTCGATCATGTAGGATTCGATCATGATACCCGGTCGCGTCATGTCGTTGAAAAGGTTCCATTGCATGGCTCCGTTGCGTTGCCGGATGTCTCTCAGGCGAGTCATGATGTCGGTGAAAGCTTCGGTGTCTTCCGGACGGATCAGATATTCGATAGTGACCATGATCGGCCCTTCGTCCATTCCGATGTTGCGGGGTACCGGTCCGGCCCAGTCGGGGGACAAAGGCGTCAGGTCGGCCTTGTCCTGTGTTCCGACATAAAAACGCCATGAAATGGCGATACCGACATAAAGACAGGCGGCGGCGATAGCCAGAGCGGCCGGAATATTCAGCAGTCCGGCAACCTGCCCCCAGACGACGCTTCCGCCGGCCATCCCCCCGGTAAAGACAATCCAGAAGAATGCAAGACCGCGTGCCCTGACCCATCCGGGAAGTGAAATCTGCGCGGCGGTCATCAGAGCCGAAGCGGTCATCATCCAGGAAATTCCGATCACCAGCATGGCGGCACAGGCCGCAGCGACGATATCGGAAACCGCCAGTGCCAGCATGGCGATACCGTAAAGTGCCGATGCACAGCGGATGATGGTATCCCGCGTGACGCGGCGGATCAGTCTTGGCATCAGGATCGCTCCGGTTATCGCACCGATACCGATACAGGCCAGCAGCAGGCCGTAAGTCCCCGGGCCGCGTTTCAGTTCCTGACGGACGATCAGCGGCATCAGCGCCCAGGAAGCGCTGGCGAAAATGAAAAAACAGCATCCGCGCACCATGACGGCGCGAAGTGCCTGGGAATGGCGCGCGAACCGCAGGCCGGTTTTTACGGCGGCAAACAGGTGTTCTGCCGGCAAGGTGCTTTGCGGGACGTTGCGTTTCCAGCGGATGACCAGAAACAGGACGACAGTGTAGAAGCAGGCATTGGCCACGAAAACGGCGCCGGATCCGGCGGCGGCCACGATCATTCCGGCAATGGCCGGTCCGACGGAACGGGCGATATTGATGGCGATACTGTTTAAGGCAACGGCGGACTGCAATTCCTCACGGGGGACGAGTTCCGGAATGATGGCGCCCCAGGCCGGCATCATCATGGCGATGCCGACGCCCAGAAAGAAGGTGAACAGCAACAACAGCAAGGAACCGGTGACGCCGGTCAGTGTCAGAATGCCGAGCGATCCCGCACATGCCGCCATCCAGATTTGCGTTCCGATCAGGTAGCGACGACGGTCGACGATGTCGGCCATGGCGCCTGCCGGGATGGCCAGCAGGAAAAACGGGGTGCTGGTGGCGGCCTGTACGAGGGATACCATGACCGGTGTCGGCGCGAGAGATGTCATCAGCCATCCTGCTCCGACATCCTGCATCCACGAGGCGATATTGACGAACAGGATGGCGATCCAGAGCATGCGGAAGACACCATGACGGAAGGGTGTCCATGCCCCGATCTGCGGTTCTGCTTTTTGGGGGGTATTTTCGCCTGTTTCCATAGTGCGGTTGGTCTGTTCTCCGGCAGAAGGGTTTTCCAGACCGTAAAGATAGCACTCCTGAAACCGTTTTTTCCATTCATCAGTCAAGAAAACGGAAAAGAAAACGGTCCGGGCAGCTCCAACATCCGGTGACCCCGTCTGTCCCCGGTTTGCCGGTGCGTCTTTGGCAACCGGGAAGATCAGGTTTTTCCGGTGGCGGCTTCCGGTTTTTCCGGCAGGCTGTCCTCCGGGATGTCGAAATAGTCGGCCAGGGCCAGGTTCAGGCCGTTGTCGATGATCTTGTCCACTTCGAGCGTCAGGTGATCGTCGCTGTTTCCGGCGAAAACGAATTGTCTGAAAACGTCGGCGACCGTGATTTTGCGGGCGTCGCCAATCCATTTCCATTCCCGGGGCCCCCGTTTTCTGAAAGAGACGGTACTGATCATGGAACGTTTCAGCGTCGTTGCCCAGCCGAGTTTTTCCAGTTTTGTCAGACAGTATTCCGTTTCGCTGACACTCAGATGGGTTTGCCGTTCCAGTTCAGTGCGGGAGACGACCAGACTGTGATGTTGTCCCGAATTGTAGAGAACACCGATGATTTTCATGGCATCCGAAAAACGGCTGCCGATCAGTGAAGCGGCATTCCACCGGCCGTTCCGGATATCGGGAAGCAAGGCGGCGACCAGCGCGCCCAAAAGCATGATGAGCGAACTGATGTAGATCCACATCATGAAGATCGGGAAAGCGGCCAGTGCGCCGTATATTCTTTCATAGGAACTGAAGTTGACGATGAAAAAGGCGAAAAGCCGAATGGCGATTTCAAAGGCGACGGCGGCGAACAGTCCTCCGGCGGCCGCGTCTTTCCACAGTACCAGACGATGCGGCAAAATGCGGTAAAGCAGCGTGAACGCGATGGTGGTCCAGATGACGGCGATCAGTGGCGCCGAAATGGTGTTCAGAACCGGCAGCCAGCCGACCAGTCCGTGTTTGGAGAGAACCAGATGGGTGGTCAGATAGATGGATATTCCCAAAAGCAGCGGGGCGAATACGGCAATGGCAATATACAGGATGATGCGTTTTATGAGTGGCCGGGGTGTCATGATGTGCCAGATCCGGTCGAAAGCGCTTTCGATGGTGGAAATGGTGGTCAGTGTCGTAAAGAGCAGTGCCAGACCGCCGACAATGGAAACGTTGGCGGCGTTGGAAGCGAATTCTCCCAGGTAGTTCAGGATGGTACGGGCGATATTGCCCGGTATCATGCCTTGCGCGAAATAGGTTTCCAGCGTGTATTGCAGCGTTCCGAATTCCGGAAACGTGGTGAAAATCGCCAGCATGATGGCCAGCATGGGAACCAGACTCAGGATGATGGTGAAGCTGATGTTGCCCGCCACGTCGGAGAGGTTGTTTTCTTCCACTCTTTCGCGGCAGTAACGCAAAATACCTTTTATGCGGTCTTTGCGGGAAAGATTCGCCAGCCGGGAATCGGTATCGGTCGGTGGGGAGGTGAAAGCCGGTTTTTCCATAAAAACATTTTAAGCTGAAACGACATTGCCAGAGGCAAGCGGGAAAATTTGTTTTATCATGTGGCGGATGCCCGGATTTTGATTTTTAGCGACAAACACGGTTTCATGACTTGGTCGTTGCCGGGGAGCATACCGGTTTGCCCCGGCTGGAAATGCGATGCCGGAACAGGCCCTGATACGAATATCATTTTATGGCACAGGTTTCTTTTATCGAATTATGCAGGAAACTGGTCGGAAACGCTCATGTCATCAGCGATCCTGCAAAGATGGTTCCCTATATCACCGATTACCGCAGGCGATTCACCGGAAAAGCGCTTGCTGTCATTTCGCCGGGTAATACACGGGAAGTGGCCGATATCGTCAAGTTGTGCAAATTGCAGAAGATTCCGGTCGTTCCGCAGGGAGGCAATACCGGCCTTGTCCTGGGAAGCGTTCCGGATACGTCGGGCAAGGCCGTCGTGCTGTCTTTGAGACGCCTGAAACGGATTCGTGAAATCGACGTGGCCAACAATACCATGACGGTCGAGGCTGGGTGTATTCTCGACGATGTCAGGAAAGCGGCGCTGGACGCCGACAGGCTGTTTCCGCTTTCGCTGGCGTCGTCCGGATCGTGTACGATCGGCGGGAATCTGGCCGCCAATGCCGGTGGAACGGCAGTTTTGCGTTATGGAACGGCACGGGAATTGTGTCTGGGGCTGGAAGTCGTCACTCCGGATGGCGATATCTGGAATGGCCTGTACAAGTTACGCAAAAACAATACCGGTTATGACCTGCGCGATCTGTTTGTGGGATCGGAAGGCACACTGGGTGTGATTACTGCTGCCGTTTTGAAGCTGTTTCCACGTCCGAGAACACAGCAAACGGCTTTTGTCGCTCTTCGTACACCGGACGATGCATTGCGTTTTCTGACGATTGCACAGAAATTCGCCGGGTTCGCCCTGACGACGTTCGAGCTGATGTCCCGTTACAGTCTGGAGCTGGTCACGAAGTATTTTCCACACCTGTTGCCTCCCTTGCCCCTGGACAAACCGTATTTCGTCCTGCTGGAACTGTGCGAGAGCGAACCGGAAGAACAGACCGCTGCGCGGTTCGAAAAGCTGCTCCAGTATGCCATCGAGGAAGACATCATCTGCGATGCGGCGCTGGCCCAGACGCTGGCGCAATCCCGTTCGATGTGGAGTTTGCGCGAGAACATTTCGGCAGCCCAGGCGAAAGAAGGCAGGAACGTCAAGCATGATATTGCCGTACCGACGTCTCTTTTTGCCGAATTCATCGAAACGACCGACAGGCAGCTTCAGCATTATTTTCCCGGTTGTCGCATGGTGACGTTCGGTCATCTGGGGGACGGCAGTCTGCACTACAATGTGGGTGCCCCGGAAGGGGTACCGGATGACGAGTTCCTGCTTCGCCAGAACGATATCAACAGGATCGTTTACGACAGTGTCAGCCGCATGCACGGCGCCATTTCCGCCGAACACGGCCTGGGGGCGTTAAAACACGGAGAAAACGCGGGGTACAAAAGCGAAGTGGAAATCCGGATGATGCAACAGATCAAGAAGGCGCTGGATCCCGGCAATCTGATGAATCCGGGCAAGGTACTGCCATAGCGGTACCTGCCCTTTTCATCCCGATCGTTGTCAGGAAACCGTTTCCATCCGGTCGGACATGGCCGTATTCAGGAAATCGGTCGCGACTTTCGCCGTCATGGGTTTTGAAAGATAGTGTCCCTGAATGGCCGTGCAGCCGATTTCTCTCAGAAAGTCGATATGATCTTCCGTTTCGACGCCTTCCGCGATGGTTTTGATGCCCAGGTTGCGGGCCAGCGACACTATCGCACTGACAATGGCCATGTTCTCCGGATTCCGGGGGACATCGCGGATGAATGAACCGTCTATTTTGAGGCTGTGTGCCGAAAATCTGTTGAGATAGGCCAGCGAGGAGTACCCGGTCCCGAAATCATCGATCGAGATTTTGATGCCTCTGTCCTTGAGGCTGTCGATGACGACAATGGCGGCATGCGGTTTTTCCATTGCGACGGTTTCCGTCAGTTCCAGTACCAGCCTGTCCGGATTTATTCCGGCTTCCTGAAGAAGGTCCGATACCTGATCTGTCAGTCTTCTGTCCCTGAACTGGACAGCCGACAGGTTGACCGATACCATGATTTCGTGATGGCCGGCCTGTGTCCATGTTTTCAGTTGTCTGATGACGGATCGCAGTATCCATTCCCCGATCGGAATGATCTGTCCGTTGGATTCGGCAACAGGGATGAATTCCTCGGGAGAGACCGATCCGAGCTGGGGATGTTCCCAGCGCAGCAGCGCCTCGAATCCGACGACGACATTGTGATTTAACGACATGATCGGTTGATAGTTCAGAACGAACTGGTCCCGCTCCAGTGCGCGACGCAATGCACTGTCGAGTTCCAGCATGCGTGCGGATTTTTCCTGCATTTCCGTTGTGAAAAAACAGTAATTGTTCCTTCCGTTCTGCTTGGTACGGTACATGGCCGTGTCGGCGCTGCACGAGAGAGTGTCGAAGTCGATCCCGTCTGTCGGGAACATGGCGATACCGATGGAGGCGGTCAGATTCAGTTCGTGAGGTTCGATATGATAGGGCTTTGCGGCGATGGCAAGCAGTTTTTCGGCAATAATGGTGGCGCCACTTGTGTCGGTGTTGGGAAGCACCAGCACGAACTCGTCTCCGCCCTGCCGGGAAATCGTGTCTTGTTCACGAACGATACTTTTCAGTCTGGCTGCAAACTGTTTGAGCAGTTCATCGCCGATATTGTGTCCCAGTGAATCGTTGACGTTCTTGAATCCGTCCAGATCGAGGAACATCAGGGCGAGCGGTTCGTGCCGGCGGTGTGCAAGGCTGAGCGCCAGATTGCTTCGGTCACGCAACAGGGTTCGGTTGGGCAATCCTGTCAGTGCGTCGAAATGGGCCAGCCACTGGATTTTCTCTTCAGTTTTCTTGCGTTCGGTCATATCGGCGAAAAGACCGATGTAATGGGTCAGCTTGCCGGAGGCATCCCGCATGATCTGGATGGACAGCCATTCCGGATAGATAAAGCCGTCCTTGCGCCGGTTCCAGATTTCTCCCTGCCATGAACCGCTTTTTTCGATCCGGTTCCACATGATCTCGTAAAAATCGCGGTCATGCCTGCCGGAAGCGAGGATTCGGGGAGTGTGTCCGATGGCTTCCTCTTTTTCATAGCCGGTGATTTTGGTAAACGCCTGATTGACCATGACGATATTGCAGGAAGCGTCCAGCAGCATCAGACCTTCGTTACTTTGTGTGAAGACTTGTGCCGACAGTTGAAGCTGGTCTTTCCGGTCGAAATTCTCCAGCGCGAAATCGATGCTGGAAGCCAGTTCCGTCAGCAGTTTGCGGGCAGCGATATCGAAGGCATATGTTTCGCGGGCATTCAGGTTCAGAAAACCGATGATCTTGCCGTATTTGTGGAGCGGCAGACAGGCGATGGCATGTATCTGGTGTTGTCTGGCGACTTCTTTCCAGACCGTCGAGCTGCGAAGAATGTCGCAGACCGGATTGTTTTCATAATCCTGGATCCATACCGGCTTGTCTTCTCGCAGCGCTGTTCTGACGATACCCTGTGTTATCGTTTTGTCGTTTTGGTGGATCACATCCAGTATCTGGGTGATGACGGCGGACGATGTCCCTTCCGTAGCGACCGGATATACCCTGTTTTCCTCGTTGACCAGTCCGATCCAGGCGACATTCACCGTACCGTATTGTGTGACGATCTGGCAGATCTGCCTGAACAGTTCATCCTGTGTAGTGCATCGGGCGACGGCCTGATTGCAGTACCCCAGAATGGCATATAGCTGGTTCAGACGCCGGATTTCCGCTTCGGCGACCTTGCTTTCGACATACAGATGGCGAAGATCGCGTTCCGCTTTTGTCCTGATCTGTTCACGATGGAAGTTTTCAAGGGCGAAATCGATATCGTTGGCGACTTCCATCAGCAAATTCTGAACGGAAGAATCGAAGGCATTCAGCTGCGAGGATGCAAGCAGAAACACTCCGATGATTTTGTCGTTTTTCCTCAGGGGCAATGAGGCGACGGACTGGAGATGGTTTTCGATGGAACGGTCGTGCCAGGGCATACATAACGGATCATGCCGGAAATCCTGGTTCCAGCAGGGTTTTCCGCTGCGTACGGCTTTCCCGACGGTACCATGGCCGTTGGGACTGTTTTCATCGACAGAAATCACGATTTCTTCCAGGAACATGACGCCGTCGCCATATTTCGCCCCTGTTTTGACCATGCGGGTTGACTCGTCAATCAGGCCGATCCATGCCATTTTGACATGGCTGTGGTGAACGATGATCCGGCAGATGTTTTCATACAGTTCACTTTCGTTTTTGCTCCGGGATATGGCATAGGAGCAATGGCTGCGGATGGTGTTGAGCTCGGAGAGTCTGGATACCTGATGTTCGGATTGCCGTTGCCGGGTGATGTCTTCGAATGTGACGACGAAATAATCCGGCGAACGGTCCCTGTTTCTGACGCAACGGGCGTGGATATCGGTCAGTACGATGTTGCCATTTTTGCAGACCAGTTCGCGTTCGGTGTGGATTTCATCCACGATACCCTCTTTCAGGGCAGCCAGCCGGGATTTTTCCTCTTCCGTATCGGGCCTGAGACAAATGTCGTCCCAGCTTTTCAGCGTCATTTCCTCTCTGGTATAACCCAGAATGTTGCAGATTTTGTCATTGCACTGAAGCCAGCAGTCCATCCGGGAAGAAAGGATGGCCATCCCGGTGAAAGGCATGGTATAGAATTTGTCCTGCAATTTGTCGTTCTGGATCCGGCGTGCGAGATTGCGGTTCTTTTGGTGCATTTTCCATACCAGAAGCAGGGCAAGACCGATAACCAAAACCGCAAAGAATGTGATGATGGCAACACCGAAAGCCGAGTTCTGCACGGAACGGATGGCCTTGTTGTAGTCGTGCTTGAAAATGAGTTTCCAGTCCGTGTCCCTGATGTTGTTCCATGCGATGAAAACTTTTTCCTGGTTGTAATCGTTGCCGATCCCGCTCCCGGTTTCAGCGATCGCAGCGAGTGACGGTATGGTTTCACGACTGTTCACGGGGGTATAGACGATGTCGTTTCCGTTGTTTCCGGATGGTTTGATTGACAGCATGGCGGTTCCGTTTCCTTCCGGGCGGCGAAGAACGATTTCCCTTCCGGGATGTGACCTGAGCCAGGTGTTGAAATTCTGCGTCAGATATGTTTTCGGATCGAACGCGATCAGAACGGCGCCCATCGCTTCCTGCATCCGGTCGATCAGGATGTAGGGAATCACGATTTCGAACCCGGATTCACCCTGTGAATAAATATTGTGCCTGATTTTTCTGACATAAGGCCGGTTCATCAGTTCGAGCAGCGATTGCCGGTTGTTTATTGCGAGCGTCAGGTTCTCGCCAAGGGAAAGCAGTTCGTTTCCTTTGGAGTCAATGATTTTGATGCTTTTGTATTGCTGGGCTTTTTTGAGTGTCGTGAGAAAATCGATGACATCCAGTTTGGCAATGGCATTGTTTTCGAAACGCCATTTTTCGAAACTTTGGCGGAAAAATGAACTGCTCAGGACGACGGAACCGATATCGCGCTGTTCTTCCAGCCAGTTTTCGATATTGAAGGTTTTTGTTTGTACGTTGGTCTCGAGATTGTCCAGCATTTCTTTTTCCAGATGCGAACTGTACAGTTTCGGAATGCCGAAGCTGATAGCCGGTATGATCAGAAGCAGGCCGAGAAAGACCAGCAACAACCGGTAATCGCCGCTTTTCCGGTATGCACTGGTCATTTTTGAAGAACGGTATTCGTCGAAATACCAGAGAAACAGGTAAAGAAATGAACTGGCGATACCGACCAGTGCCAGATTGGTTTTCAGGGCGAATTCAATCATCGTCCCCGGGTTTTCGGAATGGTGGTAGACGAAAATATCCGCGAAGAGATAATAAAGTGATGTCAGCAGGATATAAAAGAATACGATGTTTCTCCGATGCGGAAGAAAATCCGACAGTTCGCTTTTTGCCAAAAGGAAATGAAGCAGAAAGGCGCTCAATATCACGAATACAACTCCCGTCATACCAAACAGATGGTACCGCAGACGGGTTTCTTCGGAGAAAACGGACAGACAGTAAATAATGCACAAGATGGTGAATGAAGAACTGGCGGCAAAAAGCAGCGCGGTGTGACCGATACTCATGAATTTGCCCAGTCGGAGATGCTCTGAGAGCTTGAAAGTATTCGATATTTTGTCTGTCATTATCCTGAATTCCCTTATTTGATACGGACGGCAAGTCCCGAGAGGACATAATGTTTCCGTGTGGAAACATTATTGCACGTATTTATATTTTTTTGCGTGAAATGGAAATTTTTGATGAAAATATTTTAATTTCCAATCAAGTGAATGTTTTTAAAAGGGAAAGTCATGAGTGGCTATAAAAAACGAGCCATTTTCCGTGGCTCGTTTACGACATTTTATAGTAAATCGATAGGAATTCAGGTTTTTGTTTCCATATATCCGTTTCCAAGGAAAGCCGCGACATCGTCTGCCGCGAGCGGTCTTGACAGATAATAACCCTGTATTTCCGTACAGCCTCTTGAACGAAGGAACTCGAGCTGTTCCCGGGATTCGACACCTTCGGCGACAGTTCTCATGTCCAGACTGCCGGCCAGCGAGATCACGGCGGAAACGATAGCCATATCTTTGGTATCGGCAGGAATGTCCTGAACGAAAGACCGGTCGATTTTGAGGCTGTAAAGATCGAATCGTTTCAGATAGGTCAGAGAGGAATAGCCTGTCCCGAAGTCGTCGATGGATATGTTGATGCCTTTTTTTCTCAGTTCCTCGATAACGGTTATGGCCGCTATCGGATTTTCCATGGCGACACCTTCTGTCAGTTCCAGCTGGAGACATTCGGGCGGTACGCCGGCTTCATCCAGAATGTTCATGACCAGTTCCGGCAAGCGGTGATGACGGAACTGGACGGCGGAAAGATTGACGGAAATCGTGAAGTCGTAAAGTCCATTGTCGCGCCATGTCCTGAGCTGTCTGACAGCTGTTTTGAGAACCCATTCGCCGATCGGGATGATCTGGCCGTTGGATTCGGCGATCGGAATGAATTCGTCCGGGGGGATATTGCCGAACTGGGGGTGTTTCCAGCGGATGAGCGCCTCGAATCCGACGATCCGGTTGGTATCCAGGGAAAGTTGCGGCTGGTATACCAGGCTGAACTGGTGGCGTTCCAGTGCCCTTCTCAAGGCATTGTCGATCTGCAGGGTCCGGGCCGACCGTGCCTGCATTTCGGTCGTGAAGAAGCAGTAGTCGTTCCTGCCGGTCTGTTTGGCACGGTACATGGCGGCATCGGCGCTGCGCCAGAGGGTGTCGAAGTCGGTACCGTCTGTCGGGTACATCGCGATGCCGATCGAAACCGTCAGGTTGATTTCATGGCGTTCGATGTTGTATTGCCGGGCCGCGATCCCCAAAAGCCGTTCGGCCAGATAGGCGGCACCGTCCGTATCGGTTCCGGGAAGGATCAGGACGAATTCGTCGCCGCCCAGCCGGGAGATGGTATCCTGTTCCCTGACGGACGTGGACAGCCTGTCGGCGAACTGCTTTAACAGTTCGTCACCGATTCCATGGCCCAGCGAGTCGTTGACGTTTTTGAAATTGTCCAGATCGAGAAACATCAGGGCGAGCGGTTCATGACGGCGCTGTGCCAGGCTGATGGCCAGATTGCTGCGGATATGCAGAAGTGTCCGGTTCGGTAGTCCGGTCAGCGGATCGAAATGGGCAAGCCATTTGACCCGTTCTTCCGTTTCCTTTCGTTCCGTCAGGTCGGTGAAGGTTCCGATATAGTGAGTCAGATTGTTTTTTGCATCGCGCATGGTCTGAATCAACAGCCATTCGGGGTAAATGGCGCCGTTTTTGCGTCGGTTCCAGATTTCACCCTGCCAGCGTCCTTCCCTTTCGATGGCTTCCCACATGGTTGTGTAGAAATTGCGGTCATGTTGCCCGGATGACAACATTTTCGGATTCCGTCCAAGCACTTCGTTTTCCGTGTAGCCTGTGATATGGGTGAATGCCCTGTTGATCATGACGATGTTGCAACCGGCGTCCAAAAGCATGATCCCTTCGCTGCTCTGGGCAAAAATCTGTGCCGACAGCTGGAGCTGTTCCTCTTTCTCGAAATGTTCCAGGGCGAAGTCGATGTCTTCCATCAGTTCCTGCAAAAGCCTCTGGGATGAATCAGTAAAGGCATTTAAGACATTGGCATAGAGGAATACGGCACCGATGACATGTCCGTTGCGATGCAAGGGAAGAATGGCGGACGAACGCCAGCTGAACTGTCTGATATGCGTTCGCCAGTTTTTCATGGCGGGTTCGTTGATGAAGTCCTGCATCCAGACCGGCCTGTTTTCCCGGATGACTTCACCGGCGGGTCCCTGCCCTGCCGGATGGTCTGGCAGGGCGTTGATATAAAGATCTTTCAGATATTCCTGGTGATCGCCGGCAGATGCGACCGGCACGATATCCAGCGTCTTGCGGTTGAGCAGCCCGACCCAGGTGAAGTCCATTTGCCCGTATTCGACGATGTCGTGGCAGATCTGGACAAACAGTTCCTGCTGGTTTTTGCATCGTATGATGGACTGGTTGCATTGGGAGAGCGCGGCATACAGTTGATTCAAGCGCCTGATTTCGTCTTCGGCCTGCATGCGTTCCGTATAAAGCTGGCGATAATTTCTCTCGCTTTCTTCCAGTTCTTTCGCGGTCCGTTTGCGGACGGCTTCCCGCTCGAAATTGTCAAGTGCGAAATTCAGATCGTTTGCCATTTCGTTCAGGAGATTTTTCGACTGGTCATCGTAGGCGTCTGGCTCGGATGAATAGACTTTCAGTACGCCGATAGGTTTGCCTGCCTGGTAAAGCGGAAAAACGGCAAGGGAACGGACTGACATTTTTTCGAGCAGCTCATTCCAGGGAGTCATGAGAGAAGTACGATGGACATCCTGTATCCAGAGCGCCCTGTTTTCACGTAATGCCACGGCGGCCGGGCTATTGTTTTTCATGCTGTCGAATCCTGTGACGATACGCATGGTCTGGATGGAGTCGATCAGTTCATCGGGAATGCCATGTGAGACAGTCATATCGACTTTTCCGGATTGTTCATCGATCAGTCCGATCCAGGCCACTTTGAAACGGCCTGCACTGTAGTTGACGATACCGTAACAGATTCGTTCGAAAAGATCTTTTTCCGTTCTGGAATGGATAATAGCCTGATTGCAATGCGAGAGGGTGGCGTAAAGCTGGCTGAGCCGGTAGATCTGGCTCTGGGCGACCTTGCGTTCGGTAATGTCCTCGACCGTAACGACCAGATAGTCCGAGGTACCGCCTGACGCGACGACACAGCGGAAATGGACTTCCGCAATGGCTGTTTCGCCGTTTTTCCGGCAAAACGTTTTTTCTTCGGTGAATTCGGTGGAATCTCCCCGCCCGAGTGCCTTGAGTATCGGGTGTTCTTCCATGCAGGGTTGGCCGCACAGTTCCAGCCATCCTTTTTTACTGAATTCTTCCCGGGAATAACCGAAAATATCGCACAGGGTGTCATTGAAATGGATCCATTTGTCCAGGGTAACCGAGAGAACGCCCATTCCGATAAAGGGCAAGGTGTAAAAGTTGTTCAGCAGCTGTTTTTCACGCAGGTCGGCGGCAAGGATTTGCGAACGCTGGAGAACATGCCAGATGAACAGGAGAATGACTCCGAAGATCATCAAAATGGAGATGAACGCCAGATTGAACCAGAAAGCCAGATTGCGTACGGGAGCCATCAGGTTGCGCTGGTCGATCTTGACGACGGCGAACCAGTCTGTTCCCTTGACCGGGTACCAGGCGGCCAGTGCCGTTTCGTCATACAACGTGTTTCCCTTGAGCGTTCCGGGTTTCTTTCCTCCGGCCAGGATGGCACGGGACAGACCGTTGTTTGTGGCCGGGAAAACCTTGATGACGGAATTGCCGGATTCGCCCGGGTCTTTTCTGAAAAGCATGGTGTCCTTGCCTTTTTGTTCGACCAGAAGAATCTGTTTGTCCGAAGTGGTTTCGCTCCAGTGATCCAGGTAACTGCTCAGGTATTCTTTTTGATCAAGGATGACGAAAACCCATCCCAGCGGGTTATGGGTGTTTTTCATATACAGTGGGACGATGAAATCGGTCCGGTTGGTGTCTTTGCTGTAGAGTTCCTCATAAGACTTCTGGACGGCGTTTTTGATCTGTCTTTGAGCCTCGGCAGGATTTATCATGGGGGGGCCTATGGAGACAACCGGTCTTCGTTGCGTATCGAAAAGAATCAGTGTTCTGTATTGTTGGGCGGTTTTCAGCGATTCGAATTGTCCCAGGATAGCGGTTCTGGCGACAAGGTCGCCGTTTTTTTCCAGTTTCCTGACATTTTCGATGAAACTGGAACTAGTCAGCGTCAGAAATGTGGAATGTTCCCGTTCCCCCAACCAGCCTTCCAGCTGCAGTGCCCTTATTTGCGCAGACATTTTCAGTTCAGAGAATGCGTTGTTTTCGACTTGTGGCGACAACAGTTCCAGTATGGTGAAGCTGATAAAGGGGATGAGCAGCGTCAAAAAGAGAATGATCAGTACGGTCCGGTAAACGCCTGATTGCAATGTGAACCGTGTGAAAGTCTGCCGGTTCCGGTCGAGCCAGTTCTGGACGGAACTCAGGAAAAGAAACAGGGTAAATGTCGTGCACCCGATCAGAATCAGGCCCGAAATGTAGATGAACACGCCACGAAGAACCAGATCATCGAGGGCGAAGTATGTGAAAAGGCGGATGAAAACGATCCAGAAAATCCAGAACAGGAAATGGACGAACGAAAGGTTTCGGGGAGTTATCCGCCATTTGCCAATGTCGGGCAGTGTTTTGAGCCGGTAAATCAGTGCATACAGCAGAAAGGACGACAACAAGGCAAACGAGAGGCGAAATACCAGCAGTCCCAGAAAATGGGGGTCTTTTCCCGAACTGAAATGATGTTCGACAAAGTAGCTGCTCAACATCCATAACAGGCCGAACGCAAAATAGCAGAATGTGATTCGCACCGGCCTGAATGGCCGGTCAGGCACATCCTGAAGCGGTTGCATGAGCTGGGGCATCGTGGGAAATGGAATATCTGGGTATTTGCCTGACTATCCGTTTGGTTGAATTTCTTTCAGGAAATTATCTCATGCCACAGTTTTTTTGGGAGTACGGGTATTGTTTTTTATGTGTTGGTGTTCAGGAAACAGAGCGCGTACCGGAATCAACATCTTGATTTTATAAGTTGAAACCGGTTTCTGTTGCTATATAGAAACAGATACCGGCGTGTTTTCATCCACGTGATGGTTCATCGTCTCCGGTGAACGGTTCCATTCCCAGCAGTTCCTGTGTCCTGTTTTCCGGCAATGCTTCGACTTTTCTGAGTTTGCGTGTCATCTGGCGGGTACGCACCTGCGCGTCGTCGATGTTTTTCGCTGCCCTCTCGAGCACTTTCCTGGTCGCATCCAGTACGGTGCCGAATTTGGAGAATTCGGTTTTGACGGCACCCAGTATTTCCCATACTTCGGATGAACGTTTTTCCAGCGCCAGTGTCCTGAATCCCATCTGGAGACTGTTCAACAGTGCCGACAGGGTGGAGGGACCGGCAATGCTGATCCGGAAAGTCCGTTGCAATTCGTCGGAAAGGCCGGGACGGCGCATGACTTCGGCATAAAGACCTTCTGTCGGCAAAAACAAAAGCGCGAAATCGGTGGTATGGGGAGGAGCAAGGTATTTTTCCGCGATGGTTTTGGCCTGAAGCCGGATGGCCCGTTCCAGTTCCCTGCCCGCCTGGGCGACACCGTCCGCATCGGCATGCTCGGATGCCTCGACCAGACGTTCGTACTGTTCTTTCGGAAATTTGGCGTCCACCGGCAGCCAGACCGGAGAGGATTCATCCTGCTTGCCGGGCAGTTTGATGGCGAATTCGACGAAAGCACCGGATCCCGGGACTGTTTCCACATTTTTGGCGTACTGTCCGGGCGTCATGATCTGTTCAAGCAGCATTTCCAGCTGGACTTCACCCCATGTTCCCCGGGTTTTCACATTGGTCAGGACCCTTTTCAAATCCCCTACTCCCATCGCCAGCTGGTGCATTTCTCCCAGTCCCTGATGGACTTTTTCAAGCCGTTCGGATACGAGCCTGAACGATTCGCCCAGCCGCTTCTCAAGCGTCGCATGTAGCTTTTCATCGACAGTCTTGCGCATTTCTTCGAGTTTTCTGGCGTTGTCGGCCTGGAGTTCACGGATCTTGTCTTCCAGTGTCTGGCGGACTTCGGACATGCGTTTCGCGTTCGATTCAGTCAGGGACGTCAGTGTCTGGTGCAGCGTGTCTCCGAAACGTTTCATGGCATCTGACTGTTCCTGCCGGGCGGAAAGCGCCTGACTGGCGAAGTTTTCACGCATTTTTTCAAGCTGTTCGGCGTTGCCTGCCGTCAGTTTCGCCAGTTGTCCGGAAAAAGCACGTATCTGGTCGTTTTGCAATGTGGAAACGCTTGTCATCTGGTGGACGATTCCCTGCTGGAAACGGGCCAGAGAGGCGGATAACTCCTGCCGGGTACCCTGCGCGCTGATCAGCACCTCTTCGCGCAGCTGCCGTTCGGTGCGTTCGCTGACGGTCTGTATGACGGTTTCCAGTTGTCTTTTGTATTCGTCGGAAAGATCTCCGGAGGCGGTCTGACGTGTTTGCCTAAAGAGCAGGATCAGCAGAAGAATGAGGCAGGCGGCAGCCAGAAGAATCGGCAGATATGAAAACAGGGCATTCATGAAAACGGTTCGCAAAACAGATGACAGAGAAGGCACCAGAGAAATCCGGTGCCGCTTTTTCCGTTATTTTACCCTGTCCGGGAAAATGCCATTCCTATTTGCGCAAAACGCGCAGGCCGTTTAGCAGAACCAGCAGGCTGGCCCCCGTGTCGGCGAAAACGGCCATCCACATCGTTGCCGAGCCGAACAGGGCCAGTGCGAAGAAAACCAGCTTGATTCCCAGTGCGATCAGGATGTTTTGCCAGAGAATGGAATAGGTACTGGCCGAAAGGTCAATCATTTGCGGGATACGGCGCAAGTCGTCGTTCATGATCACGACGTCGGCGGCTTCCATCGCGATATCCGTTCCCGCATCGCCCATGGCGATACCGGTATCCGCATGCGCAAGGGCCGGTGCATCGTTGATGCCGTCGCCGATCATGGCGGTTTTGCCGTACTGTTTTTGCAGTTCGCAGACGGCATCCAGTTTCTCGGCGGGCAACAGGTTTCCGCGGACGTTTTCGATACCGGCTTCGTCCGCAATGGTTTTCGCTGTCGTTTCATTGTCTCCCGTCAGCATGACGGTCATGATGCCTTTTCTTTTCAGGGCGGCCAGCGCTTCGCGCGAAGTGGCCTTGATCGTGTCGGCGACCGCAAAAATAGCCAGTACTTCACGTCCGGATGCGAGAACGGTCACCGTGTAGCCCTGTTTTTCGTATTCAAGCAACAGGCGGTGGACGTCCGGACGGCAGAGCCCTTTTTCCTCGATCAGGCGGTGATTGCCCATGATCAGGGAATGTCCTTCGATCGTACCGGAAACACCTCTTCCCGGCAGATCGGTGAATCCGGAAACAGCTCTGGCGGTACGGTTCAGGCCGGATGCGATCGCTCGGGATACCGGGTGGCCGGAACTGTCGGCCAGACCGGCCGCCCAGTCAAGAATATCGTTTTCCGGAAAGTTTTCCGAAATGATTTTCGTGTCCAGAAGACGTGGTTTTCCTTCCGTGATCGTACCGGTCTTGTCTAAAGCCACGACTCTGATGTTACGGGCTTCTTCCAGATAAACGCCTCCTTTCATCAGAATGCCGCGTCGTGCGGCCGAGACCAGCCCGCTGACGACAGTGACCGGTGTGGCGATCACGAGTGCACAGGGACAGGCGATGACCAGCATGACAAGTGCCTTGTATAAGGCCTGCAACCATGTCCAGCCGAACAGAAACGGTGTGGCGACGGCTACGCACAGGGCGACCAGAAAGATTAGCGGTGTATAGATGGCAGCGAAGCGGTCGACGAAACGCTGGGTCGGTGCACTGGCTTCCTGCGCTTCCTCGACAGCCTTGATGATGCGGGCGACAACCGTATCGTCCGATAAGGCCGTGACGCAAAATTCCAGTGTGCCGGATTCGTTGATGGTTCCGGCGAAAACGGAATCCCCCGGTTTCTTGTCGACCGGAATGCTTTCTCCCGTAACGGGTGACTGGTCGACAGTACCGGCGCCGCCGGTGACTGTTCCGTCCAGCGGAATGCGTTCGCCCGGTCGCACCCTGATTGTGGCGTTCAACGTGACGTTTTTGACCGGTACGGCATTCCATGTTCCGGTTTCATCCCGGATTTCGGCTGTCGGCGGGGTCAGGTCGAGAAGATTGCGGATGGCGTTGCGCGCCCTGTCGACCGAGCGGGCCTCGATCAGTTCGGCAATGGCATATAACGCCATGACCATCGCGGCTTCGGGCCACTGTCCGATCAGGAAAGCACCTGTCACGGCGACGGTCATCAGGGCATTGATGTTGAGCCGTAACCCCAGCAGGGCCGCCAGTCCCTTGCGGTAAGTGGAAAAACCGGAAAGCCAGATCGCGACAACAGACAAAATCATGCCGCCGATTTCTGTCGCCATGATATCGCCGGAGACAACATGCAGGATTTCGACGACGCAGGCAATGGCCAGGGCCAGCCAGTAGCGCCAGACACGCTCTTCATTGCGGGGAGAACCGGTTTCGGTATCTCCTGTCGTTATCCGTTCAGGGACATATCCCGCCTTTTTGATGGCGGCGATACTTTTTTCGACGGTTTCCCTGTCGGCCTCAATAGACAGGGTTCGGGAAGCCAGCTGGAAATCGAGGTTTCTGATGCCTTCGATCCGGGACAGGACACTTTTGATATCATTGACTTCGACCGGACAATCCATGCTGTCTATGTAAAAGACGGACTGTCCTTTCGGCCAGTTCCCGGTTACAGGCCGTAGGGCCGCTTGTCCGGCGGCACAGGAAGCGGCGCATCCGCAATGTACGGCCTGTCCGTGAGCGTGATTGTGTCCGTGTTCATGGTGGTGTGAATGACTGTGAAAATCATGCCCGTGTTTTTCCTCATGCGAGTGTTCATGATGATTTTTGACGGTGTGATCGTGTTTGTGTGATTCGAAAGACTCGCGTGTCATGATTTCCCTCCCGTTTCCCGTTATTGGAAACCCTGTAGCCACTTCAGAGTCAAGAAGTTGTACAATACCGGCTGACGTGACATGGATGGCGACAGCCGGCAACGTGGAACCGGGAAAGGAGCGTTTCATGAAAATCGGGGAACTGGCACGGAAAACGGGAATGCAGGTCGAGACAATCCGTTATTACGAAAAGGAAGGACTTTTGCCGAAAATCGGCCGGACCGGAAGCAATTACCGGGTTTATACGGATGTGCATGTGGACAGGCTGCTGTTTATCCGTCATTGCCGTTCACTGGACATGACGCTGGATGAAATCCGGGTTCTGCTGCATTTCAAGGACATGCCGAAAGAAAGTTGCGATCGGGTCAATGCCCTTCTGGACGAACATATCGGCCATGTCGCCGAGCGTATCCGGGATCTGAAAAAACTGGAGAAACAGCTCAGGATGCTGAGGGAAAGCTGTCGTGAAGCGAAGGACACGGCCAGTTGCGGGATCCTCAATGCTCTTTCCTGCCCGGTATCGGGCACCTTTGACGAAAACGGTTCCACCTGTTCCCATGTGCATCGGACGCATGGCGGCGATTTGCATACCCAACGCAAGAAAACGGACTGAACGGGAGAAAATCGTATCGCTGTCTTTTGCCTGCATGCGGGTGGTGCGTCGTGCCTGTTTTGACGGTACGCCATTTTGCGGGATAATGAAGGTTCTGTTTTTTTCGTTCAGCACTCATGTTGCCAGACCAGTATTGCCAGCACAAGGCGGCAAAAAGCGGTTCCAGTTTTTATGTCAGTTTCCGCTTTCTTCCGTCCGAACGCCGAAGGGCCATCACGGCACTTTATGCTTTTTGCCGTGAAGTGGACGATATCGTTGACGATTTCCCGTCCGATCCCGGGGGTGCCCGCAGAAAACTGGACGGCTGGCGGCGGGAAATCGCCGATATGTATGCCGGTCGTCCCGATCATCCGATCATGCAGGCATTGATGCCTCACCTTGAAGTTTATTCGCTCGAGAAAAAGTATCTTGACGCGATTGTCGACGGTATGGAAATGGATCTGGAAAAGAAACGTTACGGCGATTTTTCGGAGCTGGAAAGGTATTGCTGGCATGTCGCCGGTACCGTCGGGATTCTGGCTGCCCGGATTTTCGGGGCGACAAGACGAAAAACGCAGGAATATGCCGAAAAACTCGGGCTGGCTTTCCAGTTGACGAATATCATCCGCGATGTCGGTGAGGATGCCGCAAGAGGTCGTGTCTATTTGCCTGCCGATGAAATGAATGTTTTCGGCGTGTCGGTGAACGACCTGCGAAACCGGCGCCAGACTTCCGCTTTCAGGGAACTTATGCAATTCCAGGCAAAGCGGGCGCTTGGCTTTTACGACGAGGCGTTTGCCCTGTTGCCGGATCAGGACAGACTGTCCCAGAAACCCGGCATCATGATGGCGTCGATTTATCGTGAACTGCTTCTGGAAATCGGACGTTGCGGTTTTCCTGTCCTGATAAAACGGGTTTCCCTGACGAAAGTCCGGAAATTCTGGCTGGCATGGAAAGCATGGGTAAATGGATAAGCGCATCGCTATTGTCGGCGCCGGCTGGGCCGGTTGCGCCGCTGCTGTGGAAGGTGTATCGGCTGGCTGTCACGTCACGCTGTTCGAGGCGTCGCACATCTCCGGTGGCCGTGCCCGGAAAACGTTTGTAGAAGGCATGGCAGTCGATAACGGCCAGCATATTCTGCTCGGTGCGTACCGGCAAACCTTGAGGCTGATGCGTCAGGTGGGAATCGATACACGGCAGGCATTTCTGAATCTTCCGTTGCAAATGCGTTATCCGCCTTTTCCGGCCGTCATGGATTTTGTCACACCGCGCTGGCCGGCTCCTTTCCATCTTGTCGCCGGTCTTCTGAAAGCGAAAGGACTCAACCGGGAAGACAGGCTGGCGCTGGCCCGTTTTTTCGCGTGTTGTCGGGCGATACGCTGGGATATCGGGGAAGACCGGCCGGTTATCCGTTTGCTGGAACAGTTCCGGCAAACGCCCAAACTGTATGCCCTACTCTGGCGTCCGCTCTGTCTGGCTGCATTAAATACGTCTCCGGAACAGGCGTCTGCCAGCGTGTTTCTGGCCGTTTTGCGCGACAGTCTCGGCAGGAAACGGACCGATTCCGACATGCTGATTCCGGTAACCGATCTTTCGGCCCTTTTTCCGGAGAAGGCGCTGGCCTATTGCATCGCACGCAAGGGAGTCGTCCGTCTGGGTGAGACGGTACGTCACATCGCGTTTGACGGAAAAGGCTGGGTTATCGACCGTGCAGAGGGAACCCGCTTCGATGCGGTTATTCTGGCGACGTCTGCCGCCGTTGCACGCTCGCTGATATCGGATATCGGGGATGCTTCGCCGCTTGCGGCGCTTGAATTCGAACCGATCACGACGTGTTATCTGAAATATCCTTCTTCTGTCCGGCTGGAAAGGCCGTTTTACGCCTTGCTGGACTATCCGGAGAAAAAACAGTGGGGGCAGTTCGTGTTCGATCGGGGCCATTTCATCAGAAATCAGGAAGGTCTTCTGGCGGTCATCATCAGTGTTTCATCGGTAGTGGACAGTGGTGACAAAACCGGTCTGGCTGCCGGTCTTGCCCGTCAGCTGGCGGAAAGTTTCGGGAACCCGGAACTGGAAAAACCGCTGTGGAGCCGTGTCATGACGGAAAAACGGGCCACGTTCAGATGTACTCCCGGCCTTGTCAGGCCGGGTTGTCTGTTCGATAAGCGAGGTCTTTTGCTTGCGGGCGACTATGTCGCGGGAGAATATCCGGCAACGCTGGAATCGGCGGTATCAAGCGGTGTTTCGGCCATAAAAGTGTTGTCGGAACTGCAACGCTGATCCGGATTGATATAATGTTCTTTGGGACAGGCTTTTTTCTGTTATCGCCATCACCGATCCGTTTATCCCGAACCCGGGTGTTGTTATGACTGGTATATCCCGTATTCTGACGGAACCGGCCAGTTTCGTCGTGGAAGATATGATGCCGGAAGCCATACTGAAATGTGCGGGCACGGGAGTCGTGTTTGGTGTGTGCCGGTGCCGTTACACCACAAGCGGCATGGAAACGGTTTCAGGACAAGGCGGCTGTTCTGGGGGATGTGAGAATGCCTGAGGAATAACGGTTCATGGGACGCATGCCCGGTGTTCTCCTGATTCACTGGATGTACGGTACCGCCATGGGCCGGAATACGGCGTTCTTTTCCGAAGTGGAAAAACAGCTGGACAGAAAATCCGTCATTCTGCCGTTGGGCCGGAGCGGGAAACGTTCGGCTGGCGCGGCGGAAATCCTGACGGTTGCCGGGTTTGAAAATGTTTTCAATGTTCTGGACGGATTCGAAGGCGATCTGGATGGCAACAAGGAGAGAAATCACGTCAGTGCGTGACGTTACCGGAATCTTCCCGGATTTCTGGACGGAATGTCTGTATAGTCACCGGTTTACGGTTTGTTTCCTGTCGTTTGTTCTTCTTTTTTCCAGCCTGCATGAATGATTCCTGAAAATGAAAGGATCAGGCAATTATTGTGCAGGATCGGATATGGCTGGAAGCGACATGTCGCGGTAAATTGGCGGCAGCGATTCCGTGTCTCAATGGAAAAAGGAAGATGTTCATGAAAAAACGGATTTGTTTTCAGGTGGTTGCCGCGCTGGTGTTCAGTCTGAATGTCTGTGCCGCCGATACCGGCAATATGTTTTCTTCTCCTGTGGCACCTGTCGGACCGGCAAAAACGGCCGGTCCGACGATATCGCAAAAAACGGCGACATTACCGGGAGAAAATACGATGAAACTGATAATCGGAACAGGAAACGACAGACTGACGGCCACACTTTCCGACAATGCTGCAACCCGGGATTTCATTTCCCTGTTGCCTGTGACGGTGACTCTGGAAGACTTCAACAAAACCGAAAAAATCGCCATGTTGCCTGAAAAACTGTCCACTGCAGGCCTGCCGTCCGGTTATACCCCTTCCGAAGGAGACATAGCCTATTATGTGCCCTGGGGAAACATGTGTGTTTTTTACCGGGATTTCCGCTATTCGGACGGTCTCGTCCATCTTGGCAAAATAGAAGGAAACGGTATCGGACATTTCAGGGGAGACGGTCCGGTAACCGTAACGATCAGTCTTCAGGAATAAATGTCCTTGCCGACCGGTTTTTTTAGTGAAAAAGGATTCAACGGTTATTCCGGATCGGTTCGTCCGGTCCGTTTTTTGCTGACGGTTTTTGTTCAGGCAAAATATACCGGCCCGTCATTTTCCGGAATCGGGTTTTATCTGCCGGAAAAAATTATTGAAAGCGGCATGTAAAAAGGTCGGCAGAAAAATCCGGAAGGCGCGACGAATATCCTTTTTTCAAAATAGTATTGAATCCTTTCAAAGGATTCCAAAGAACGGTTTCCATCAAGCAGGAAAGTTTTTCGCCTGTTTTCGTCAAAGGTACAGTTGTTGTGTTTGTTTTGCAAATATCAACCGATTGAACCGGTTACAGGAAAATGACAAAAATCCGAACATGAATATCCGGTTCCGATTGTCCTGAATAACGGCAGTGCAAATGAAAGACAGCGAAGAACGGATGATTGCAAAGAACCGGAAATATCGTTGCGGTCAACCGGGACAAGAAGCTGATATCCCTGTTCCGACAGATATTCCGGTTTAGCGGACTCAGCAGGAAAGAATGCGCTTGAAAATTCATCTGCTTCATCATCAGTTATCGATATCCTGATGATTTGAATGAATTATCAGGCAATGTTAAACCTGTTTGTCAGGTCGTCATCTTTCTGGTCAGTTCGCTCTGAAGTACAGGTGTTTTTTATGGTCGTCCGTTTTCATGAGATCGGTCCCATCAGGAAATGTTCTTTATATTTACGGTATTGGAAAGCAAAACCAATTTTGTGAAAACCGCATTTTCACAGAGTTTCAAATAGATTTCTGAATATATCGTGGATAACGTGATCGATTTCCTGTCATATGGTTTTCAGTGGCGGGCAAGCGGATTTTGTCGATATACGGCTGCCATATCCTTTTTCCAGAATCATGAAAAATGGCGAATGGTGTTATGTCAATGAGATTTACCGGATTCGGGTCGGTATTGAATCCGGTGAACCGGTTGTTTTCTGTTTTTTCATCAAAAATGATGATCTTTTTCGGTAAAAGCATTTTTCCACTTTTTTCCGTTTTTTGTTCATAAATGTGAAAAAAGAATGGATACGGTCTGATGAAATACGCATAAAGCAGATAATCCGGATCGTTTGTTTTCGTTTTTATCCGCTTTTACGTGGACAAGTGAATCGGGAGTCAATCGTTTTTGAATGGCGGGCCAATCCGGTGACAACGAAAATGCTGTTTTCTGTCTTTTGCAGAAAGTGAAACGGATGCACGACAGCACAGGGAAATCGTTTCCGTTTCGCTCCGGCGATGGACGATCTTCGCAGAGCGATTCAGGGCATGTATTCCGGAGCCTGCACCATGAAAAATAATGGTCTGGCGGGATTTTCTTGTCCACCCTGCTTCGCTTGCCGGATGAATCGATCGGTGGCCTGTCCGGTTTCGCAGAAGTTGCCGGTTTCGCCATGCCCACTAGGACAGTCGTGAAGCGGCGAATGGATGAGTGGCGGCATGACTGGCCGATTCGATGTGTACGGGCACCGTTATGCGGGAAAAATGGAAATGGCATCAACAGGATGTTACTATTTCCGGATAGACAATACATGAGGAATCAATGGGCGCATGCGTGCCAGGTTATACCATTCATGACAGAAACAACGGAACCGGTCGCCAGACCTGCCAGACACAGAAAACATCTTAATCCGCTTGAAGGAAGTCTGCTGGACAAGATACTGCTTTTTGCCCTGCCGCTGGCATTGAGCAGTCTTCTTCAACAATTGTGCAATTCCATCGATGTTGCGGTTATTGGCAAATTTTCCAGCAGTGAAGCGCTGGCGGCTGTGGGAACCAATGGACCGGTCATCGGGCTGATGGTCAATCTTTTCATCGGGATTTCCGTTGGCGCCAATGTGGTCATCGCCAATTATATCGGCCAGAAAAACGTGCAGGGTATTCGCAATACCATCAGTACCGTCGGCGTGCTTTCCCTTATTTTCGGTGGAGTGCTAATGGTGGCAGGCATGATTATTGCGCGTCCCGTTCTGGTTTGGCTCGATACACCGGAAAACATTCTCGATATGGCGGTGCTGTATCTGCGCATATTTTTTCTGGGTATGCCCTTCATGATTTTCTACAATTTCGGCTCGGCCATTTTGCGCAGTATCGGCGATACCCGGCGTCCCCTGTATTGTTTGATCGTGTCCAGTATTGTCCACACGGTTATGAATCTGGTTCTGGTCATCTGTTTCGATATGAGTGTCGCCGGAGTGGCCATCGCTGCCGCGATTTCTTTTATGACCAGTGCGGCTATGGTACTCTTCATTCTCATGCGTGAAGCCGATCCGTACCGCATGCACCTGATGCATTCACGCATTCACTGGCCGGAGCTTTCCCGCATTCTGCGTATCGGTGTCCCGGCCGGTGTGCAGGGAGTGGTCTTTTCCGTGGCGAACCTGTTCATTCAGGCGGCCATCAACCGGTTCGGTTCCTATGCCATTGCCGGATCGGCCACGGCACTCAATTTCGAAATCTACAGCTATTTTGTCGTACTGGCGTTCGGCAATGCCGCCGTCACGTTTATCGGGCAGAATTACGGGGCACGCCAGATGGACCGGTGCCGGCGTATTTTCTGGCTTGCACTTGGCCTGTCGGCTTCGGCGCTGGGGATCATGGGATGTCTCTTCGTCTGGCAGAAAGCGTTTTTCATCTCGTTTTTCACATCGGATCCGGCTGTGGCGGCATTTGCCGGGGAGCGGATGGAACTTTTGCTGATGCTCCAGTTCATCACTGCCGCTATCGAGATTCCGGGGGCTGCCTTGCGGGGACTCGGCCGTTCGGTATTGCCGACGGTACTGACGGTGTTCGGTACCTGTCTGCTGCGTCTTTTGTGGATTTATCTGGTTTGTCCGCTCTATCCTTCTTTCGGTGCGCTGCTGATCGTCTATCCTGTTTCATGGATCGTGACCGGCGTGCTGGTATGGGGCGCCTATCTTCTGGTCAGCCGCCAGCTGTATGCCGAAGCCTGACGGAAATCGGGACGGCCCTGTTCGAAAGGTTCCCTGCCCTGTCGGGGGCGGTGGGCAGAAATCCCTGATGCATCGGACAAACCGTTCTGATATGTCCGGCGATGTCATGCCGAAACCGTCAACGGATTCATGACGGGTTTCCGGCACGGGGACGGAACTGTATTCCCGGCCGTTTTCATCTGCTGGAACAGGCATCCGGCTAGGGGAAAAAACGGCAGACAGACCGGATTTCTACAATTCCCTGATTCTGTCGAACGCTTCGTCGATCCGTTCCACACCGATGACGGTCAGCCCCTCAAGAGGTTGTTTGGGAGCATTGGATTTCGGAATCAGGGCAATCGAAAAGCCCAGTTTGACGGCTTCCCGCAAACGGTCCTGTCCTCTGGGTGCCGGGCGGATTTCTCCGGCCAGTCCGATTTCACCGAATACGACCAGTCCACGCGGGAGTGGTTTGTTGCGAAGCGATGAATGGATTGCCATGAGAACGGCCAGATCGGCTGCCGGTTCGCTGATCCGGACACCTCCGACCGCATTGATGAAAACGTCCTGATCGTAGGCGGCGATATTGGCATGCCGGTGCATGACGGCCAGCAGCATGGCCAGCCGGTTCTGTTCCAGACCGACAGAAAGACGGCGTGCATTGGGCGTCGGCGAGGTATCGACCAGCGCCTGGATTTCGACCAGCAACGGTCGCATGCCTTCCAGGGTCGCCATGACACACGAGCCGGCGATCTGCCTTTCGTGCTGCGAGAGAAACAGGGCGGATGGATTGGATACGCCTTTCAATCCCTTTTCCGTCATGGCGAAAACGCCCAGTTCGTTGACGGCACCGAAACGGTTTTTGAAAGCGCGGATCAGGCGGAAACTGGAATGCGTGTCGCCTTCGAAATACAGGACGGTATCGACGATATGTTCCAGTACGCGCGGGCCTGCCAGTGCGCCTTCCTTGGTGACATGCCCTACCATGATGACGGTGGTGCCTGACTGTTTGGCAAAGCGGGTCAGCTGGGCGGCACATTCCCTGACCTGTGCGACCGATCCCGGTGCGGAAGTCAGGGCATCGGAATACAGGGTCTGGATGGAGTCGATAACGGCGACTTCAGGCTTGATCTCCAGAAGCGTTCCCAGAATTTTTTCGAGCTGGATTTCCGCCTGCAGTTGCAGATTCGGTGCCAGCAGGCCGAGCCGTTTTGCCCGAAGGGCCACCTGCGAACCGGATTCCTCTCCGCTGACATACAGGACGTTTCTGGAATGGGCCAGATTGACAAGTGTCTGCAGCAGGAGTGTCGATTTTCCGATTCCCGGATCACCGCCGATCAGTACGACGCCTCCCGGTACCAGTCCGCCCCCCAGCACACGGTCGAATTCGCCGATGCCCGAATTGAAACGCGGAACATCGATCGCATCGATATCCGACAGTGACAGCACGGGCGCCGTCTGGGCGATGCCCTGCCGGTTGGTGGAAAAGCGGTTTGACGAGGCCGGTTCGACGACCGTTTCGACCAGCGTGTTCCACTGGCCGCAAGCCGGGCATTTCCCGGCCCATTTGCTGCTGACGCCACCGCATTCGGTACAGGTATACTGGATTTTCGCTTTCGCCATGTCTCGTGCCGTTCAGAATGGAGTCACCAGCATTCCACGATCCTCGGTCGCAGAGACAGGGCGCACATGAGTTCATAACCGACCGTCCCGGCCGCTTCGGCCACTTCGTCGATGGGTAGCCCGTTACCCCAGAGGGTGACTTCGCTGCCGACATGTGCATCGGGTACCGGCGTCAGATCGACGGTAATCATGTCCATCGATACGCGACCGACGAGGCGGGTCTTGATACCGTTGACGATGACCGGTGTGCCTTCCGGTGCCATGCGGGGGTATCCGTCGGCGTAGCCGCAGGCGACGACGCCAATGGTCATCGGATTTTTCGCCGTGAAAATGCTGCCGTATCCGATCGCCTCCCCTTCTCCGATATGCTGGGTCTGGATGATTTCGCTTTTCAGGGTCATGGCGGGTTTCAGTCCGTATTGTTCAGCCGTTTTGCCACCCGGCGTCCCGCCATATAGCATGATGCCGGGACGCACCCAGTCGGTACGGATACCGGGATGAAGCAGGATGGCGCCGGAATTGGACAGGTTGCGGTCGCCTTTGAGTCCCTGTGTGGCCGAATCGAATCGTCTGAGCTGTTCAGCCACAGACAGGGCCGGATGGTCTTCCGCTTCCGAATTCGCGAAATGGGTCATATAGGAAATGTCGCGGACGTACGGGATTTTTTTCAGTCTTTCCAGCGCCTTGCCGTATTCGGACGGCAGAAAGCCGAGCCGGTTCATGCCGGTGTTCATCTTCAAATGCACATCGACAGGCATCTCCAGACGCGCTTTTTCCAGCATGTCGATCTGTTCGTCGCAATGGACGGCAAAAGCGATGCTGTAACGAGCCAGAATCGGCAGTTCATGCGGATAGAAGAACCCTTCCAGAAGCAGGATCGGCTTTTTCCATCCGATTTCGCGCAGATGGATGGCCGATTCGATTTCGATCAAGGCGAATCCGTCCGCATCCGTAAAGGCCCGTACCGACCGTTCAAGCCCGTGTCCGTAGGCGTTGGCCTTGACGACGGCCCAGATTTTCGCCCGGGGGACGGTGGAACGGACGACGGAAAGATTGTGCTGCATGGCAGCGATATCGATACTGGCAACAAGTGGTCTGGTCATGAGATAAAGTGAAAACTGGAAATCCGCCATGTCGCGGGAACATTTTCGCGTTTCACACCATGTGAAACGCATATGAACGCACATCTTACCCCCCTTGCCTGTCACGAGGCAAACACGGAGGATGAATCCGTTCGTCAACGGACATGATGACCTGAAAAGTTCGAAAAAATTTTATGAAAAGACAAAATAAAACTGACGAATGGCATCCTATGGGTTAAACTTTTTTCTTTCGACGTTTCTGACAGGACACGAAAATGAACAAGGGCTTTTATTCCGTCATGGCCGCGGAATTCTTTTCTTCACTGGCCGACAATGCACTTCTGATCGTTGCCATTGCTCTGCTGGCGCAAATGAATGCCGCACCGTGGATGACGCCGCTGTTGAGGCTTTTTTTCGTGATGTCCTACGTCGGGCTTGCCGCTTTTGTCGGCGCTTTTGCCGATGCACTGCCCAAAGGCAAGGTCATGTTCATCACCAACACGGTCAAATTCTGCGGTTGCAGCCTGATTTTCGCCGGTGTCCATCCCCTCCTGGCCTATGCTATCGTCGGGCTGGGTGCTGCCGCGTATTCTCCGGCCAAGTACGGTATTCTGACCGAGCTGCTGCCGGCCGAAAAACTGGTGATCGCCAATGGCTGGATCGAGGGGTTGACTGTTACTTCGATTGTTATGGGGACTGTTCTGGGGGGGGCGTTGATCAACAAGCATGTCTCCGCTTTCCTTCTCGATCACATGACGTTTGCCGGTTCGCCGGCTGCCGCCGCGCTGGTCGTGATCATGGGTGTCTATGTTTTGGCTGCCCTGTTCAATCTGAGGATTCCCGACACCGGTGCGCGTTACGCCAAACAGCCGATCAATCCGGTACTGCTCGTCAGGAATTTCTATCACAGCTTTTCGACACTCTGGCATGACAAGCTTGGACAAATTTCCCTTGCCGTGACGACCCTTTTCTGGGGAGCGGGCGCGACTCTCCAGTTTATCGTGCTGAAATGGGCACAGCATTCACTGGGACTGACGCTGGACAAGGCCGCTTTCCTTCAGGGAATCGTGGCGGTCGGCATTGCGGCCGGCGCCGTTTCCGCCGCCAAATTCATCAAGCTCAGACAGTCGCTCAAGGTCATGCCTTTGGGGGTGGCAATGGGTATCGTCGTCATGGTCATGACACTGGTGCATACCGTTTATCTGGCCTATCCGCTTCTGGTGCTCGTCGGAGCGCTGGCAGGTTTTTTCGTCGTTCCGATGAACGCGCTTCTGCAACATCGCGGGCATGTACTGCTGTCTGCGGGCCATTCGATCGCTGTCCAGAATTTCAATGAAAACCTGTCGATTCTGACCATGCTGGGTGTCTATTCCCTGCTGGTTTCCCTGGATCTGTCCGTCAATGCCGTGATTATCATATTCGGGAGTTTCGTCTCCGCCATGATGCTGCTGGTCATGTACTGGCATGCCCATAACCAGAAAATCCAGGATTCCCTGCATCTGATCGGAGAAGAAAAGCGCCACTGACGACAGGCGGATGATGTCACAAGAAAACGGGACCGGGGGTCCCGTTTTTTTTCGGTTGCAGGCGGCAGGCGGTTCGGGTCTGCCGGCCGTTTGCCGTTTCGGGCCGATTGCAAACAGGTACAGGATGTGCACTTCTTTGCTGTACGGCAGAACCGAAAGGTGCGGAGGATATCTTCTGCCGGCGGGAAAGCGGTCAGGCGGACTGGCCGGAACGTTTTTTCGCGATGAAAAGAAACAGCAGTGCCAGCAGACAGCACAACAGGGTCATGACGCTGATGGATGTGATCATGGGGCCGAATCCTGTCATGGGCGAGACGATGGCGCCGAACAGGAACATGCAGAAACCGATGACGGCGGAAGCGCCACCGGCATTGTCCCGTTCGAGCGTCAAGGCCAGTGACGTCGAGGTCGGCAGGATCATGCCGAGAAAATTCATCATGACGAACAACAGCGTTTCCATCAGATAAAACGATCCGTCGAAAAGCAGTACGGCCACAAAGGCGAGACAGGAAAGACACAGTCCGTAGACGCCGGATTTCAGGGCGGAAAACACACTGGAAAACCGTGGCGTGATCCGGCTGCCGACGATCATGCCGGAAGCGTTGACGGCGAAACAGATGCTGTAGGCAAAAGCGTCGAGCCGGAAATGTTCCTGGATCAGGAAAGGCGATGACGCGATATAGGTGAAAAAGACGCCCATGGAAAACATCTGTATCCAGACATAGTTCATGAAACCGCCGTTTTGGACGATCGGAACGAATTTCCCGAAGGAATTGAATACGCTGCCCGGTATCCGCCGTTCTTTCGGCAGGGATTCCCTGAAATGCATGCTGACGCCGAACAGGACGATGCCGATTGCCAGCAGGATGATGAAGATGCCTTCCCAGTCGGTATATCTCATGACGAATCCGCCGATGACCGGCGCGACGATCGGTGCCAGTCCGTTGATCACCATGAGCAGGGAAAAAAAGTCGTTCAGTTCACGTCCCTGATAGAGGTCGGCGGCGACGGATTTGGAAATGACGACACCTCCGGCTCCTGCGATGCCCTGGAATACCCTGAAGAAGACGAAGGACTCGATGTTCCAGGCGAGCAGACAGGCGGCGGTCGAAACGATGAACAGGATCATCGACAGAACCAGCGGCCCTCTTCGCCCGTATTTGTCGCTTGCCGGACCGATCAGCAGTTGGCCCGAAGCCAGTCCCACCATGCTTGATGTCAGGCTCAGCTGTACCCATGATGTGGTCGTGCCGAAATAGGTGGCCAGCGCCGGAAGACCGGGCAGATAAAGATCCGTGACGAAAGGTCCGAAAGCGGACATCATGCCCATCGCGATCAGCAGAAACAGGCGGGAATTCGTTTTTTCTGAAGTCGTATTCCGTTCAGCGGCCATCGGTCTTATCGAAAATCGGAAAAAAGTGTCTTTATACTCCGCCGTGCCGTGTGATGGCAAGTGCCTTGCCCTTCCCTTTTCATGCGCAGTCGCATGTATTCTGTGCGGTATTTTCCTGCTTGTTTACGGTGTTTTATCCGTGTCTGTCGCAAACGGGTAGGATTCGCCGTCTTTCACGGCTAAAATAGCCGCTGTGAAAACCCTCATCACCCCTATCCGGCAGGATGCCCGTTTTTATGGAAAAAGCCGACAATCCGTTTCGGAAACCGCGTCAGATACGGTTCATGTCCCGTGAGGGCTGGATCAGCCTCGCTGCCGTACTGTCGGTTCACCTGTTTCTGGCGGGATGGATCGGATGGGGAAATGACGGCGGTGTTCCGGAAATGGCCGCACCCATGACAGGCATGCTGCTTGCCGGAGACGGTGGCGGCGGGAACGGGGGCGGTTCCGGTGGGCAGGCCGGGAAAAAGGCGGGAACGGGCAAGATGTTGCCGAAGGAAGTGACGGACGTATCCGGAAAGACGGCAACCGGACTGTCCGGTCAGACCGGAAAGAAAAAGGCGACCGGGAGTCACGGCGGGGATATGGATCGCATGCCGGCGTCAAAGCCGGCGATGCCTGACAGGAAAACGTCATCTGTCGTGTCGCCGGAAAAGACGGATGACGCAGCGGGTTCCACCGGTGTTTCCGGGGGGAAATCGGGTGAGGATGGTGGAGGAAATCCGTTTGGCGGTGTATCCGCTTACGGAGATGGGCATGGGAATGGCGGTGACGGCAACGGCAGCGGGTACGGATATGGCGGAACCGGCAGAGGAAACGGATCAGGGAACGGTTCGGGTGATTTTTCCGGGCCGTATGGCGGGGCCGGTTCTTCGGGGAATCCCAAACCGCCCTACCCGGCTGTTTCCCGCCGGATGGGAGAAGAAGGCGTGGTGGTTTTGTCGGTCATGATCGAGGCGGATGGAACCGTCAGTGACGTGAAGCTGAAACACTCGAGCGGTTTTCCGCGACTGGATGCGTCGGCGCTGAAAACGGTTCGGCACTGGCGGTATGTTCCCGCAAGAAAAAATGGCAGGCCGGTGGCTTTCCGTTATGTGCAGCCGATCCGGTTTTCCCTGGACGATTGAAAAAAACGAGGTGGCGTGAATGGAAAACAATCCTTACGGTATGCTGGCCCTGTGGAACCAGGGCGGATGGGTCATCCGGTTTGTCGCGATAGTCCTTTTTGGCATGTCGGTCGTTTCATGGACGATCATCGTCGTGCGGGCCTGGAAAGCCTGCAAACTGTCCGGCCTTTCGAAGCGGGTCAGGCTTTTCTGGCTGGCGCCTTCCTTTCAGGAGGGACTCAGGACACTGGAAACGCGACCGGCGGACAATCCGTTTCACGCGTTGGCTACAGAAGGCATGGTTGCGGCGACGCAATACACGGATGGTCCGGAAAAACTGCGGGAACGGATGGGAATGGCTGAATGGCTGACGGAAAACCTGCGCGGGTGTATTGACGAGAGTATGGCGAAAATGCAGGACGGTCTGTCCGTTCTGGCATCTATCGGGGCGACGGCTCCGTTTATCGGCCTGTTCGGCACAGTCTGGGGAATTTATCATGCGCTGGTTTCCATCGGCATTTCCGGACAGGCGTCCATCGACAGGATCGCCGGGCCGGTCGGCGAGTCGCTTGTCATGACGGCACTCGGTCTGGCTGTCGCGATTCCGGCTGTTCTCGGTTATAACGCGCTGGGCCGGATCAACCGGCGTATGGCCGGAGAACTCAACCGTTTCGCCCGTCAGCTGTACGGCTGGTTTTTGACCGGTTCGCCGGTCGTCCCGGAGAACGTTCGTCCGGAGGAAAACTGACATGGCATTCGGTGGCGGCCTGGATGATCAGGAAGATGTGGTGAGTGAAATCAACGTGACGCCTCTGGTGGATGTCATGCTGGTTCTGCTCGTCATTTTCATTCTGACGGTTCCGGTACTGACGCAGTCGGTCGGCGTCGATTTGCCAAGAGCGGACAAGGTGAACACGGTCGTTAATCCGGTGGCCGTGACGGTATCCGTCAACGCGGACGGAACGGTTTTATGGGACGGTGTTCCGGTAGACGATGCAAAACTTGCCAGGGTACTGCAAAATGCGGCGCAGACCGATCCGCAACCCGAAATCCGGCTTTACGGCGACAGAAAGGCAGCGTATGAGCATGTTGTCCGCGTGATGGCCGCCGCACAGAAGGCGGGGATCGAAAAACTGGGATTCGTGACGCAACCGCGCCAATGAACGCTTTTTTCTTTTTAGGCTTCTTTTTTCTTTTCGGCGTCGTAAATGTCCATGGCACGGCACAGATCCTGCCATGCCTGTTTTTTGCCCGCCGGCGTACGCAACAGATAGGAAGGATGGTAGGTGACGACCAGCGGAATTTTGCGGCCACCGTTACGGAAAAAGTGTTCCCGGTTCCTGAGCGATCCGAGCGATACATCGCGGCCGGTATTCAATAGTGCGACAGCTGCCGTCTTGCCGAGGGCGACCATGATTTTCGGTTTGATCAGATCGATCTGGCGTTCCAGATACGGCATGCAGGTAGCGGCTTCCTCTTCCGTCGGCTGGCGGTCTTTCCCGGCTTCGTTGCTGGCCCGGCATTTGACGACGTTGGCGATATAGACGTTTTCTCCGCGTTTCATGTGCATGGCAGCCATCATGGCATCGAGCAGTTTGCCGGAACGGCCGACGAACGGTTCGCCTTGCTGGTCTTCATGAAATCCGGGGCCTTCGCCGACGAACAGCCAGTCGGCGTTTCTGTCCCCGATTCCCGGCACGACTTTGTGGCGTGTCCGGCACAGGTGGCAACGTTTGCAGTGGCCGATTTCCCCGAGTATTTTTTCCCAGCTGTCCGGCGCCTGCACGCTTGCCGTTTCGGATGACGGCACGAATTCCGGTTCCGGATGCACCGGCAGGGGAATGTCGTCATGGAAAGATGACGGTGGCGGCAAATTGTCGAAAAACGCTTCGGGCGGCGGCAAATCGGAAAGAAAGGACGGTATGTCCGGTTCCGGCGCCGGAGAGACATCCTGCCGGACGGGACGATGTGATGAAACAATGTGCCGTTTTTCCGCTTCGGGGACCACTGTTTCGGACTGTACGGCTGCAGCGGCAGCCGGCATTTCTGGCACCGGCACGGTATCGCGGAGAGACCAGACGGTGATTCCCATTTCTTTCAGATAGCGCCGACGGGTGTTTTCATCCAGTTCACTCATAGTACCAGCCTCATGACAAGTGCATCCTCCCTGGTGTCGGCGTAATATCCCTTGCGGACACCGATCGTCTGGAATCCCGTGTTTTTGTAAAGGGCGACAGCCGGATCATTGGTCGGGCGAACTTCCAGAATCATGGATTCCATTTCCAGTTCACGGGCGAAATCGACGACCCTGTCCATCAGCAGACGGCCGTATCCCTTTCCGTGGAATTCTTCAGCCACGGCAATTTTCAGAAGGTGCATTTCATCGACCGCTTCCATGGCAATGAAATAACCGATCATTTTTCCCGCTTCGTTGCGGAGTACGCAGCCGTGATTTCCTATCGCTACGGAACTCTCGAAGTTGGGGTATGTCCAGTGGTAGGAAAAGACGCTTTGTTCGATGTAATAGACTTCATGCAGATCCTTGAACAGCATCGGGGAAAATGTCAGGATTTCCCCGTCAGCCGCATAACAGGATGAAGTGTCCATATCTTCTGTCCGGTTCGTGTCGCTCATGCCGTTTTTTCCTTGATGGCCAGCCGTTCAGCCGTTTTCAGGGCAACCTTGTTGCGCAGATACAGTGGCTGGATTTCTTTTGCCGTAACCGTTTCTCCCCTCTCCAGACGGATTTTTCCCAGCCGTGCGATCGCTTCGGCATGGGGATAGATATCCGGATATCGCAGGGATTCTCCGGCGACGGGAGCCAGTTCGCCGGCATAGGCGGACAGGCCGTTTCCGCAAAATACCGGTTTTCCTTCCGGTGTCACGCCGGATGCGGAACCCAGAGACGGTTCCGTGACAGTTTTCCAACGGCCGTTTTCGTATCGGTACTGCGCCCAGTAAACCTCGTGCATCCGGGCATCCAGCAGGGAGAGCACATCGGTTGCGCCTGTCTTTTCATGGCAGGTTTGCGCCATGGCCTCAAGTGTCACGACCGGGATGACCGGCAGCGACGTCGCGAAAGACAGACCTTGCGCGATTCCACATGCCGTACGCAGGCCCGTGAAAGATCCAGGGCCGCATCCGAAGGCGATGGCGTCGCAGCCGGCGACAGTCAGGCTGTTTTTTTCGAGCAGCTTTTGCAACATGGGCAGTGCCGTGAGCGAATGATTCGAGAAACCTTCGCTTGAGGCGGATTGGACTGTTTCACCGCACATCAGGGCGACGGAGGCGATATCGGATGAAGTATCAATGGCAATTATCGTAGACATTCCCGTATTGTACCGCGAGGGAGCCGGTTGGCGAATATTCCGGTTCCGGAGGGATCGGCCTGTGGTTTGCGAATCGGAAGTATTTTGCCGGTACCGTGACGGAAAACATGATCGAAAACGGGGATTTTCCCGTTTTGCAGGTCACCGGAAAATGGCCGGATGATTATTTCTGCAGGAAAAAAACGTCTGTCTCCGCCTTGCTACTGGCGCCGGAAAAAACCGGATTCCGTCAGGCCGTCCGGAATATTCTATGTGGTGAAGTGATGGGAACGATGAAATCGCCCGAAAATGGCCGTTCTGACAGGGATGCCACGCATGTCCGGCCAGGCGGTCGGTTGCGCGGCAGGCATAACCCGGTTTTCATCATTATTCCCTGTCATCGTGTCGTCGGCTCCAATAACAGTCTGACCGGCCATACCGGCGGCCTATCGCTGAAAATCGGTTTGCAGGAACACGAGAGGGGGATATATCCCGTTTTCTGTTCTTTCCAGAGGAATGGCATTATGGAATCCACGCGGTTATAAACGGCGGATACGGTATGCGGATGGCCTGTCAATCCCGCTAAGACACTTTGCAAAGCCTTTCCGGAAAAGGAAACGGGTGGACAGGGTGTCCGCCCGTTTCCATTCGGGGAATTTTCGTCAGAGGTTGTGCAGTTTGCGCGATGCGATTCCGACAAAAATCATCAAGACGGCAATGATACCGAAAACGGCATAAAGGCTGCTGGCATGAGCGATGAATCCCATCATCGGCGGACCGACCAGAAGACCGAGATAACCCAGCGTTGTGACAGAAGAAATGGCCAGATTGACTGGCATGATTCTCTGGTGGGACGCGATGGAAAACAGGATCGGAATGAGATTGGACGCGCCCAGTCCGACGATGATGAATCCGGCAAAAGCCGTGATCGTCGAGGGGGCCGCCATGACGCAGACGAACCCGGCTGCCGCGATGATACTGCTTGCCGTCATGACTTTACGGATGCCGAGCCATTCCACGAGACGGTCGCCGAACAGGCGTCCTGTCGAGATGGCGACGGAAAAAACAGCAAAAGCGAGGCCAGCCGTGTCGGGAGCGACTGCCTTGGTGGTCGTCATGAAAAGCGCTCCCCAGTCGAGCACGACACCGTCACCCATGTACATGATGAAGCACAGCAGTCCCAAAAGGAGGATACTGCCTTTTGGAAAAACGAAAAAGGAACGGCTTTTTCCTTCATTGCCGTACGGAAACAGGTATCGTGCGAAAACGGCCATGAGCAGTACGATCAGGGTGATGCACAGACAGCATGTGGCGGCCAGTGGAGACAGTCCCGTTTTCAGCAGCAGGGAAAGTATGACCGCTCCGAAAAAACCACCGATACTGTACATGCCGTGGAACCCGGACATCATGCTGCGGTTGCGTTCCTTTTCGACAAGAATGGCCTGAATGTTCATGGCGACGTCCACCACGCCTGACGAGGCACCGAAAAGAAACAGGGAAATGCCGAACGACCAGGGTGAGGAAACAAAGGCCAGCGCGATCAAAGACAGCATGAACACGGTGGTGGAAACGACCAGTGTCCGGCGGCATCCGTATCTGCTGGTCAGCCAGCCGGCGAACGGCATCGACAAGATGGCGCCGGAACCGATCAGAAGCAGCAAAAGACCCAGAACGGCTTCATCGACGGCCAGACGCGTCTTGGCATACGGGACGAGTACTGCCCAGGCAGAAATGGCCAGTCCCAGTGCCAGAAAAACAAACCGGGTGGCATGTCCGTGACCTGTCGTTTTGGCCGTTTCGGGAGATGTCGTGGTCATATCGGTTGTCACGGGGTTACTTGTCATGGATAAGCCTCTTTTGCAGTTTTTCGACGATCGTTGAATAGATCCGGTTGAAGGTCGCCATTTCTTCACGTGAGATCTCATCGATGACGGCGTCTTCATGGACGGCCAGTTCTTTCAGGATGGCCGTAATGGTATCGTGTCCTTTTTCTGTCAGATACAGCCTGGTTCTGCGGCGGTCGGCCGGATGCGGTTCACGGCGGATCAGTCCGTTTTTCTCAAGCTGGTCCAGAAGGCTTGTGATGGTCTGGCGTGGAATGAAAAGCGTGCCGGAAAGCATGGCCGGCTCGATGTCCTTTTCTGCTCTGAGCATCGTATCGAGAATGATCAGCCAGGTATACGATATGCCGCGCTTTTTGCACCATTCGGCGTAGATGCGGTTTTCCTGCTGGACGAGGGTGAAATGACGGTAAAAAATTTCATCGGTAATCATGGCCGGTATCCGGAAACGGTTCCTCTTCAAAATCCGGAATAAGATTATCTGAAATCGGATTAACTGGCAACCCTCTTCTTCATGTCCATGTTCTTTATGTACAACGCCGCAGACAGTCGGCCACAAAACGGGACGGGAACCCGGAAGCCGGTTCAGGAAGCGAAAGAATTTTCACTTTTCAATCATGATATTGCCGTGATTTTATGAAGTGGTTTATTGATTTTCGTTTCGTCTGTCATCTGGACGGAAGGTTCAAGTCCGGCAGGAGAATCCGTTTTGGCATTGCGGACTGCTGCCGTTTTTCCGGTGTGCGACGCGACCGGCAAGAAGGCGTTTATCCCAACAGCCGGTTGTATTCTTTCATGAGGCAAAGACTCTGCACGACTTTCAGGCCGGCGTCCGACGCGATTTCGACCGCTTCCGCGCTGGTGATGCCCATCTGCATCCAGAGCACTTTCGCGCCGATGGCGACAGCCTGTCTGGCGATATCGGGGATGAATTCGGGTCGCCGGAAGCAATTCACCATATCGACGGATATGCTTTCCGGAATGTCTCCAAGGGAGGGATAGCATCTTTCCCCCAGTCCTTCCGTCAGGCCGGGATTGACCGGAATGATCCGGTAACCCGCTTCGTGCATGTGTTTTGGCACATAATAAGCGGCTCCTCTTCCGGGATCGTCGGAAAAGCCGACGACGGCGATGGTTTTCGTTTCTTCCAGTATTTTTCTGATTTCCTGAGGGTCTTTCACAAGCATGTCGTTTTCCTTGCAGATGCATTCAGGGCAATACCGGACGGCATTTTCCCTTGCCTGAGAAGCGGAAAGGGCCGCCAGCCAACGTTCCGGCAGCCGCGAAAATACCGTCAGGTGTTTTGGGAGGAACCGGAAATCCGATCCCGTCTCTCCGCGTTTGCAGGAGAGACGGCAGTACCGGCGAAAACGGGTTTATTTCAGGAACAGCTCGGTGTACTGTTCCAGCATGCAACGGTCGGAAACGACCTTTAGGCCGGCATCGCTGGCGATTTTGGCGGCTTCCTCGTTTTCGATGCCCTTTTGCATCCACAATACCTTGGCTCCGATGGCGACCGCTTCACGGGCGATTTCCGGCATGGCGTCCGGACGGCGGAAACAGTCGACGACATCGACCGGGAAAGGAATGTCTTTCAGGGAAGCATAGGCTTTTTCTCCCAGTCCTTCGGTGACGGTCGGATTGACGGGAACGATCTGATAACCGTGTTCTTTCAGGAATTTCGGCACATAATGCGCCCCCTTTTCCTCGTTGGCGGAATAGCCGACAATGGCGACTACGTGGTTGTTCTTCAGTATTTCCTTGATGCCTTCCTGGTCTTTAACGATCATGTTTTTTCTCCTGATAGGTTGAGTCGGGACTTCTTGTCGTCTGTCTTTTAGGCACATTTCCAATTGACCAGTTCATTATCGCCCAGTTCCACAAATCTTGCAGAGAGTGCCACGTTTTTTCGGGATGAAGGTTGAGAAAACGCATGGCCTCCACAAGCCGTGCGACGGGGTCGTGTGTTCCGACGGGCCGGGCGCGGGTCTGTTTCGAGAGCTTTTCTCCCGCTTCATTGACGGCGAGCGGCAAATGCGCGTAGGCGGGAATGTCTTTTTTCAGGCACCGATACAACCAGATCTGTCGGGGGGTGGACGCCAACAGATCGGCACCCCGCACGACATGACTGATATCCTGTCCGATATCGTCTGCCACGACGGCCAGCTGATAGGCGAAAAGACCGTCGGCACGCAACAGGACGAAGTCACCGACGTCCCGACCGGGGTTCTGGAACTGGTGCCCTTGTATCGCATCGTGGTATTCGATTGTCATATCCGGAACTTTCAGGCGCCAGGCACGGGCCTTTTTCCCCGGTGCAAGACCGTTACGGCAGGTACCGGGGTAAACGGGGGCGCCGTCGGTCCCGATTGCCGAGTCGGCGATTTCTTTCCGGGTACAGGCACATCCGTAGACGAACCCTTCCCTTTTCAGGATCTCGAACACTTCCCGGTAATAGGCGGTCCGTTCCGACTGGCGAACGATTGGCCCGTCCCATTCGAATCCGTAGGCTTCCAGTGTCCGGAGAATGGAGGTCTCGAATTCGGGATGGCAACGTGTGGTATCGACATCTTCGATGCGGACGATCCACTCGCCGCCGTTCGCCCTGGCGTCCAGATAGCTGCCGACGGCGGCTACCAGTGAGCCGAAATGCAGTTCGCCGGTCGGCGACGGGGCGAAACGCCCCCGATAGGGTCGGATGTCCAAGATACCGTTTCCTCGCACCGGAATGCCCGAACGGCAACGCGTTGTTTTTGTCCCGTTTTTGCGGATGGACAAGGTTTCCGTTGCCGGAAACTGTGCCATTGCCTTCAGGCTTACGTTAAAATAGCAACCCCAAGTTTACCGCTTTGTTCCGTTTGCCGCCATTATGCCGTTCGCACAGCTCAAAGAACCGGATTATCCACTTCTGAACGTGACCCTGACGGACAGTTCATGGATCGTTGCCTGCTTTTGCGCCCACTGGTGCGGGGCCTGCCGCGGATGGCGGCCGGCATTCGAGTCGCTGGCGCAAAAATATCCGGACATTGTTTTTCTGTGGATCGATATCGAGGATCATGCCGAACTTCTGGGTGAAATCGATATCGAGAATTTTCCGAGTCTTCTTATCCAGTATGGCGATATCGTCAATTTTTTCGGATGTATCCATCCCGATGCCGGTGTTGCCGAACGGCTTCTGAAAAGCCAGCTCGATACAGATCTTGACGAGATGAAACGGCTGGCCTCCAGCAATGAGGAACATGCCTGCTGGCAGAAGGAAGTGAATTTGAGGACGCTGCTTCGTCGTGTCGTCGAAAATGAAGGTTGAAGTTTTCGCTTACGTCACTTCCTTCGCTTCCGTGACTTCGGCGATGTCTTCCATGCGCCAGACGCAGGGTTTTCCCTTGTTGCTCTTTTCGATGTCGTCCAGCACGGCTTCATGCTTGGCCAGTTCTTCTTCTGTCGGGGATAGCACCATGACCTGAAAGGCTGAAAGCGGCTTGCCCCGGGCCGCTTCTTCTTCATCGGCCAGAGTCAGTTTCTCGATTTCGAGCGTTTCCTGTCCGCGTGTCATGGCCAGATAGACTTCGGCGAGCAGTTCTGCGTCGAGCAGCGCTCCGTGCAGCGTTCGGTGGGTATTGTCGATCTCGAACCGTTCGCACAGCGCGTCCAGTGAGTTCCGGCGGCCCGGGAACATGTCGCGGGCCTTGACGAGACTGTCGGTCACGCAGGCGACCAGTTCTTCGACGGGAGGCAGATCGAGTCTGGCCAGTTCGGCATTCAGAAAACCCACGTCGAACGGTGCATTGTGGATGACGAGTTCGGCACCGCGGATGTAATCGCAGAAAGCCCGGGCGATTTCGGCGAATTTCGGCTTGTCGGACAGAAATTCCGTCGTCAGCCCGTGCACGGCCAGAGCGTCCGGGTGGGAATCGCGTTCCGGATTGATGTATTGATGGAAATGGTTTTTGGTGACGTGGCGGTTCAGGACTTCCACGCAGCCGATTTCAACAATTCGGTCGCCATTGTCGGCATACAGGCCGGTTGTTTCGGTATCGAGTACGATCTGTCTCATAATGTGCTGTTTCCGTTTGCGGTGTCGCCTTCCCTGTTCAGGCGGCGTGCGATGAAAGCGCCATTGTACCGTGCGTCCAGCGGAATGCGGACGCGATGGCCGCTTCCCGGTGCGACGGAAATGGTTTCCCCTTCCTCACTGGTCATTTTTTCCAGCGGGACAACGGTGTTGCCTTGCGGGTGGAAAACTTCCAGTATATCGCCGACCGAAAAACGGTTCTTGACGAGAACGGTGGCCCAGCCGTCTTTGGTGGAGACGATATCGCCGACATAGTGGCTGTTGTGCAGTTCGGATGCACCGGTCATGTAGTTCTGGTATTCCCGGGTGTGGTGACGTTTGTAGAAGCCGTCGGTATAGCCGCGGTTTGCCAGTCCCTGGAGGGCGCCCAGCAGGGAGATATCGAATGGCCGGCCGGCCACGGCATCATCGATGGCCTTGCGGTAGGCCTGGGCAGTCCGGACGACATAGTATATGGATTTGGTGCGTCCTTCGATTTTCAGGGAATCGACACCGATTTCGACAAGTCTTCCGATATGTTCGATGGCGCGGAGATCTTTCGAATTCATGATGTAAGTGCCATGCTCGTCTTCCAGGATGGGAAGAAGCTGGCCGGCCCGTTTTCCCTCCTCGATCAGATAGACCCGGTCGGCGGCCGGATGGCGGGGCATGTCGCCCAGTGCGGAAGGCAGGGTTTGTTCCGATGCCATGATTTGCACCATGTCCAGCGGCACGATGTCTCCGGTGGCGTCTTCCGTCGCGTTGGCGATTTTGTAACGCCAGCGGCAGGAGTTGGTACAGGTGCCCTGATTGGAATCGCGGTGGTTGAAATAGCCCGACAGCAGGCACCGGCCCGAATAGGCGACGCAAAGCGCGCCGTGCACGAATACTTCCAGTTCCATGTCCGGACACCGCTGGCGGATTTCCGCGATTTCATCCAGTGACAGTTCCCGCGACAGGATGACACGGGTCAGTCCGATGCGTTCCCAGAATTTCACGTCGGCCCAGTTGATGGCGTTGGCCTGTACCGACAGGTGAACGGGAATGTCGGGCCACTTGTCCCGTACCATCATGATCAGGCCCGGATCGGCCATGATCAGGGCATCAGGCTTCATGTCGGCAACGGGGGCCATATCGTCCAGATAGGTTTTCAGTTTGGCGTTGTGCGCGTAGATATTGCTGGCGACGTAGAATTTTCTGCCGCGCCGGTGGGCTTCGTCGATTCCCTCTTTCAGCGTTTCCAGCGTCGAGAATTCATTGTTTCTGGCACGGAGGCTGTAACGCGGTTGACCGGCATACACGGCATCGGCGCCGAAATCGTAGGCGGCCCGCATTTTTTCGATGGAACCGGCTGGCAGTAACAGTTCGGGTGAATGAGACATGGCAAAACGCTTGTTTAAGGAAAAGGCCATTATAGCGAATGCACCTGCTGTCTTCACGGAAATATCCGTTCTGGATGAATTTTGCGGGAAATATGATATAAAAAGAAATGAATGGCTGAAATAACGCTTTTCAATGCTTTTTTATATAGAGGTGTTCTTCCGGGGCGACCGGAATGATCCGTGATGGACATTTAGACTGACGAGAGGATCTTTGCCATGGAAAATGAAAAACGTTGCCAGTCGTGCGGCATGCCGATGTCGGACCGCGATATCGTTTATGGCAAAAACGCCAACGGCACGACCAATACGGATTATTGCAGTTACTGTTACAACCACGGAAAATTCACGTCGGACATGACGATGGACCAGATGATCGAGCATTGCGCGCCCCATCTCGCCTCGCAGGAAGGCATGACACGGGATGAGGCACGTCATCTCATGAGAGCGTTTTTCCCGACGTTGAAACGCTGGAACGACCATCACTGATATTTATTTTGCGGGCGGTGGCCGGGGGCCGTAGCGGTTTTCTCCGGGTGCGCTTTTGAAAAACAGCAGCACGAACAGAGCGATGAAATTGACGAACGGGACGAATATCGTCAGCAGGTACCAGCCCGAATATCCGATATCGTGGAACCGGCGGACGATCAGCGCAGCCAGTGCGATCATGGCGACGATGTGGAAAATGAACGAAACGATGCTTTTTCCGGCAAAAACATGGATGGCCAGCTGAATCAGCAGGGTATTGATGATGAAGTTCCAGAGTTCCGATCGTGGAGAACGTCCCCGGTAGTCCAGATAGCGGTAGAAAATCAGGCCATAGGCGGCAAACCATTTCTTCATGACAATTCCGTCCGGTTTTCAACCGGGAAAGTTTAGCAACAAATTTCCAGGCGTGACAGTTTCCGGATCGCTCAAGCCGGGATTTTTCCGGTATCGGCTGATCGGGCATCCGTTATACCTGTTTCCGGGCAGAAACGGATTCCTTGACCTGTCGGTCCGGCGGAAGTCCATAGCCGTTGTCGTATGGATCGCTGTAATAGAAAAAAAGCAGGTACAGGATGAGGAAATTAAGGAACGGGACCAGACCCGGCAGTACGAGCCATCCGTTCGTTCCGGTATCATGCAGACGTCTGACGACAAGACTGACGGCGGGCACGAGCGGAACCAGCGAAAAGACGTTTTCGAAAAGGTAGCCGACGGGTGACAATGCGCCGATCACCGGGAAGCACAACTGGATGACGAACGATACGATGCTGAAATTCCGGAATTCCGCCCTGTTCGCCCGCCCGCCGAAATCGTCGAATTTTCTGAAGGTGACGATATAGGTTCTGATTATCCACATGATTTGATATGCCGGAAACGTCCGGATTTTCGGAAGCAGGAATGTGCCGGTTCGCCACTGCCCGGCGGATCTGTCAGGCCGGGATTGCCCACGCAATACCGGTTGCGACAGGATTTTCCACCGGCATGCAACGGTCTGAAGTGTATTATGTATCGTCAAGTGTTTTGTATGGGAAAGTAAACGGTTGTTTTTCCGCCGTGTGTCCGGATCCGGAAGGCAGGGACGCTCCACGATCCGCGAAAAGGTTGGCCTGCAAGGGGAAATACCGGTCCGGGAAACGGGCCGGCCGATTGCCGTCAGTCGAACATCACTTGCCATTTTTCGTCGGCGGCCGCCAGAAAGCACATACGGATCTGTTCTTCCGTGTTTTTTTCGGTGAAAAGCGGAGGAAGGTTGTCCAGGGAAAAAAACGCGCTTTCCGATGTCTCATGATTGGCGGAAAACCGCCCTCCTTTCGCCTGACACAATACGAACAGCTTGCAGATGCCATAAGCGTAATGTCTGGGCTGTTTCCTGTTTCCGTCCAGTACGGCGATCAGCCGGACCGGTTCCACATCCAGCCCTGCTTCTTCTTTCACTTCCTTGACGGTGTTGGAAGCAATGGACTGGTCAACATCGACCCATCCGCCGGGAAGCGACCATTTTCCGGCGGTTTCCCGTACGAGCAGTATCTTCCCGTTCTCGAATATGGCAGCCCGTGTATCCAGTTTCGGGGTCTGGAATCCCGATTCGTTGCAAAACAGGTTTTTGACGGTTTCCATTTCCAGACCGGATTTGGCCGTCATGATTTCGGCCGCGATTTCCCTGATCCGGCCGAAACGTTCCAGATCGAACGGATCGCGGGAATAGGTTTGCCCGGCCTGGGCGATGAATTGCAGTTCGATCGCCCAGGAAAGCCAGGGATCGGGAATGTTTTTGCCGGGTTTTCCCAGAAAAACGGCCAGATCATCCGGACGTTTCAGACGCGTGACGGAAGCATCTGTCGTCACCGTTTCACGGTGGCACCATTCGGCCAGAACGCAATCGATACCGGTTTTTCCGGCCATCCGGCATCCTGTTTCCGTTGCAGTGACGAACAGGATGTCACGGCATTGTATTCCCGGTTCTTCCAGATAGCGTTCAAGTGGACAGGCGGTTTTTCCGTCGGTATTTTCCGCGTGGATGAATCGGGAGATACAGGGGGCCAGACCGGTTTTCTCAAGCAGTGCCGTTCCTTCTGTTTCCGGCAGACACGTGATGGCGCCCACCGTATAGTGCATGGCATTGAGACCCTGCAAAAGTGGCCGGATACCGGTGCAGGCGGAAAACCGCCCGGACAGGTTTCCGGTATGGCCTGTTTCGGTCATTCCGGGATCGGCAAGCGTGTTTTCCAGATCGAATACAATATGACGGTAATGCATCCTGTTCTCCTCGAAAATTCGACAGGCCCAAACGGCGGGACAATCTTACCCTGACTTTCCGGCAATGGGTCTCTTTTTGTGCTTCTTTCGGGAGAAATACGTCAGCCGAAACCGGAACGGTATGCCCGGAAGCGGCTGTCATGAAAACATGGCGAACCGGTACACGTTTTCCGTGAAATTCCGGATGTGTTTGATTTGAATAAGATTTTGGCGTATCGTAACAATCATATCGCAATGACAAGACAGGAGAAAGTCATGGCCCGTTTCAAGCACAGTATTTTTGCCGGTGTATCGGTTCTGGTCAGTCTTGCTATTTTGGCGCCGTTGCAGGCCGGTGCTCATTGCCGGTCTTACCATGATTATTATGATGGCGGTCCCTCGTATCATCATAACGGAGGAGCGTACCGGTATGATGACGATGATCGGGGTGCGTACCGCAACCGGCGCGGGCAGGATGAGGAATACAATGAAAACCGGGACATACCGCGTGATCGCGTGCAGCGGTACCGCGATTCAGGCAGGCCTTGTTATATACAGGATGGTCGGCATCATTACTGGGACTGACGGAAAATCCGGGTGATTTTCCGGGATGGACCGGAAAATCGTGAAGCGATCGTCAGGAAAAGCCGGCCGGTTTTTATGGGAAATTCTATCGCGTATTGCCTGTTCCCGTTTTTTCATGATGAACAGTAACAGGCCGGTTTCGGATATTCGGGAAGTGTGTTGAAGTATTCCGTGTTTTTTCCGGAACACTTTTGCCTTGCAAAAACGGCTTTTGTTCCGAATGCGTGAATGGGTCGTACGGATATCCGGCCGGGAATGGAAAGCCGGGATATCCTGACACAGGATTTCCGATACCGATCCGGACAGGAGAATGCGATGCTTTGTCTCAGGCAAGGTATTGTCATGGCCACCGCGCTGTGCGTCCTGATGCTGTCCGTTCCGGCACAGGCGGGACGCTACGGCTATTACCGTGATCATGGCTTATCGACCGCAATACAAGTATAATTTTTCCAATCCCATTCCCCGGTACCGGAACAGCTATCCCGGTTACGAGCAAATGCAGCGCCAGCAGGAACGTCTCTATGACAGCCAGCAAAGGTTGCAACGTGAACAGGAAAGGTCCTGTCGCCAGTTCGACCGTTCCCGTCATTACATGAGAGGCGGAAGATACCATTACTGACATGATATTTACTTGTCGTGCGAATCCGTCCGTATCGGGCGTACGTATCCGGCGGGCAGTGCCTTTGGCCGGATGAAGGGCGCCGTGCAGGATTTTTCTGGCAGTTACGTTCCTTCGGGTGATTACCAGGGCAGAGGCGTGTCGAGGTAAAAGAATCCGCCGCTCGGGCCGTTTTCAGGCAACATGGCCAATGCCACAGCGGTTCTGGCTCCTTCAAAATCCTCCAGATTGCCTCCGGGGTTCATGGCTGTCCTGACACTGCCGGGATGGGCTGAGTTGACTTTCACCGGTGTTCCTTTCAGAAAATCCGCCAGATGGACGGTGAAGGCGTTGACGGCTGTTTTGCTGGCGTTGTAAGCGAATGACTTTCCCTGTTTCAGAGGGGAATCCGGGAGACTCTGGGCTGTCAGGGAAGCCAGAATGCTGGACTGGTTGACGATCCGGCCGGCAGGGCTTTTCCGGATCAGCGGCAACATGATTTGTGTCAGTTCCACCAGCGCGAAAAAATTGGTATCGAACGTTTCTTTCAGAATACGAACGGGAACGTCATACACCTTGTAATCGCCGTCAGGTACGATGCCCGCATTGTTGACCAGGATATCGAGTTTTCCGAACCGGCCGGAAATGTCGGCCTGTGCTATGGAAAATGTACGAGGATCGTTCAGGTCGATGGTGATGAATCCGATGTCGCCCTTTTCTTCTTTTGTCAGCGCGGCGACTGCCGCTTCGCCTTCCGAACGATTGCGTGCGCCGAGCAGGACATGACAACCCCTGCGCATGAGCTGGCGACAGATTTCGTATCCGATTCCTTTGTTGCCGCCGGTTACCAGTGCGATTCTCGATTCGTTCATGTCGTGTCCTTTCAAATTTTTGGGGAAATTTTCCGGGATCTTGAAGTCTTTACCGGAAACATCGGCAAACATGCCGGAATTCAGGCGAAAGACGGGATTTTTGGCAGATCCCATGATTTTCCGTTTCAGTCCGGTGATTTGACGTCAAGCACTCTCAGATGCAGTTTTTGTCTTCCGGGAACCTGCCAGGGAATCGACTGGCCGACGGACATGCCGAGCAGCGCGCTTCCGACCGGAGCGAGGACGGAAATGTTCGATACACCGTCCGCCTTGTCCGGATAGACCAGAGTGACTTCATACTGGTCGCTGGTGCAGTCATCGACAAAACGGGCCATGGAATTGATGGCGATCACGTTTTCCGGCAGCTCGTCGGGTTCCACGACATTGGCCCTGTCCAGTTCGTCCTGAAGGCTTTCGATACCCGGAATGTTTTTGTACCGGGGATTTCGCAGCATCTGTTCGAGCCGTTCGTAGTCATGCGTCGTTACGGTGATCGGTGGTCTTTTATTCATGGTCGTTCCTTGGTTGTGCCGGATAGCGGGTATCCGGTTGCCGGGCCGGCCGTGAAAAAATCTTCCCTTCGGGAGACTTGTCCCGGCTGTGGTTTCGCTGGGTGAAAACGGATCGGAATGGGGGAAGGTCAAAAAATCCGGCCGAATTGCAGGATACAATCCGGCCGGAAGACGACAATTGAGATAAATCAGGGAGTGATGGCGATTTTCAGGACACCGTCTCTGGCATTGGCGAAAAGGTCGTACGCTTCCTCGATCTGGTCAAGCCGGAAACGATGCGTAACCAGCGGTTTCAGATCGACGCGTCCGCTTTCGACCACGTTCAGAAGACGGCGCATGCGCTCCTTGCCGCCCGGACACAGTGTCGTGACAATGGTCTGGTCGGCCAGTCCGGAAGCGAATGCGTCTCCCGGCAGGGTCAACTGTCCGGAATAGACCCCCAGGCTGGAAAGAACACCGCCGGGTTTCAGAACACGCAGGCAGCTTTCGAACGTCTGCTGGGTACCCAGCGCCTCGATGGCGACATCCACCCCTTTTCCATCGGTGATTTTCATGATTTCGTCGATCGGATTCTTTTCCCGGAAATTGATGGTGATATCCGCACCCATCCGTTTCGAAATCGCCAGCCGTTCTGCAATACCGTCAACCGTGATGATGCGGGTTGCCCCTCTCAGTTTCGCTCCCGCCGTGGCACACAAACCGATCGGCCCTTGCGCGAAAACCACGACCGTATCCCCGATCTTGACCTTGCCGCTTTCCGCGCCGGAAAAACCGGTACTCATGATATCCGGACACATCAGTACCTGTTCATCGGTCAGATCGTCCGGAATCGGTTCCAGATTGGCCATGGCGTCCGGCACCAGCACATATTCGGCCTGACAGCCGTCGATCGTGTTGCCGAATTTCCAGCCTCCCAGCGCTTTCCAGCCATAGGCCCCATGACCGCCGCACTGGGACGAATGGTTGTCCAGACAGGCGTAACACTGGCCACAGGGAGTAATGGCACCGACGAGAACGCGCTGTCCGATCCTGTATCCGGTCACGCCGGTCCCCAGTTCCTCGATGACACCGACCGGTTCATGCCCGATCGTCAGACCCGGTTTGACGGGATATTCCCCTTTCAGGATATGGACATCGGTGCCGCAGATGGTGGTTGTCGTGATTTTGACCAGCGCTTCGCCGGGACCGGCTTTGGGGACGGGTTTTTCATCCAGTACGATTTTGCCGGGTTTGACGAAAACGGCCGCTTTCATGGTACGCATAGAATGCTCCTTCCATATCGGTTTGGAAACAGGACGCAAAATCCGGTTTTGCATCCGGCGGACAATACAGAAACGACTGGGAGACTACGGTTATGCAGATGCTATCCGCAGGGAAAGAGCGGATACGGAACCGGTGCCCCTCTTTCCTATAGAGTACCTGCAGGCCATGTCAGTGTCCAGTGAGAAAAGTCATTTGCAGCTTTCCCTGAGACGAAAAGCAGACAGATTCTCTTTTTGGGTCCACAAGGTGTTTTGCGGGAAGAATTTCATGCCGAAACATTCTGTTTTAAAGCCGGCAGGTCGTTCTTTCTTCGGCGGAACGGGAATGACACGATTTCGCGGGACGGGTTTGCCGGGGAGTTCGCTTCGTGTGTTCAGAATTCAAGCGTTCTGCCCGCTCCCATGGGCCTGACGGCTTTTTCTCCGAATGCTTTCCTGAAATACCGCAAGGCGTTTTCACCGGTACAATGGCCACAATGGAAAGCGAACCGGTCTGTCATGAAACGGCGCGTGCACCGGACAGCTTCAGCCAGAACCGTTTCACTGGCGTTCGTCAGGTGAAGCCCGCCAATGACGGCAAGCAGTTTTTCTTCGGGAAATTCCTTGTGAATGGCGCCGAGGATGTTGGTATAACCGGCATGACCGCATCCGATAATGACAATCAGTCCTTCCTGTACCCGGATGACGATGGCGGCATCGTCGATCAGCGGAACGGGGCCGGTACCGTCCTCATTGAAAAAATTCCCGGCAATAGGGGCGAAGCTGCCCGGTTCTCTGGGAATGTCCGTAAAAAAGCAGAGACCGTCGTCCAGTTGGGTGACATGATTGACAGCATGAAAAAACGGCGCAGCTTCCTTGCGGGCCAGATAGGGCATGCCGGTGATGCGGACCGGCATGCCCGGTCTGATCTGGTAGGATTTGTGCCAGATGTAGGGATGACCGTAAACGGGCGGATTTCCCTTGAGCCGGGAATAAAACGTCAGTCCTCCGGTATGGTCGTCATGCCCGTGGGTGATGGCGATGCCGGTCAGATTGTCCAGACTGATACCCATTCTCCGGGCGTTTTCCATGAAGATATCGGTCGTCCCTGTATCGATCAGCCAGCGGTGGCCGCTGGCCAGTTCGACGAGAATCGAGACACCGTGTTCGGCAAGCAGCGCCTCGGATGCCACTGTGTCATCGGTCAGAACGGTTATTTTCACTTTTCCTGTATCGGCGGAATACATGACAGATTTTCCTGGATGATGAAAGCCGCTTGCTTTCTGGCCTCTGGAAACTGGTGAATTCACCGGAGATTGCCGTGATTTGCGACGGTGATGGATATGAGAGCACAACGGCACGATGACGCCTATCATATCGGACTTGTCACCATTCATGGCGGGAAACGTTGCCGGAAAGGAACGGAAAGGATAAAAAAACGGTCGGCGGATTCTTCCCGACGGCAGGATGGATTCGCAAGGTGGGACGGATCGGATTTCGGGCCGGTTTATCCGTCCTGTCCGTTTTTTTGAACCGGTATGGCTGAAGAACCGGGTATCGACAGCCCGAATATGATCGTCAACGATATCTTTCGCCAGATAATGGTACATTTTGTCGGGACGAAGCCGGTTTTGCGCAAGACGTGCCGAAAGGCGGATATCTTTTTGCAGAAGTTGCCGGTAGGACAGGAAATTCATGGTCTTCCGCTTCTGCCAGAATGGTTTCTTTATCCATGAAATGCCCGGCGATGTGGGTGAACAAATTGTCGATGCGTTTCGCGATTTCCGTTTTCGGCAGATTATGACACATAGAGGCCAGCAGCTCGTTGACTTCGTCAAGCAGTTGCGTCCGGGTGATGTAAAGGCCATTCAGCACGATACCGATGCCAGTGACTGTGTGCGGAAAAGCATGTCGGCCAGTTCTTTTTTTCCCCATGTCCCCACGGAATGTCCTGTTTCGGGATAAATTATGGCCGTCGCCGTTCCTCCTGCCCTCTTCCATGCCCGGGCCGTCTTTTCCGCAGTATCGGGGGGCAGACGCGGATCGTCGCTTCCCTGAAAAAAGAGTGCCGGGGGCAGATCGGCCTTTTCCTGACGTGAAAGGATTTGTGGCGGACTGGCTTCTTCCATGATTTCCATATGGCGGAAAAAGGCGCGATGACATAGCAGAATATCGCTATCGCCGTTTTTTTCGGCCATCCGGTAACGGGCCAGGGGATCGAGAACACCTGAGCAGGTGACGACAAAAGCCATTCTCGCGTCGGCTTTTGCTGAAAGCGGAACATTTTCCGGCATTTCGGTGCAATAGCGAGGATCGTCAAAACGCATGGCGGACAGCAACAGGAGATGACCGCCGCTGGAGACGCCCAGTCCGCCGATCCGTCCGGGGTCGATTTCGTACCGGCCGGCGTGGTATTTCAGCCAGCGGGTGGCGCAATTGACATCGGCAACGGCAGCCGGATAGGGATATTGCGGGGAAAGACGGGTGTCGATCGCCATAATCACGATACCGGTTGCCGCCACCCGTTCGGCGAAACCGGCCGTTGCGAAACGGTCGCCGGAAACCCAGGCACCTCCATGAACGCACACCATTGCGGGAAACGGTCCTTTCCCGGCCGGTTTGTAGACCAGCGCTTTTCTTGCTGTCCCACCGGTTACGGTATAAACGGTTTCGGTTACCGATATGCCGGAAAGGCTTGCAGACCAATGAAAAAAAGTGTCGGGCATGGATATTTTTGTAATGTAAAAAAGCGGGATTATATCGCAGGACATCGCTTGCATCGTTGAAAGGAATGCTTTTGTCTCCGGAAAAACAGAATGTACCGGCTGCACGATTTCCGTTCCCGTCAAAATGGACAAGCGGTATTCGGGGCGGAAAAATTGCTGATATTTTTCTGACATGATAAAAACGGAATAGTGGTCTGTTTTTACCCAAGGCTATTTTGACGGATAAAAAAAGGAATGAATGCGGTCTGGTGGAAGGAGATATGCGCAGAAACGGAAATGTGACCGGTTTTTTGACAACAGCGATGGTATTGATGTTTGTGGTTTGCACGGATGCTCTGTCCGTAAAGCCGGCATTTCCGGCCTTGCAACAATATGCGCACCGGCAAAGCGCCGATTGAATGCGGGAAGATTGCTCCCGAGACCGGTATGGCATGAAATTTTCATGTTTTCCCGCTTTTTAACACAATTTATTGAAATATATAAATTTTTTGTTTCTTTCTATTTCACACATATTCTCAATACGGACCGCACCAAATTTGTACCATCTGTACCAAAAAGATATGTCCACCATTACGAAACGGGAAAAGTCATGGCGGGCCGTTATACGAAAAAGAGGCGTATGCCGATTTGACGTTTGAATGCCATTTCGCGGATGGATATAGGAGACATCATGTTATCCGCTCTTGATGTACGCCATATGGCAGCATGGAGAGATGAGAGATTGAAAACCGTCTCCAGTTCAACGGTTAACAGGGAATGGAACTTTTTATCAAACGCTTCAAGTATTGTGGTTTCAGAATGGAAGTGGCTTCATGAGAATCCCGTAAAATTCGTGAAGAAGACACCATCTCTGAAATCAAGGGAACGCAGGATAACAGAAGACGAGACAAATCGTCTGTTATTTGCTCTTGGAGATGATTACGAATAAACACCAGAAACAACAATAGCCCGGGAGGGTCCTGCCTTTCTTTTTGTGATAGAAACGGCTATGCATGCTGGTGAAACCGTAAATCTGGCAGGGGACAAAACAGATATGGCAAAGCGTTTTCTTCATCTTGGTGAGACAAACAATGGTTTTCCAGGATGTACCGTTATCCGGTGAGGCTATACGGATTTTATGCCAGCTTCCCGGAATTGAAGGGACTGAAAATGTTTTCAACATCACATCGGGTAATCTTGATGCACTTTTTCAAAAAGCAAAGAAACGCGCCATGACTAATAACCTGCATTTTCATGATACGCGACATGAAGCCATAACCGGCTGGCTGAAAAACCTGACGTTCTTGATCTTGCCGGAATGACCGGTCACCGTGACTTGAAAATGCTGATAGTCTATTACAATGCGACAGCAGAAAAACTGGCTGAAAAATTTTGAGATATCCCTTTTTTCTGTGGATAAAGATCGGGAAAAGAGGAAATTCATCTGACAGTACAAAGAGTTGTAACGGTTGCTCAATCCATGAGCATTTGACAGGCAGCTAGCTGACAAAGCATAGTGATCTGCTACCAAAGTATCAAGCCGTCTCTGCACCGTTCAGTTATTCGTTGCCCAGAACTGCAAGGATAATCTGATCATATAGCGGTTTAACGGATTGGTCGATACATTTGATATATCCGTATAAGTGACCGGAAAAGCAGAGAGTATGACATCTTGTGCTGTGTAAATTGACCGGGATTTCTGCAATTTACAAGCCGGGCAATTGCATGGAGGAATCAATGCCAGAAATATTGCGTGATTATTTTGGGAATACTGTCAAACCGACTGTTGACGAGTATTTGTCTGGTAATGGGCGTTTTAATATTCGAAAAGCAAGACTCGCCGCAATAGTTGTTGAACATATCATTGATTATTATTCTTTGGGTTACAAAAAAGACAGGGCCGAAGTACGTAAAGATATTACAGACTTATCGCCTTTGTATTCCGTTGTAAGAGACGCAGCCGACGCAACGAAACATGGATCATTAAAATGGAGAAATATTGATATTAAAGAAAATGGCCAAATAAAATGTCCTCCGGGATTTTTTCAAGCCCCTTTTGGGGAAGGGTGTTGGGCTGAGGCGATTGAGGTTTATGTAGAAACCGATGATGGAAGAAAAATCTCTTTGGAAAATGCCATTAAAGAGGTGATGCGAGTATGGGATATGAAAATTTCACCCCACTGATTTGAAAGTTACACATGCACAATAACGTATTTCCCATACCATCCAATAACACCACAATACCTGACCAGCCGGTCTGTCATAATTACTGCAAGATTGTTATTGCCTTGCTTACCCGTCTGAATCCGATAGATACCCTCTTCTTGTTATCCACCCGGGTTTCATCCGGCGTTTTCTGCGCCACTTTCTGGTTATTCCCATCATCTGACACCCTCGGCCGGCACACATCGGATACTCTCGCCCGCCCTTCCGACAGCAAGCCGGTTTATGCCGGTTTTTCCCTTTCTTGAAGGGTATGCCAAATATCTTCTCTGTCTTGTAAGGACAAATTTTGTGCTCTTTTTTGTACTGTCTTGTGTTTGAAGTGATTGTACGGAAAATGTATTGATCCATTCCTGTTTTTCTGTTTGATAATTTCTGAATAAAATGTTAAATGAGTTCGATTCCTGTCGGCATGTTTTCTCGTTTCCTTTATGCCGGTGACTTCTGATAAATACAGCATCTCTTGCTGACGTGTGTTTTGGAAAATTTGCCGCTGAGTACGGCTTTTTCAAAGTCGACAAGACACCTGTTTGTATCTTTTCCCGTATTTATTATTTGTTGCTGTAATGTAACCATCAAAAGATGGGCAGGAGGGTTTTACAGATATATGCGAGGTTATACGCTTTTTTAATAATGGGATTGTTAGTCATGGATCTGCATGTTTGAGACTTTCCGTTTTCTGATCCATCACACATTTGTTTGTATCCAGTGTTCTCCGCAAGTAAGCCTTTTCTCGCACATATTCAGTGCTTGCTGCCTGTTTTATGGGGGCTTTGGGGTGTCCTTTCTATGGTTTATTGCCTGCCTTGCACCCACAAAGCAACACCGACGGCACCATACCGGCACAAATAGTCTTTTGCATCACATGTTCGGTATTTGTCCGGGTATTACGTTGCCCTGCTTTTAATCAATGCGTCAATATCCCCACTATGTACCGGTCTGCTCTCCAAATACAGGGTTTCCGGTGCGATATCAATATTGCCATCGCACCATGAAACGGTTTCATGCAGCTGCGCATTCCGAAAAATTTCCATGTTTTTCAGCTTCTGGAGAGCTTCACCATTCAATAAAGGCCCGACATCAGAAACCCTGTATCCGCCTGTTGTGTAATACAGTAGAAGCGAATAGTCATTCAGCGGGATAACTTCGGTTCGCCGGTTTATTGGCAGGCAGCATCGCACTGACAATGCCACCATACTCAACAGCATTTTTCCATATCCGGGAGATAAACATATACCATCCCTTCAATGGTTCGATCTTGTCCGGATTTTCCTGTCTTACAGCCTTAATCCATGTTTTATATCGTTCCTCTTCATGGATGGCACCGATCAGCGCAAGCGGCCTTTTGGGTATGGCACCCTCTAAAATTTCACCATCCAGAAATAGGACAATCTCATACTCACCGTATTTTGCATGAATATGTGGTTTGTACTATTTCCCGACATCATTAAAATACATGTAAATGATGATTTCAAAGAACTGGCCAAGTTCTGGCATGATGTTTCCCGTCCACACACCTGCAAGGAATGCAACATATCGCCATTTTACAGTAACTCGAAAATCAGTTGCATAACGGGTTCTTTAAGAAGACTCCACTCACTGATCAGTCAATAACATTATATAAAATTGCATAATGTGTGGTTAATCAGTTTTTCAAGCCATGTCACCATTCGAAAAGAATTGATGAGGATACAACAGTGGCAGGAGTTTCGATCTTTTTATGTTTCCTTTAAAATCAATAAGTTATATTGCCTATTGCGTTGATTGTGGTCGCAAAGGCGCTTTCTGTACTTTTGCTGGCTCTGATAGCATACCCTTTGCGGGGGAAATCGTGCCATCGGGTGATCGGGATGCCCTTCCAGATTGTTGAAGTAAAACTTTTGGGTAGAATTAAAACTTATGAAAAAATTTTTGATTTACTTCCTAATAACAATTTCCTTAGCAGGATGTGCCACTCCGGAATCTTTTAATAATGATTTATATCGGATAAGAGGCAGGGGTATTGATGTCGCTTTTAAAATATTCGGTTATCCATATTCCCGAACGGAGATTGGCGACAGGGTAATTTATACGTGGAAAATGGTTGCAACATCAGGAGGAATCCCTATAAGGAGAAGAGCATATAATTCTACCATGACCGATTTCGTAACATATAGATCATACACACCAATAACAACGTATCACTGCTCCCTGGCTTTGGCAGAAGAAAAAGGAAGTATTGTCGATCATGACTTCAGAGGACAGGCGGGGGCCTGCAGGCAGTTTGCAAACATATTATCCGATTATCTTGAAGCCACAGGAAATAAAGAAAAAGCAAATCCATTTTCTGAATTGTTCAATTATTGATCTGTTATTTTTCTTGAACAAAGGCAACCCCTCCGTATTCGGTTTCATTTGCTGATCGACGGACCACAAAGCCGAACGGGAAGGATTTAATTCGTTTTGAACCGTGAAAAAAACCTTTCTTTCCTTTGCACTCAAGAGAAAACTCCAGGTCTCTTTTTGTCCAGCCATAATGTTTAATGCGCAAGGCTTTCGAAGGGCTCGATATGCAGCGAGTGGATGTTTCCTGTTCCGTTGAGGGTGAGCCCAGCGGAAAAAATTCGGGGAACTGATTGTCCGGAATTTCTGATTTTTCATCCTGCGAGATTTTTTCACACTATAAAAACTGATGAACGATTTATTGATCGCACAAAATGCATTGAAATCTCTCGCCGTACTTCAAATACGAGCTACTGTAATGCTGATTTTCCCGGCAAGGTGATTGCTGGCTTTCCTGAACAGGTAAAGGACAACAGTTCTTCATTCATTCTGGTCTTGCGGACACAGTCTTCTATCAACTGCCCGGCAAAACCCAACTGTTTGCTGCCATAACACAGCGTCATGACCGCCCGTTTCGTCACTTTACGGTTGATTCCGAACTCGAGCCATTGTGCAGCCAAACTTTTTGTTCCTTCGACAAACTTTGGTTTATCCTTCACGAGCTTCAGTTCATCTACCGTCCCGTTTTCCAAATGATGATTGACGGCTTTCAGGACTTCTTCTGCTACCATCGCATACACGTCCGAAGGTTTGTCTCCCGGTAACAGGTTGACCGCAGCCCCCACTTTTTCATCCTTGAGCATGGCCGAATAATGTTGCAGCCCGGAACAGGAACCATCAAATGCTACCGGGATTTTGGAGACATACGCCTCACCGTACTTGACGAATCCTTCCCAGTCCTTGCACCACGCCAGAAACTGCCAGGGCTTGTCCACCTCATAGCCTCCGATTTCACCAAACCACTGCCGGTTGTCGTAAGGATTTTCGGCAATCGCCAGAATGACATCCTCATTATCCAAGATGAAATTCACCCGATCTTCAAAAGATACCTTGTCGTTCCCTATCAGCCCTGCCCCATGTACGGCCAGCCATTTCCAGCCTTCCGACTCCAAGGGTTTGCCGTTGGCGAATCTCAGCAATGCCTTGGTGGTATCCGATCCCTGACAGGATAACGGAGAGACTGCATATACCCTGCCCCGAAAATCAAGCTGATGTGGCTGATAGAATTTCTTGTACTGTGCGTAGCGTCTGGCGATGTCCAGTATGATTTCAAAGTGGGCTCGCTTTGATCGGTTGGCGGTGTTGATAAGATAAACTTCGTTGGCTTCTCTCCGGTATTTCAGCTGCGCTTGCGGGTTCGTCTCGATGTCAAAAGGCTTTTCGGGTAACGGTATGCCATCTTTCAGGGGCATTTCCCCTGCCTGTATTCTGTTATCCCGGAAAGTCTGCATGACTTCCAGTGCCCACGTATTGATCTGCCAGGCCGTGTTCCGGATAGCGTTGACCGCTTCATAGACAACAGGCATGTCTGCTTTTTCCAGAGTCCCGAAACAGGCTCTCGCCCCACGTTTGACCAATCTCAGCGGCTTGATATCTGAAGACAGGTAGCCTCCGTCATAAGGGGTTGTCCAGTTCTTCGGTCTGACCACCATCGGCTCATACACAGGACGCAAGCCACCCAGAAAGTCCATCCTCTCTTTCATCCATTGCAAAATTTCCGGCAGGGCAGTCAACATTTTGGTCTCCTACTTCCTTTCCGGATATCCACAACCTGTACGAGACCTAAGGATGACTGGCAAAGCGCTATCAACTTCATGCCGATATGCAATCACGTCTTTTCGCCCCACCGAACAAATTCAATATATTCTTTGGCAATTTTGAGTAAGTAACAGCGCCTGTTATGGTCAGATGTGCGCTTTTTGGTACCTGCTTCGATGCGCTTATAGAGCGCATCCTCTTCTTCACGCACCTGTTTGAGCACGACTTCATCTTCAACATCCTGCCCGACAGACAAGGCAACGCGGGACAACGGCGTTTCGCCTGAAATACCTGCAACGATCTGGCACAATGTCAAAAAAGCAAACGTTTCCGATGGAATGTCCTGAACATACTTTATGGCAATCGCCCGGCTGCTTGCCCTGCCCTTGTCAGCTTCTTCTTTCCTCTTACCGACAGTTTTGCGAATGCCGCAATTTTATGACCAATGAGTTCCTTTCCTGCAACAGTGCAATACTCGGATTGGCGGCGTTTACCAGCCGTTTGACGCTCCTCGCGGCATATCGGCTTCAAGCCCGATTTCCACATCAAGCAGGTTTTTCCGCTGTTCTGACATGCTGTCCTCTCCATGTGGTCACATGCCATTTTTACGACCACGCTCAAAATTAAACCTGGATTGATTGAGCTGTGCAGTTTTCTGGAGGGAATTTTGAAGTGGTTGCTAACCTGTTAGATGGTGCGGATGGCCGGACTTGAACCGGCAAGGATTTCTCCGAGGGATTTTAAGTCCCTTGTGTTTACCAATTTCACCACATCCGCCCGTTTGACTTTGATTCTATTTTAATGGACACAAAGTATTTCGAGTCTCTTGTGTCTGCCAATTTCACCACCCGGGCAATGGTCAGGCATTGTAACAGATCGGCATGGCGTTATAAAAGGCTTTTTTGTTCTCTGCCAGAGCAGGAAAAATTCGAAATTCGGTTTTTTTCTACTCATTCTTCGATAAAAAATGGTTTGAAACTCCGGCAGACGGGACTATGTCAATAACAGTTTATAAACAGTTGAATATTTACAAAGTTGATAATAATCTGTCAGATATTTTTATTTGCGTAGTTAGTTATCATTAAGTGAAAATATCGGGCTTAATGATTGTAAATCCAGAACATTTTTTCCACCTGTTTCCGACAGGAAGAAGTGCTACAGGTTCTGGAAAGGAACGAATAAATGGCCTTTTCGTGAATGAAGGCATTTTTGTACGCAGTTGTTTGATATTTTTCTGATGGTTTTTAAACATATTGTTTATTCAAGTGTCAAACAAGCCGTGTAACACAGGACGGGCAAATTTCAGAAAATGCATGTATGCATGAACAAATGAAACGTCTATATGAAGCGGCAAAGGTTCTGAAGCATGTATACGGGCAGTCGGAACTGGCACGTTTGTTTAACGTGTCGCCGCAAACGATCCATAACTGGCAGGCAAGAGGCATTTCAAAACAGGGAATGCTCAAAGCGCAGGAAATGGTCGGCTGTTCGGCTTCCTGGCTGGAGACCGGCATGGGACAGATGTCTCTTATTCAGGCATCTTCGATTATGGTCGGGAACAACATCCAGATTCCCCTGATCACTTCCGAACAGGCGGCCAGATTCAGCCGGACTTCCCGCAATTCCGCCCTGTTGCAGGAACCGCGTGCATGGCTTTTTACCCAGTTGTCCCTTTCCGCACGGTCTTTCGCCATGGAAACGTCGGGATCCGCCATGGCGCCGGAATTCGAGGAAGGCGACTGGATCATCGTGGATCCGATGGTCGAACCCGAACCGGGCGATTTTGTCGTGGCAAGATATGGAACGAAAGATACGGCCATTTTGAGGAAGTACCGTCCGCGCGGGCTGGATGCTTCGCACAAGATGCTTTTCGAACTCGTTCCCTTAAATGATGACCATCCCTGTATCCGCTCGCATATCGATTCGGTTGAGATAATCGGAACGGTAGCCGAGCATCGCAAGTTCAGGAAAAAGAAACCGGATTGTGCCGGAGGGAATTCATCCGGGGATACCGTTTTTTGGTCCAGACCAAAAAGAACGTGATTATTTCCTTTGCCGCTTGTACTTCGGGCCATGATGGTTTACGGTGACCATGTATGGACATAACCCTTTAAAGGAGGCAACGATGGATCGTTTTGCAGGTAAAGTGGTTGTTATTACGGGAGCCGCCAACGGCATCGGTGCGGCGGCAGCCAGACGGTTTTCTTCCGAAGGCGCGACGGTCGTTCTGGCCGATTACGTAGCAGGCGATGTCATGAAAATGGCGGCCACCCTTCCGGAGGACAGGACGACGGCCATGGTGGTCGATGTGTCTGATCCGAAAGCCGTCGAGAAAATGATAGAGGATACCGTCAGAAAATACGGAAAGCTCGATGTCATGATCAACAATGCCGGGGTACATGTGGTCGGATCGGTTCTGGAAACCTCGCTGGATGACTGGCGGCGCATTTCCGGCATCAATATCGACGGAGTGGTTTACGGGGCCAAGTTTTCCCTGCCCCATCTGATCAGATCGAAAGGCTGCATGATCAATACTTCGTCCGTGTCCGGACTGGGCGGCGACTGGGGTGCCGCTTTCTATTGCGCATCCAAGGGAGCTGTCGCCAACCTGACCCGTGCCATGGCACTGGATCATGGACTTTCCGGCGTACGCATCAATGCCGTTTGCCCCAGCCTGGTCAAAACCAATATGACCAGCGGTTTCGATGTCGCGGTTCAGGAAAAATTCAATGAACGCATTCCGCTTGGCCGTGCGGCACAACCGGAAGAAGTGGCTTCGGTCATGGCGTTTCTGGCGAGCGACGATGCCAGTTTCGTCAACGGGGCCTGTATTCCGGTCGATGGCGGAGCGACCGCATCGGATGGCCAACCGAAAATCGCATGACATCTGTTGTGTACGGAAGAGCCGGGGGTGTCCCGGCTTTTTTTGTCGCGGATCGGACCGGCAGCATCTTTCGGGCCGGTTTTTCCGTTTTTTGTCCGGTTTCTGATATGGGTCACTTCATCTTCGGGAGACTGCGTTAGCCTTGGCGTGTTTTCTGAATCCTTTCAAACGCAGGTTTTTTTAAAACACCCTGGAGATGCATATGAAACGATTTTCTTTATTTCTGTTGAGCCTCTTTATGCTGGCGATACTGGCGGCCTGCAGCAAGTCGGAAAAAGATGTGGCACCGCCGCAAGGTATGTATGCCGGAACATTGCCATGCGCCGATTGCCCGGGCATCAAGACGGCCATTACGTTCGATCAGGACGGTTCGGTCGTCGAAACCCAGCTTTATGAAAATACCGATGGCGCTTCCCTTTCCCAGGGCGGCACCTGGAAAATGGACAAGGGAATCGTGACGGTCACTTTTCCGTTCGATACCCAGTATTTCATTGTCAAATCGGCTGATGCGATCGAAATGACGGACAAGGACGGCAAACGTTCCGAAACGTTGTCCGAACAGTATACGTTAAAGAAGGTGGCACCCAAGGTCGCTTCCGACTTCGCCGGCCGCTACCGGCTCGCCGGCGACCGGATGCTTGACGGAAGCGGTGAAACATTGACTATTCTGGGCAATGCGCAAAACGGTGTGACCGTTACTTTTTCCGCCGATGGCGTAGAGGAAGGCTGTACTTTCAACGGACAGGGCAAAATCGTCAACGATCAGGTCGAAATTCCCCTGCAAACGGTCAATCCCGATCTGAAGAGTACGCTGGTTATCCGTTCGACCGGTCCGGATTCGATGAATGTTTTCACCTCCAAGGCGAACGACAAGAACGATCTGGGATTGTTCTGCACGAACGGCAAAACGCTGGCCGGCGATTATGTCAAGGCCAAATGAAGCCTGACGGCATAAAGGAAAACGGCACCCGGGCGGTGCCGTTTTTTTTATTTTTTCCAGAGGAAGAAGGTGGTTTTTGCAGGCAAACCACAGTGACGGCTCCGGACGAAAACGGGACAGGCGGTAAATATTGGCGGATGGCGCAAGCGGGATACACGTTGTGTTTAAGGCGGTCTGAAACTGTCCGTATTTCCGTAAAAACGGTGAAAATCCGTTTGTCGTACCGGCAGAGAGTATGACCGGAAATAAAGCTAACTATTTCACCAGTGTGTCCTGCCGGTTGCGCCGGTAGCAAAATATGGATGCCATCTTACCCGATATCTTCGACGATACGGCAGAAATTGTGCAGTATTTTCCGAGACCAGAGTGTTTCAGGGATGATGGTACAAGTTGTCAATCCGTTTTCTCCGGCGTCATCGGTACAGGCGGCTTTCAGGATGTTTGCCGTGAATTCGGGGTGAAACTGCACGGAAAAGGCGCTGGTTCCATAACGCAGCATCTGGCAGGCATCCTTTTCCGATGTGGCCAGCACGTCACAGCCGGAAGGTGGCACCAGAACGCTTTGCTGGTGGAAAAGATACGCCGGGAACCGGTCGGGAAAACCGTCCAGCAGCAGGTTGTTCCTGCCTTTTTCAGTCAGCGTCACGTTAAAAGTGCCCTTTTCGCCGCCTTCGGGGTTGTCGCCGACCGTACCACCCAGTGCATGGGCCATCAGCTGGTGCCCGTAACAGACCCCGAAAAGGGGGATATCGAAAAAAAGAGCCTGACGGATCCATTCGGCGGTTTTCTCGCTCCAGGGCTCCTCGTCGGTCACCATGCTCCACGAACCGGTGATGACCGCTCCGGATACGGCGGTGGGAACCGGCAGTTCCTCGTCTCTCCAGGGATGTACCACGTCCGCTTTCTTGCCGATTTCGCCCAGTGCGTCAAGAAACCAGCGGGAAGCCGTCCCGCACTGTTCCGGTATTTTTCCGGGAGGTATGCCCATGTCGATAATCAGAATCGCCATTTTTCTTTCCTGTTCGTTGTTTTGTATATTGTAGTGTGGCATGCATGAAATATGCCAGAGCGAATTCTGCCGCATGACGTGGACAACGCCTGTCCGGAAGGCGAAAATAGAAAACGTTGCGAAACAGGGTATGGAACTGTCTGCCTGCGGTTGAGTATTTTTCTGTGAAATATGATCGATAGTGAACTGACAATCCGCAAGCTGGAAATTTTTCTGGCTTTCATGGAAAAACGGAATATCGCCCGGACGGCTGAAATGCTCGGCATCAGCGGGGTGAGTGTCCACCGTGCCCTTCATTCGCTCGAAGATGTGCTGAGATGCCCTCTTTTCGTGCAGGATGGGCGCAATCTGCGTCCCCTGCCCGCTGCACGGACGCTGGCGCATTATGCCAAAGAGATGGTTCTGGTGATTCGCCGGGCAATCGACGCGACGCGTGAGGCGGCGGGTTATGGCCGTGGCCGGATGAAACTGGGATGTCTTTATTCCCTGACGACGGAACTGGTGCCGCGATTGATCATGGGATTGAAGCGCAGACGTCCGGAAATGGAAATCGACCTGTCGATGAACTCGAGCCGCGAACTGCTGGCGCAACTCAATGAAGGACAACTCGACGCCATTCTGGTATCACTGCCCGGAAAGAAGGTAGAGCTGGCCGGTCTGGAAACGCTGCCGTTGTTCGAGGATACATTTTATCTGGCTGTCCCGCTCTCGTCTTCGGTTCCGCTGGCGGAACCCGTGGAACTGGCGGATCTGAAGGAAGAAAAATTCGTGACCATGAACGACGGTTTCGCGACGGCGCAATGTTTCAGCGACGCGTTTGCGGAAGCCGGGTTTGAACCGGTCGTCGTGACCCGCCTGAACGATATTTTTTCCCTGATGAACATGGTGCAGGCCGGGGTCGGCCTGTCGCTGGTTCCGCGCCGTATCGGAAAGGTATTCGACAGTTCGGTGCGTCTGGTGGGGCTGGCGGAAAAATACCGGAAGAAACAGACGGTTGCGCTGGTTTTCCCGAAAAGCCGTGAACGGGATCCGGATATTCTTGCACTCGTGGCAGAGGCGCGCATGATGGCCCGTCATTCCACCGGCTGACGGGCCGGCGCTTCTGGTCAGCCTGTTTTCAGCCGCCTCACCAGTTCCAGAACGGTTTGCAACGGTTGTTGCTGGCAGGCGATGGCTTCGCCCTGTTCCATGATCCGTTTCGCGAGTCCTGTCAGAACCGATCCGGGCGGCATTTCAACCGCCAGCCGAACGCCTCTTTCATAGGCCGCCGTCATGGCGTCGGCCCAGTGAAGGGGACGTGCCATATTGAAGGCCAGATCGTCGGCGATGCGTTCGGGTTGCCAGAGTACCCGGCCGGTACTGCCGCTCAGGTAGGCGATGGACGGCCGCCTGAGGCGGATGTCGCGAAATGCTCCGGCCAGTATCCGGGACGCTTCACCCAGCAACGGACAATGGGAAGGGACGGCGACGGCCAGCCGGTCGGTTCCGGTCGCGCCTTTTTCACGCGCCAGTTCCAGTACCCGCCTCATGGCCTCATCCGAACCGGCGATCACGAACTGGTCGGCGGCGTTGAGGTTGGCGACGAAAACGGGATGTTCGGGTGAATGGACGGCTTCAACCAGTTCCCTGACGGACCGTTCGGGCAGGCCGCCGATGGCGGAAAGGCCATATCCTGCAGGACAAGCATTTTCCATCAATTCCCCACGCAGGGAAACCAGCCTGAGGGCATCGTCGAAGGCAAGCGCACCGGAGGTCACCGCTGCGGGAAAAGCGCCGATCGACAGTCCGGAAACGAAGTCCGGCATGCTTTTCTCGCGGATCAGCCAGTCGGCGCAGGCCACTCCCGCGATCAGAATGCAGAGCTGGACGGCACGCGTCCGCCCGAGTGCTTCGGCGGTGTCCAGCGTCAGGACATTCTCGCCGAGGACGTCACCTGCCCTGTCGAACCAGTGCTTGCAGGAAATGACCCGGTCGAGTTCATGCAGCATGCCGGGAATCTGCGCTCCCTGTCCGGGAAATGTGAAAAGAATTCTGTTCATGATATTTCTCGCTTGGCAGATTGGACTGATCGCCAGGGATCGGTAGTCAGTATCGGTCCGTGATCCGTTTTCAGCAGAATGCGGCAGCCGGTACCTTCCCCACGCCGGCGCAACCATTCTTGCAACGCAAATGCACCGGTCGGCGTCTCGATCTGGATGTCCGTCCTGCATGACAGCGCAGCCAGTTTTCCGGCCAGTTCCTCAAAAATCGCAGGGTTGACCGGTTCCGGACAGCGGATGAGCAGATCGAGATCGCTGTCGTCGTGCATGACCGGGGTGCCGGTTGCCAGGGCATACCCACAACTGCCGGTGACTCCCCAATGCCATGTTTCCATCCACTTCGCCAGATGCAGGAGTGCCTGAACCGGCCGGGTATTCGCAAAGGGAGACGTGGCCAGCTTGCCGGTATCCGATACCAGGGATTCGGGAGAAACGATCTTTCGGACCGATTCCGGGGAAATCCATGCCGCTGCCCGTTCGGCCCGTGTTTTACCGCGGATGCCGATCGGGATCAGGCCGCTTTTCCGGTCGTCGCGTCTGACGACGACCGGCATGTCGTCATGCCACCGTGAATCGACCCATGACGGCAACGGTTTCCGGGAAACGAATGCTTCCCTGCCGGCAATCCACAGCAGATCGTGAGGCCGGCAGAGCAGTCTGCCTGTTGGTCCTGACGATGGCATGACGGCGGATTTCATGGTGTCATTCCCGCCACTGTTCGCGCATCCGTTCGCGCACAAGCGATGTACTGGCGCGGTTGGGCGAACCCAGACGGTTGGACAGGGTCACACCGCCGGCGCGGGTGCTTTCGATCGCCCGAAGTACCGCATTTCTGGCATTCTCCACTTCCACGGCAGTCGGATGCACAGGATCGGCGACGTCGATCAGCTCTTCCAGCAGACCGAGTGTTTTGTAGTTGGCGATGTCATAAGCCATCGGCGGGATGGCGGAAGCCAGTTTTTCCAGTGCCTCGACCGTCCGCAGGGTGATCCGGGCCGCGGACGCCTTGCCCATGGCATGAATCATGACACCCCTGTCGTTGATGGCGATCAGCCGGTTGGCCTGATACCCGTGTGCCAGAAAGGCGCCGGACATGGCCTTGCCCACGATCAGCCCGATAACGGGGTGCCCTGCCAGCCGCGCCGTGGCATAGGCTCCCGCTGCGGCGGCCAGTGCCAGATGGATGCCGAATGCTTCTTCCCTTCGGCCATATGCCTGGCTGGGAACGTCGATGATGGCGAGAATGGTCCGCTTCACGGATTTTCCCCGGTCCTGTTCGACAGCTTCGGCGACTGTCTTTCCGAGAGTCCAGCCTTCCAGAAGCCCGACCTCGCCCCGGACGGCACGGGGGTAATGGTTTCCGGGATCGGGAACGACGGCAATGGCACGGACCGGCTCACCGTGCAATGTGCCGTCGGCGACTCTCACGGAAGGGCATTGCCCTGCCCGTTGTACAAAATCGCCAGCGAGCAGGTCAAACCAGATGTCGCCACGACTGGCGCCGTTTGTTTTGTCGGGGGTATTCATGAGCGATCTCCTTTTCCGAATAATTCCGCGGTGAGTCTGGCGTCTGCCTGCTGGCGGGTATCGAAAGCGTTCAGTTTCGAGAGATAGCCGTCAATCTGTTCGCAGCGCAGGCTGCCGGGACGTCCTTTTTCGATACAGGCGATAGTGGCTGTCTTGACGGCAGAGAGAGAATCGTCCACAAGCGCGTCGACAAAACCGTTTCTGAACCGGGCTTCACCACCTGTCAGGCTCCAGATGAACGGACGGTCGCGCGAGTCGTATTCTCCGATGCCGGCTTCCTGCTCGATGACCTGTGGGCCGTTCAGCCCGAGGCGTGCTTCGCGTGTCACGATCAGATAGCTGCACAGGGCTGCCGCGATCGACATGCCACCGAAACAGCCGACGGTGCCGGCAATGATGCCGATGACCGGCACATGGCGTCGCAAATCGACGATGGCGGCATGAATGTCGGCAATGGCCGCCAGTCCGAGGTTGGCTTCCTGAAGGCGTACCCCGCCGGTTTCAAGACAGAGGACGGCCTGTGTCGGAATGCCGTTTCTGTTATCTTCCACCGCCAGTTCCAGGGCAGCCGCCATTTTGGCGCCGGACACTTCGCCCATACTGCCGCCCTGGAAAGTTCCTTCGATAGCGATCACGACGGCCGGTTTTCCCGAAAGAGTGCCTTTGGCGACGACCATGCCGTCATCGGCCTGTGGAATGATGCCTTGTGGTTCGAGCCAGGGCGACATGACATAGTCGAACGGCCCGAGCAATTCCCGGAAGGTTCCGGCGTCCAGCAGTCCTCTGGCCCGGTCACGGGCGGACAGTTCGATAAAACGGGTGTCATTCATGGTGAGCCTCCTCGAAAACCTGTTCGATTCTCAGCCGGGCGACACCGGGTGTCGCACCGAAATCGTGGATGACCAGCCGGCCGGCAGGCAGGGAACGGCCGCCGGCCAGCCGTTCGAAGAGCCGTTGCCAGCGGGGTGTGCTGCCGTCAACCGATGTGGTGATGGATATGGCCAGTTTTCCGGCCGTATCCGGTTCGAACAGGGCTTCCATGTCGCCGGAACCGACGACACCGGCCAGCGCTTTTTTTCCGGCTTTTCCATAGCCGGGATATTCCAGTGTGATACGTTCCATCTTTTTTCTCCTTTATCGGACAGCCACGCTGTCCAGAAACAGTGATGCCGCCAGCAGATCCGCCGCTCCCCCCGGGGAAACGCGGGCCGACAACATGGCGTATTCCAGCGCATCGAAGGCTTTTTTCCCTTCCACCGTGCCCATGCCGCCGGCCGCCAGCACGGCTTTCGCTCCGGCATGCATGGCATCCAGCGCAGCGGGGCCACCCCGTGAAAGCACGCAGGTGTCGGACAGCGAGGTCATGATCGCCAGCAGTGCATCGATACGTGCCTCTTCTTCGCTGGCACCCTGCTGCCGGCTTTCGGCAAGCCGGGGCAAGGCCAGCTGCGTGATGTGCGGAAAGCCGCTTTGGGCTTCTTCCCGGGCACCGGGAACCTTGTACCGTCCGGTAACGTAGCGTCCTTTGGAAAACGCCGGAGGACAGGCGGTATCGTCCAGACATGCCAGACGGGCGGCCGTCCGGGTCATGTCGTCGGCAGTGGCAATTCCATCGTGCATGGCACCGGCCGTCACCAGAAGACCCAGTGCCCAGATAGCTCCCCGATGGGTGTTGATGCCTCCGGTCGTTTTCATCATGGTTTTCTCCCCTTCCCGGCCGATGGCGCCGATCCGGCGTCTCAAGGCCGTGTCCGGACGGCGGGACCATCCGGCCAGTGCCATAGAGAGAAATGCCGTTTGCAGGCTTTTTGCGGAAGCCTCGAGCATGGGCAGATCCATGTCGTCGTGCGAGCCGCTGCCGCGTGCATCGACCAGTCCGGGCTTCGGGGACAGCCGTGCTTCCCCGATCAGGGCATTTACGGCATGACCGGCCAGCCGCCGGGCGACGGTTTCGGCACGGGTATCGTTTGACAGGGTCAAGGTATCCATTACCAGCTCCTGAAACGGGATGGCGGGTTATACAGACCGCCCGACCATTCGACCAGTTCGGCGATACTGCCGGCTGCCAGCAGCGAACGTCTGGCTTCGGTACGGGCGATGCCGAGATCCTCCGGGAAAGCGATCTTGTTTTCCCTTCGCAGCCGTCTGACCGTTTCGGGATCGGCTGTCATGCCGATTTCGGTGATACCCGCCACGGCAGCCACCATTGCCTTGCGTTCCTCAAGCGATTTCGCACGGTAAAGATAGGCGATTCCCTCTTCCGTCAGGACATGCGTCACATCGTCGCCGTAAATCATGACCGGCGCCAGCGGCATGCCGGATTCTTTTGCGACCTCGACGGCATCCAGACTCTCGACGAATGTCGGGCTGGCGCCGGACTGGTATGTTTCGACCATCTGCACGACCAGTTTTCTGCCGCGTTCCAGCGGATCGTTTCCTTCCATCATGTCCAGCCATGCAGGCGTGGCATGACGGCGTCCGTGCGGGTCATGTCCCATGTTCGGTGCGCCGCCGAAACCGGAAACACGGCCTTTCGTGACAGTCGATGAATTGGCGGCGCCATCGACTTGCAGGGTGGAACCGATGAACATGTCCACGGCATACTGTCCGGCCATCTGGCAGAAAGCCCGGTTCGAGCGCATGGAACCGTCTGTGCCGGTGAAAAAAATATCGGGCCGGGCGGCGATATAGTCTTCCATGCCCAATTCTCCGCCGAAACAATGGACGGTTTCGACCCAGCCGGATTCGATGGCCGGAATCAGCGTCGGGTGCGGATTCAGTGTCCAGTGTTTGCAGATTTTCCCTTTCAGGCCGAGCCGTTCGCCATATGTCGGCAACAGCAGTTCGATGGCGGCGGTATTGAATCCGATGCCGTGATTCAGGGACTGGACCTGATGCTTCGCGTAAATGCCCTTGATCGCCATCATGGCCATCAGGATATGCACTGGCCTGATCAGGCGCGGGTCACGGGTGAACAACGGCTCGATAAAGAAAGGCTTGTCCGCCACGACCACGAAATCGACCCATGAACCGGGGATATCGACCCGTGGCAGATCGGCTTCACTGTCGACCAGTTCATTGACCTGGGCGATGACGATACCGTTCCTGAAGGCAGCCGCTTCCACGATGGCCGGGGTATCTTCCGTGCCAGGGCCTGTGTAAAGATTGCCGTTTCTGTCGGCCTTGTAGGCGGCGATCAGGGCTACATTCGGAATCAGATCGACGAAGAGTCGCGAATACAGTTCGATGTAGGTATGGATGGCACCGACTTCCAGCAGACCGTCTTCCAGCAGCTGCGACATGCGCAGGCTCTGGGCGCCCGAATAGGAAAAATCGATTTTCCGGGCAATACCCTTTTCGAACAGGTCAAGATGTTCGGGCAGGCTGACGCTCGGCATGATCATGTGCAGATCGTGCAGTTTGCCGGGATCGGTCTGTGCCAGCATACGGGCCAGAAAATCAGCCTGTTTCTGGTTGTTTCCTTCCAGAACGACCCTGTCGCCCGGTGCGATCAGTTTTTCCAGCATGGCGGGAAGATCGCCGGACGGAAGGACTTTGCCGGCCAGTTTTGTCCGGCTGATCCGGTTTCTTTTTTCCTGTCGCCGGGTGTCCCATTTTCCCGGCGAAACGGTTTGCTGCATCATGGAATGTCTCCTTTCGTTTGACGATTCGATGATGCCAGCATAGATGCCGCCGGGTATCCAATCAATCAAGAACATGTTTTGTTCATTAGCCTGAAAGTAATGATTGGATGTAGAAAAAAGAAAATCATGCCGAAACAGCATGAGGTTTCATCTCATGTTCTACATAAAATGAATGTTTTATATTTTTGAAAAACATGAGTTATTGTCATGACAAAAAACCGTAAGCGAAAAGGCGAACAAAAAGAAAGTGACAGGGCTTCGGAAGAAACATTCCGTTTTTCATGATCCTGCCGGAAGGCGACCGGATAGGTTTGCGGTCATGTGTGGCGACAGGTCCGGTTTTTCGCGTCAGGAAGAATACCGTTTTTCCAGATCGAGCAGTTGCCGTTTGATTGGCAGGCCACCGCCGTAACCGGTCAGTGATCCATCCGATCCGATGACCCGGTGACAGGGGACGACGATAGCGACGGGATTGTTGTGGTTGGCCATGCCGACGGCGCGGCAGGCTTTCGGCTGGCCGATCTGGCGGGCGATGTCGCCATAACTGCGCGTTTCACCGTACGGGATCGTTTTCAGCGCTTCCCAGGTTTTCATCCGGAAAGGCGTTCCGGACATGTCCAGCGGCAGATCGAATGTTTTCAACCTGCCTTCGAAATAGGCGGAAAGCTGGGAAACGGCCTCGGCGATCAGGGATGTTTCCTTTTCGACGGCATGGATGGCGGGTTCCGGCGGCCTGTTCAGCTTGATGCGGACAATTTTTCCGTTTTTTTCCATGATGGTCAGTTTTCCGATGGCGAACGGGACAGTCCGGTAGCAAAGCATGATGCGTTTCCTCTCTGATATTGTCCGGATACTGTACCGTTTTTTCCGTCCGGTTCCAATCGTCTCGCACAGGGCATGATTGCAGATGCCGGATATCACCGGTGATTGGTGAAACGTGCGGACTGTGCCATACTGGACGAATGAAACAACCGTCGACAGAACAGATCGTTATCCGTCAGGAAACTCCGGCCGATTACCGGGCGGTCTTTGATCTCGTCAGCCGAGCATTCGGGAATGCGGAACATGCCGATGGCGACGAACCGTATCTTGTCGGGCGATTGAGAAAAAGCGGTGCCGTCATCGAAGAACTGTCGCTGGTCGCCGAAGTGGACGGCCAGATCGCGGGACATATTCTTTTTACCGAAGTCAGGGCGGGCGATACGGTGCAGCTGGCGCTGGCACCGTTGTCCGTTCTTCCAGTCCGGCAAAACCGGGGGATCGGCAGCCTGCTGGTCAACGCCGGGCATGAGCGTGGAAAACGGCTGGGATACGATTATTCCATCGTACTCGGGAATCCCGGCTATTATTCCCGTTTCGGTTATTTCCCCGCTGGTCAGATCGGGCTGAAAGCGCCCTTCCCGGTTCCCGACGGCTGTTTTATGGTGCACCCCTTGCAGGGGAAAACCCCCGTCATTTCTGCCATCGTCGAGTATGCAAACGCGTTTTTCCAAAAAGATGCCTGCTGATTCTCTCTGACGCAGGAGTGCTGTTACGATGCCTGTCTGTTCCGGACATGCGGCGACAGGGTCCGGCAGATGAATGGCTCGCACGCCATCCGGCTGAAGTCTTTCCGGACAGCTCGTGCAATGGCTGACGGTTTTTTCCGTTCCGGCCGGCCGCGATGTTTCATTTTCTCCCGTTACCCTGTTTTCCGCGGAAAATGGATTTGTCCGGTATTTTGGCAAAACACTGTCCGCTTCGTCAGCCAAAAACGTTACATGAAATCTTGCTGCCCGCAGCCGAACAGAACAGGAGGCAAGGTCAAACGGTTTTTCCCGCAGTGAAACGGGGAGATCATGTCGGTGTTTTGCCCTTTTTGTGCTGTTCGACGGCTTTTTCCGCTTGCAGGCGGTTGCGGTTTTGCGTCACGAGAAAGACGCCGGTGAAAATGAAAGCGACGGCGACCGTTTTCATCAGCGTGAATGAATCCATGCCCCACATGACGGCCACGACACTGGCCGCCATCGGCTGGACGTAATTGTAGATACTGACGGCAGTCGGCCGCAGGCGTTTCTGTCCGACAGACATCAAAAGATAGCTGATGAATGTTCCGCCGGCGACCACAAAGGCGATACCGGCGATGAAATGCCATTCCAGTGCCGCCCAGTCTGTAGCCAGCATTTTGTCCCAGGTAAACGGCAGAAGGGAAAGTGACGAACCGGTGAACATCCACTTCATGATGGTGATCGGAGAATACCGGCCAATCAGGCCTCTGAAGAAAATGAGATAAATGGAGAAGCTGAGCTGGGCGGTCAGGATCAGCAAATCCCCCCAGATGTTGCTTCCGTTTCCTGCGGAAACCTGCTGGCCGCCAAATACCAGAAGAATGGCGCCGGTGGCTCCGAAAACGATTCCGGTGATTTTTCTGCCCGTGACCGGTTCTTTCAGGAAAAAGGCGGAAAGAATCAGGGTCAGGATCGGCAGGCTGGTTGTGATGATGGAAGCGTCGATCGGCGATGTCAGGCTGACGCCGAAAATGAACGAGCCCTGGTTGAACACGATGGCGAATTGCGAGGCCAGCAGCAACAACAGCAGGTCTTTCCATGATACGGGATCCCTTTTCAGGAAAAGGGAGAGCGTCCAGAAAAGAACGGCGGCCCCCAAAACCCGGCAGTCGGTCATAACCATCGGGGTAACGGCACCGCCGGCCATGACCATTTTGGAAACCGGCGACATGATGCCCCACATGGAATTGGCGCCGAACATGGCGGCATGGCCGGTCAGTTTTTCCAGATTCATGATTTCCGTTCGGGAAGTTTGCTTTTTCGGACGGGAATGGACTATACCATCAATAGGCGGTCCATGCGCCATCGACCGTCAAAATGGAGCCGTTGACGAACGAGGCATCATCGGAAGCCAGAAACAGGACGGCTTTGGCGATCTCGTCCGGAGAAGCCTTGCGCCGGTTGGTGACATAGCCGGCCGTTACGGCGTTTTCGATGTCTTTCCAGCGGGAGATGGTCACGTCGTGCAGGGTTTGCGATCTGGCCAGCTTTTCACTGTTTGCCCGGATGCCGGTTTCCACCCTGCCCGGTGCGACGGCATTGCAGCGGATGTTCTTGTCCTTGTAGTTGAACGCCACGTTTTTTGTCAGGCCGATAACGCCGTGTTTGGAGGCGATATAAGCCGCGCCGCCTCCCCTTGCGCCCGTATAGCCGGCAATGGAAGCGGTATTGACGATGACGCCGCCGTTCTGTTTTTCGAAGACGGGAAGTGTTTTGCGGATGACGCGCATGGGGCCGGTCAGGTTGGTGGCGATAACCCTGTCCCACAATTCGTCGGTGACTTCGCCCGCCGGCACCAGCATGTCGAAAATGCCGGCATTGTTGACGAGAATGTCGAGCCGGCCGTATGTCGATACGGTTGTATCGACCATGCGGGAGACGTCCTGTTCGCGGGCGACATCGGCGGTGACGGCCAGTGCCTGTCCCCGTGCGTTGCGGATGGTTTCTGCGGTTTTTCCGGCCGAAATTCCGTCGATGTCCGCCACGACGACGGCAGCCCCCTCTTTGGCGAACAGGAGGGCGATTTCCCGCCCCATGCCTGATCCGGCACCGGTTATGAGCGCCACTTTATTCGCCAGTTTTCCGTTTTTGTCCGGGACGGTTTCACCGGCGGCGGCCGCGAGAGCCATGCCGGACGAGATCAGTGCGAGCGACATGGCCAGCGTGCGGTAAAACCTCGCCAGCCGTCCGTATGAATTCTGAAAACCGGTCATGATGCAATCCTTTTCATGAAAGTGTATCGGTTTGCCAAAATTAGCATTACCACAGGTGAAGAAGTGGTCTGTTTTTGCGTTTTTATAGTATGTTTCTGCCATGTGGATCGAAAATCTTTATGAACCATTTGAAATCCTGATTCGTGAACGGGCCGTTTTTCCTGTGGACGTTCATCGGCATACCTTTTTCGAGCTGGTCTATATCGTTTCCGGAACGGGCCGCCTGTCCGCCTTCGGGCGCGAAGTCACATACCAGCCGGGCGATCTTTTTCTGATCCGTCCGGAAACGGCGCACCGCTTCGTTGTGGAAACCGTCTCGCGTTTCGTGTTTTTGCGGTTTACCCAACAGGCGGTTGCCGATTGCACCGGCATGTTGGCCGAACCGTTTCTCTCCGCACAGAAAGAACCGGATCCGCTTCAATTGCATGAAGACGATGCCGGCAAGATACAGGGACTTTTCCGGCTGATCTGGATGGAAAGGGAAAAACCCGGTCTTTCTTGCAGCGACGTTCTGCGGCAATGGTCGGTTTCCGCCCTGCTGATCGTGGCACGCAATCTGGCGGCACGGACACTGCCCGATGCCGGAGTGTCGCCGGCGGGAAGACTGGTCTGGCTGCTCCCCTATATCCAGCGGCATATCGGCCAGCCTGAACGGCTGACGACGGAAGCGCTTTGCGAAGTGTTCCATTTTTCGAAACACTATCTGGGGCGCTACTTCCGGCGGCATTATCAGGAAAACCTCGGCAGCTATATCACCCGCTGCCGCCTGCGGGCAGTTGAAAACGAACTGCTCAATTCAGCGCGGAGTGTGAAGGAAATCGCCTGGAAACTCGGCTTTGCCGACGCCAGTCACCTAGCGAAAGTGTTTCGCCGCCATACCGGTAAAACGCCTCTCCAGTTCCGGAGGGAACACCGTTTCCGTCAGCCGGATCATCCGGCGGCAGACGGACGTTTTGGATAGGACGGGGCATTTCATTTCCGGTACCGGCTGCGCATGGAAAAAGGGATATGGCAGCTGGTGTGAAACAGTTGAACCGCCCGTTCGTTTTTTGTGCCAGAATTTCATCATGTGGAAGGAAAATCTCTATCAGCCTTTTGAAATTCTGGTGACCGAACGGACCGTTTTCCTGTCGGGCGTCCACCAGCATTCTTTTTTCGAACTCGGTTATGTCCTTTCCGGAACCGGGTGCCTGACTGCATTCGGCGAAGACGTGAGTTACCGGCCCGGCACGCTTTTTCTGATCCATCCCGAAACGACGCACCGGTACAATGTGGAAACGGTTTCACGTTTCGTTTTCCTCCGTTTCACCCGGCAGGCGATCGCGGATTATCTCGGCAGTGCGGCAGAACCGTTTCTGACCATGCCGGGCGATTCACGGCCGGTGAGTGTTTCCGGGGAAGATGCCCGACGGATCCGTGCGCTGTTTTTGCTGATATGGCGGGAAAAGGAAAATCCCGGCATGTATTCCGGCGAACTGCTTTTGCAATGGTCGGTTTCCGCCCTGTTGATGACGGCACGCAATCTGGCCGCAAGTGTCCTGCCCGCGGCCGGAACGCCGCCTTCGGAAAGGATTGCCTGGCTGCTCCCTTATATCCAGCGGCATATCGGCCAGCCGGAACGGCTCACGACGGAAGCGCTTTGCGAGACATTCCATTTTTCGAGGCATTATCTGGGACGCTATTTCCGGCGGCATTTCCAGGAGAATCTGGCCCGGTATATCGCCCGGTGCCGTATGCGGGCGGTTGAAAACGAACTGGCCAATACGGCGTCAAGCATCAAGGAAATCGCCTGGAAGTACGGTTTTTCCGACGCCAGCCATTTGACGAAAGCATTCCGCCGCCATGCCGGCAAGACGCCTCTCCAGTTTCGGAAGGAATATCTGTCACGCTTGCAGGATCGTCAGGCAGATGGACAGGGTCACGATTCCCAGTACGGTGGAAAGGAAAATCGTGCGTGAGGCGATTCCCCCGCCCTTGCCGTAAAGCTCGGCCAGCATGAACGGGCCGGTGCCGGTCGGAAGAGCCGAGAGGATGACGGCGGATTTGGCCCAGAGCGGCGGCATGGTGAAGACCTGGAAAGCCAGATACCAGACGATCAGTGGCTGGATGACGAGTTTGAAAACGACCAGTTCGATCGCAATGACCGGGCTGGTGCTTTCCTGACGCTGTGCCAGAAACAGGCCCGTGGCGACCAGTGCGCATGGACTGGCCGATGCACCGAGCAGCCTGATCGACTGGGCCGCGCCGTAAGGCAGTTGCACGCCACTGGCGCAGAGGATACCGGCGATGACCGGAGCGACGATCAACGGATTTTTGCACAATGAAACGGCGACGTTTCTGAGAGTGATCCAGAGACTTTTTCCCGATTGCGAACTGGCTTCGATAAAGATGATGGAAACAGCGAAATTGGCGGATACGGTCAAAATAGCGGCAATCATCGCCGGCCCCAGCTTGTCGGCGCCGAAGGTCAGCGCACAGAGAGGCAACCCGATGAAACCGGTGTTGGCATAGGAAGCGGATGTGGCATCGACGGTGGCATTGGCCAGATTTTTCGTTTTCAGCCAGTGAAAGGCGAGCACCCCGAAAAAGATGATGAAAACCCCCAGTTCGAACGCGTAGAAGAATTCGGGCTGGTACAGCTCGGACCATGAACTGTTGATCATGACGTCGATCATGAGCGCGGGCAGTGCCAGCCAGACGACATAGCGGTTCAGTTCGGTACAGGCGTTTACGCTCAAAATATTCTTCCGCCTCAGGAAATAGCCTGCGATAATGAGAGCGAAAATCGGCAGGACGATATTGGCGATGGCAAGCATGTTCAGTCAGATCCGGTCAACGGGTGAAACAGGCCGGCGCTGAAACGTCAGGGACGGCCACAGGATTTCCAAAGGCGCTACCTTACCACTTGACAGATGATGATAATGGTATATTTTTGCGTTTTTATAGTATATTTTTTCATTTTTCCGTTTTCATTTGCCAAGTAGTGATGTGTCGAACAGGCAGAAAGATCTTCAACTGACTGAAAATCCGTTCATGCTGTCTTGCGGACTGCCATGAAATGAAAAAAACTGTGTAAACACGCTGTACCGATGCGCCATTTTCATGTCTCGTCTTTCCATTTTTTGATTGAAATCTTTTCAACCATTTTTCAGGGAGATATTTTGCGATGCACATGCAGGAAATGTATGAGTGGCATTTGCTGTCACTTTTTTGACTTCGGTTAATCCCGCAGCATGGGCGAGTCCCGGATCAATACGGCCATTAGGTGATATTTTGAAGAAGCATTACGGTATAACTTCCGTTACATGAGCGGATACGATTACGGGTGCATGATTGCAGGCAATCATTTACCGGAAGAACTGCCGAAACCATGATCCGGCGATACCCGGAATAGAAAGGGTAAATGATAATTTTCTGACAGGAACCTCCGGAACTATGTGGAGGTTCCTTTTTATCGTCGAAAAAAAGTACAGGTCAAAATGATTGAAGGACACGTGAAGATACCTTTTCTTCTTCCTTCGGCATGATTTTGAAGAGATATCCCCTGTTGGTTCTCAACACAAACGTTCGAGGTATATTTTTTGTTATCCTGATTTTTCTGACAGTTCCCTGTTGTTCCGGATGATTCTTGAGGCAATATTTTCCCTTTTCTTTTTGTACTGCTTTCCTTTTTTCTTCTTCGACAGGTGCCCATGAGAGCCTCAGTTCCCTTTCGCCTTCCGCAAGAGGGATTTTCCATGTTTCGTGTGCATGGAATACAGCGGCCAGTTTGCCGTCTATCCACAGTCCCATGTCGCATGGTCCCGTCACATTACGGCTCTCGAAGGTAACGACCGCTGTATTTTCTGCCGGTAAAATATGGGTATGTATGCGTTCGGCCGGAACCGGTCGAAGTTCCGATTGCACGGTTTCCTGTGCACAGGAAAAAATGGAAAAAGAGGCAAGAAGAACTGACAATACAATCTGGTGTTTCATGAAAATACCTTTGACAAAGGGCGTTTCCGCCCTTTTCCGAATAATTTAGAAAATGTAACGAATACCGATATCGGCTCTGTATTCCTGTTCGACATCAGCGGCAAAGGAACGTTTGATTTGTGCAAAACCATACGTATCCTTGCGGAAATTGTAAGTTCCGCCTACCGTGATTTCTCCCCAGGTATCCTTGAGATCGATCTGGCTACTGTTTCTTGCGCCGTTATCCAGTGAATAACGGGCCTTATGTTCAGCCGTGAACTCTCTCAGGGCATCGACTTTGATGAATGCACTGCCTTCCCGGGTTTCTCTGCCGAGCGACAGACCGGCACGGCCAATCAGACTGTCAAGACCATCAATATGAACATTGATTTCCGAATCCGTTCGATAGCCGGAACCTTTGATATGTCCATAACTCAGTTGCCACTGGGGATCGAGATACCATTTGTCATTGAGCATGAACTTTTTTCCGGCTTCCACACTGGCCTGAAGTGCATAAGTATGGTATTTGCCACGGGAAATATAACGCCTCTGATCGCTGACCGCTTTGTAGTCATGATTGATTTTGCTTGCCTTCACAATAAGGTCTATATAGCCGCCATCGTCAAATTTGCGGACACCATACAGGGAAATGCTGCCAAGCCAGTTCTTGCCGTCGCCGCCATTGCGCAAGTCGGTCTCGCCATGTGTATAAGTAAGGCCTCCTCCCAATATCCACTTGCCTCCATCTTCCTTGTTGAACACCTGATCCAGCCCCAACTGGATTCCATAATACTCATGTTTGAAATAATGTTTTCCTTTATTCAGAGTATTCCTTCCTCCCAGAATACGGACCCAGCTGCCTTCAAGGTCAGACCGGTCCCTCACTTCCCCCATTCGCTGATAAAGGGTTTCGTTTTCCATACGCCACAGGTAATAATCCGTGATGGCCGCGGAATCAATCGTATTGACGGTTGAAGATGGTTCTTTTTCCTTGACCGTTTCCTCAAAGATCTTTTCTCCGATTTCCCCTTCCCAAGCATAGATCGCCTTTGCATTGTCCGTTGTGACTTCCACATCAACGGGTTTGCCATCCGGATCACGGAAATTGCCATTCTCGTCAACCGTCAGAGGCTTGCCGTCAAGACAGAGCTTTCCGTCCTGTATGGCAAGCGCTTTGGGAGGGGGAAGCGGTTTAGCAGTACCAGGGCCGGTAATCATGCTGCCGGAACCTTCTCCCGCTCCCTCATTCGTATCGCTTCCGCTTCCCGGAGTATCCGGATCTTTATTATTTTCTGAGGGATCTTCGGGAATTTCCTTGTAGATGGCGCGGTACGTTGTACCTGTTGACGTCAATGGCAAAGAAATCTGCTTGCCTTCTGGCGTCATGGAAACAAAGACACCATTTTCACCGGTCACCGCTCCGTCTGTCGGAAGCATGGTCAAAACGGCCTTGTCGTCGAGATGGTCTCTGATATTGTTCTGATTTCCAACGAGTTCCGGGTCGTCAAAATAATACTCTTCCTCGTAGCCGCCGCTGATTTTGCCTTCATTGATATAGACTTTCCCTGCGACATACTTGTATTTCTCGTATACCCCTTTTTCGTCTTCCCATTTTTCGAGATCGATTCGTTCCCGAATGTTCTCGACGCCTTTGTTGACAAAAATATTGTTGACGGCCGAACGCATGATCTTGCGGGCTTCCTTCTCATCGGGAACATCATCAGCGGTGATCGGAATTTGCACATCCAGATGGGAGTTGCTGCCTCCCAGAGTCTTTTCCACATTTTTCAGGAGAACGCCACCGCTGACAATTCCATGACCTCTTCCTTCATCGCCCAGAGCCATTGCGGAATTGAAGGCCGCTTTATCGAATTTAGCAGCAACAATACCTTTTCCACGGAAAATACCCTGGTCGTTTATATAACTGTTCTTTCCAAGCCGGATGTTGTATCCCTTGTCTTCCTGCTTGTGATCATCTCCCAGTGTCAGGGATGTCGTGAGTGTGTCGCCATCGTTCTGTCCTTTTCTGATCTGTATACCGACATCATCATTCAGTGTCAAAGTATTCCCGGCAGCCCGGGTATCCTGAACAAGGTAAAGGGATGACGATGTACACATCCCTTCTGCACAATTGTTCTGAACCAGAATATCGCCTGCATCAATACTGAAATTTCCTTTCAAAAAGGTAAAGGTGTCAAACGATGATGTTCCACTCAGGATGGGAGAGACAAGTACCGAAAAGGCTTGTGCTTTGGGAGCGCTTGCGCTGATACGGACGCTTTCATCCGGATTTCCGGGTTTGGCTTCGATGACCTGTTCACCACCACGGTTGTTGATCCCGAAAGCGTTTTCTGCGTTATTGCTCGTGACAGTGATGTTTTTCGTGATACCGACATATTGTGAACCGATATGCCGGTTACCGTCCAGTATCGCTCCACTGTCACTCCAGTTGTAAATACCATGCAGACCATAGCCATAGCCCAAAGATCCGTTTGTATTGCCGATGTTAATTGAATCGATGGAATGGATGATTTGTGTACCGCTATCGGACGTCATTGAAAACGTTCCCGAAGCAACACCTATATCTGAAGCGTAGAGACTGCCTATCTCATGAATATACTGTTCCTTGCCGTAAACATCGACGATACCGAAAACAAAAGGACTGTTTGCTTCCCCGATTTGGCCGACTGGCATAAAAATTCTCTGGATACCCAGATTCGAGACATTGGATCCGAAATTGAAAATGGCCGTACCACGTTTGTTTGCAGCATTGGACTCGGTACTGATCAATCTGATAGTGCCGGCAGGATCATTTGCAGAATTTCCCAGAAACTGGATACCGGCATTATTATGGATAACTGCACCCGATGGACCTGCAATACCGGCCATAATTCCGAATCTGCCGGTATCGTTGGCATGTAATTTATCAAAGTATCCTGTGATTTTTTGGACAGTATTGCGGTTTTCGTCTTCCTGCCCATTTCCCGTCACCTGAAAAATTTTCCCGGTTTCCGAGAAAATCACTACATTTTTTGACTGTGAGAAATCAATAGTCTGATTGTTTCCTTTTGCCAGAAATACGGTACCGCCCTTGGCAGTGATTTTCAGACCGTCGTCTGTACCGCTGACAGTTTGGGTGCTCTCCGAAGAAGAAAAAATACCCTTGTTATTATTTGCATAATTGTAAGTCATTGAAGCGGTTATGTTTCCACTTAATTCATAAGTTGAACCTGTAAAAGACGTACTACCTGAATTTCCAGTAATATTTTCTGCAGAAGTCATGGGAAAAGTGAAACAAAGTGCAGCAGCCAGTACTGTCATTTGGCACCGTGGAGGAAAATTGGTGTGCATTTTATGTCTGTTAAGAAGTATTAACAGATCTTAATTGCAAAAAAATTTTTTACAATCAACAAGTTAATGCTTTCTCATATGTTCATTACCGCAAAGTTCCGTATTAACAAATACTTGAAAAAGTATTAATCTTTGAAACTTATAGGGTTTATTTTTTTCGGGACATCTATTAATACTTCTTAGTAGTCGTTTCTTTTTAGCAAATTTTCTGTTTCCTTCTGTTTTTTCCGGCGACTCGGCAAACGCCCGTTTCAAAATGGACATTTTTTCCTTTTTTGCCTCCGTTGTCCCTTTCGCAGTCGTTTCACGGACGGTACGTTATAATATTTTTCCTGTGGATTCGGGAGATATCCGGTCCGGCTTCTGCTTATTCTTTTCTCAGCTATCCTTTTCCGGTCTTTTTTCTGCATGCTGAACCTGAACCAGTCCAACCGTTTTGAAGTCCTGTTGCAGATGCTTTGCGAAAATCTGGCAGAGCGTCCGGCTTCCGTTTTCACGCCGGATCAGGTGATTGTGCCCAGCGCCGCCGTGAAACGGAAACTGATGCTGGCCATTGCCGATATGTATGGTGTGTGCGCCAATGTGACATTCCCGTTTCTGGCGCAATGGCTCTGGCAGCAGATCGGATCGCTGGTCGAGGTCGGCGAGACGTCGCCTTTTTCTTCCTCTGTCCTGTCCTGGCGGATCCTGCGGTTTCTCGAGGAACCCGGTTTTGCAAAGGCATATCCGAGACTGGCGGCGTATCTCGCACGCTGTGACGACGTCATGCGTTTCGATCTCGCTTGCCGGGTGGCGGCGCTTTTCGAGCGATATGTGCTTTACCGGCCGGAATGGCTGGAAGTCTGGGCTGGCGGGGAAATGGCCGATATTGTCCGGCATGACCATCCGAGACAGGCGGCGGCACGGGACGATCAGGCCTGGCAGGCTGCCTTGTGGCGGAAAATCGCGGAAGAAACCGGAACGCTCGAGCGCGATCCTGTCGCACGTTTTTTCTCGATACTGGATCAGGACGGCGAAAAGGCGGCGGCCCGCTTGCCGAAGCGGGTGCACCTTTTTTGTGAACCGTCCGTCGCGCCGCAGTATATCGAAATGCTTCGCCGACTGGGCAAGTGGGTGGATATTGAACTGTATGTCATCAATCCGTGCAGGGAATACTGGTTCGAGATCGTCGACAGCAGACGGCTGGCGTGGCTGGCCAACCGCCAGCAGGATCTTTATCACGAAACCGGCAACCGCCTGCTCGCTTCCTGGGGAAAACAGAACCGTGCCACGCTCGATCTGATGCTGACGCAACTGGAACCGTTCGGGCGGGAAAACGACGGCTTCGTTTCCACTGCACAAGCCGGGCAGCCTGAAACGGTTCTCTCGCATATACAGGATGCCATTCTGGATCTGGCGGAACCGGAACCCGGTTCCCTGTCGCATCTCGGGGAAGACGGCAGTATGGAAATCCATGTGGCACATTCGCTGATGCGGGAAATCGAAATCCTGCACGACCAGCTGTTGAGGCGCTTCGCTTCGGAAGATTCTCCCGATCCTTCGGATGTTCTGGTCGTGATGCCCGATCTGGATGAAGCGGCTCCGATGATCGAGGCGGTTTTCAGCCACAGCGGTTCGGGTACGCGCATTCCTTATGTCATTACCGGTCGCCGGAACAGCCGTATCAACCCGGTGGCACATGCCCTGCTCGATGTACTGTCGCTGGCGTCTTCCCGTTTTTCGGCGACCGGGGTGATGGATGTGCTGATGCTGCCGGAAATCGGCACCACGTTCGGTTTCGGCGACGATCTGAAAACGCTTCGCCGCTGGCTGGACGATGCCGGTATCTGCTGGGCACTGGACGGTTCCCACAAGGAGGAATTCGATCTGCCGCCAGACGACAGCCACACTTTTCATGACGGGCTGCACAGGTTGTTTCTGGCCTACGCGCTGCCTGACAGGAAACGGTTGCCGGTCGATGGCCGCTTGCCGGCGGGACATGCTTCGGGTTCCCGTTCGGCCGCTCTGGGCCAGCTGTGGCGGTTTGTCGAAGCCGTCCGGCAACTGAAACGCGATCTGTCTCCGGCCAGAACGCCTGCTGGCTGGATGCAGTGCTGGTGCGATGTGCTGGATACTTTCGTGACGGTGACGCCTGAGACGCTGGATGCCGACCGGGAAGTCCGCTCGCGGATCGCCAGACTGCATGAGATCATGGCGGAAGCGTCCGATACGTTCGAAACGGGGTTTGCTATCGCCCGCCATGCACTGGAACGGGCGCTGGAAGGCGCGGGGGAAGGAAGCGTTCCGGCTGGCGCCGTGACATTCGCGCCGATGGACAGTCTGCGCGGTTTGCCCTTTGATCATGTATTCGCGATCGGGCTGAACGACGGGATTTATCCGGCCGACGTGCGGCCGGAAGAATTCGATCTGATCCAGCTGGCGCCCCGCAAAAACGACCGGTTGCTGCGCGATACGGACAGGAACGTGTTTCTCGATCTGGTACTGTCGGCACGCAAGAGTCTGTATCTGGGATATTCGGGAAAAAACATCCGGGACAATTCCGTCAGGCCGCCTTCGGTGCTGATCGCCGAATTGCTGGATGTTCTGGTTCCCGCGATGGCGGAAAGTCCCGATGAGAAAAGCCTGAAAACAGCGTACGACCGTCTGGTCACCGAACATCCGCTCCAGCCGTTTTCGGCCGCTTACTTCAATGGAAAAGGTGGGGAACGGCTGGCCAGTTTCCGTTCCGATCTGTGTGCGGCCTTAAATGCCGGTATCGGAAAAATCCAGTCAAAAAAGGAAGTTGCGTCGAAAATCCCGGAAAAAGGTTTCGATAATGAAAACGACGGGGATGAGAGAATCATCCATGCCGGGCTACCGTTTTTCACGAAAGCGCTTCATGCGCCGGATGAATCCTGGCGACAGGTTTTACTGGACGATCTGATCCGTTTTTTCCGCCACCCTGCCCGCTATCTGTTACAGCGACGGCTCGGAATCGGTTTTCAGGGAACGGAGGAGGACTTGCCGGCGGATGAACCTTTTGTCGTGGACCGGAGTGCACGGCGCAAGCTGGCCGACCGGCTTTTGCCGCTGTATCTGGAAAACATCTCTCCCGGCAGGATCGGGAAAGCGGCGCTGGCGGGCAACGAGTTTCCGTCAGGACATCTGGGGACGGACCGCCTGAAAAGCGAACTGATGGCACTGGGTGCCTATGCACGCAGTCTGTCGGCCGATCTGGAAAGCGGACTGGCCGGGCCGGTCGGCCGGACACTGGAATTCGATTTCGAAGGGGAATACTGGCGATTGTCAGGCACCCTGACCGGCTTGCGGGAAAACGGACTCGTCCGGTACCGGTACGACAACGGTTCTCCCTGGGATTTTCTGGACGGATGGATCCGGCACCTGTTTCTGAATGCGTGCCGGCCTGAGGGGATTCTCTGTCGTTCCGTCTGGCATTTCCGGGATGAAAAAACCGAACTGGGGCCGGTTGAAGATGCTGAGGAACGGTTGCGTGATCTGGTGGCGATCTACCGGACGGGGCTTTGCCGGCCCTTGCATTTTTTTCCACGTCCGGCATGGGAATATATCAGTAACGGCCATCGTCTGGACAAGGCGGCAGATATGTGGCGGGAATCGAACGATGGCGAAAACGATGTGTTCAACCGTCTGGCGATGAGAGGTGTGGACAATCCGGTTGACGGGGAATTCGCCGATCTGGCCGGACGGGTTTTCGGGCCGTTTTTCGCGCATAAAACAGGAGAAACGCATGAAGGAGAATGAATTCGACGTACTCTCCTGTCCTCTGGACGGCTGGACACTGGTCGAGGCATCGGCCGGAACGGGCAAGACGTGGAATATCGGCGGTCTTTATCTGCGGTTTTTGCTGGAAAAACGGCTGGAAGTGAAAGATATTCTGGTCGTGACCTTCACACGGGCGGCGACAGATGAATTGCGCGATCGCATCAGGAACCGGATTGCCGCCGCACTGGCATATCTGGAAGGACGCGGGATTTCAACCGGCGATGAATTCGCCAGTGCCTTGCTGGAGCGGCTCTTTGCCGAAGGCCGTACTCGTGAAGACATGGCCGGCATTCTGCGGCTGGCTTTCTGTTCGTTCGATCAGGCGGCTATTTTCACCATTCACAGTTTCTGCCAGCGGGCATTGGCCCTCTCGGCTTTTTCCTCGGGACAGGCATTCGCCGTAAAGGCGGAAACGGACGATTCGGAACTGGTACAGGAAGCGGTCAACGATTTCTGGCGCCGGCATGTTGCCGGCGGCCGGTTCTCCCCCGCGTTTTCGGGCTGGCTGGAACAGAAACGGTTCACTCCGGACAGACTGGCCACACAGTTGCGGCAACATCTGAAAAAGCCGCTGGCCACCGTGAAATGGCCCGATACGGCCGATACCGCACAGGCAGAAACGGTACAGGAGACCATCGGCAGGCTGGAAACCGTTTTTGCAGAAGCGTCGGCGTGCTGGACGGCGGAAAAAGAAACGGTAATGACCCTGCTGAAAGAGAAATGCGCCGACGGTACGTTGAACAAAACAAGTTACCGGATACCGTATATCGATAGTGCCGCCGCCGCTTTCGACAGACTTTTTGCCACGGGCGATGCGCTGGCAATGATCGGCGAGAAGGACAAGACCGGTCATATGACCGCCTCGAAACTGGCCAAAAGCACGAGAAAAAACCGGGAAATGCCGCAACATCCGTTTTTCCGTCTGGCGGAGATGCTCGCCGAAACCTGCCGGGAGGTGGAAACGGAACTGGAAGCCGCCCGTTATGGCCTGCTGAAACGTTTTCTGGCGGAAGCCGGGGATTCGCTGAAGGAAAAAAAGCGCGAACGGCGCACCATCGCTTTCGACGACATGCTGTGCAATCTTTACGAGGCGTTGCACGATCCGGACATGCCCTGGCTGGCAGAAGCGGTCAGAAAACACTTCCCTGCCGCGCTGATCGACGAATTCCAGGATACCGATCCGCTCCAGTACGCGATTTTTTCCGCTATTTACGGGGAATCGGATAAGCCGGTTTTTCTCGTCGGCGATCCGAAACAGGCTATTTACAGTTTCCGCAATGCCGATCTTCATACGTATCTGGCTGCCCGGAAACGGCTTGACGCCCGTTTTACGCTGATGGAAAACCACCGTTCGGTTCCCGGGCTGATCGATGCCTGCAATACCCTGTTTTCCGTCAATGAACGGGCCTTCATGCAGGATGGTCTGGATTTCGTGCCGGTACGGTCGGGAAACCGTGCCTTGCCGCATTTGCGCGATGAATCCGGTAACGCCGGAAAGGAAACGGAGAGCATGCGTATCTGGATGCTGCCGGAGACGGAAAACGGACCGCCCGCACGGTCCGATGCACTCAGGCAGTCTGTCGAGGCGGTAGCCGATGAAATCGCCCGCCTGATACAGGCCGGCCGAAACGGAACCTGCACGCTTGACGGGCGGCCTGTCGGCGCGGGTGATATGGCCGTTCTGGTCCGGAGCCACAATGAAGCGGCGCTAATACGCGAGGCATTGGTGAACCGTGGCATCGGCAGTGTATCGTTTTCGCAGGACAGCGTTTTCCATTCCCGGGAGGCGCAGGAACTGGAATGCGTGCTGCATGCCATGATGACGCCGGAAGACGAACCGCTTCTGATGGCGGCGGTTTCGACGGAAATGATGGGGCTGGACTCGGCTGCCGTCGAAGCGCTCGCCGATGATGAAGCGGGCCTGTCCGGACTTCTCGAACGTTTCGGACAATATCGGCGGGCATGGCTGGGTCACGGGGCCGGTTATGCGTTGCGCTGGCTTTTCGACCGGGAAAAAGTGGTAGCCCGGTTGCTGGCCTTGCCTGACGGGGAACGGCGCGTGACCAATTTGCGGCATCTGGCCGAACTCGTCAGCCGGGAGGATGAATCGAAAAGCGCACCGGATTCGCTGATGCGCTGGTACACCTTGCAACGCGAAAACGACCACCGTGCGGAAGAAGCGGAATTGCGGCTCGAAACCGACCGGAATCTGGTTCAGGTGATGACCATGCACCGTTCCAAAGGACTGGAATTCCCCTTTGTTTTCTGTCCCCTGCTCTGGGACAACCAGCCGAAAAACGCGGGAAGAGGCGGAGACGGAATCGAGTATCACGACGGAGATGAAACGGTGATCGATTACCGGCCGCTATCCGAAACGGACGGGCAGATCGTCAAAAAACGGATGAACACCGAACAGGCAGCTGAAATGATGCGCCTGATTTACGTGGCGCTGACACGGGCGATCCATCGCTGTTATCTGGTGGCAGGCTGCTATACGTTCCGCAATAATGCCACACAGTCGCGCAAAAGCCTTCTGAACTGGCTGGTGGCCGGAAACGGCTTTTCTCCGGAAGACTGGCTCTCGGGCAATAACGGAAAAAAGGCGGAGACGGTTTTACTGCCCGAAACGGGGGAAATCGGCGATGCCTGGAAAGCGCTCGAAGCCCGCTCTCCGCACATCCGGGTGATCGGGCTGCCCTCCCCTGTGTACCGGACGGTCGGCGAAAACGACAAAGAAACGGAAATCCTGTCGGCCAGAACATTTGCGAAAACGCTGGACATCCGCTGGCGGATGAACAGTTTCAGCGGTCTGATACGCAATGCCGTGGATGAAACGGAAACAGGCGACCATGACGAGCGGATAGCCACCGGAGAAACGCCGGTATCCGGCGGGGAACTCCCCGCTTTCCTGAAAGAGGATGACATTCTGCTGTTTCCGAAAGGCACTTATGCCGGAAGCTGTCTGCATGCCGTGTTCGAACATGCCGATTTTACCGACAGGACGACATGGGAAGCGGCTGCCCGAACCGCCCTGTCGCGATATCCGCAGGAAGTGGACGGGCAGTTTCCGTTCCGTCCGGAAACCGCCGGGGATGCCTGCCAGTCGATGGCGCTTGACATGCTGGAAAATGTCATGGCGACACCTCTGCCCGGAGGGATCATGTTGAATACGGTGGAAAACGGGCACAAGCTGGTGGAATGGCCTTTCTGCCTTTCGTCGGCACCCCTGTCGGCCGGAAAAATGAACCAGCTGGCGAAACGGTTCGGCTATGCCGTACCTCAACTGGTTTTTGACGACATGACGGCATATCTGAACGGTTTCGTCGATCTGGTTTTCGAGGCGGACGGCCGGTTCTGGCTGCTGGACTGGAAGTCGAATCATCTCGGATACCGGCAGGAAGATTACTGTACCGCCAGAATTGACCAGGCCATGACGGAACACGGTTACCACTGGCAATATTTGCTTTATACGGTCGCGTTGCACCGTTATCTGGCGTCGAGAATGCCAAAATACGACTACGACCGGCATTTCGGCGGCGTGTTTTATCTGTTTGTCCGGGGAGTACGCCCCGCGTGGCGGCAAGCGGACGGCTCTCCTTCCGGCGTGTTTTTCCACAAGCCCGGACGGCATGTGATCGAGGCGGCAGACCGGCTGTTCGGACAGCAGGTACGAGCGCAGAAGGAGAAAAAGGCATGACGGCATCCCGCTTTTTCGAAACACCGGAACAGACGCTGGCCCGTGCGTTCGCCCGGCATGTTCTGGCCTGGGCAAAAGACGGCGGGGCTTTTGCGGATACCGTAACGGATCGGGCGGCGGCTTGCGCCCTTCTGGAAGAGGCGGCATATCGCGTCAGTCTGGCGGTCTCGTCGGGAGATGCCTGCCTGCCGCTGGAAGAGATGACTGTCGAACCGGGTGGATCGGACATGGAAACGCTCCGTCTGACCCTGCTGGAGTCCGGCGTTGTCGCTCCCGCCGGCGATCCCGGCAACGCTCCGCTGGTACTGGATGACGGCAACCGGCTGTATCTGCACCGCTATTTCGACTATGAACACATGCTGGCGCAGCGGCTGGCCGCCATGCGCGAAGTCCGGCCGGTCGATGCCGCACGTATCCGCCCTCTGCTGGATGCCCTGTTCCCTCACGAGAACGGCGAAACGGTCAACTGGCAGAAAACCGCCGTGGCGCTGGCACTGGCACAACCGCTTCTCGTTGTATCCGGCGGGCCGGGAACCGGCAAAACCACTACGGTCGCTTCCCTTTTGGCCTGTCTGCTGGAAACCGACCCGCAGAACCGGATCATGCTGGCCGCCCCTACCGGGAAAGCCGCCATGCGCATGCTGGACGCCATTTCGCAGCGCTCGGCGTTCTTTCCGCTGCACATGCAGCCGATGGTGCCGAAACAGGCGCAAACGGTTCACCGCCTGCTTGGCATGTCGGGCGACGGTGCGACCGTTCGATACCATGCGGACAATCCGCTGCCGCTGGATACCCTGATCGTCGATGAGGCTTCCATGCTCGATCTGGCCATGGCCGCGCGTCTTTTCGATGCCGTTCCCGCTCATGCCCGGGTGGTTCTTCTGGGCGACAAGGATCAGCTGGCGGCGGTCGAAGCCGGTTCCGTTTTCGCGGAACTGGGTTCCCGCCGGTTTTTTACCGGAGACTGTCTGGCTACTCTGGAAACATTGACCGGGCTGCATCCGGATACGGTGCCTTCTTCCCTGTCGGGACGCACGCCCCTTGAAAACCGTGTCGTCTGGCTGACGCGCAATTACCGTTTCAGCGAAACGTCGGGAATCGGCAAGCTGGCCGCCGACATCCGTTCCCGCCGGCTTGCGGACGCCGCCGATTTTCTCTGTTCGAGCCACGACCGTTCCGTCCGATGGCTGGACATGGCCGATCCGGCCGTTATGGCGAATTTCAGAAAGACCCTGCTGGACTGGTACGCACCCTATTTCGATTCCGTGTTGAACGGTGAAAACGATGCCGGAAAGATTTTCGACATGTTCAACCGGTTCCGTATTCTCTGTGCCGTGCGCGAAGGCCCCTGCGGCGTCGCTGCGGTCAATCGGCTGATCGCCCGGGCTATGGCGGAGACCGTATCCGGAACCGGATGGGGAATGGACGCTGCCGGTTCCGGCTGGTTTGCAGGCAGGCCGGTCATGATCCGGCGAAACGATTATTCCCACGGCCTGTTCAATGGCGATGTCGGGATCGTTCTTCCGGATGCCCCGGGTCGTCTGGCCGTCTGGTTCATGAAAGAGGACGGAACGTTCAGGACCGTGTCGCCTTCCCGGCTGGGCGAGCATGAAACCTCTTTCGCGATGACGGTTCACCAGTCGCAGGGATCGGAATTCGATTCGGTCGCCCTGCTGTTGCCCGCGCAGTTTTCCCGTGTCCTGTGCCGGGAACTGGTTTACACCGGCATTACCCGCGCGAAAACGGCCATTACGGTCATGGCCGACAGGACCATTTTAACGCAGAGTCTGGAAAACGATTCCGTCAGGCGTTCCGGTCTTGGGGAAAGATTGCACGAGGCATGGCAAAACGGCTGATATTCTCCCATGCCCTGGCAAATATCAGAGGGCAGACATGAAAGCCTGATAGGACATTCTGGCAGACGAAACGACAGTCAAAAACCGTTCGGACTGTTTTATCCATACAACATCGATCTGCATTCCGGAACTTCCGTTAATACGCATTAAAAGACATCGCCATCAGGGTTCATATTCCATTCATGCCCTGCCAAGTCTATCAAATATCAGGAAAAAATTGGGAAACAGGCAAGAAATTCATCGTCCGTTTCCAGTAGGGAATGCCTTTCGTATAAAAAGAAAAGACATTCATAAATATTTAAAAACAGATACTTGCAACCGTTCTAACTGTCACATATGCGTATTAACGGCTCTTTTAATGCGTATTAGCAGATATTTGCCCTCATTGCTTACAAGGAACGAGACATGAAGAAAACATTACTGGCCGCCGCTCTGGCCGCGGCGATGCCATATGTAGCGATGGCAAACGATATCGGAACAGTGACGGTTGATGGCACAGAGCAATCCGTCAACATGGGGAATTCTCAGGTTTCCATTGGGGAAAGTGCCAATACCGTAGCGATTAACGGGATGGGCAAGCACGGTATTTTAGTGAGTGAGCAAGGTAAGGAAGCAACCGTTCTTGGCAGCGATATTACCGTGACGAGTGATACCACTGAGACAATAAGAGCAAGTAATGGTGGTGTAGTTAAGTTGGGAGGCAGCAATACCAAAACGGTTGACCTGACGGGACCCGATACCGGGTTAGTAGCTTTAACGGGCGGTCAGATAAATGTCCAGACCGAAAAACTGACGATTTCCGGCGGTGATTATGGTATCTGGGTGCAAAACAATACAGAGACAGCAATCGCACCGGAAGGGGCATCTTCCCTTACCATCAATGCCAAAGATACGGTTATCAATGCTAAAGCAAACGGAATCGAAGCACTTTCCAACGGGCAACTCACGATCAACGGCAATTTGACAGTCAATGCACAAAGAGCCATTGAAACGAGAGGCAATTCCACTGTCAATATCAATCAGGATGGAACAGGTACGGTCGTCTTGAATGGCGATGTCGCTTTCGCAACGCCGGGTTCCGCAGCCAATAGCGGCAATGTTATCGAGTCCAATGTCAATATCAATCTGACGACAGCCGGTTCATCATGGACAGGCAATGTTCTGAAAGAATATCCTGAAGCCAATAAGGACAACACAAATTATACCGAAGTCAATCGGGGCATTACCCTGAATCTATCCAATGGCGCACAGTGGAATCCGACAGTTATTGAAAACAGTGAGGGTCCCGCAATAGTGAACGAACAGGCCCTCAACAAACTTGACTTGAACGACGGCGTCATCAACATCAAAACGGCAGGACAGGAAGTCAAAGTCGACAACCTGTCCGGAACAGGTGGAACCATCAACGCAACCGCGCAGAAAAAAGAAGATGGCAAGCTGACCAGCGCGAAACTGCAGGTCGGACAAGTCGATTCAACAGCAGGGGCACCGCATCTTGCCGTCAACTACCAGGGCATAAACGCCGATGATCTGGGTGCCGATACCGCGTCAGCCATAACACAACTGGCAAGCAATATACAGGCACAAGGGGCGGCCCAGACCCAGACTGTCGCGGAAGGGGATGTCGCCGGTGCGGTTGTCGCACAGGTCAATGAAGACGGCAACGTTTCCGCAGTAACCGAATCCGCAAACAGCGTGATGGGTTCACTGCACCAGATCGCACAGAACAATTTTCTGGTTTTCCGCAGCCAGATGAATGACATGGACAAGCGCATGGGAGATTTGCGCACCATGCCGCAGGCATCCGGCATGTGGGCCAGAGCCATCGCCGGACAAAGCGAATACAAAAGCATGCACAACACTTACCAGACCCTGCAGATCGGTGCGGATCACCGGATCGGCAATTTCCTGATCGGTGCCACAGCCAGCTATACCGACGGAGACGGATCGCTGAAAAAACGGTTCCTCCGATGACAAGAACTACAATTTCGGTCTGTATGGCAGCTGGCTGGGAGATGACGGACAATTCGTCGATGTGACCCTGAAACGCCACCATACCCAAAGCGACTACGATCTGTATTACACACGGGGAGAAAAAGTGGACGGCAGCATGCACACCTCCGGAACGTCCCTGTCCGTGGAATATGGACGGCGCTTCAACATCGCCAACACCAATTACTATCTCGAACCACAGGCTGAATTGATGTACGGCCACCTCGACAGTGCGGACTACACAACCAGCAATGGAGTCAGAATCAGTCAGGATGCCATCAAGAGCCTTGTCGGCCGTCTCGGCATCGCGGCCGGATGGGTCTCTCCGGAAAAAACCGGCAGCGCCTACATCAAGGCCAGTGTATTGAACGACTGGGAAGCCGAATCCGACATTCGTGCAAGCAAGGACGGAATCAGCCGCAAATACAGTGAAGACATGGGAGGAACCTGGGGAGAATTCGCACTGGGCGGCACCTGGAACATCAACAAAAACTTCGCCGCCTACGGAGAAGTCGAAACCACAGCAGGCAACCCGGTCAGAACCACCTATCAGGTCAGTGGAGGTATCCGCTACAGCTTCTGATGCATGACAAACCGGATGGGAATCCATCCGGACTTCCCTTTGTTTTCTTTCCTGCCTGCCTGAAAGAGGGTGGGCAGGTTTTTCGATGTTCAGGACGGCTACCGGATCCTGTCTCTTTCCGTTTCAGTCCAAAACCGGCCGCAGGCCCGGCATCCGGCTCTGATGGAGCTGTCCGCCTGATACCATTTTCTCTGAAATCCTCGCGTCCGGCTGTTTTCGTTCACAAAACGGTTTCACCTGCATGTCTCTCCCCTCTTCTGTTTTCTCCGGTTCGGAAAAAATGACGGGATGTTTGTTTTTTGGCCACGCTTCTGTTTTGGTGATCAGGCGATATGACCAACGGCAGAATATGCTTTTTGGCGACGGTTTATGTGTTCTTTTTTCGCTTGCCGCTTCAGGGAAAAAATCCTGTGAAGCACTTCGACAAAAGCCTGAATGGGACAAAACAGTTTTCCCCTGTTTTTCCGGGACAATTGGTATTTTTCCCATATTGTTGGCAAAATGACGTTGTACAGGAAAAATGACCGGCAGAGTTTCTCATTGCCATGAAAAGTTCCTGCATTTCATGTGAACCGGTACATATGGCTGGCCTGTCTGCCGGACATACCATTTGCGGGATTGTCCGGATAAATGGCGGTATGCCGGTTCCGGAACGGAAAAAACGTTATTCCTCCTTTACGGTTTGTCAGCAAATGCTTATCGATATTATTGAAGAAATTTCCGTCGGTACCGTTATCGTCCTGGTGTCTTCCCTGATCGCCTGGCTGTATCATATCCGGCAGCTTTATGCGACGGCACCCGTTCTCTTCCAGAATGCCTCCGAAGGCAAGGATGACGCGATTTACCAGATCATCGTTTCCAATCGTGGCAATCAGGTCGAGGAAAATGTCAGGGTCGAGCTGGACCCTTCCGTTTCGGCTGAAATCGTCGCCGCCAACCTGTCCGGTGTGGTACTGGAAAATTCGGTCATCCGGATAGAGCGCATCCATAAAAAACAGGAAGTCAATTTGCTGCTTCGGGTAAAGAACGCCAGATTCGATTTTTCGAAAATCCTGTCGGTGTCGTCCAATGAGACAACCGGAAAAATCTGCAAATCCCCGCGTGATATTCCTTTCAATTACGGGATCAGCGCGCTGGTCGTCAGTGTCCTGATCGGGATTTTTCCCATTCTTTACTATGCAGGACAGGTCGTCGAATATATTGACGACAGATTCGAGGAGAAAAACCTGAAAGCCGTCAGCAATCAGGGCTGGAGCAATCTGGATGATTATCAGGAATCCGATCTCCGGCAAAGTTACAGCGATAACGAATTTCCCGTCAGGCTGGTCGGTATCAAAAAGAAAGCCGATTACAGCGGGACAGCCATACCCGCCGGGTTGAAAGATATCTGGAACCAGCTTGACGAAAAGAAAAGCGTGCTTCTGAAATACGAAATCAACAACAAGACGGCATCCGATCTGGGGGTTCTGGCATTCAGAAAAGGTGTCCGCAATGCCATGCCCTTCTACAGGAATGTCAGTCCCCTCTCGAAAGAAACTATTTTCATTCCGGTGAAAACGGTTCCCGCCTCGGGAATCGTCAGGACGGAATTCATGTTCCGACTGAATGACGAGTGGCTTGACCGGATCGACCATTCGGTCAATACCGGTACATTGAAAGAAGCAACCGGCCATTTGAAACAGACTGTCATCAATCCGAAGCCGGGCAAGTCGCAGGTAGCCCTGCAATAAACAGATCGTCTGGTCTGTCGGACAGCTTTCCGGCTGGCGACAATGCAAGAAAAGGCTTGTCCCGAATAACGTCTTGCCTGTCGGTCCCGTATTTTCCCGTACGATTCCCAACCGGCCCGCATGTGGAAAAGAACGGGACTGTTTCTTTCGTCAGCCGGGTGTCGTGGTGTACGTCGCGGCGATATCATGGATGAATCCGGTTCCCGCCAGCCGGCCTGATGGTTCCATATCGGCAAAGCGGAAGCGATGCAGCAAAACGGTAACGGGTATTTTTTCCGTCCGGGATTGGGAACGCATCATGAAACGGATCCCGAATTGTATTCAGGTTACACTTATTTTAATGGATGAGTCCGGTTTGGTAATACAATATGCAGAAATGTTCACCAATCCCTTTTTGCATGAGGGTCTGTCTGTTTTTCCATGGATAAAATTGCCAAAAGAATCGAAGATTGCCGACACGGCAAAAATATCAGCCAGTCCGAGCTGGCACGGAAAGTCGGTGTCACACCGCAGGCCGTGCAGAAATGGGAAAAAGCCAAAACCGTTCCACGGGGTGCCACTTTGCGGCGACTGGCCGATGTGCTGGGAGTGTCGCCGGCCTATATCCAGTTCGGTATAACGACATCCGTTTCCGATACGTTTTCTGTCGAACAGGAAACACCGGATTATGTCGTGGTCCAGCGGGAAAAACAGGATGACTGGCCTTTTTCGGTGACAAGGGAACAGTTCAGCCGGTTTTCCGAGGAACAGCGTTCGCTGATCAATCGCTATATCGAGATTCTCTGGCAATCGATCGAAAAAAAAGAATCCTGACGCTATCCGGTGATTTTACCGAACAGCGCTTTTTTCGCCAGGGCACGAGAGATTCATCCGGTTCACACATATCTGCACGACAGACTTTTTTACCACTTCAGGCACCTTTGTACGGTTTTTTCTGTTTTTGATCATGATGATCCGGCATGTTTTGCAGGGATCCGAAGAGGATCATCGTTTCTTTAAGACTTCCTGTTGATTTTTAGCAATTTTGCGCAAGTTGATATTTATATACTCCATATCTGTATTTTTAAATGTTTCAGCACAGAAAGATTATATATTTATATATCCGAAAATTGTAAAATCTCTGCCAGATTCATGACCGGGGGGGGGAAACCCCCGGCAATCCGTTTTTTCACAAATTCCGTTCATCTTCTGCCTGGGGATCCCGCACTTTCGATGCAGCTGAAGTCTAATAATGGTCTTGGCAAGCAATTCATCAGATTTTCTTTTTATTGCAACTTAGAGTTGTAGACAGTTACTTTATGCTGTAACATTCGGATGCAGAAGTTGTAACTTTTGGTTTAAATGAAGAGCCGTTTCTTTTCGGAAAGGAAGGCTCTGATGATTGACTGAATCAGGATGGGACTAATTTGGATATGAAGGAAAGACTGACCAATATTCACTTCGAGATTATCCGGAATTCGATATGTACCAGCCGTGAAATCGCTGACAGTGTCGGCGATTTCATTTTGCGGTGCACAACGGACAGCGAATTCGCCGAAGTGGCTGTTGCTCTGATGAAAGATGACAAGGATGAGGTTTTCACACTGATGAAGAAAATACTGAACGAGGCGATATGGTACATGGCTGAAGAACAATCGGAAGAAGGAGACAGCCAGGAAGGAAAAAGTGATTACGATGACTGACCATGCAATGATAGTGGAAGGGCTTGAAATCAGTATCAGTGCCCTGGTCCAGTCGATCAACGGGCTGATGAAACGGGAAGAAAAACTGCTGGAAAACGGACAGAATGCACGTGCCCGGGAAGTCCGGTCTGTCATCGAAAGGCTTTATGTGCTCCGCAATGAGCTGATACTGGTTCTGAACAGACAGAAACAGGAGAAAACGGAACTGACGTGAGCATGCCCACCGCGTGATGGTCTGACCCCGACTGCGGAATCGTTCGCTTTTTCGGAAAAGCGGCATATCGTTTATGCGTTCTTCCATTTTTATGAAGGATTGTCATTCATACTTGTCCACTTCTGCTGTGGACAAGTATGTGAACAACCTTTGTATAGAGGGAGAAATCCGATAAGAATGAACCGGTTGATACCGGTGCTGTTTTTTTGTTCGTTCCGCATTGCCCGGAGGGAAAATATCCCTTTTCATCGTCCGTATGAATCATTATTCCACAACGTTTTTTCCGGATAGGGAAGTTGTGAATATTTCTGACGGGAAAACAAACCTGTTTTCCTGAAAGCCTTTTCCCGGATACCGGCACATTGTCAGAATATCGCCAATACACCGTTTCATTTTGCCTGTATCCGTTACCGTGAACCGGCATGCTTCCTTTGAGAACACTCAAGACCGTTTTTTTCTTCTGACGCGAGAATGGTGGAACCGTTGCAACAGGCGGTTGCCTTTCACTGTCGATCTTACTGGGAACGGGTATGGAAATTCTTGAAAATATCGCGGCAGGTGTGACGATCGTTCTGGTTTCCTCCCTGATCGCCTGGCTTTATCACATCCGCCAGCTGTATGCCACGGCACCGGTTCTTTTCCAGAAAGCGTCCGGCCATCAGGATGGGGCTGTTTTCCAGCTTGTCATTTGCAATCGCGGCAATCAGGTGGAGGAAAACGTGGAAGTGGAACTCGCCCCTTCCATCAGTGCCGAGGTCGTCGCCACCAATCTTCCCGGTGTGACGCTTGACGGCCCGGTCATCCGCATCGAGCGCATTCACAAAAAGCAGGAAATCAATCTGTTGCTGCGGGTGAACGGCGACACGTTCGATTCATCGAAAATCCTTTCGGTTTCATCCCATGACACGCATGGAAGGATTTGCAAATCCCTGAAAGACATTCCTTTCAACTACGGTATGACGGCTCTTGTGGCTGTCATCCTGACGGGTATCATTCCCCTCGCCTGGTATCTCTGGCAGGTTTTCGGATATGTCGAGAAAAAAGTCGATGAACAGAATCTGGAAGCGGTCCGTGATCAGGGCTGGAACAATCTTGACGGATACCGCGGCTCGGATTTGAGGAAAAGTTACAGCGACCGTGAATTTCCGGTCAGATTCACCGGAATCGGGAGAAAAGCTGCGGTCGATCCGGCATCGGTTCCGTCCGGTCCGCAGGGGGACTGGCAACGGATGGACGATGAAAACGGCATGTTTCTGAATTACGAAATCAACAACAAAACGGCTTCCCCCGTCGGGGTGATGGCGTTTACGAAAGGGATAGACGGATCGGTTCCGTATTATGCCGATGTCGCCCCGCTTTCAAAAGAAAGCATGATCATACCCGTCCATAGTATTCCGGATTCTGGAAACGTCAAGGTCGAATTTCTGCTGAAGATGGATGATGAATGGCTCGAACGTATCGAACATTCCGTCAATACGGGACGAAAATTCATGCCGGATGGTTGATAACGGGAAAAACAACCGGCAAGAAATCATGTTAAAAAAATTAAAATCTGTCATAATATTAAGGTTGTTCCTTTTGGAAAGTATTTTATTTTGCAGAAGGTTTCTTTGATCATGACTGTTCTGGCCCGTTTTCAGACCAGGTTATTTTCACTTCCAGAAATGTCTTCCATCCGTATCGCAATCGTCATTCCGGTTTATCAAGTAGAACGCTATATTCAGGAATGTCTTGACAGTGTTTTAAAACAGACACATGAAAATTTCATAGCGTTTCTTGTCGATGACGGATCAACGGACAGATCAGGAAGTATCTGTGATGATTACGCCCTGCGGGACAGTCGTTTCAGAGTCATTCACAAACCAAATGGCGGCGTTTCAAGTGCCAGGAATACTGCACTGGACAAGATAGAAGAAGATGGAACATTTGATTTTATCGCTTTTATAGACAGTGATGATTTTGTTTCTCCGTTTTTTCTCGAAAAACTGGTATCCGCCGTGGTTGATTACAATGCTGATTATTCCCTGTGCAATACGATTACATTCCGGGACGGCGAAACACCAGTGGAAAGAAAATTTTTCATTCCAGCTGAAAAACTTGATCAGACTGGTGTGCTGGAACAATATTTGGGATTGAATGGATGGAGAAAATACAAGAGCAAGAAGAAATCCCTGTTCAACAAACTGTTTTCTGCCCGTGCTGTACGTTCTTTCCGTTTTGATGCCCGCCTGAGAACGGGAGAAGATGTCAGATATTTTGCTGAAGTGGCGTCCAATCTGAAGACGGGGATTGTCGTCAATGATTCCCTGTATTTTTATCGTGTCAGAGAAGGCAGCCTGATGACTTCCCCATCGCCGCATGACAAGCCTGACCGAAAGAAACCGGCCAATGCTGATGTGACAGAGGAAACGGGAGATAACGGAACGACCGATCTGGGACTGGAGACGATCAAGATCTTCATGTCACAGGCTCCCGATGGCAGTGGCCTGTATTGGGCAATTCACGGACAACTGATCGATGCGCTCTGGAAAAAACTCAAAGGTGCCTATATCAAGGACAATCCCTCAGAAATCCAAGCATGCAAAAGCAAACTGAAAAACGAGATGCGCCCGATGAGGCATCTGAGCATGCGCCATTACAGAATGATGTTTTTGCTGGCCCTAGGCGATAGCATGATGCGAAATTATTGTTCTAGCAGAAAAAAATGAACCGTTGTTCGGGTGATATTTGCGAAGCCGTTCGTTGCATGGAACCATTGAGACTCATCGGATCATTGCAGTACTGAGGACTTTTTGGAGGCAGTTATCTTTGTGGAAATAACCGATATTGTTTCCTGAGAGATACATACGGATATAATAACGGTCCCGTTCATTTTTTATCCGGATTTGGTCAAATGACAAGAAGACTCCATCGTTTTTTCCTGTTCGGGCTGATCGTGCTTTTTTCGGCCCGGCTTCATGCACAAACCGTTATCGAAAGCGCATTTTCTCCTGATGACAGGGCCGAAGCACTGATCCTGAAGGTGATTGATTCATCGAAGGAAAACCTTCGTCTTGCCGCTTACGCCTTTACATCCCCGCCGGTCATGAAAAGTCTGCTCGCTGCCAAAAAACGCGGGGTGGACGTCAAAATCGTAGTCGATGAAAAAGGCAACCGTTCCAAGGCAAGCAAGGCGGCCATGAACCTGATGGTCAATGCGAATATTCCCTTGCGCACGGTTTCGAAATATCGCATTCATCATGACAAGTATATTGTGGTAGACGGAAGGCATGTTGAGACCGGCAGTTTCAACTACAGCAAATCGGCAGCCAGACACAACAGCGAGAATGTGGTCGTGATCTGGAACGATCCGGTCATCGCGAAACGCTATCTGAAACATTGGGAATCCCGCTGGAATCAGGGAACGGACTGGAAGTCGGAATACTGATCCTGCCGGCTGATCGAAAAGAAGGCCGGGCGTCGCCCGGCCCCAACACTCAGGGAAAGAACAAAACAGTGTTCGCAACATGAAACACGATTCTGTTGTCCATGATAAAGCATATAACGTGCCAGTTCAGCCTGATGCATTCATCGAAAAAAACAGGCCGTTTTCCCGCCCGAAAGATCCCGGGGTGGACAAGCAGCCTTTTCCGGGAATCGGGTCGTCACTTCCGGTTTATCGTTTTTTCGTTCATTTTTTCAGTGCTTCTCCCGTGAAATCGCTTTCTGCCTTGTCCCTGTCCATGATTTCCGGACTGACGGGCTTCGGAATTTTCGTCCCGGTGGTATAGACGGCCGATCTGAAAAATCCAACGGCTTCATCCAGTTCCCCAATAACGGCGATTCCCGTTTTGTCGATCCGCTTCCGGTTTTCCAGTTCGTTGATCAGAAATGCTGAAAGCGGTCATAAACCATCCGGCCAGTGCGGTGACAAAGGCATATTTGTACAGATTGGAAAACATGATTTTCTTGCATGGCTGAAAATGCCCCATTCTGGCGAGAATTTTTCCGTCATGAAGCGATATCGCTCAATTCCGGTGCAAGTAATCCTTTTTTCGTTTGCCCTGCAGGAAACATGACATCTTCCTTCCCGTCCTATTCCGTATCGAACGGAATGGATGGCGAGAGAAATGGCATCGGTCAACAAGGTGATTCTGATGGGAACGGTCACCACCGTTCCGGATTTCAGGGTTCTGGAAAACGGTACCATGATGGTCAATCTCCAGCTTGAGACCGTTTCCGCTGGTGAGACAGAAAAACACCATGTCATTTTTTTCGGTCATCTGGGAGAAATCGTCCTGCAATATGTCCATCAGGACATGCCGGTCTATATCGAAGGCAGGATCCGGAACCGGCAATATGAAGACAGAAACGGAAACCGGCATCGAGTGACGACGATTGTCGCACGGAAAATGCAAATGCTGGCAAGGAAAAAAACGGATGAACCACCGGTTTCCGATCTGTTCGGCAATGTCAATCTTTATAAACGGGTACGGGATGGCGAAGATGCCCTTCCCGATCTCGCCGATTTTGATGAAGGATACGAATGGTGGTAGTGGAAAACGGCAGGGTCGTGCCTGTTGTCACCGTGTAACGACGAACACGGCAAAACTTCCGGCTGTTTTTCCGCTCTGATGGTATCCTGGTATTCCATCCGGAGACGTTTATACCTGTCACCACGAATCCTTGTGCGTGTCCGTACTCTGGAGATCGGAAAGGTGAAACGGTTCCGGCATACGGGGACGGCAACAGTAACGAACCACAGCGATACCACTCGCGAAAACCGGTATATCCTTGTGAAAATGAGGAGATCGGAAAAGGCGAAGCGGTGGCAGCCCGACAACAGAAAACGGAAAATGCCGTCGATTCGACGGATACCTTGAAAAACGATTCCGCAGAACAGGCGGGGCACTGAACCGATACATACGGGAGAAAATTCATGCCTTTACCTCGTCCAAGAAAAAATGAAACGAAACAGCAGTTCATTTCGCGTTGTATTGCCGAAATGACGCTTTCAAAATCCGGGCGTTTCCCCGACCGTGCACAACGTGCGGCGATATGCTATTCGCAATGGGGCGAAACACCGCAGGAACGCAAGCAGCATGCCGGAACGCTGGAAAGAAAAAGAAGAAAGGATATCTGACAGACATGTCCGTTATCCGGCCGGCTTTTCGAACTGAAATCTGAAGGAAAACGACATCTTCTCTGTCCGGACAGCAGCAGTCCCTCCCGGTCGATAACCGTTCCGGCTGTCTGTGCATCCTTTTTCCTGACTGGCGACATTCAATCGTGCCGTTCGTATTTCCGACGACAAGCCGGTGATCACCGTTGAAGCGGACCATCCCGATTTCATGAAAATGAAACGTCGTGTGTTTGTAATTTACGACATAGCTGTTAAATGCCATGACACCTTGCATCCTGCTGTTTTTCCACCTTCATGCGCTTTATGCATCAGGGTACAGTTTTGCCGGCACATCCCGGATGGAAAGAAAAACAATTCCCGACAGTCCGGTTACTGAAAATGAATCGTTTTTTCGTCGCCCGCTATAATCGAACAGGACGGCACGATCTGGAGGGCGTGCGGATCGGAAAAACAGTTTTTACCTGCAAGGAAAGCAGTGACAGGCGGTTCCGGTTCGGGTATCTGATGAACGGCTTTTTTATGCCAGTGGCTACATGGACGATGCGGAGTGTTTCGTCAGCCGGTATCCGGAGAACGTATGATGTTGACCAAATCATCTGCCGGAGTGCACGGATGAGCATCCGGACGAAAACGGTCGGCAATTCGTACCATAAAGATCCGCCCGTTTATGGACGGAAAACCGTTCGGTTGTCGCCGGCCCTTGTCTGCCATATCGCTTTCCGTGCAAGAAATCGCAACGGACGAATGTAGCAACCTGTCCGTACAGAACAAGGTTGGACAAAACCGTCAAAAACTGACAGGAAGAAACCGCGGAAAAAAACATGATGAAACCAACTCAATTTTCCGGAAAGGATGTCACACGAGACGAGATGTCCGGCACGACATCGCACAAAACCCGGGAAAAATGAAGTAAAATTGCGTGCTCTGATCGCTTGCGAGGGTGGCGAAATTGGTAGACGCACCAGGTTTAGGTCCTGACGCCATTGCGGTGTAGGGGTTCGAGTCCCCTCCCTCGCACCAATAACCTGTTGATTTTACAAGAAACATTTCTCAAAAAGACAAGACAGGCATCGCATATCTTCCGGAAAATATCCGGTTCTGGCCGCATGGCGGATACGTTTTTGTCCTGTTTTTCCACGACCCCGTCATGCAAACGGGCGGGACCAATCATATTTCACGAAGTCGGTCGTATGTTGATCAGGGCATGATTGCAGCATTCCTGCCTGTATATCGTGTCGGCCGCACCGTCATATCACGGTGAAATATGACAGTATGAAAAAACTTCGATCAGCCATGGCAATGTGCCGGAGGGATAAATCCTTCGTCGATTGCCATCTGTAAAGCATCTATTGCCACAACTGTGCTGAAAGCCGGGAAGGTCCTTGAAAAACGGAACGATTCTTCTGTACAGGGTTTATTTCGGCAAAGCGAACGTTTTGGCAATTTTCCAAATAGCGGGCATTTTGCGGGTATTGCAGCGAACTTTTCCGTGAAACATCATTGAAATGCTCCGTGTCGCTTTATACGGTGTCCGATCCGTTTTCGCCGGCCGAACACCTTCCCTGAAACCATTCAGTATGGCCCAACTGGCAGCCCCGATGTCTGATCGTACGGGTTTTCCTCCGTGGAAGAAATTCCTGAAACGATATGTTCTGGCTGTTTTTACCGAAAGGAAAGAGACCAGCAATCAACCGGATGAAGAAAACCATGAACACCAATGTAACCGGATGGAGCGGAGGACGGGAATCGAACCCGCGTCGTAAGCTTGGGAAGCTTCTGCTCTGCCATTGAGCTACCCCCGCAATCCTTCCATTATAGTCTCATGGAAAGGAACGTTCCACATGAAAACGGCCAGTGTTGTTTTTGAGACGACCATTCTGCGGTCCTGATCCGGTATCCCGGGGCAGATGCTTGAGAATCGTTCCCGTGAAACCGGATCGGAAAATACCGGCCGGATCCGGTATGGTATGAAACTGTTTGCCAAAATGGCATGCCCTCCCGTTCGGCATGCTCAAGAAAACTCTTCCGTTACGGGTATGTCTTTGTCGTGGCCATGCATGGGTAACGCTATTCTGGTCACCTGACTGGAATCAGGTTCATCTATCCTCTCTTTTTCAGCCATATAGGCAATAAAAAACCTCCCGTTCGAGAGGTTTTCAATAGCGAGGTGAATTCCCGAAAAGGATTTACGGGAAAATCCGGTACGGATTTTTTCTTCCGTCAGCTATTGTCATGGGTTCCTGCAAGAGAAATACCTGAAATCAGGCAGCTGATTTTTCTTTTTTTATATCGTGATTCGTCGGATATCCCTGTTTTTCAAGGTAGACATCCAGCAAATCTTCCGTATCGTAAAAATCCGACCAGGCATTGACGGAACGGGTACCCTGTTCCTTCATTTTGTACTGTTCGAAATATTCGTTGCTTTCTTTCAGTTCGGGATGTTCCTCGAAAGGATATCCCTGTTTTTCAAGATAGACATCCAGCAAATCTTCCGTATCGTAGAAGTCGGACCAGGCCTTGACAGACTTGATGCCCTCTTCCTTCATTTTGTACTGTTCGAAATATTCGTTGCTTTCGCTGGTTTCGATATGATCCCGGGCCGGAGACTGGACGGACGAGGCATTGTTCTGTCCATCCATCCTGCGTTGCTCTAGGGGTGCCTGTTCTTTTGAAGATTCGTTTGTTCCCATTGTGACTCCTGGCTTTGATTGGCATCCGGACAACGTTCAGACCTTTCTGGCGGCAGAAAATTTCTGTCTGTCCGGAACACTGGAAATTCCACAACATCTCTCTCTGTATAATGGTACCGTAAGTCAACACTTTCGTGGCGAATAGATACAAGTTATTGTCTTTTTTCCCGCTGTTTTGGATGATTTGTCGCAAAGAAGGATTTTTTGACGACATCAGAGGGAAAATTCCTCCTGTTTTTATGAAAAAACCGTCCGGGTTCCGACAGGTCGGACATGGATGAACAAATCGTTTTCCCCGGCAGGAAACGTTCTGGCGATAAAGGGATCGGATATTTCCGTCACCGGTTCCGGAAATACGGATACAACCCGAAATGCGCGATGCGGCAGATTTTTTCTGCCGACGGCACAGCAGGATGTTCCCTGTCTGTTACAGACCGTCTCTGGTTATTCGCTTACCGGAACGTAAATGATTCCCTGTCACCGGGATATCTTTTCCGGAAAGGGAATTTCCGGTTCCGGTACCGGTCATAGATATCGCTTGCCATGAAACCGCGACCGGGCCTGCGGTGTGCGAAAAAAAGGTGAATGTACGGGCATGAATTGGTTACAATAAGCCTCCATTTCAAAGACAGCGCCGGTTGGGTTGTCTGTCACGATTACTGAAACAGAAAAGGATCTGATATGAGCGAAGCCGAAAACAATAATGACAAACCGGTACCCAGAACGTTTATGGAAGAACTGGGCTTTGAGTTGCCCGAGGAAGCTTTCAGCTTTTATATCGACGGGTCCGATATCGTTTTCAATCTCCAGATTGTCGAGGAGGTCGGATGCGATTTCCGCTTTTATGAACAGCAGGAAAAATTTCCCCTGACCGATGAGCAAATCGAAAAGCTCAAGGATGCAGGCTATTACAGCAAGGAAGGCTTTCTGATCCTGTAAACGGTCATGACGGGACGATTGGCCGTTTTCATGACCGGTTTCCGGTCATTGTTTTTCGTGGCGGTCACTTGCGCGGAAAGCGTTTTATCAATTCATTATCGGAAAAACATTCATGAACAAAACTGAAATCGAAGAAGCTTTCAAAAATTTCGAAAGCAAGTACAATCTTCCTCCCGTTTTCCAGATGTCCGACGGCAAAATACTGGGCGCTTTCATCATCACCAAAAACGGGGAATCTTTCATGATCACGTTTGAAAGCAGTGATGATGACATTCTCGAAGCGGCCGGCATGATCAGTCCGGACAATACGGAAGAAGCCGCCAAAGATCTCAGGGCACTCAAGGCATATTGTTCCGTTCCCGTTGCGGCCATGCCCGCGCCGGATACGCTTCAATAACGGTCAGGCCGGTTTTCCGGCCTTTTCTTTTGCCGGTTCGATTCCATATGGCTGTCGTTTTTTTCGCAAATCATGACCGGCCTTGAAGCGTTTAATGAAATAAGACATTTAACTGACTGATATTTTTTCGTTTTACTCATTCTGTTTTCCCGTTCTTTAATGCCGGAAACATTTGATTTTCATGGCTATTTCCGGTTTTTCCGGGGGCCGGATTTTTAAAAACGCCTTTTTTGCTTTACCATTACGGCTTTCAAACAGCCTCTGGTATTCAATGGCAGTCAAACATTACGAAAATTTTCCGGTGGCATCCATCCTCCTGCCCCCTCACCTGCGCCAACCTGTCGAAGCGATCTACAATTTCGCCCGATCGGCTGACGACATTGCGGATGAAGGCGATCTGACGTCACACGAAAGACTGGCGGCACTGGCATTTTATGCCGATGAGATCGACAGGATCGAGAGAAACGAAAAACCGGAAAGAGAGCTGTTTGTCCTGTTAGCCGGTGTCATCCGCGATTTCAGGCTGCCTCTTGAACCTTTCCGGAACCTGCTTTCAGCCTTCCGGCAGGATATTTCGGTCAAGCGCTATGACAGTTATACCGATTTGCTGGATTACTGCCGCCGGTCGGCGAATCCGGTGGGGCTTTTGATGCTGCATCTTTACGAAGCGGCGACGGAAGAAAACAGCCACATGTCGGATGCCATATGCACATCCCTTCAACTGATCAATTTCTGGCAGGATGTCGCACTGGATTGGGAAAAAGACCGGATTTATCTGCCGCTTGAAGACATGAGGCTTTTCAGCGTGACCCAAGAGGATATCGCGCTCGGGAAAACCAGCGAAAACTGGCGGTCGCTGATGGCTTTCGAAGTGGAACGGACAAGGAAACTGATGCGTTCAGGCGCTCCGCTTGCCGAAAAACTGCCGGGCCGGATCGGCTGGGAACTCAGACTGGTTGTCCAGGGCGGACTTCGGGTTCTTGAACGAATCGAATCGTCCGGTTTCGACGTGTTCCGCAAACGCCCGATTTTGCGGGGCGGCGACTGGCTGAGCATCATCTGGCGCACACTGAAACGCCGGGCCCGCTGATTTTTCTTTCTTTTCCCGTTTTACCGTTTTTTTCGAAATCTTTTGAAAAACAGGCGGTTATTCCTTTTTCGCCCAAAATGTGTCATAAAAACATGATTTGCGACACAATAAATTTTGGCAAGTCGCTGTTTTTTCTTGTGTTTCATCATACGCTCAGGTAAAATTCCCGCTTCGTTATTTTTCTGGAGGTTCTTATGGCTCGTGTTTGCCAAGTAACGGGGAAGAAACCCATGTCCGGGAATACGGTCTCTCACGCTCACAACAAGTCGAGACGCCGTTTCATGCCGAATTTGCATTACCGCCGCTTTTTTGTCGAATCCGAAAACCGCTGGGTTTCCCTGCGTGTTTCCAATGCCGGTCTTCGGGTGATCGACAAGCTGGGTATTGAAGCGGTTCTGGCTGATTTGCGCGCTCGCGGTGAGAAGGTCTGAGCGGGTTTCGACTTTTTTTTGAGAGGTTTTTGTTATGGCTAAGGCAGGTAGGGAAAAAATCAAGCTGGAATCGACTGCGGGTACGGGTCATTTTTATACGACAACGAAGAACAAGCGGACGACTCCTGAAAAGATCGAGATTGTCAAGTTCGACCCAAAGGCAAGAAAGCATGTCCCTTACAAGGAAGCAAAGATCAAGTAAGTCTTCCTTTTACGGAAAAGCCGGCTCCATGCCGGCTTTTTCGTTTTTACAAATGGATACACCTGGTAACAGTTTCTCTCAGGGCTTGTTATATAATCCGGCCTTTTGTAAAAACCGTGTATCAGCTGTTTCCATGTCGCCAGAATCTTCCTTGTCATCACCTTCTCCCGCAACGCCCGAAAAGACGCATTCCAAATCGTCCGGTTATCGCCCCGATATTGACGGTCTCCGGGCTCTGGCCGTGTTCGCGGTGTTTTTCTTTCACGCTTTTCCCGAAGTCGTACGTGGCGGTTTCATCGGCGTCGATGTTTTTTTCGTCATTTCCGGTTTTCTGATTTCTTCCATTATTTTTACGCAGCTTGAAAATGGCTCGTTTTCTTTCTGGCAGTTTTACAGCCGACGCATCCGCCGCATTTATCCGGTCCTGATTACAGTTCTGGTCGCCTGTCTCGCGTTCGGGGCACTGTTTTTGCTCAGCCACGGTCTTTTTTCCGTTTATTTCATGCTGAACGGTGAGTATGCCCAGCTGGGCAAACATGTTGCCGGGGGTGCCGGGTTCATTTCCAATATCCTGCTCTGGTTCGAAAGCGGCTATTTCGACAAGACAGCCGAAGCCAAACCGCTTTTGCATCTCTGGAGTCTGGGGATCGAGGAACAGTTTTATATCGTCTGGCCGCTTCTTCTTTGGCTGGCCTGGAAAAAACGGTTCAATTTTTTTGCCGTTTCCGCCCTGTTCGCCGTGGTTTCCTTCGGACTGAACCTGTATGTTTACCGCATCGATCCAGTCGCGGATTTTTTCTCTCCCCTCACCCGTTTCTGGGAATTGCTGGCCGGTGCCATGCTGGCGTGGGCTTTCCTGCATCCGGGTTCTTCCCCGTTCATATGGAAAGCGGATTCTTCGGGACCGGTTCCGGTTATCGGCCTGTTACGCAAACATGAAAGACTCCGCCATATCCTCTCCATGACCGGGGGACTGCTGCTGGCGGTTTCCGTGTTTTTTGTCAGAAACACCGATACTGAAGGCTACCCCGGAGCATGGGCCCTGTTTCCTGTCCTGTCGGCCGTTTTGCTGATCGCTGCCGGCAAGGATGGCTGGTTCAACAAACGGATTCTTTCCCGCCGGATTCTGGTCTGGTTCGGCCTGATCAGTTATCCGCTTTATCTCTGGCACTGGCCGCTTCTTTCCATGGCCCGTATCGTATTGCGGGACGAACCGCCCTTGTGGTGGCTGATCGCGACATTTCCGGCCAGTGTGCTTCTGGCTTGGCTGACGACGAAACTGATCGAGAATCCGCTTCGCTTCGGCAAATACGGCAATATCAAGACGGTTTGCCTTTTTGCGGTCATGCTGTGTCTTGGCCTCACCGGTTTCGTGATTTTCAAAAAGGACGGATTCCGGTCGACATTGCCTTATATGGCCAGAACGCTGGAAAACGTTCTGGAAAAAAGAGGCAAAACCAATCCCGCTTTTTATAACGGGTGTCATCAGGATTCCTATGACAAATACGGGGAATGCCCCCACCGGACGTCGCATCCGTCAAAACCGACGATTGCGATCTGGGGAGATTCCCATGCCGCCCATCTGGTGACGGGGTTCGAGCAAAATTTCGGCGACCGTTTCAATATCCTTCAGCGGACCGGGGATACCTGTCCGGCCATCCTGTCGGGAAAACAGACGCAATGTCTGAAAAAAAATCAGGCAGTCCTGAAAGAATTTGCCCGGATCCGGCCCGATTATGTCGTTCTGGCCGGTTTCTGGCACTCACTTCCCGCTCTGGACAATACGATTGCCGAACTGAGAAAAAACGGCATGGAACATATCGCCGTCGTCGGGCCGGTACCGGTCTGGAAACGGGAGCTGCCGATAGAACTGATCCGCACCTATCAGAAAGATACCGTTTTGCCGGACAGGATCCGGATGGAAGAAAGAAAATTCGCCAGAATCGACAAGGCCATGTCGGAACAGTCGAAAGTCTGGCAGGTTCACTATATTTCGCCGGTCCGGTTTCTGTGCAACCGACAGGGATGTCTGGCCAGAATCGGCGATTCGGCCGACCGGATTCTGTATTTCGACACCGATCATCTGACCGAGGCGGGTTCCGGTTATCTGGTGTCCCTGTTCAGGAACGATCCCTTTTTCAGGAGGGAAAGGCGGGATTTCGCCCGTCATGAAAGCGGTGCGGAAAACGCTGCCGGCAATCTGTGACTTTTGATTGCAGGCCGGTCTGCCTCCGTATCCTTCAGGCAGGCTTTCGGACAAGCCGGTTTTACGGCGCTCTTTCAGGTTGTCCGGCCTGTCCGCCTGAAGCGTTGTCTTGTGGGGTTTCCGGAAAACGGAAAGCGACAAATCCCGTGGATACATCATCATGCCAGATACGACACGAGTATACGCCTGTCCCGGCAATACACTCCGTCGCCAGAACAAGCTGTGCTTCATTGTGGAAATCTGTTTTCCGATACCGCAAAAAGCCGGCATGCCTGTCAGGCATAATCCCGCTGTCGCCATTTTCCCGGCTGGCGATGAACTCTCCGTTCCATGAAGTGTTCCCTTTTTTCCGGAATAATCCGGTTCTCCGGCGCCTGTTGTCCATCCGTTTTCTTTTATGACGGCTTCCCCGATATACCGGCGGAAGGATGATCGTGGAAAAAACGTCCGGTTACAGACGGAAAAACCTGCGTCGCGCAGGTTTTTCCGTTCCGAATGCACCGGTGGGCATGCTTATTTTTTCAGGCCGGTCAGCGCGTCGTTTATCATTTTTTCCGTGGATGTCAGTCCACCGGTGGTCAGATACCAGGATTCGGCATCCATCGTGACGATCTTTTTGTTCTTGCCGGCTTTGGTACTGTTGACCAGTGCATTGTCCAGCGTGGTACTGGCGAATTTTGTGCCGCCTACGACAGCCGTTCTGTCCACGACGTAGATGATGTCGGGATTGATTTTGGCGATGTATTCATAGCCGACTTCCTGGCCGTGGATGGAAACCTTGATATTTTCATCGGCTTCCCTGATGCCCAGTACGTCATGGATCAGGCCGAAACGGGAACCTTTGCCGTAGGCACTCATGCTGCCGTCGTTGGTCAGCAGGATCAGGGCCTTGTCATTGCTGTTGGCGGCAACAGCTCTGGCATTGGCGATCTGTTTTTTGAGGTCGTCCATTTTGCGGGCGGCAACGTCTTCCTTGCCGAAGATTCTGCCGACATCGGTAACGTTCTTTTCAAGATCGGCCATGTAGCGGCCCGGTTCGATCTGGATATAGACGGTCGGTGCGATTTTGGACAGTTCGGAATAATAGGCTTTCTGCCGTCCGCTGATGAAAATGATGTCCGGCTTGTAGTTGTAGAGTCCTTCCAGATCCGGTTCCTTGATCCCGCCGATATTGGTCTTGTTTTTGTATTTGGACAACCAGGAGGTGATGGCATCGTTCGGGACGGCCACCTGCGTGTCGGCACCGATTTCATTCATGATATCCAGCACCCCCATGTCGAAGACGGCGACTTTTTTGGGATGTCGCGGCACGGTGGTGCTTCCCAGTTCATGGGTGATGGTCAGCGAGGTTTCTGTACCCGGCTTGTCCTGTACCGCATTTCCGGCCGGTTCGGACGGCTTGTTGCAGGCGGTCAGCAGACCGAGTGTCAGAACGAATGCAAAAGCGTAAAGCAGTTTCTTTTTCATGATGTTTTTCCAGGTTAAAAAAACGGAGTTCAGCTGTAATAAAGACAGATGGGGCGGCCATCGATTTCGGCGACCTTGATATCCATGTCATAGATGTTTTTCAGTACGTCGGGGCGGATGATGGTTCCGGTGTCTCCCTGGGCGATGACTTTTCCTTCTTTCAGGGCGATGACGTAATCGGCATGCGATACCACGAAGTTGATGTCGTGGATCACGACCATGACGGTCTTCCCGGCTTCGGTGACCAGACGGCGCAAAACTTTCATGATCTGGACGGAATGCCGCATGTCGAGATTGTTCAGCGGCTCGTCCAGAAAGATGTATTCCGTGTCCTGGGCGATGATCATGGCGATGAACGCCATTTGCCGCTGGCCGCCGGACAGTTCGTCAAGATAGCGGTGTTCGAGCGGTTTGAGTCCGAGATAATCGAGTGCCCTGTCGATCTGTTTTTCATCTTCGGCATTCAAGCGTCCCCGCGTATAGGGAAAACGGCCGAACGCAACCAGTTCGCGGATGGTCAGGCGAATGTTCAGGTCGTTGGCCTGACGCAGGATGGACAGTTTTTTGGCCAGTTCCCGGTTGTTCCAGTCGGAAAGTTCGGTGCCGTCGACCATGACTTTTCCTTCCGATTTGGACAACGTGCGGGTGATCAGCGAGAGCAGCGTACTTTTGCCGGTTCCGTTTCCACCGATGAACGCGATGATTTTTTCTTTCGGCAACTCGAGGGTGACACCGGACAGAACGGTTTTTTCACCGTATCGCTTGCCCAGCTTTTCGGTGGCGATCATGCTTTTGCCTCCTTTAAAATCAGATAGATGAAATACAGGCCACCGATGAAATTGATGATGACGCTGACTGTCGTGCTGAAGAAAAACACGCGTTCCACCAGCCATTGTCCGGTCACCAGAAACAGGCAACCCAAAAGGACGGATCCCAGGACCATTCTGGTATGATGGAACGATGAAATGAGCTGGCGGGACAGATTGGCGATCAGAATGCCCAAAAACGTGATCGGTCCGGTCAGCGCCGTGGAGATGGAAACCAGTACGGCCGTCACGATCAGGCTTTTCAGCACGGCGGTACGGTACGAAAGTCCCAGATTGACAGCCTGTTCCGCGCCCAGCGACAGGACATCGTATTCCCGGTAATCGCGCCAGGTGATTCCGGCCGTGGCCAGACAGATCGCCACGCACAGCCAGAGCAGGCTGACGTTGATGTTGTTGAAACTGGCGAACATTTTCCCCTGCAGAAACAGGAACTCGTTCGGATCCATCATGACTTGCATGAAGGTGGCCAGACTCATGAACAGCGCTCCGATGATCAGCCCTGCCAGCAGGAGGAAATACACCCCCTTTCTCTCCTTCCCGAAAAGCGTCAGAAAGAGAATGCAGCTTGCCCCGATCATGAATCCGATGGACAGGAAGAAATTGCCGGTCCCGGTCATCATTTCCAGTTTTCCGGAACCGAAGAAAAAAATGATGACGGTCTGAATGAAAAGATACAGGGAATCCAGCCCCATGACGGAAGGCGTCAGGATACGGTTGCCGGTGATGGTCTGGAAGGTGATGGCCGTATAGCCGATACACCAGGCGGATACGAGAATGGCCACGATTTTTTCCAGTCTTCGCGGCAAAAAGAAGCCGATATTGTCGGCGTTTAACCCCGGGAAAACGAAAAAGGCGGCGGCGACGACGGAAAGTACCGCCAGCCAGACGAGTTTGCTTCTGTCGGATAGATGGAGACCGGAAAACTTCATGCTCGCTTTCTCCAGAAAAGCAGTGCCAGGAAAACAATACTGCCGACGATACCGACGACGACGCTGATATTGACTTCGTAAGGATTGATGACCGTACGTCCGGCCAGATCGCAGGCAAGGAGGAATACCGATCCCAAAAGGGCCGTATCGGGCAGCGTTCCCTTCAGGTTGTCGCCCCGGAGCATGGAAATGATGTTCGGGATGATCAGGCCGACAAACGGAATGCTGCCGACGGTGACGACGATGAGCGATGTGGTGAATGCCACGATCGACAGTCCCAGCAGCATGATACGGTGGGGATTTTCTCCCAGACTGATCGCCAGGGTATCCCCCATGCCGGCGATGGTGAAGCGGCTGGCGTACAGCCATGAAATGGCCACACAGGGAAGCCCCAGATAGAGCAGTTCGTAATTGCCTTTCACGATCAGCGAGAAATTGCCCTGCAGCCAGGAGGTGATGTTCTGGATGATGTCATACCGGTAGGCGATGAAGATCGTGATGGCGCTGACGACATTGCCGAGCATGATTCCGACCAGCGGTACCATGAACACGTTTTTGAACCGCATATGCTGCAGGAGACCGATGAAACAGAATGTTCCGGCCAGCGAGGCGACGAATGCGACACTGACACGCATCCATGTCGGCGCTCCGGCGGCGAACAGGATCGCCAGCATGACGCCGAAACGGCACCAGGCCAGCGTCCCGGCCGTCGAGGGGGAAACGAATTTGTTGTTGGTCAGCGTCTGCATGATCAACCCGGAAATCGACAGCCCGGTTCCGGCGATGATGATCGCCAGTGTACGCGGAATCCGGCTGATCAGGCCGATGAAACGGTCCTCACCGTTACCCGACAGAAAACCGGCCAGACTGAAATCCTGTACTCCGGTAGCGATGGAAAGTACCGTGAGTACGACCAGCGAGACGAACAGCAATCCCCGAAGGATTGCCGGATTGTTCCATTTGAATGTATCGACCAAAATCCGCAACCGTAAAGCGAAAAAAACAGCCATTCTCCATGACATGAACCATTTCATTGCATCTGCCGACAGTAACGAATCAACGATATTCCTTCTGTTGGCTGCTGACCTGTTTCAGACCGGAAAAATGAGTATTATAGATCATTAAATGATAACAAGTATCATTATCAGTTATGTTTTTTTGCGCTTCTGCGGGATGTTTCTGTACCTGACAGCGTTTTTGGACAGGTAAAACAGCGGTTTTATGTGTATTTGTTTCCGGAACAAATCAGTAAATAATTGATATGGTACCGCCTGCTTTTCTCGCTATCCATACGATTGCTGTATCCGGTCCAGCATTGCCAGAATTTTTTGTTCTTCACCGCTTCCGTTTGTTGGCAGACGGAGAATTTTCAATCCGTATTTATCAAATATGGCTTGTTTAAGTCTGTCTCTTGTCAATTGCTCCGGATTGTTTTCGTGAAAAGCAAAACCGTCCACTTCAATGGCAAACGCGAACCGGTTTCCGCATTTACGATAAATAACAAAATCGACAGATGCTTTGTCAAGGTAATCGTTTTCCATGTCATGAGACGATCCCGTGTTCGCAAAATTCGGATTTCTGAAAATATCGTGGAGCCTAACCTGAGCAACGAATGTAAAATCGGAATATTCTGGTCGTGAGAGGATATCTTCCAGCAGGGCATGTACGATATTTTCTGATCTGAATTGGCTGTGGTCAGACAACCTGGCCTGCAGTTTTTTCAACTTGTCGGAATAATTCTTGTAAAGCAGGTCAAAAACGGAAATAACATCGCTTTCGATAACCTGAGAGTCCAGTGTGTGGTACTGGATGTAATGGCACAGATCACGCATATGCTTGCCATGTTTCATAAAGTAGTCATGATCCGTATCCACGATAAGTTTTTTTCTGGCACGGGAAACCGCAACATTTACCAGATGGGGATCATCAACAAAATGAAGATGGTTTCTTCCAGACTTTTTATCGAGGACGGTGGATAATATAATGATGTCTTTTTCTCTTCCCTGATATTTGTGAACAGTGTCGCTTACGATATAGTCTGGCAGAATCCTGGAAGCCTTGCAAACCTGTCTGCGATATGGGGTAACGAAACCAATATCATCTTTTTCAGGATTGATTCCCAGTTTCTCCAGCATTTCATTTTGGACAATATCTATTTCTCTCTGATTGTAAATTCCCCTTTCTTTCACATAATCATGTGTTATTTGCCGTGAATGATTGCCTTTCGCCGTTTTATACAGGACCAAAGGTTTTTCTGACATGTCAGCACTGGTAAACGGAATGAGTTCATCGTTATAGTATTTGCGGTTACAAAATCCGATAATTTCAGGATGGCACCGGTAGTGTTCTTTCAGAATGACACGGGGAACATGCTGCTTGAAAACTGCAAGGATGGAAGAAAGAATATTCTGACTAAAATAGTCATATTCGGCCGGAATGGAAGACAATCCGGTTTTGTCCAGTTTTGTATCGACAATCTGTGGTAACTGTTTTGTATCACCGACAACGATCAAATTCCTGCAACGGGACAGAACAGGAAGCGCTGTGAGTAGATCAACCTGTGAAGCTTCGTCAATGATCACATAATCCAGCAAATAATGATCGGGTATTGAATTTAGAAGGGAATGATTGGTACTGAGAATAACCGGATAATATTTCAGGAATTTCCTGAAATGACGGCTGTCCTGAAGAGCTTTTTCTGTGAAAGACGGTTTTGCAAGTCGGGAATATAACTCATACAACTGTTTGCGAAAATATTCGACTGACTTCTTATAATGTGTTTCACTCAAGCTGTCGAAAGAATGTTTTTCCAGATATTCTTGGTTTTTCCGGTATATTTTTTCTAGTTCATGAATTTTCAGACGGTAAAATTCACGTTGCAGAGTAACGTAAAAATCCATTTTCCCACTTTTTTTCCAAAAACGGAAAATACCGTATTTGAAAAATAGTTTCAGTTTGAATAGGAATGTCGAATGGATTCCCAGTCTGTCTGCCAAATGAAGATCAGCCAGGCAAGTTATGAGTTTTTCGGACGATTTTGCAAACAGGGGTAGTTTCTCAATTCGGCTGGATTTACCTTCAATCTGTTTTTCGAAATGCTGTTGTTCCAGCCGGTAGGCAGCAAGTTCTTGCCGGAGTTGTGCTCCGGAATTGTTTATCGCCAACAATCCGGCTAGCTGCTGATTCAGTTTCCCGATTTCTTTTTCAAGACTTCTAAGGGATGAAGTGCTTTTGAAACTGGAAACATCGGCCTGTTGCAACTGGTTGAAAAAATTTTCCCTTTTCTCCTTTCTTCCAAGATCGGCAACCAAGAAACCATAACCCGCCTTATCCAGTTTGTCACGGATATTATTAACCGCTTCGTTATTAAAAGATACGACGGCGACACTTTTCTTTCCCACTGCAACCAGATTAGCAAGAATATTCAGAATGGTCTGGGTTTTACCTGTTCCAGGAGGCCCTTCAATGACTGAAACGGGATTCGACAGAGCGTTTTCAAGTGCGGTTTTCTGGCTGAGATTAAACCGGAAGGGAAAGATCAATGGATATGTCCGGCTGGTGAAATTTCCCGTATATGTCGGATAACGACGATTGAGGTAAGCGGCAAGAATGCTTTCTGGATGAATGAATCCAAGCCGGTCATACAGCCGGGTCAAAAAGCCTTTCTCTTCATTATGTTTGGATTCAAGAAGACAAACAATATGCCTGTAATAGTCGAGAATAAAGGTGGATTGTGGCGTAGCGGCATTCTCGAGAAATTCGAATTCGGATACAGGTGCCGAAAACGGATCCTGATGTAGCCGGAAAATCCTGTAATAAGCGTCATGTTTTTTTCCGAACAGGAGAATTTTGCTGATATTTTCCAGCAGGATCTGATTGTGGAAAACAGATTTGTTTTTAAACGATATACTTTCAGGATTATGAAAAATCCTGATATTGTTTCTGTTATAAAAATATTCCCTGCCATTTTTGAAACAGATACGATATCGGTTTCCAATAGCTTCACAGTTCCTGATATCGATAGTACGATCTACTCCTTTGCAAAAAATCATTACTTTTCTGGAATCAACAACAGACATTGCTTTATTCGGTTCTGAAAAAACGCTGAGATCAGGCTATCAGGTGATTTTCGAAGTAAAAAAGCCCTTGCTACCCGATCATCCTACAGATATTTGTCGGTCATCAATTTTACAGGAAACAGGTAACGGCAGAAATTCCCGATGGCAAGGTATCAGGTATTTCAGTCTGTAGTGGGAAAGGATTGTTACGACAGGAAAATCCGCGGCAACCCGATACGGATTTTCCTGCAAAAATATTCTAGCGGTAGGACTGTTCGTATATGGCGATGCAGTCTTCTTCCGAGAGGGCGATCGGGTCCAGCAGGAACAGGTCGCCCATGGTGTCGCGGGCATTTTTCGCCATGACGGGCAAGTCCTCGCGTCTGATGCCGTAATCGGACATTTTGAGGTTGTCCACGCCGCAGGCGACCTGCAACTGGACCAGTGCGATGACGAAGTCCATCGGATGGGTGGCGTCTTTTTTGCCCAGTGCCCTGGCCATATCGATCAACCGTGAATCGCAGGCATGTGCCTGGGCGAAATGGGTATAGTACGCCTGGCTGATCATGATCAACCCCGCTCCATGCGGCAGATCGGGATGGTAGGCGGAAAGAGCGTGTTCCAGCGAATGCTCGGACAGACACGACGAGGTCGACTCGACCATGCCGGAGAGTGTATTGGCGATTGCCATCCCTTCCCTGGCCGCCATGTCCTTGCCGTTTCGGACAGCTGACGGCAGGTGTTTGCCGATCAGTTCTATCGCTTTCAGCGACAGGGCGTCGCTGACCGGATTGGCGCACTGTGCCAGGTAACCTTCCGTACTGTGAAACAGGGCGTCGAATCCCTGAAAAGCCGTCAGGGACGGCGGGACGCTCGCCATCAGTTCGGGATCGACGATGGATAATACCGGAAAGGTGTCGTCATAGCCGAAGCCGATTTTTTCGTTCGTTTCCTCTTTGGTGATGACTGTCCAGGGATCGGCTTCCGAACCGGTTCCGGCTGTAGTGGTGATGGCGATAACGGGAAGCGGACGGTTTTGCGGAACCTGTGCTTTTCCCGTTCCTCCGGCAATGTAGTCCCAGTAGTCGCCTTCGTTGGTCGCCATGAGGGCAATGGATTTTGCCGAATCGATGCTGCTGCCGCCTCCGAGGCCGACGATGAAATCGCACTGTTTTCTGCGTGCCAGCTCCGCGCCTTCCATAACGTGCTGTTTGACCGGATTGGGCTGGATACGGTCGAAAAGAACAATGGATACTCCCGCTTTGGCAAGTTCTTCGGATACACGGTCGAGATACCCGTATTTCCGGATGGATTTCCCGGCCGTCGTCACGATCATCGCTTTTTTGCCGGGCAGTTTCTGGGTGTGCAACTCGTTTAATGTTCCGCGGCCAAAGAGAATGCGTGTAGGAATGTAATAGGTAAAATTCATTGCGTCTCTCCTTCCAGTGCTTGCAGTAACGCAAGTAAACATTATGTTTATTTTGACATATTACATGGTTGTGTTCCGTTTCAAAAGAACTGACTGTTTCCGGTCCGTATTCTTTTGCAGACCGTTTCCGGATTTCTGTCGGAAAAACCGGATTTTTGTTTCATTTAGTCGGAAGTGAACGCGATTTCTCCTTTCAGTACCCAGGCCCTCGGATTGTGGGAAAAACCGATCCGGGGATAATATTCATTCGCTTTGGGAGCGGCCAGAAGGACGATTTTGCATGTCGGTTCAAGGCGTACCCGTGTTTCCTCAACAAGCCGTTTGCCGATGCCTTTTTTCTGGTAGGCGGCGTCTACTGCCAGATCCGCCAGATAGGTGACATAGCCGAAATCGGTGAAACTGCGTGCAATGCCGACCAGTTTGTCGCCATCCCACGCCGTGATGACGAGATTGGCGCAATCACGCATTTTTTCGAAGATGTCCGGTCTGTCCAGCGGTCGCCTTTCGCCCAGGGTCGAACGCCGGTAAAGATTGATCATTTCATCGATGGTATAAGAAGCGTTGTCTTTGTATTCGATATCCATTTTTCATTGTCCTGAAAATTGAACCGTTTCCCGCCGGAAATCCCTGTATCCGGATCTGGCCGAAAGGGTATTCAATAATAAAAATATGCCATGTCCGTTGTAAATTTGCCTTGATCTGTTACATTTTTGATAATATCTTCCGACAGTCCGGAAATGGACCAGGCGGAAAAAGCATATGGAAAAGTGTTTTCACGGCATTCCGTTTCCGGATTTTTCCGTTCGGGGAATATAAGGAAGGCCAAAAGGCAGGCAAGACGGGGAATCAGGTGGGAAAATTATCCGGATATGTGTCGCCAGGCAGGGCAGGGGGACCGGATCAGGGAAAAGCCGAAGGCAGGAAAAAGAAACGGGGAACTTCTCACACGTTGTCAATGCATGAAGGGAGGTGTTTTCAGGACTTCTGCCGCTTTTTCCGGACTCATTCCCTTGAACTGAAGGTATGTCATCGCATAGTCTTCGCCGATTGTTTCTCGCATCGCAAGCGCTTCGGCGATGATATCTTCATCCACAAGAGCCGGGGGCAGCTTTCCTCTGGAATCGAGCAAAAGAGCCTGGACTTCTTTCTGAATGCGGTTCATCCGGGTTCCTCCCTGTCATATGTTTTCAAAATCGGCGTTACATCATGTCCCACGTACGGCTTCGCCTGTCCAGCCTTTGACGCAGCACTCTCTCGATAATGTCGGGACGGATGTCGTGTTCTTCCAGAAAACGGACCGCTGCAAAATGTCCCCGGTCGATTTCCATCTCGATACCCCGATCGATGACATCGGCTTTTTCCCAATCTTTCCGACGATTGTTCTGTTCGGGCAAAACGGCCGGCTTCTTTTCCTGACGTTGTTTCATGACGAATTCCATTCAAAAAGGGAAATGGTTCCAGTCTAGGAAAAAAAGCGCCGGACGATTTTGTGCTGGTTCAAATCCATAAACCGTTTGTGGCGATTTTCCCGTGACAGTCGGAAATGTCCGGCTTTGTCGCTACAATGCCGGTTAATGTCATTTTCCGGAGAAATCCGATGTCCGATGCTGAAAAAACGATGAACGATTCCGGCCAGATTCCCGTACCGCTGGCGCCATTGAACGGGCTCTCTCCCCTGCTTTCTCCCGACATCCATACGATCATACTGGGCAGTTTTCCGAGCCGGGAATCGCTGGCGGCCCGCCAGTATTACGCCCATCCGCGCAACCAGTTCTGGAAGCTGCTGTCGGCCGTGCTGGACGACGATCTGGTGTCCCTGCCTTATGAAAAACGGCTGGATCGCCTGCTGGGACACGGTATCGGTCTGTGGGATGTGATTTCCCTGTGCGACCGCGTCGGCAGTCTGGATTCCCGGATCCGGAATGCGGTCGCCAACGATTTCACCCTGTTAAAGGAAATTTGCCCGCGTCTGGAAAAGGTCTGTTTCAACGGCAAGGTGGCCGGAGCATATGCGAAAAGGCTGGAGGCGGCAGGCTACCGGACGGTGCTGCTCCCCTCCTCGTCTCCCGCCTATGCCAGCCGTTCTTTCGAGGACAAACTGGTTTTGTGGAAACGCGCCCTGGATTGAAGCGGAGAAAATCTTTGGCATGATGTGCTCATGAGCTTTCCCGTTTTGCGGCCGTTTTAGGTCCGGCAGAACAGATCGGATTCCCCGAAACAGGTGGTTTCTGGTGGGAAAAACGCTTTTTTGCCTGTATGATTTTACCGGGGAAAAAGGCAAATCCGATTTCAATTTTCAGGAGAGATATCATGAAACTGGTTCGTTATGGCAAACCCGGCAAGGAAAAACCCGGTCTGATCGATTCTGACGGCAAACTTCGCGATCTGTCCGGCAAGATAGACGATTTCACTGCCGACCAGCTTTCCGACCGGGCGCTGGCCCGGCTGGCGAAACTGAAAACCGACAGGCTGCCGCTGGTTACGGGACGCCCCCGTCTGGGTGTTCCTGTCGCCCATGTCGGCAAATATATCGCTATCGGCATCAATTACATCGAGCATGCTGCCGAAGCGAAGATGCGCATTCCCCGCGAACCGATCGTTTTCATGAAAGCGGTGACCTGCCTGTGTGGCGCCAACGACAATATCGTTTTGCCGAAAGATTCGAAAAAATCGGACTGGGAAATCGAACTGGGAGTCATTATCGGCAAAAAGGCCCAGTATATCGGCGAGGAAGAAGCGCTCGATTATGTGGCCGGGTATTGTGTCGCCAACGACCTGTCCGAGAGGGAATTCCAGATCGAACGCGGTACCCAGTGGGACAAGGGCAAGGGGTGCGATACATTCGGCCCGATCGGCCCCTGGCTCGTGACACGGGATGAAATTCCCGATCCGCAGAATCTGGACGTCTGGCTGGACGTGAATGGCGAGCGGATGCAGCAGGGCAACACGAAAACGATGATTTTCACGGTAGCGAAAATCGTCAGCTATCTCTCGCATTTCATGACGCTTTTGCCCGGTGATGTCATTGCGACCGGTACGCCGCCGGGTGTCGGGCTGGCCCGCAACCCGCAGGTGTTTCTGAAACCGGGAGATGTCGTCGTTGCCGGTGTCGAAAAACTGGGTGAACAGCGCCAGAAAGTCGTGGCCTGGCCCGGAAAAAAATAGGGATTTCCCTCCCCGCCGTATCGCCGGCCTTATGAAGGCCGGCGTTTTTTTGGCTTTTCCCGGATATTCTCCTGCCGTTTCGGCGGATGTTTTTTCTGTTACAAGAATCGTCGTATCCGGTATCTTCGCGTTTTCCATTTCTTGCGCCTTGACAAGCCACCGGCCGGGAAAGCGGTTTATGTTTATCCGGAACTTTCCGTGGCAACCCACGTCGAATATTATGGGAAATCTGTTATGTCGATCCATGTCCAGTCAGATCCGGGCCGTCGTTTTTTTCACGAAACGATGGATATACCTTTCGAGAACGTGAGTTTTCTGGGACAGGCGTTTGCCGCCGATCCGGCAGACGGCCGTTTCGTGCGGGAGTACGATCCGAATATCGTGCCGGACGGAAGCGGACGCGAATATGTCGATCCGTTCGCCTGGAACCATTTCGGCAAAAGCGAGACCCGATACCATTTGCGCAACACGCCTCTTTTCCTGATGCTGAATCATGAATATTACGAACACAGCCATACCTGAGGTCAAAATCATCGATCCGGATGTTCCCGGAAACAGCCAGAGGCTTTTTCCGGAGGCATTCGATCTAGAAGCATTCAGAACGGCTCTGGCAAATCCGATCGGGTTCGCACAGGAAATCCGCACGCATACGGAACATCATCAACTGATCGGCCTGCATTACCAGATCGAACCTCATACCCGGGGCTGTCTCGTTTATGTCGAGAACGGACAGATTTTCCAGGTCGCCGTCGATCTTCGGAAATCCTCACCCGGTTTTTCCCGATGGGTCGCCACGGTATTGGCCGGCGACAACGGTTACCGGTTCCGGATTCCGGAAGGATTCGCCTGCGGGATGCTGACGTTGAGCGATTTCGTCGATATCGTCGCATTGACGACAAAACCGTATGACGAAAACAGCATGCGCTGTATCCGCCGGGACGATCCGTCCATCGCCATCGACTGGCACGGTGTCACGTCCCCGCGTGTTTCTCCCCATAATGAACAGGGCGTTGAACCAGGCGAAGCGGACGTGTTTTCCTGAATCCATCTCCATCATTTTGCGACCTGACGGAAAAACGATTCCCGGACAACACGTCAAACGATTATATTCGCAAAAGTTTTTTATACGCGTTCAAAATGGTATCGTTAATATCGACAAGAACAATTTTTTCAAGCTCCGGATATTTCAGAATATTTTCCTGAATGGCATTTATCGCGGTTCTTGCCGCCTTTTCTATCGGAAAGCGATACGTGCCGCAAGAGATAGCAGGAAAAGCGATTGACCGGATATATTTTCGGCCGCTTCGACTTCCAGCCTGGCAACATCACCCTGCAAAACCGTAATACGATTCATTTCTTGCCTTCAATACCATGTCTGGAACAGAAAATCCCCATCAAAAAAAGGACGGGCAACCCGTATCGGCTGTTTTTACCGCCCTCTTTCAAGAACTTCGTCTCTCCACTTCGCCGTCGCGCCTTTTGTACGGATGAAGAGCCATTGGGAAACCGCGCGCAGGTGGGCATTGCCATTGCGCGCGGTTTGGCGTCATGATTTTCCGGTTGCAGCCGTCCGGTTCTGTCCGTCGGCCGATTCCTGTATTTCCTTTTTCACCGCAGTCGGCGGAACGATCATGATGTCGCAGTCCGTTTCGTAAATGGCATTGCGTGAGGTGCTGCCCAGAATGAATTCCTCGAAGCGGTTGCGTCCCAGTTTTCCCATGACGAGCAGATCGGGCTTTTTCGATTGCACGTGTTCCCGGATGACCACGTGGGGAATGCCGAGCTGGATGACCGATGTGACATGATGCGATGTCTGAAGCCGTGCGATGAACGACTGCATTTCGGCCCCGGCTTTCAGACGGATATCGGAACGGAACTCGTGCAGCAGGCCCTGCGATACGTTGGCATATCGCATGATGCCCTCGTTGGGTACTTCATAGGCATGAACGAACACGATTTCGGCATCCGGCGTCGCGAGTGAAAGCGCCTGTCTGGCCTGATAATACGATATTTCCGAGAAATCGACGGCGATCATGATTTTGTCGTAAGCCCGTTTCGGTTCCTGGCGGATGACAAGCAAGGGCACGGGGCTGATCTGGAGCAGTTTGCTGGGGAGATTCCCCAGAAAATCATGGCTTTTCGGGCCGTTTCCATGGGCGCCGATAACCAGCAGTCCGGTCCCGCGCGCCACGATCTCTTTCATGATTTCGGCAACAGGATTACCAAACCGGATCAGTCGTTCGCACGGAATCCGGTACTTGTTTTCAAGACGGGTCGCTACCTGGGCCAAATCGCCGGACATGCTTTCCCTGACGGCATCCTCCGTATCTGACGATGAACTTTTCAGGACACGGGTGAGCATGTCGATGATGGACAGATCCTGCACGTTGATGATATCCAGCCGCGATTTTCCCAGCTGCTGACACAACATGGCCGCCCTGCTTTCCGCCATCGTCGCGCATTCGGACATATCGGTCGCCACCATGATACTGTGGTTATTTTTCATGATGTTTCTCCTTGGTCACAATGGCCGGGCGAATTCGCCCTCCCTGTCGGTTACTTTAGCGCTTAATGCCCGGGATTTCATCCCCCAAACCGGGTTTTCGCCAAAGTTGTTCCGTTTGTTTCACATTTTCCACAGGCCGCAATGTTTATTTGCCGCTTCCGGTGTTTTCGCATCCCGGAAACACCGGAATGTCAGAAATCGGGACGGCCGTTCCGCCTGGACAACCAGCGTTCCCCTGCCTTGTCCAGCTCGATGACCAGAAAGCTGGCCACTCCCATGACGAGAATGAGAATCCAGTCTCTCACACCCGGGGAAGCGGTATCGAATATTTCCTGAAACCAGGGGACATAGGTGTATATCAGTTGCAGGACGGCAAGTATGCCGATGGCGACATATATGCTCCGGTTGCCGGAAAATACCCGTGTCGTCAGAGACGACGCCTTGAGGAAACGGCAATTGAACAGGTAGGCGATCTGGCCGACGACGATGGCGGCGGCAGCGACGGTCCGGGCCAGACGGAGATTTCCTCCGTTTTTCAGTTCCCAGTCAAACAGCAGCAACGCGGCCAGCATGAGGATGCAGGAAGTGAACACGATGCGCCAGACCATGTAAAGGGTCAGTGGCGGAGCATCGGGAGCACGCGGAGGACGGTCCATCACATTGGCTTCGGGCCGCTCGAAGGTCAGCGCCAGACAGAGGGTCGTCGCGGTCACCATGTTGATCCAGAGAATCTGTTTGGAAGTCAGCGGAAGGGCAAAATCGAGCAGGACGGCGACGATCACGACCAGCGACAGGCCGCCATTGGTCGGCAACAGGAAAAGAATGCCTTTCTGAAGATTGTCGTAAATGCGGCGTCCCTCCCGGACGGCGCCGGCGATGGTGCTGAAATTGTCGTCCGCCAGCACGATGCTGGCCGCTTCCTTGGCGGCTTCCGTTCCCTTGACACCCATGGCCAGTCCGACATCGGCACGTTTCAGGGCCGGTGCGTCGTTGACGCCGTCGCCGGTCATGGCCGTGACTTCCCCGTCGGCCTGGAGAGCCTCGACCAGCCGCAGCTTGTGTTCGGGACTGGTCCGGGCAAAGATGTCCGCTTCCCTAACGGTCCGTCTCAGGGTCGCGTCATCCATTTTTTCCAGTTCGGCGCCGGTAACGGCCGGTTTGCCGATACCGATGTTCAGACGCTCGCCGATGGCACGGGCTGTCTCGACATGGTCTCCCGTGATCATTTTCACGACGATACCGGCGTGATGGCACTGGTTGACGGCCAGAAGCGATTCATCCCGGGGCGGATCGATAATGCCGATCACACCGAGCATGACAAGACCTTCTCCGATATCGCCGAAACCGGTTTCCGTCGCTTCATCCGGCATTTTTTTCATGGCAACCGCCAGTGTCCTTTGCCCGTCCGCGGCGATTTCCCGGATGCGGCGGTGCCAGCAAGTCCTGTCGATGGGACGTTGCGCGCCGTTTCCGGTACGTTCGCTTTGGCACCGTTCGATCACGGTTTCGGGCGCCCCCTTGACGAACAGGTATTTGTGCCCTTCCCCGTCCGTGTTCAGGGTCGCCATGAATCGGTATTCCGACTCGAACGGGATCGTGGACAGGCGGGATCGCCCATTGCGCAGTCTGTCCGGATCAAGACCGGCTTTCATGCCCAGTGTCAGCAGCGCACCTTCTGTCGGATCGCCCATGACAGTCCACTGGCCGTCCCTTTCCTGAAGAACGGCATCGTTGCAAAGTACGGCGGCACGGATGATCTCTTCCAGTTCCGGGCAGGCGGACGGTTCGATGACATGGTGGTCCAGCCGGAATTCGCCCGTCGGGGCATATCCCGTTCCGGTGACTTTAAATGTCCTGCCGGCAGTGACAACGGTCTGGACGGTCATTTCGTTTCTGGTGAGGGTACCCGTCTTGTCGGAACAAATGACGGTGACCGATCCCAGTGTTTCGACGGCCGGCAGCTTCCTGACGATGGCATTCAGACGTGCCATCCGCTGCACGCCCAGCGCCAGAGTGATGGTCATGACGGCGGGCAACCCTTCCGGTATGGCGGAAACGGCCAGTGCCACGCACATCAGGAACATGTCGGCGATCCCGTATCCCTGTATGACGGTTCCGACAAGAAAGGTGAATACGGTGACGGCCAAAATTCCGACGGTCAGCCAGCGTCCGAAAACGGCGATCCGGCGCAACAGGGGAGTCGTGACTTCTCCGACCCGGCCGATCATTTTGCCGATACGGCCAAATTCGGTCGCATCCCCTGTCGCGACGACGACGCCCAGCGCCGTACCCTGTGTGACCAGCGTGCCGGAATAAACCATGTTGAAACGGTCGGCCAAAGGGGTGTCTGGAGGGACGGTTCCCGTGTGCTTGGAAACAGGTTGCGATTCTCCGGTCAGCGCGGCTTCATCGACGGCAAGACCGTTTTCGTCGATCAGCCGGATATCGGCCGGGATACGGTCGCCCGGAGCGAATGCGACAATGTCTCCGGGAACGACGTCTTCTCCCGGAATGGACATGCGCTGGCCATTGCGGATGACTATGGCTTCCAGTGACAGCATTTTCCGGATGGCTTCCAGCGCGTTTTCCGCTTTCCCCTCCTGAATATAGCCGATGATGGCGTTGATCAGCACCACGCCGGCGATGACCCCGGTATCGACCCAGTGGCCGAGTATGCCGGTGATCACGGCGGAGATGAGCAGGACATAGATCAGGACGTTGTTGAACTGGAGAATGAAGCGGACCAGGGCGCTGCGCGGTTTGGCGGCGGAAAGCACATTCGGGCCGAATTCGTGAAGGCGTTTTTCCGTCTCGTTTCCGGAAAGACCTTCTTTTCCCGTTTCAAGACACGACATGGCCTGATCGGCAGACATGGCGTACCAGGGGGTATGGTCTCCGAACCGCCGGTGTTTTGCAGAGGTGTTCTTGTCCAACTGTCGCTCCTTCGCAGATCGGTGAGGCTGGCGTTTCCAGCCGGAAGACTTGCCGGAAACAGTTATCCGGGATGTGTTGCCAGCATAAAGAGACTCGCCCTGTCCCGGATTGATCTTTATCGACCGGTATGGCATGAAAGATCAAGACAAGTCCGTATTTCGGCTCGATTCAGAACGGACTATCCCTTAAAATACGGGATAGTCCGGGCTGTTTTTTGCAGGGATTGCACGGAAAGTGCGTTTGTTTTGAGTGAAAGGGACATCGGTGATAAACAGTATTCTGGTGATTTGTCTTGGCAACATCTGCCGCAGTCCGATGGCGGAAGGCCTTCTGAAAAAACGTTATCCCGACAAAGACATCGCCTCGGCCGGTCTGGAGGATATCACGGCCGGCTGGTTTGCCGATCCTTCCGCCATTCACGTCATGAAAGAAAACGGAATCGATATCAGCCGTCACCGCGCCCGGGTACTGACGAAGGCGTTGCTGGAAAAAGCCGATCTGGTCCTGACGATGGAAAAGAGGCAAAGCGACAGCATCCGGTCCCGTTTTCCAAATTACCGGGGAAAAATCATGCGTGTCGGGGAATTCGGCAATTACGATGTTCCCGACCCTTATTCCAAAGATATCAATGCCTTCCATGAATCTTTCGATCTGATTTCGAAAGGTCTTGACGAGATCGGCCGGCATGTGATCCACCCTGAAAACAGGGAACGGAACGCTTCCTGAACCGGAGAAAAAAGTCTTTGCATGGAAAAACATAACCGAAAACGCCAGCTTCTGAAAATGAAGCTGTCCGCCACGGTGCTGCTGGTGGCGATGGCCTGTCTTTTCATCGTTTCCCGTCTTTACGGCAAGGCTGGCATCTGGGAATGGATCGGGGCTTTTTCCGAAGCGGCCATGATCGGTGCGCTGGCCGACTGGTTCGCCGTCGTCGCCATTTTCCGTCATCCGTTGAAACTTCCGATTCCCCGTACGGCCATTATTGCCGAAAACAAGGACAGAATCGCCGAGAATCTGGCTGTTTTCATCCGGGACAATTTCCTGTCACGGGAAACGATGACGGCCAAAATGCGGGACTGGGAACCGGCCCAGCGGATGGCGGCATGGCTGTCTTCCCGGGAAAAGGCGGATTTTCTGGCCGACAAGACTATCCGCGTTTTGACGGGAGCGCTGGAATTCGTCGATGACCAGCGTGTGGGAAAACTGTTGCGCAATGCGATTTACAAACAGCTGGAAGAACTGGATCTGGGCAATCTGATCGGTCAGCTGATGGATGTTCTGACCCACAACAACCAGCATCAGGCGCTTTTCGATGTCGGGCTGTTGCGGATTTCTTCCGTACTGGACGAACCCGGCACACGCAGGCAGCTGGCGGCGGTGATCATCGAGGTTTCCCGGCGCGAATATCCCAAGCTGATCAAAATGCTCGGGCTGGTGATGGATACGGATGAATTCGGTATGCGGGTGGCCGGTACGCTGGTCGAAAGTCTTCAGGGCTGGCTGCACGATATCGGTCGCGATCCGGCCCATCCCCGTCGCAAACAGTTCGACGAGCTGGCCGGCCGCTTCATCAGCCGCGTCAAAAGCGATCCCGGGTATCATGCCAGAATCGAGAGCTGGAAACGGCAGTTTCTGGGGACGCCGGTGGTAGCCGAATATTTCGAAACCCTGTGGGTGCACTTCCGCCACTGGATACAGAAAGATGCGATGGATTCCGGTTCCGAAATGAAACACCGGCTGTCACGGACTTTCCGCCGTTTCGGACGCTGGATACTGGAAAATCCGGCCATGACCGAATCCATCAATGACCAGATGATCCAGATAACGCAGGCAATGTCGGAAGAAATCCGCTCGACGGTGGCCCAGCATATCGTCTATACCGTCCGGAACTGGGACAGCCGTTCGATGGTCAGGGAACTGGAACTGTCGATCGGCAAGGATCTCCAGTTCATCCGGATCAACGGAACATTAGTCGGCGGAGTGATCGGGCTGTTGCTCCATGCTGTCGTCGTGGTGATTCCGATGTGAAAACGTTCTTCCGAAGATAGTCCGGTTTCCTCATATCGTGATAAAGTATTTTCCCGGAAATGGATGAAGCAGGTATGTCCTGACAGGGGTTGATGCGGAGAATTTTATGGAAATGCGAAAAATGGACCGTCCGGTCACTGACCGTGGCGAACTGGGCCGGATCGTCGATGCCTGTCAGATCATCCGGATCGCGACATCCGATGATGAAGGGCTCTATATTGTCCCCATGAATTTCGGATACGACTGGCAGGATACTCGCCTGACACTTTACGTCCACTCCCCACGCGAGGGCAGAAAAACAGCGGCTTTCAGAAAAAATCCGTCTGTCGCCTTCGAGATGGATGACGGACATGACTTTGCGGGAGAACAACCGGCATGCCGGTACGGTTTCCGTTACCGGAGCATTGTGGGTAATGGTCATATCGTCGAACTGGCTGATCCGGATGAAAAGGCGCACGGATTGCGGGCGCTGATGCGCCGGTTCAGCAACCGTTCTTTCGCATTCAGTGAAAAAATGCTGGCCGTTGTTTCTGTATTCCGCATAGACGTGACGGGATTTACGGGGAAAACCCATTATTGATGTCGGCAGCCCGAAACGCCGGGACCTTTTGCACAAAAGCATAACGGAGCCGCCCTGCCCGGGCACGTCCGGTATCGTCTTCGCAAGCCGGGGACATCTTGCCGGAATATCCGCCATACGCTTTTTTTCGGAGAAATCCGTTCGTGGCAGACCCGCTTCATGGCCTTTTCCGGTGACGTTGTCAAACGGCATGGCCGAAAAAAAGAGATACGGCAGATATCATCGTACCGGAACATGCCTTTCACCGGCAAAACGACAGGATCACACCATCGTACCCGAAAAAACACGGACATCCTTCGCTCCGCCATTGCGTTTTCCGTGCCGTTCATCCTTTGCCGCGAAAAGCCGTCTTCCAATACGGTAAAGAACCGGTATGACGCTCATGCCGGATTCTTTCAGTCCCGGTTCACCAGTGCATACAATCCCATGCCGGCAAGCATGAAAACGACGAAAACGGCTGCCGGGACGACGCCGGTTGAAAGAGCGACCAGTGCGGGCCCCGGGCAAACGCCGGCAAGTCCCCACCCTGCCCCGAAAACCGCACTGCCGGCGACAAGCCGCCAGTCGATCCGTGTGGCATGGGGCAATTGCATGGGAACGCCCAGCCATGTTTTTCCGGTTTTCCGGGCACAGGCAAAACCGGCCAGTCCCACGCCGACGGCGCCGGCCATGACAAAGGCCAGAGACGGATCCCAACAACCGGTGAAGTCCAGAAAGGCGATGACTTTGCCGGGGTCGGCCATTTTGGAAAGAACGAGCCCGAGTCCGAAAAGCAGGCCCGAGACGAATGAGACGAAATGGAACATGTCAGACTCCTGTCCAGTGACGTACAAGCAGTACGGAGAGCGCACCGGATACCATGAAGAGAACGGTGGCGACAAGCGAACGTTTCGACAGTCGCGAAAGGCCGCAGACACTGTGCCCGCTCGTACATCCCGAACCGAGCCGGCTGCCGAACCCGACAAGCAGCCCGGCTATGGCCAGCAAAATCCATGAATGGCTGCCGTAGCGGATTTCAGGCAATGGTGCGGCAAGACGATACAGCCAGGGCGAGATCAACAGTCCGGCGACAAACGCGGCACGCCAGCGCCGCTCCCTTTTGTCGCGATTGGCCAGTCCGGAAACGATACCGCTGATTCCGGCTATCCGGCCATCCGCCAGAATCAGCAGGCAGGCGGCCAGTCCGATCAGAATGCCGCCGGCGAAGGAAGAATACGGGGTGAAATGGCTCCAGTCGATGTTCATCGGGACGTCTCCCGCCGGCTGCAAAAATGGCGGTGCAGAATCGCCATGATTTCCATGACGGGGCCGTCGGAAAGACGGTAGAAAATCTGTTTGCCATCTTTTCTGGGCACGATCAGGCCTCCCCTTCTCAATACTCCCAGTTGCTGCGACAGGGTCGGCTGGTGAATGCCGCATTCGTCTTCCAGCTGTCCGACATGGCACTCACCCTGCGACAGACGGCATAACAGCTTGAGACGGTCGGGATTGCCCAGTTTCTTGATGAAATCGACCGCTTGCGCGGCGGATTCGTTCATGCGGTCCCATTCCGACGGTTGTATGGACATGTGTTTTCTCCTGTGGCGGATTAAATTATATATTTTTATATTATATATAAAAATATAATGTACAGCATGACATCCGGTACGGTTTCTCCCCGTTTTTTGTTGTTTATCCATGTCGCGGTTTGAGGATTGTTCGGTTTAAAACTGCTTCTGCCGTTACAATACGCATCTGGCAACGGTAAACATGCCGGTGTCATGGCATGCCACTTCGTGAGCGAATGCCTGTTGCCGTCCAGGTTCCGAAACGTGGCGGAACCTGCCGTTTCACTATTGACAATGGATTCATGACATGAAAAAAACACTGGAAGAATTCAAGGCATTCGCCCTGCGCGGCAATGTGGTCGACATGGCTGTCGGTATCATCATCGGTGGCGCTTTCGGCAAAATCGTCTCGTCGCTGGTTTCCGACATCCTGATGCCGGTACTGGGACTTCTGATCGGCGGGATTCATTTCAACGATCTGAAATTCGTCATCAGATCGGCTGTCGTGGAAAGCGGCAAGGTCGTTTCTCCGGAAGTGTCGCTCAATTACGGCAATTTCATTCAGGTCACCATCGATTTCGTCATCATCGCTTTTTCGATTTTCGTGCTCATCAAGATCATCAGCAAACTGTCGTTCAAAAAGGCGGAAGAAGAAAAGGCGGCTCCCCCTCCTCCTCCGCCGGCCGATGTCCAGCTGCTGACGGAAATCCGCGACATCCTCAAGGAAAAAAAGACCGCTGATCCGGCTTCATTGGCCGGCCGGCAGCTCCTTTTGCCGGGGAACCGGCATTTTTATACAGATTGCCGCATACCGTCCTCTTGTGGAAACGGGCCGGCGCCGTCATGACTGATATCCGCACGCCCCGGCCCAGCATGTTTTCCGGCTGTATCTTCCTTGCTCTTGTCATGCTGAACGATAACCGGCCGAAATCCGCCTTTTACGGCCGCGGATCCGTATCCTGCGGCGTGTCGTCCGTTTTCACGTCTCCGGTCATATGCCCTCCGGCATCCGCTCCCTGTCCTTCCAGCCGGCTGTAGTATTTCAGACGTTCCCGGTTGGCGTTCTGTACCAGGTTGGTGATGTATACGGTGAAAATCGGAAAAAGCATCATGCCGAGAGCGGCCAGCACGACGGACATGATTTTCCCGGTCGGGGTCATCGCATAGATATTGGAACCGACGGTCGTTACATCCATCGTCGCCCACCAGAGTGCGGCGGGATAGCCGGTTACCATCGGATTGACCCTGTGTTCGACGACGAAAAAGATCATGCTCGCGAAATAGACGGTGGCAACCAGCATGGTGACGTATGAAATGAACAGGCTGGACGCCCGGCTGTATGTCAGCCAGCCCACGACGATAGCCAGCGCATATCCTCCCCGGATCATCGGGATGAAACGGATCAGGTATGTCATTTCCGGCGAGAACGTGATGCCGAAATAGTCGATCAGGTTCAGATACGGGATGGAAACGAGCAGAAACAGGAAATGGGTCGCGATGTAACGTTTCCTGTTTTTCGAAAGGAACAGTTCCAGCAGGAAAACGAACAGGAAAAACAGGCAGATCCACCACTGGATTTCCATGTACAGGGGCTGGTTCAGAAACGAGACATTGTTGAATGTATCCCAGGAAATGCTGACCAGCAGAAACAGAGACAGTACCAGAATGACGATATGCAGGAAATTGAGGATGCCCTGCTTGGCGTATGAAAACTGTGTGGCAAAACTCATGATAGGCGTCCCGTCGTGATCGGTTGGTTTGTCCCGGAGACGGTTCCCGCCGGCGGCATCGTTTCGCAAATATCCGCCCATCCGGCCGGTTCCGGTTCTTGCCGGGAAACGGTACCTTCTTTTTAACGCAATGGCGGCAGAACCTTTTGTGATTGCTCACAAGGCCGTTTCGCGGCGATGCCGACGTTCCGGAAACAGGCGCAACCGGCGGGACGAGGCCGGCTTGCCGGTTATAACGACAGGGACATTTTAGCGGTTCATGACAATCATCAGTACACCGGCAACACCGGGCAGGAGAACCATCATCCATTTGAGGAACCACCGCGGGGCATGCCGCGTGAATTTGGCTCCCACGTATGCGCCGGTCATCAGGCCCAGCAGAACCTGTATGAACAACATGAAATCCAGGTAGCCGGACAACAGGTAGCCGAATCCGCCGAAAGTGGCAATCGGCAGAATGATCAGCATGGTCGTGCCGACGGACTGGAAAAGCGGCATGGCAAAGAAAATCAGAAGCGAAAGCTGGATGAACTGGGCCGCGCCGAAACCGAACGTTCCCGACAACAGTCCGTTGCCGATTCCGGCGAGTGTGGCCAATATCCAGAACCGGCCGCCGTCCGTGACCGGTTTCTGCCCTTCTTTCGTATGGAACAGGGGAAGATCCGGCCAGGTCAGACGGGTATAGACGAGCACGGCGGAGGCCACGAGCATGGTCGCCGTGCAGTATTTCAGTTCCGTAGCGGGCAGAAGGGTCGATATTTTCGATCCGATGAAGGCGCCTGCCGCCCCGGCGATACCGACGGTCGCTCCGACCTTGATATTGAGGTTGCCTTCCCGGAAATGGCTGAAAGCGCCAGCCAGGGTGGTGAAAATCATCGCGGCCAGCGATGTGCCGACGGCTGTGTGGATCGGGATGCCGAAAACCAGTGTCAGGACGGCGATGACGACTCCCGCCCCGCCGGCTCCGACAAAACCGATCAGGCCGCCCATCGCCAGCATGGTCAAAAATACAAGCATGATGTTTTCCGAAAAGTGTCAGTTGTTTTCCAGGTCGCCGCGATACTGTATTCATCCGTCCGTGCCTTCTCCCCGTCAGAAACGGGGCTTCCCGTAGCCATGCATCGAACCGCGACGGAAAGCCCTGTTTGCGAATCCGGTTCCAGCATAAAACGGGTGGATGGTCCGATCAATATACCGTTTGCCGGACTGTTAGCACGGGAGTAATGAATGGCGGAATATGCGGAAAACGTGTTTTCCCAATTCATCCGTCGCGTGCCTGACGAAAGGATGCATTGTAACGTTTTCGCAAAAAATGAACAGCCGGGACGTCGCTGTTGCGCCGTTCCCGCGGAATTGCCGCTACGTTCGCCACCCGGGAGCCGGAGAGTAAATTTCATGACAAAGCATCAATATGTAGCCTATGAAAATATAGGAATTCTGTAGCGGAGGATGTCCCGGTTAGCGGTTGGGATTTTGGTAAACGGAAGAAGACCTATGTCCGTGCGGGCCGGGTCCAGCCATCCCCCTGTACCTGACGGGACGGAAAAGGTTCCGTATCCGTCCGTATGCCGGTGAAACGCGCTTTTTGTCGCGTCAGACAATCTGTTTGAACGAAATAACAAATACCGTTTCTGCCGTGATTCTTGACTTCATACAAGGCCTCATCCGCCAGCCGGAAAAGCCTGTTCAAGGTCGTGCCGGAACGAAGGCAGACTCCGCCGATACTGAGCGTGATATCAAGGCTGGCTCCCTGATGGGTGAACGTTCCCATTGTTTTGCGAAGAATGCCCAGCCGGTCGCGCATGGCTTTTTCATCGGCGAATCCCCTGACGAAAACGACGAATTCGTCTCCGCCCCAGCGGCACAGGACATCCTCCGAACGGAAAACCTGCTTCATGGACTGGCCCATGAAACGCAATACATCGTCTCCGGTCAGGTGTCCGTAACGGTCGTTGATGCTTTTGAAATGGTCGATATCGATGAGTATGAAGGTGCTGCCCATCCCGGTGGGTGCAGCGTGAAGGTGGTCCCGCACCCGTTTTTCCGTGGCGAAACGGTTCATCAGACCGGTCAGCTTGTCATGCTGATTGTAAAACAGCAACTGGCGGTTCGTTTCTTCCATGCGTTTGACGGAAGTGACGTCCTGTGCATACAGGAAAAGAAACGGCGGTTCCGTCCCGTTTTCCGGATCGGTAATCAGGGTCGATGTTATGGCGATCGTATGGCGGTCGTCGCCATAATCGACTGTACAGCTGGTATGGCAAACACCGCCTTCTTCCGCGATTTTCGTCATCAGCGAATCGACATTGAAATAGCGGCAGTAGTTTTCCCTTTCTTCCGGTACGATCAGATTTTCGGCAAACCAGCGAATCTGTTCGTCGAAATCGTTTTTGCAGATGATGCGGCTATTGTGTGTATAGGTGGTGCAATGGCGCGTTTTCGTATCGACTATCATGAAGTTCTCGCACATGTTCTCGACAATGAAACGGATCCCCTCTTCTTTCAGTCTCAGATCGCGCCCGCTTTCCAGACGTTGCTGCATCTCCTCCGTCATGTCATGAATGGCGAAGATGTGTCCGGCACTGTCAGGATGGGGAATGATGACGATTTTCCGGTAAAGCAGTTTTCCCCCGGGTGAGAGCCGGCGGTAGGGAACGATGATTTTGCCGTGTTCCCGTGTCGCCAAAAGGACATGTTCCGGTTGCGTTTCACGGATGAGTTTTTTCCGGTCTTCCGGCAGCACGCTGTCCAGATAGGTGCGCATGGCAGCATCGTTCAATTCCCCCGTTTCCGGATACAGCGGGTCGATCGCCGGTTTCGCCAGTATTTTGCGATACTGTTTTTTCCGGTAATCGACGAGATAGACGACTTCATAATTGGCCAGGGCCAAAACTTTCAGCAAATTATCCATATCCGACAGTATGTGCGAGTTACGGGAACAGATTTTCTGGCGTCAGTTTGGTAACGGCGCAGGGTAATCCAACGGCAAAAATAGCTCGTATCCTGTTTCGGGATACATTGCATGTATCTCAAGGTTTCTTCAAGGCAATATTTTAACCGATTATCGGACAACGATTCCTTTCTCCTGCGAAACGGCAGTCTCAGTGATCGGCCGAAACCGGCGGTTGCGGGTTTTTGGGCGGGACCTTGCCGCTGCCGGGCCGGATATGAATGAAGATGACCGTGGATATGGCCGCCAGAAAACCCAGACACAGATAGGTCTTGGCAAAGGCCGCGATGACGTCGCGTGCCTGCAAAAGCGAGCTGGCCCCGGTGAATTCTCCGAGTATGGCGGCGGCGATCGCCACGCCCATACTCATGGACAGCTGCATGATGACGGAAAGCAGGCTGTTGCCGCTGCTGGCCTGTTCATCCGACAGATCGACGAGCGTGACGGTATTCATGGCCGTGAACTGCATGGAATTGATGATGCCGAAAACAGTGAAGATCACCATCATGAGCCCGTAATTCATTTCCTTGCTGATGGTGGAAAACAGGGCGATCATCAGTCCCAGCAACAGGGTGTTGATGGTGAGGATCAGGCGGTAACCGAAACGGTTGACCAGCCGGGTGGCGGCACTTTTGGCGATGACGGCGCCGATCGTCATCGGCACCATCGACAGCCCGGCGTTCATCGGGGAATAGCCCAGCCCGATCTGCAAAAGTAATGGCGTCAGAAAAGGCATGGCGCCATTGCCGAGCCGGGCGAACAGATTGCCCAGGATGCCGACGGAAAAATTCCGCACCCTGAAAAGATCGGGAGAGAACAGCGGTCGCGGAATATAGCGGACATACAGGACATAACCGACAAGGCAGACGATGCCGAAAACGATCAGCAAAACCATCGGTGCATAGGCCAGATGCAATTCACCGATGCCTTCCAGTCCCAGTGTGATCGTCAGCATGAACGCGCTAAAGAGAATGAATCCGATTCTGTCGAAAGGATAAAGTTCCCCTCCCCTTGCCAGATACGGCATGTATTTCATGGTGGAAAGAATGCCGATGATGCCGACGGGAATGTTGATGAAGAAAATCCAGTGCCATGACGCGTATTCGACCAGAAAACCGCCCAGTGTCGGTCCGATCAGAGGCCCTATCAGGCCCGGAATGGTGATGAAGCTCAATACGGTGACGAGTTGTTCGCGGGGATAGGCTCGTAAAACGACTAGCCTGCCGACCGGCACCATCAGTGCTCCGCCGATGCCCTGAATGATACGGCAGGCGACGATGACTTCCAGTGTCGGGGACAGCCCGCAGGCCAGCGAGCCGGCGGTAAACAGGGCGATGGCGAAAAGGAAAACCCGCTTGATGCCGAATTTGTCCGCCAGCCAGCCCGAGGCGGGAATGATGAGCGCCACGGTCAGCATGTAGGCGATGACGACGCTTTGCATCTGGAGCGGATTGGTATGCAGATCTTTTGCCATGGTCGGCAGGGCCGTGTTCAGAATCGTGCCATCGAGCATCTGCATGAAAAAGGCGACCGCGACGACCCACGGCAGGATTTTTGCTGTTTTCGGATCAAGAGCCGGATTGTCTGCCATGGTTCTCCTTTTGAAGAGGTATCGGTTTTCCCTGAAAGTGGTCACTTTCTGCATGGGACATGAAACATTCGAAAAATCTGTATGTTGACCACGTTTCTTCAAGTGGTCTGACAAAAAAGGATCGCCCCGTGAACGGCTGTCCGGGAAAAGTCTAGACGTTTTTCATGCTTTGCATTTGTTCCAGGTCGAGAATCGTTTTTTTAATGTAACGTCAATGGAACAAAACAGGTTTACCGCGGCTGCCTGAAAATGGTGTGAATAAAGAAACCGGCAAGTGCGGTGAGGAAACGGAAACGTTTTCCGGCACATTTCCGTTTCCGGCAAAATCACTTGGCGTACTGCGGGAATGCCTGTTTGTATTTGGCAATGCAATTGGCGATGATTTCCTCGGCGCTCTTGTGATCCTTGATGGACTCGATGAAGGTTTTCTTGCCTTCCAGCGCCTTGTACACGGAAAAGAAATGGGACATTTCTTTCATGATATGTTCCGGCAGCTCGCTGATATCCTTGTAGCTGTTGTAGGTCGGATCTCCGTAAGGCAATGCGATGATTTTTTCATCCTTTTCGCCACCGTCTTCCATCATGATGACGCCGATGGGGAAACAGCGGACCATGGAAAGCGGAACCAGCGTTTCGGAGCACAGCAAAAGGACGTCCAGCGGATCGTGGTCATCTGCGTAGGTTTTCGGAATGAAGCCGTAGTTGGCCGGATAGTGGGTCGAGGTATAGAGAACGCGGTCCATCAGCAGCATGCCGGTCTCCTTGTCGAGTTCGTATTTGACTTTGCAGCCCTTCGGGATTTCGATAATGGCATAGAAATCCTGTGGATTGACACGTTCGGAAGCGATGTCGTGCCAGATATTCATGTTGCAACTCCTTTGTCGGGTTCTTTTCCTGAAAGAAACAATAACGGGATGGAATGCGGCGGATTCCGATGCATGTTCCGCTGTATTTTATCCCCTCCATTCACGAATACGGCCGGTTGAAACCGGCCGTCTGAAGCGTTCCGGCAGAAAGCCGGTATATCCGTGTTCCCTGTGTCGGGGGCATTCGGCCCGAAGCCGGCCCCTTCCGGAAAGAGGGAATTTTAACAGCTGCCACCCTTTTTTAAAACCGGAATCGCCGCTTTTCCCTGACTGACCATGTGACATGGATCAGCCGGAATCCGTAACCCCGCAAACGCACATGACGGCAATTCTTTCCGGCATTCGGAATACGGTTTTCGGGTAAAACACCGGTCAGACTGCTACGACATGACTGCCGCCACTGGCAGACGATACTGAGATTACCGACCGTCGTCCTGCCGTACTTTCCATAAAAAACGGTACGCGTTTCCGCATCCGGATATACCGGGGATTGTGTGGGAAATGTTGTACTGGAAATACAAACCAATGTCCGCATAAAAACCGTTAATGAGCGTTAATGGAACTTCCAGAACTATGCACAACAACAGACCCCCGCTGCTAATTCTATCAAATGTAAGGCAAAAATAGTCTGAGACATGACACACGAAAGCGCTCCGGACAGGAACGCAAAAAGCGGTCTGAAAAAAAAAAAAAAAAAAAAAAAAAAACATTCAAATCAACCAGTTGGATAAAACCAATGACCGCTAACGCTCATTAACTGCCATTTGACAATATCAATCGGATTGAAAAAAGATGAATCGGATATTCAAGGTTATATTCAGCAAGGCAACCGGTACCAGCATCGCCGCCAGCGAACTGGCAAAAGCGAAGACCGGAAAAAGTGTGACAACCGCTATACCGGTCGTTGCAATGGCCCTGCTTTTCTCATGCTTGTCATCGCCAGTTCCGGCCGCTGAAATCGACATATCGTCCAGTGCCCAGACGCAAAACGCGGTTGACGACATTATCGGACGTTTCGATAAAGGTGAAGCGAATACCGTCACGCTCTCGAACGCATGGGGCGCAGCCCTGTGGGACAATTCCAATGTCCAATCTCTGGATTTCCGTGTCGAATCTGCCGAAAACATATCCGCTACATTCAATGGTTCTGACAATACAAACACCCTGATCTTTTCGGGACAAGACAAGACCATCGATTTCTCCGGCTTCCAGAATCTCGCTTTTTCCACACCATCGAATGCACAAAATGCCCTTGTTGCATCCGGTGGAACCATTCATATCGACGCCACACAGGCAGTCGAAGTAAACGGAAAGATGAATATCGGCGAATCGGGAAAGCTGGAGATAGCTGCCGAAGATGTTTCTCTCAATAGCCCGACCAGTGTATCCGGTTCTCTGGATATCAATGCCGATTCGCTATCTACCAGGGGCCAGTTGTGGGTATCTTCCAAAGGGAAGGTCAAGCTTGGAGATTCCGAGGGAAATTCCTTAAAAAAGGCGGTTATCGAAAATCTGAATACCCAGGGTACAGTCGATTTCTACGCAGAGGAACTTGAATTTGAAAAGCGCGTTAGCGTCGATACAGAAACAGCCAATGTGACCATCCATAACGTTTCAACCGCAGATGGCACGGATCAGAAAACGACATTCATGGCAGGCATTCTGACTGGCAACAAGGCAAAACTGACAGTTGAATCCGGCACAGTAGTTTCCTATGGTGTCATTCAGGCCAATCCGGGTTCCACCATTTCGTTAGGTTCAGACAATTCTCCCCTGACATTGCTGGAAATGGCCGGCCAGTCCGTAACCGCGAAAAACGCATTACTGCGCTCATATGAGGCAAATCTTACCATCGTGGCAGACAAAGTGGCAGTTTCACAGCCACAGGGAAAGGAACAGTATGCATTGTCTTCTTTCGGTGGAAATCTTACGATCAAGTCTGACGACATCGAAATAACCGGAAAAATCTCGGCTGGTGTCATCGAAGACTGCTTCAATGGAAGAAACGAAAATTTTCCTCAGGATGCATTTCAAAACAGTTCTCTGCTCATTCAGTCACTTTCGGAAAACGGGATAACGAAAATTGCAGGTGACATACTGACATACAACGATGAAACAACGCAAAACAATGTTTCGATCTCATTGTCTGGAGAAGCATCTTATCTGAACGGTTCGATCCGGAATCTGAACAGTCGTGAAGAAAGGATATCGGCAACGAAAAACGGAACGACATTGATGCTCGGCGACAATGCACAGTGGAATGTCAGCGATGCTTCCGATGTGTTGGCTATTCAGTCGTCCGGTGCAAAAATCAATACCAACGGCAATACACTGAACATCACAAACCTGAACAACCAGAATTCAACCGCAATCATAACCAGTTCCGCAAAAGCAGACCAGATCAACATCACCCACAATAGCGGAGAAGGATTGAATGTCATCCTGTCTCAGGAAGCGGCAGAGCTAAATGGCGATGCACAAGCCATGGCATCGGTCCTTAATATCGGGCAATCCGATTCCCCTTACACCATCACTGCCCGGGAAAATACCCTCATAGGAAACAGCACTTTAATATTGAACCCTGACGGAACAATTGCCTCCTATACAGAACAGAAAAACACCGTAACAGACAGCCTGCAAAAAATAGGAGCGATGAACTTTCTGACCTTCCGTGCGCAAACCAACGACGTATCCAAACGCATGGGAGATTTGCGCAGCATGCCGCAAAGTGACGGCATGTGGGCCAGAGCAGTTGCCGGACAAAGCGAATACAAGAGCATCCACAACACCTACCAGACATTACAAATCGGAGGAGACAAAAGAATCGGAAACATCTATGTGGGAGGAACCGCCAGCTACACAGACGGAGAAGGCAAACTCGACAACGGCAGTACAGACGACAAAAACTGGAGCTTCGGCCTGTACGGAGGCTGGATAGCAGATGACGGCCAATATGTAGACATCATCATCAAAAGACACAAACTCGACACCGACTTTGACCTGCACACCCAGAGCGGGACAGGCGTAAACGGGCGCTACCACACATGGGGAACCAGTGCCTCAGTCGAATACGGCTGGAGACTGGGCATAGCCGACACCGACTACTACATAGAACCGCAAGCCGAACTCATGATAGGACACCTGAACGGAGTCAGCCACACAACAAACGTCGGGACAAACATCAAACAGGAAGGCATAGACACCGCCGTGGGAAGAGTGGGAATCGCGGCCGGATGGATATCGCCGGAAAAGACAGGAAGCGCCTACCTCAAAGCCAGCGTCCTGCATGACTGGGAAGGAGACGCCAAAACCCGGGTCAGCAACAAAAAAGCCATGCGCAGCTACACGGAAGACATGGGAGGAACGTGGGGAGAATTTGCGCTGGGGGGAACCTGGAACATCAACAAGAGTCTGGCGGCGTACGGAGAAGTCGAAACCACGGCAGGCAACCCGGTCAGAACCACCTATCAGGTCAGCGGAGGCATCCGGTACAGCTTCTGACATGAGACAAACGGAAAAACCGGATATCCGTCAAACGGAAAACGGTTGAGGGATAAACCGGTCTTTCCTCTTGACCCCGCTTCCCCGATGGGGGCGGGGTTTTGTTGCACTCGCCCTATTTCCTGCCATCAGGAAACACTGTCATGCCCCATCTGAAACAAATCCATTCCCTTTCATCTAGCATATCGGAAAAAATCTACAACCATTTTCCGCAACCAGAACAGACCGTCCATAAAGAAGCAGACCGGAAACGGCAGGATGGCCAAACTGTTGTCGCTGCCTTGTTTCAGCTTTGCCATTTACCTGTTTCCCGTTTTTTCTTTTCCGTGACTGAACGGAAACAATCCATAAAAAACCGGGGAATTTTCATGGTATGCGACCGACAAGCCGTATCCGAGCAGGAAGCGGCATATACCGGAATGCCATTTATCCATCTTGCAGAACACGGAGACTATTTACAATTGTGCCGCTACTCTTTTACAAGACGGCCCGATTGGCACGGGTACGCGGCAAAGGCGGGAACGACGGTTTGTACCAGTCTACCTCGGCCATGATCTGCCGGGTGATATCGGCCGTCTTGTTGTATCCCAGCGTCTCGTCCGCCGGAACGACGGCGGCGACATGTTTGTTTCTGGACAGCCAGGAACGGACTGCCGCACTGACGATGTCACCGATTTCGTTGTCCAGTTTTTTCTGGTAAAGCGCCAGTTGCTGCTGGTAGTTGGACTGGGCCTGCGAAATGGCACGGATACCCTCGGGAGTCTGCTCACGGCCCTGCCAGGCGAGACGGGTTTCCTCGACACTGCGGTGAAGGATGTTTTTGACGGTCCTGATGTATTGTGCCGCTGCCCTGCCGGGAAGCGAGCGTTCGGCGACGACGTCCATGTCGAGAACGACGACCGGTTTGCGCGACAAACGATGTTTTTTGGCCACCTTGCAAGCGAGTGGAAGCAATACGGCAGCAAGCGTCAGCATCAGTCCCATACGTTTCATGATATTCGGTTCCTTTTTCAATTGGCTGAAAATATGATTCGCCTCCCTAACATAGCACTTTTGCGCCGTTTTTGGGTTGTCTGAACCGGAAAAACAGGGGATGTACAGAGTAAAAACAACGGTTTTTCCCGATGTCGGCAACGTTTAACGATAAAGTTCGGCCTCCCGGCATTCCGTTTGGGGATGGCAGGAGGTTTTCCTCGGTTTTCAACCGTATGCCGGCCGGTTTACCATGAACTGAACACGAAGGATTTTTGCCGTGTCCAGGCATAAACGGCTGCTGATACCGTAATGGCCAGATTGAATGCGAACGGAAACTGCTGGGTGTCGAAATGCAAAAACCATCCGAAAAAGTCGATGATGAACGGACACACCAGTATCGCGATGTAATTCATGGCCATGATGAATGCCAGTGCCATGGTGACTTTTTGCGGGACGGCCATGTGGGTCGCCTTTTCGTAGACCCACGGCTGGATGACGCCATACCCCAGTCCGGCCAGAATGCAGCCCGGCGCGATGAACCATTCCGTCGGGGCGACCAGAATCAGCATCAGTCCGACGGCAATCGCGACGAAACTGACGAACAGGGTGATGTCTTTCAGCACCCGGATAATCGGCTTCATGGCCAGACCGGGAATCATGATGGCCAGAAAGAACAGGGAAATCATGATACCGGCGTTCCCGCTGGAAAAGTGATATTCCCGCATCAGAAACGGCAGGTTGAAACTGATGATGATGACCAGATAGGTCGCCAGACCGTAAATGATCATGGTTTCGATCAGGTTGCCGACCATGAAACCCGTTTTGCTCTTGACCGTCGTCTCCGTATTTTTGTCGGCCGAAACCAGCATGTTTTCACTGGAAGGGTTCCCTTCCTTTTCCATGCTGCGTTTCAGGTAAAAGGACAGGACGATGGAAATGCCAGGCAAAAGATAGACGACAAAAGGCAGCCGCCAGTTCACTTCGGCCAGATAACCGGTCACGACGGTAGCGATCACCAGCGTTAGATTGGTGATCGCCGAACTGTAACCGAATTGTCTGACCCGTTCGTCTCCGACGAAAAAATGGGAAATCAGGCCGGTCGACAGGGGAACGATCAGCCCGGAACCGACTCCCAAAAGCGCCGAGACGGCCACGAGTTGCCACATTTTGTCCGAGACGAGATACAGAATGCCGGAAAGTGCGAAAATGCCGAGTCCGGCTTGCAGAAGCCGGATGTTGTTGATTTTTTCCGTGAGTTTTCCCGAGACGATGACGAACGGTATGATCATTAGTGACGGCAGTGACGTCAGCATCTGCAAGTCCAGTTCACTGGCATCGGGAAACGTTTCCGTGAGCTGGCCCAGAATCGGCGAGACAGCCAGTCCCGGCAAGGCATTCAGGGCGGAAATGGACCAGATGCCGATTAGTGTGATAAGAGGTATACTTCCCTGCCCTGTATTGATTCTCATGTCTTTATCCGTGCAGTTGGTTGAAGATGTCCATCCGGACAGTTAGACACGAATCTACCGGAAAGTTTGCATGACGCTTTGCGTTGCCTCATCTGGCCGTTTTTTCATGAGCCGGACCGTTCCCCCTTTTTCTGTCCGGCCAGTCAAATGGAATCGCCCTGTCCCGGTCAATGCAAACCGTCCGGACAGGCCGGACTTTGCAAGCAGCACCGGTCATCGGCGGAAAAACGGGTACCGGAAGATTCCATGTAAAAAAAACCGGACAAGCGGCATGGCATACGGGGCCGGGTACAGACATTTCGGCGATTTTCCGCCTCCTGCCGGTATCCGTTTCATGGGAGACTGCCGCGATTCCGGTCCTGTTCCGGCCACTGCATGGCGGTGGGCCAAAAGTGTGGATTCCCTTTCCTTTCCCCTCGGGTTTCTGTGCGTTTTCATTTCGCCGGATGGTTTTCCCGTTTTTATCGGGAATCGGGCCGTCCCCTTTTGCCATGGCCACTCAAGCGCCTTCCGACCTGAAATAGCGGTATTCAAACGGAAATGTCTGAAAAAAGCTATTTAAAACAATCTGTTTTTCTTTTAATATGTTTCTTTCATGCAATTTTCAGTCACATTCTGAACCCCGACAGGTCATAACGATTTTCGAACTATGGATACTGGCTGCCGGGTTGGCTATGGACAGTTTCGCCATTTCGGTTTCCGGTGGCATTCTTCTGAAACGCCCGCAATGGCGGATTATTTTCAGAAGCGCCGCGCTTTTCGGATTTTTCCAGATGCTGATGCCCGTCATCGGCTGGGCGGCTTCGCTCTGGTTAAGCGAGATGATCGACAATATCGATCACTGGATTGCACTGGTACTGCTCGCTTTCATCGGTGTCCGGATGATTTACGAGAATTTCAGGGCGTCTCCGGAAAAAAGACAGGCTATTGACTTTACCCGTACACGCCTTCTCATGCTCGCGATAGCGACGAGTATCGATGCGCTGGCCGTCGGTGTATCGCTGGCTTTTTTCGACACCGATTCCATTGTCGCGCTGATAATCCCGGTAACGATTATCGGGCTGGTGTCATTCGTCCTGTCGATCGCCGGATATGTCTGCGGCCTGTATTTCGGTGGTCTGAAAAAATTCAGGCCCGAACTGGCCGGCGGGCTCATCCTGATCGGTATCGGCATGAAAATATGCGTCCGGCACGTTCAGGCCTTTCTGTGAAACCGCCGTTTCTTCCCGGCATCGCACTTTTCTCCTGAATCCACTCTCCTTTGCCAGACGGAGGTCACTCGACCACAAGATCGGCCAGTGTCGCCCGGACTTCCCGGATCAGGTCGGCCGGAGCGATTTCGATCTGGAGACCGCGAACGCCGGCACTGACGTAGATTTTGTCGAACTGCTCCATCGTGCAGTGAATGAAGGTCGGAAAATGTTTTTTCATGCCGACGGGAGAACACCCCCCGCGAATGTAACCCGTCAGCGGCAACAGTTCTTTCACGGCAATCATTTCGCATTTCTTGTTACCGGATGCCCTGGCGACTTTTTTCAGATCGACTTCATGATCTCCGGGCACGACACAGACGAGATGCCCGGTTTTGTCGCCATGCAATACCAGCGTTTTGAAAACCTGCTCGATATTTTCCCCCACACTTTCGGCCACATGCCGTGCGGACAGATCGTTTTCATCGACTTCATACGGCACCAGACGATAAGCGATTTTCGATTTGTCCAGCATGCGTGCCGCATTGGTTTTGGCGATTTTCTCCTTCATGTTTTATTCCTTCACTGAACCTTGCAGACAGATCCGTCATTTTACCCGTTTCGGCAAGCCGGCTGTTGTCCAGACACGCGCAAAGTTTCATATGCGGCAACCGCCCTGTCTTGCCACCAATATCAGGGCAATACGGCTTTCACCATGTACCGGAACCGTTCACATGGTCGATGGTATGCCATTGCCCTGCGAATTCACGCCGTATGTCGAAAATTTTCATGTCATTGAGTAGCCACGGGAAGGGTGAAATGGAAATCAACGACAATGGCTTCATGTCGAACCATACTATCGATTCATATGACATGGATGTCCGGCCATATGTGGACATCTGGCAGTCCGTTTCCGACCGGATAGCGGCAGCCCGGCAAAACAGTGAACCGGATGGAAAAACCGGCTGGCTGAAATCCACATGGCGGAAATGCTCCTGAAACGGGCAGAGCTGACCGTCCGAACGCTTCTGGCAGTATTTCCGCCTGCATTCATACCGGCCGGCGGTAACAGGCGGTACGGTTTTTTCTTCGTGAACGGCCCGGTATTGTGGCAAAACCGGCAAGGACATCTTTTTCCAGCCGGCTGTTTCGTCGGTTTCCGCAGGCATTGCCGGCATAATCTGTTATCGTTACCGTTGTGTATCCGATCAGATGGAGATGTCGATATGAACAAGTCTTCCGGCAAGCCCTTGTCCGGCCTTTCCGTGCATTTGCGTTCCTGGGGCGCGATGGCGCTGCCTGCCGGCGAGATCAGGCCGGGTATGGATTTCGGGGAAAAGATGAACCGGGTTCTGGCCGATTCCCATATTTATCTGGTTTGCAGACGTCCGGCCTTTTCATTCGATCCCGATACGTTTTTCTGGTCGGAAAACCGGGTGGGGGGACATTTGCTCTGCAAGGCGAACGGCGTGGCGAAATCCTTTCCTTTCGCTTTCGGTTTCCCTCTTCAGGACAGCGAGGTGACAGTCGAACTGGCGCCGTCATGTCTCGAAATACGTACTTTGGATGCAAAAGGCCGGTGCACCCGCCGGCTGAACGCAATGGGATTGAGCCAGCATCCCGATATTCTGGAAACGGATCGTTCCGTCAACGATCTGGAAGTACTGTATGTCGGAAATGTTTTCAGCGGGAACAAAGTACCGGTTTTCGACCGCATGGCCCGCCACGAACCGTTGCAGCGCTTTCTGAAATCCATGCAACAGGCCCTGCCGGACGACGATATGATCGTGTATGCCTTCGAATATCTGCCTTATGAACTGGTGGCTTTGTCCGGGCGTCTCCGGCATCCGGGGGAAGAAAAAGGCACGGAAGATGCCCGTTTTCGTTCGATCCGGGAATTTCCGCTGTCGGAATACCAGAAAATCTGTCTGGCCGAGGCCGGGTTGATTCACTATTTCAGACCGGCATGGCAAAAAAGGGGCGATGATGCCCTGCCGCACCCCGGGCAAACGGCGTTTAAGGCATGCGAAACGCTGGATATGGCCGGCCTGGTGCTGGAACTTTCGACAGTACGCAGCCATTTCCGGCTTTTTACTCCGCATTCCGCCCTGCTGCCCCATCATATGACCATGATCGACCTCTCCGATCCGGATGAACGGAAGGCTTTTTTCGCCACGGTGGTATGACTTTCGCCCGGTACCGTTTCTGTCCTGCCGAACCGGCCGCGACGTTTTTCCATGATGTACCGTCCGGGAAACGAGGAATCGGGAACCGTTCCGTTTTTTCCCTGTACACGAAGCGGAACATGACAAAAAAGCCGGAAAATTTTCCGGCTTTTTCAGGAAAACGCCCTGTTATGCAATCGAGATGCGTTTGTTTTCAGGCTGTTTCGGCTGCGGGGCTTTCGGGAAAGCGATTTGCAAAATACCGTTTTCAAATTTTGCGATGACGTCTTTCGGTTCGATGTTTTCACCGATATAGAAACTCCGGCTGCATTCCCCGGAATATCTTTCACGGCGAATGTACTGGCCCTTTTTATCCTGTTCGTCGTTGTCGGCCGTTCTGGTCGCGCTGATGGTCAGATAGCCCTTGTCCAGTTCGATATTGACTTCTTCTTTTTTGAATCCCGGCAGATCGATGTCGAGTTCATAGGTGTTTTCCAGTTCGCGGACATCGGTTTTCATCAGGTTTTTTGCACCGGTACTGAAAACGGAAGGATTTTTGTGGAATGCCGGAACCAGAGTGAAGGCATCGTTAAACATATCGTCAAACAGTTTTTCACCAAAAACACTAGGTAACATGATTATCCTCCTTGTTTCACGAAAACCGGATCGGTGCCGGTTTTCCGTTTCTTGTCATCCTGACCGGTCGTTTTTTCATGAAGCATGAAACATACCGCACCCGTCATGGATTTCACATTTATACCGAATTCATTTTCATGAAAACAAGATAAGTCCGGTTCTCCGGTTTTCAAGATCCTTTTTGGTGAAAATGATAAAAAAACGATGAAAAAAGTGACAGATGGACGACAAGACCGGTTGCCGGAAAAACCGGGAGATTCCGGAGAAAACGGTATTCCCGGATAACGAGCGGCCCGAACCGGTCGTTGCAGGCCATGCGCCTGTTCCCACATCTTTTTTCTTTCCCGCCGCATTCCCCCGACAGGCGGCTTCCGGAAAAAGCGCTGTTTTCATTCGGTCAGCCAGCCGGGTTCGGATGGCATTTTTCCAACAGGATTTTTCCGGATTTTCCGATGACGCACGAATTACCTTCCAGCCGGCATCGTCATGACCGGTAACGGATCATGAAAAACGTCTGCCCGGATGGCACAATCCATTCATGAAACAGAAATATTCCGGTGGATTGGAGCATGGAAGGGCAAATCCATATACCACTCTTCATTTCCGCTTGCACCCAACGCAAACGTTCATACAGGAGTCTCCTGTATGCCTTGTTTCATGCAACAACCGCCAGACTGCGCCAGCATGATGACCATATGTCCATAAGGAAGAAAACGGAAAATTTATTCTGGCAGATGATGTCAACATATATTACGAAATTTACGGGCAAGGCCGGAGAAATGTTTGGGATAGCCTGTGCGGTGACCGACAAACCGCTTGTCATTCCGGGATGTCGTGACAGCGTTGATACAGTCTGTAAAATCGCCACCCTGTCCCCGGGAAAAGAGGCGAAAAAGTCATTGTCGTCAAAGCCGGTAAAATGTACCGATATCGGAAATGATTCAGCCATCGATATTGCATGAATGATCGCCGGTCTCCGACCTGAACGATCATGGAAGTTTCCGTTTGGGCATGTCGCATCCGGCAACTCCCGGACAATATGGTGAATGACGGTAACGGTTTGCTTGAAAATATCCGACAGAATCCCGACACGTTATGTTCACCGGGAAAATATCGAAACGCCTTGGTGACCGGTTGGGAAAACCGTTTATCCGCCATGTTTCCCGGAATCTCCCGTTTCCCGACAGAGATGGCGGCGCTGCTTCTGAAAGCTGACTTCCCGCATCCGGAAAACAAGACGGTTTTCCGGCAACCGGTTTTTTCTTTTTCCCTTTCACCGTGTTACGAAAATGACACACCCCTTGTCCGGCTGGCTGAAATTTCTCCGGATTTCAGGGAAACACCGCGACACCTATTGATCTCGCCCCGGTTTGTCCCTAGCATTACGGCGTCAATTTTCCGAATCATGAAATTGACCGCTGTACCGTGGGAGACAATCGCCGTGAAAAACGCTGGACAGCCATTTGAACGGCAGCCATTTCCGGACGGGCCGTGTCTGCCGTGCCGGTTCCGGAACCCGTTTCCATATTGGACACAGAATTCCCGGTTCAGGGCAAAACCGGTACTGTCAGCGCACTGATCCGGAAAAACCCTTTGGCTGAAAGGCATCATGAGTTCCCGAAACGATACAAAGGATAAAGAATCCCGGTTCCAGCGTTCCATGCAACTGCGTCACCTGATCATGTTGAGTCTGGGTGGTGTGCTGGGCAGCGGACTTTTTTCGGAACGGGGCACGTCATCGCGAATGTCGGCGCCTTCGGTACCGTGCTGGCTTACCTGATCGGCGCTTTCATGGTCTATCTGATCATGCTGAGTCTTGGCGAGCTTTCCGTCATGCATCCCGAACCGGGTTCTTTCCACTTTTACGCTTCCCGCTACATCTCGCCCGCCAGCGGCTATGCTGTCGCCTGGCTTTACTGGCTGAACTGGACAGTCACGCTCGGAACGGCATTCACCGCCGTGGGGTTCGCCATGCAGTACTGGTTCCCCCAGGTTCCCGTATGGGTCTGGTGTCTGGTTTTCGGTATATTGGTTTATCTGCTGAACGTGATCGATACCCGATTTTTTGCGGAAAGCGAGTTTTATCTTTCGCTCATCAAGGTCGGGATGATCCAGATTTTCATCGTACTGGGCGCCTGCGCCTTTTTCGACGTCATTCCTTTCGGACAAAACGGTTCGCCCGGCCTTTCCTACCTGAAGGGAGAAGGCGGTCTGCTGCCGCACGGACTCGCCCCGCTTCTGTTTACGATGGTCACGGTCTGTTTCGCCTATTCGGGCACGGAACTGATCGGCGTGGCCGCCGGGGAAACCAGCAATCCGGAAAAAGTGATCCCGATGGCGGTGAAAGCATCGCTGCTGCGTCTTGTGGTTTTCTTTGTCGGCACAGTGCTGATCGTGGCGCTTCTGGTATCCCCGGAAACGGCGACGGTATCCAAAAGCCCCTTCATCACCGTTTTCGAGGAAATGGGCATTCCCTATACGGCGGATATTTTCAATTTCGTGATCATCACGGCGATCTTGTCCTCGGCCAACACCGGCCTTTTCGCCTCCGGCCGCATGGTCTGGTCACTGGGACATGAAGGCATGATGCCCGCCCGGCTGGCCCGCCTGAACCGGAAAGGCGTTCCTGTCAACGCCATCACGTTCAGCATGATCGGCGGCCTGCTGGCACTGGCTTCCAGTGTGGTCGCCGCGGATACGGTATTCGTCATTCTTGTCTCGATCGTGGGATTCGCCACCGTGGCGGTGTGGCTGAGCATTTGCGTGGCGCATTACCGTTTCCGCAAACAGTTTCTGGCGGAAGGCCATACACTTTCCGAACTCAAGTATCGATGCCCTTTTTATCCCTTTGTTCCGGTTGCCGGCGCGGTAATCTGCATCGCGGTCATGATCGGCATGGGAATCGATCCCGAACAGCGTATCGCCCTTTATTGCGGCATTCCTTTCACGATCCTGTGTTATATCGCTTGCCACTTGACCCGCAAGATACGCAAGGATATCCAGCCGGAAAAAGAGGCCGAAGCGGCCAGTCCGTGTGAAAATACCGTTGACTAGATCATTACCTGCCTGCACAAAACGTTCCCATTCGTACTGGCCAAGCCATTTCTGCCGGTTTTTCTCCTTTGGCCAGAAACCATACGCTGTATATTCACCTGCATCTGTCATCGACACTCACCGGACAGAATGCCGGAATCCTGTCAACAAAAAACCCTGGCATCCGGGTGCCCGCTCGATACCCCCTCACTACCGTTTCCATCAGGTAGATATTCTGCACTTTCCCTGTTACCTGCGAAGGGTGCGACGGCTGTATTGTCGGCACAGGGAAACATGTACAGGTCGTTTCAATCCACGCACCCGCGAGGGGTGCGACTTACCGGATATTTTCAAGCGCATCCACTCCAGAGTTTCAATCCACGCACCCGCGAGGGGTGCGACACCGATAACGAAAACGATCCGTTGGTCACTTCTTTGTTTCAATCCACGCACCCGCGAGGGGTGCGACCTCCGCTTTTTGGGCTTTTTTTCATGCCGTTTTTTTGAAACAAACGGTTTTTTCCTTGTTTTTCAGTCAGTTACCCCTGCGAGGATCTCACTGGGAAACGTCTGTGAGCTTGAGGTTCCCGTTTTTCCGTTTTTGTTCTTTCCTCCTTTCCCGGGGAGCCGTTTTTCAGAATACGAGCGGCCCTTCCGGATCGATGGCGGTTTTGGCGCCGACATGTTCCAGCCGGTTTTTCCAGTTGGCGCCCAGAAAATAGAACCGCAGGCTGTCTTTTTCCTCGTCCATACAGTCGATCAGGGCAGCACGGAGGGCCGTCCACTGGGCGGGATCGACCAGACATTCGAATACCGAATACTGGACGCGCTGCCCCCAGTTCTGGCAGAGTTTCGCGATTTTGCGCAAGCGTTTCTGTCCTTGCCGGTCTTCCGTGTTGACGTCATAACTGACCAGTACCATCATGTTTCACCTCACGGTAAAAGGGGGATATTCGCTCTGGTCGCCACGCAGTGTTCGCGCCAGCAGTCTGGCCTGCATGTGCCACAGCAATCCAACGGGCATTTTTTCTTTCAGAAAAGGATGCATGACGGTTTCCTTTTTGCGGTTCTGCCAGGCCAGAAGGATTTCACGACGCAGATCATCGCTCATCAGGACAGCTCCGGATTCTGTTTTTCTGAACTGTTCCGACCGGATCTGGCCCCGGTTGATGAGGGTGCAGACCAGCCTGTCCACGAGATAGGGGCGAAATTCTTCCATCATGTCGAGCGCCAGTCCGGGTCTGCCCGGCCGGTCACGGTGCAGAAATCCGACCGACGGATCAAGACCGGCTGTTTCCAGCGCACTGCGGATGTCGTGTGCCAGCAGGGTATAACCGAATGACAGCAGACAGTTGATTTCATCGCGGGGCGGCCTGCGGTTCCGGCCATGAAAGGCAAAGGTTCCGCTTTTTTCACCGAGCAGGTGGCGGAATACACTGAAATAGGTATTGGCGGCCTCGCCTTCGATTCCCCGTACCGTATCCAGCAAAAGCGGCTGTTTCAGGCGTGCCAGCGATTGTGTGAGACGCTTGCAGGCCTGCTCCAGTTCCGGATGGGGACGTTCTCTGGCCGTTCTTCTCAGTATGGTACGGCAATTGAAAATTTTTCCGATGCAGAACGTCCGCGCCAGTTTCGCGCTGGCTTCTGAATCGTCGGCCTGCCGGTACTGTTCGCGGCGCAACAGAACGTTGCCGGAAACCGGTCCGTTCATCGCGGCCAGAAACCGTCCGGTTTCCGTCAGCCAGGATACGGTCACACCGTTTTCGGCACAATGGCCCAGCAAAAACGGACTGCACGAGACCTGCCCGAACAGAACCAGACTGCCCAGCGTGTGAACGGGAATTTTGCCTTTTACCTGCCCTTCCTGTTTGATGGCGACGCACTCGCCGTCCTTGAAGAGATAACTCTCGGGTGTGGTGATGTACAGGGTATTCAGATACTGTTTCATGCGTCCTCCAGCAGGGTTTGGAGATACCGTGCCGACGGATCGGCCGACAGGCCGGGCAGGCAATCGTCTTTCAGGGAACACGCCTTGCAGCGTTTGTCATTGACCGGAAGCGGCCGTTTCGTTTGGCCGAAAAGCCGGTGCACGGCGGCGATGGTTTCGCCGGTCAGGTGACGCAAGGCCTCATCGAAGCGGACAACTTCCCGCCGGCGCGTCTGGCCGTAAAAAAGCGCGCCTTCGGGAACCGGAATGTCCAGCATTTCTTCCAGACACAGGGCCTGTGCAGAGCTGCACCCGGTCGGCATCGCTTTTCTTCGGCCTGCCCCGCTTGTATTCGACGGGATACGGCTGCCATAATCCCTTGCCTTCGTGAAATTCCACCACGTCGGCGACTCCACTGATACCGAGCCGTTTCGAGCTCAGCGCAAGCGATGTGACGGTTCTGACGGTTTTCCGGCTTTCCGTTTCGCCGGAATGGGCTCTTTCGTGCAGGATACGCCCCTCGGCTGTGAAGACGTTTTCTTCCCAGGCCCTGTCCAGATGGATCAGGGCGCACTGGCGCGGGCAGTACAGGTAATGCTGCAGCGCGGACAGGGGGATGAAATCGGCTTCAGGATAAGACATACCTAAAATCCTTCAATCACCTCCGGTTCGAGTCCCTCCGTGGCAGATTTATCTATCATATAGGAACCGTCCGCATTGACCGTCAAACTTTTATGGACTCTGGCCGATGAGTATTGTCCCGATTTACAGTTGTGCTTCCACCAGAAGACTTTTTTGACTGCCATGCTGCCTTCCGGACGTGCGGATGAAGCATCGTTTTCAAACAATTTCGGCAAAATCGATTTAATGGTTTCCGCGTCGTCGTCGCTGAATCCGGTTCTTTCTGCAAGCTGTGGATTCATGCTACCGTAAAAGACATAGATGCCTTTATCGACGCGATGTTTCATGCCCATTGTATCGGAACCCCGTTTGGTGCCATCCCCTTCTCCGCTGACGCTTTTTGTGATCTGGGTACTGGTGATGCTGACAGGTTCGATGCTGAATGCGGATTGTACGGTGACGGGGCCGCGAATCGGGATGGAAACACCGGATGCATCGCCCCCGAATGCGAACAGCTGGCCGAAAGCGCGCACGTCAAACCATTTTTCGCAGGCTTTTCTGGCGGCGACATCCTTGGGCGTTTTTTTTTCGTTGAACATGTCTTTACCCAAACCGTATTCTGCCGATTCGGCACGGTTTTTAAGAGACGTCATGCCATCCTGTTTCTTTTCGTCGGACTGCACGAAGATGGATTGACCGGCTTCCTGAAGACGGTCCCGTAACTTGCGTTTGAGGCAGACGTCGGTAATTTCACCGTAACCGTCGTAATCCACACGCGGACGATTGCCGTTTAAAGGATCGCCGTTCGGATTGGCATGGTCAACTGTCAGAATGACGGCAAAATCGATTTTGTGCTGCAATGGGCTCATTCGTTTTCTCCTTGCGTTTTTTCAGTGGTTTCGGATTCTTTGGCGTTGCGGAAGGCCTGTCGCTGGCAATGGTAGCCCAGCAGAAACTCGCCGCTTAATCTGTCCGGTTTCATGAATTCTTCCGGATTGAAAGCGTTCGTTATTTCATCCATCAGTTTGTCCATATTGCGTATGAAGCCTCCCCGGCTTTGTTGCAGGCGTTGCCGGTAGGGCTGTATCGCCTTGTAGAGCTGGGGCCATGTAGCGTAAGGCAAATCGGCAAAACGCTGCATCAGCCTTTCCGCATTGGTCGGCCGTTTTTCTTCTGCGACAGAGAGAGCAACTCTTTCAATTCTTTCGGCTACAGCAAGCAATCGTCCATAGAGATAATCCCGTGACGTGTTTGTCTCATCCAGACCCATTTTGTGTTTCCTCCTTTGTTTTTCCAATGGATGGCGTGCGCAATATCCCTTGTACATGGCACAGGCAACCCCCAGCGCCATTTCCCATTCCCAATTGTCAAGACCTGCCCGATTGCAGGCACGACTGACACAGCAGGTAACCAGATCGAAAGGCACTGGTCTTTTGCCTGCGATACAGGGAAGCAGACGCTCGACTGTGTTCTTTTTCAGCTGGTCGTCCATCCGTTTGCCATAGGCAGCCAGGGCGATTTCAAGGGGTGTGGGCGCGGTTTCTTTCCAGAAGACTTCCGTTTTCTTTTTTTACCCGGTGGCGCATCCGCTTCCCGGGTACGCCGTATCCACCAGACCATGTCGTTTTGCCAGCTCTCCAGCGCGAAACGGTATTCCGGCCAGAGCTGTTCCATGTAAAAAATGACGGACAGCCGTCCCTTCGTTGCGGAATCAAGGCCCAATATGGCGACGGTATCGTTTTCGTCAATGTCGGCGTCAAAGCCTTGCAGGCGTCTTTTCAGTTTTTGCGCAAAGGTCTGTCCCAGATCGCGCGTGTGGTCGATGGCCGGCTGGCTGACTGTTTTTTCACTCTCGTTTGAATCATCTGTACTGTCCCGCGAAAAATCCGGCATCTCTTCTTCATCGTCTGAAAGAAGGTCATTCAAAGGCTGGGGAACCGGCTTGCCTTTCGGCGTCCATGCCAGAATGACCTGATCGCCATTTTTGTATCCCTGCCGTGCTATCAGCCATCGCAAGGCGTTATGCGCCATATGGCTGGTAGCGTATCCCACTGAACAGGCTTCGTCCTGTTCAACGAAACGCCCCCGGAATGTGAATCCTTTTTCGTCATTGGCCGATATCAGCTTGGCGCCGTCCCCCGGCCGCCGTATATTGCGCGGATGCTGGTTTGCCAGAAACATTTCCAAACCTGAAACCATGCAAAGTCCCTTCTTGCTCATCTGGCTGGCATCGTATGCTGTCCAGCTTTTCTGGAGAGCTTCGCTTGTCCAGGTTCTGGATTCGTTTTCACCGGGTATTTCGACCTGCCAGGCAATCATCAGATTACCCTGGTCACGCTGGCTGATTCCATTGACTTTTTTGGGGGTCAATACCTTGAATACCGGAATATCCTGCCCTTCTTCCGCAACAGTCGCCAGCTTGCCTTCCCTGTTCAGATAAAGAAGCTTTTCCCTGACCAGATCGCTGACCAATGTGCCTTTGCAGATATACGCATATACGGCTTCAGCCATCGGATGGCTGTGCGGCGACTGAACCCATCCGGACAGGGTTTTCTCATATAGCCCGAAATACCCTTCTTCTTCAGAATAATCCGGATAGTCCTTTGCACAATACTTGATCTGGTCGATCAATGGATGGGCTACCCGTCCGCTGGTACGGCCTGCCGAATCTTCTGTTGCCGGCAGGATAACCGACTGTTTGCCGATGAATTCGGCTCCCCGAAAATGACCTTTTCCGTCTATCCGGACAATAATGTGGACTTGCTGGCTGGTGTGTCCGATTGGCGTCAGCGTGTTTTCCTCATCGGCAAAAAGAGGATTGTCGAGCACATTTTCATAAGTTTCATAGAGTCGCTGGAACCATGTCATAACAATCCCTCCTCTTTCAGTCCGCTGAAATTATCATCCTGTACGAATGCTTTCGGTTTCATCGAACGGATTGGTTTGACGATTTCACATTCCTCAGGACGGATAAATTCGATAATGCCGTTTTTCATGGCGGGTCGCCAGAAGCGCGCTTTCAGCATGTTTTCCCCGGTTTCGTCGGGATAGTCGAAACCGTGGAACATCAATCCGAATCCCAGTTCATCCAGATCGTCGTAAGCCCCCTCACCCTCACCGAACCGGCATGGCTCGACATAGCCCTGACAGTCGCGCGTTCCCAGAAATATGTCCTGGCGGCCGCCTCTGGCAAGCATCCTTTTGGCGATCTCGTAATGTTTCCCGTCAATGCGGTCGTGCGCGAGTTCCGGCCGGTGAAGATTCCAGTCGAAACAGGCTTCGACCTGATAGGCTACATTGGCCATATAGGTGTAGATGGACAGGGTATTGCCCGCTTTTTCATAGGCGATCGGCTTCATGCCTTTGGTCTGCGTCCTGAACGGATTCATGATCCGTACCCTTTTGATACGCCAGACTATCGTAGGTTTCCAGTATATCGATTTGGCGATTCCTTTCAGCGCTTCGTAAGTCGGTATGTGATAGGAACATTTTTCCCCGCCCAGATGGGTGATGGGGTCGGTAAAAAGGGCATAACGCCCGTGAACCAGAAAGGTAATGCTGTTTTTTGCCATAATGACCTTTCAATAATGCAGGAAATCCATTTTCCCGGTCGCTTCGGCTGTGACGCCCGTTTCGTCATCGTAATGCGATTCGAGCAGGTACAGGATGCCGGTTTCTTCCATGCGCCTGACGGCATTGCCCAGTTTTTGAAGGGCGTCCGGATAAAGATTGACGGAATAGCGCTGGGCTTTTTTCAACAATTGTCTTTTCAGGGATTGGGCGGCCATATCGCTGGAAGGCAACGAACACAGTTGCGCAATGATGTCCTTGCCTTCGCCGTACGGAACCAGAATGCCCTGTGTTTCGGCCTCGATAGCGGCAAACTGTTTTGCCGCTGTGGCAAAGGACTGGCGAAGCATACCTTTTGGGCTACCGCCAACGTTATTGTGATTGCTTCCCAAAAGGTTCAGTAAAGTGTCTTTTTTGCCCGATAAATCGCAGGGATAGGCCATTCTGCCCTGCCTCTGATAAAAATAGTAGGAAAAATAACGTTCGATGATGTCGGGATCGGAGAGGTCGCCCATTCCGTTCTGGATACGTTCCCGGTATTCATCCATCACTCTCAGAAAGACATTCCGTCCTTCACGGATATCGTCCAGCCGCCGGATGTTTTCAAGGCCATCGACGATTCGCACGATATGGACGGTACCGTAGTCGCTTTCCATGTTGCGGTTGCAGCGGCCGGCCGCCTGCAATATGGAATCGAGCCCCGCAGCCAGCCGGATTACGCTTTGGAAACTGATATCGACGCCACATTCGATCAATTGCGTGCTGACCAGCAAGACGGGTTCTTTTTTCGCAAGCAGCGAACGGACTTCTTCAAGAATGGCCGTCCGGTGGGCTGCGCACATTGACGTGCTGAGGTGAAACACGTTCTTCGTCTTTTTTTCGCTGCAATACCGATACAGCCCAACCGCCCAGCTTTTGGTATTGACGATCATCAGGCAATTGCCTTTTTCCCGCTGTTCCGACAGGGCAACATCGCCGACTTGCTCCAGGTTCATCGGAGACTTTGTATGATCCACAAAACGGACGCGCCGCAATTGCCGGAACAATTTTGCCAGATCGGGCATCAGTTCGGGATCGTCAGCCAGACGCAACTGTCCTTTTTCCGGATTCGGCACGTTTCCCAGCAAAGGTTGCGTTGCCGTGCACAAAACGGCACTACTGCCGCACTCTTCGACCAGAAAATTCAGGGCATGGCAAAACAAATGGACACAGCGGATCGGCAACGTCTGGATTTCATCGAAAACGAGGACGGCATTGGCCAGATTGTGCATGCGTCTTGCAGAAGCTGTCCCGGAGCCGAACAGGGTTTCCAGAAACTGCACCATGGTAGTGAAGACCACCGGCGTTTCCCAGTTGGACGATAAAAGTTTTCCCTGCCATGTTTCCCGCACGGGCTCGATATTCGAATGGTGTTCCAGTACGATGGTTCCGGGCTCTTCGTCCTTTTCCAGAATGTCGCGGACGACTTTGACGTTCTGTTCGATGATGGAGGTATAGGGAATGATGTAAACGATACGGTCCAGCTGGTGCTCCATGACGTGATTTATTGCGAAACGGAGACTTGAGAGCGTTTTCCCGCCACCGGTCGGAACGGTCAGGGTATAGATGCCGCGAGCCGAATGGGACCGGGCATAACAGGCGTCGGCGATATCGCGCCGGAGGCGGCCAATCGCGCTGTCCTTTGAAAAGGCGGACAGCGCCGTTTCGAGGCGGCCAGCCAGTTTGGGCCAGTCGGGATTGCCCAGCCGCTTGCGCAAGGCCGCGTATTGTTCGTCCTCGAAACAGGCGCTGTCGATACGGTCGGCGTCCAGAAGGCAGCTCAAAAAACAGCGCAACAGCAAGCCTTTTTTGAAAAAAACGGCGTTTTCCTCTGAAAAAGCTGCCGGATTTTGCGCAAAGGCAGAAAACTTCTTTTCCCTCCGCTCTATGCTCCGGCATTTCAGATACCATTCCATCAGGATTTTTTCTTTCGACAGGCTCTCCAGCATCTCTTTCACGGCTGGATCGGCTTTTGATTCGCATTCGGCCAGATGGATGTCTTTTTCTTTTTTGTTGAGTCTGTTGTCAAAACTGTTTGTGCCGTCCGGCAAAAGGCAATCGATCAATCCGCTATGGTGCGAACACACGCTCAAAAACATCATCTGGGCATAAAGAGGATAATCGTTATGTTTCAGCCGATTCCAGACATATCGGGCGCCCGCTGTGGAATGATCTATTTTTCCCTTGTGCGAAACGGGATCGATGTATTCGTCGCTGTCCGGATCGATAGCGCCATTTGCAGAAAAGATGTATTGCCGGAAAATTTCCGCATACTTTCCGAAATCGTGACTGCCGCCTGCCAGTTTCCCACTTTGCGAAAGGCCTATTTTCTGCGCAAATGTCCCGGCCAGTCCGGAGACAGACAGTAGATGTTCTTCCAGTGTCTGTTTTTTCCCGTCAGCCTTGCGAATGTGAGCCACTGCCTTGTTGCCCAACTGTTTTTCTCCCATAAAGTTTTATTCAGCCTATACCGGTTTCGGCGTTTCATCATTCCGGTTTTCCTGTGTGTTTAAAAACCAAAATGACAAACCGAACGAAAACAGACTCTGCTATTTGCAAACGAGTTTACCAGCCGATGCCGGATTGCGTGCCGCTTTTCCGACTAATGAAAATGGCGCCGTTGCTTATGAGTAAATGTTGAATTTCATTATTTCCCGAAAAGTGCACAAGTAATATAATTTTTGTTTTCGTAAGGAAATGCCTGTCTTTTTCTTTACCGGTTTCATAAACGTTTGCCCTATTTTTATGGCCGGTCACGGATGTTCTTTATTCATGAAAAGCATGACTTGAACATAGTACTCGTTCCCTTTTGTCTGTTTCGTCTCTTCCGGTTCACATTCACCTGTATTGGAGAACCCGGAGACGGACACAAGGAGTTGAACGAGGTTACCTTTCCTTCGGCAAGAATCCCTTCCCTGTTTTTGCTTTTTAAAAAACGGTTTTTCCGGTTCCCGAAATAATTTGAAAGTGAAACAGCGGTATGGCGCGCTCATATATCCGGCAAGCGCCTTTTTCCGGAATTTCCGGCGCCTTTTCTGCCTAACCGTGAATCCGGTTACACTGCTTTTCCCCTTCCTGTGAAGTTTTCAGGCAGGGAATTGTCTCTGCTGGATGTCGGCGGCTTTACCCGATACCCTGTGCAGGAAGGATAGCTCTTTACCTGAATCTCTGGAGGACAGCGTTAACTATTTCCTTAGCCTGCAAATGGTTTCAGATTGCGCAGAGCCTCTGGCGGGCGAAATTCCGGACGATTCGACGATAAGATACTTTCTTTTGTATCCTGCAAAAAAGGCTTTTATCTTTTTTTGGGTGCAGGCGCGTTTGTCCGAATGCCGTGCCCCCTTGTCGTGACGGTAAAAGGCAGCGGGTTACTCACGCTGTTTTTCATAAAATGGAAAAGGGACAGGAGAGCTAATTCGCAGACAATTCTCGCTTCGGCTTTAACGTTGATGCTTTCTTTTGCCTCTTCAAGGCGCTCGCCTTTTTTTAGAGAAGCGTTCTCGGCTCGAAGACGGCGTAACTCTGCCTGTAACTCTTTCTGGCTCATCTTTTCAAGAGGCTTGGCAGACATCGATTGTGTGTCCTTTGACAGGCTTGTTTTTCGTCTCCGTTGGTCTGCCAGGCCTTGAATGCCGCCTTCGTCATATCGCTTTTCCCATGCCTGAACAGTCGTTGGGGAGGGAATGTTGAAGAGGGCGGCTGTTTCACGTGCCGAAAGGGAATACCTTTTTTTGCATAGGATTACCAATACCTTGAATTCAATAGGATAACTTCCACGCCGGTGCCGCCACCTTTCCGGTCCGCGGCACTCATACATTCCGAATCTTTTGCACAGGCAGCTTGTATCTGCTCCAAAACGTTTGCCTGCCGTTTTCCTGCTCTCTTTACTCTGGATTTGTTTGATGAGTTCGGATATGCAGTCAATCTCGTATTTGTTCATAACAGTATGTCCCTCTTTCGCCAGTTTTCTGCCCGACTTTCAGGGTTCACTTCCGAAATGAAGGACTTCGTGAATGTATCGGGCAACAGAAGACATCAGGACATTGCAGAAACTGCGCTTCGCTTTGGTTTTCGGGCGAGTGAAGCGTAATCACCCTCGACTTTGAGATGGACACCGTAAGCATAAAAATCTCCTTGTCAGTTAATGACGATGCGGGATTTGTCCCGCATCGTTCGTTTCTATATACATATTTCAATCCACGCTCTTCAATCAAAAAAGCGACTTAAAAGGCTTTAGCGAATCGCTTGTAACCGGATTCAACAATAACATGTTATCTTCTTTATGTATATAGAAAAGGAAAAAATTTCAAAAAAGTCCTTCTCGGCATCTGTATGAGACGGATCATCCACCCCTTGCCCAAAGCTTTTGGTATATCTCATTCCGTTTTTCAAGGCGCAGAACCGGTCTTTCGCCAGCTGCCATGCGCCTTTCCTTTCCGGAATACCCGTTGAACAGGCGGAACAGGAGAGAGGCACTGTCGAAGTTCTCCTGCTGTTTGTCCAGCACTGTGGATTGGTCATTGCTTTTGAAGTTTTTTCTATTCCACCTTACTCCGGATATTTTTCCGGTATTCTCCCGGCGTCTGGCCAGTCAGCGACTTGAACTGGCGGTTGAAATGGGACAGGTTGGCAAATCCCGATTCCCAGGCGATGGCAGAGATGGCCTGTTGCGTGTCCCGCAGCAGGCGACAGGCATGGCTGATACGGATTTCGTTCAGTACGGCGAAAAGAGTTTTTCCGGTCCGCCGTCGGAAATGGCGGCACAGGGCGCTCGGGTTCATACCGATCTCGCGGGCAAGCCGTTCCAGTGTCAGAGTGTCGCGGAAATGTTCCGTCAGGTAATGCCCTATCTTGTCCAGGGTTGTCCGGTGTTCCCGGGAAACGCCATTTCCGACAGGCAAAGGCGCGATTACAGACGTTTCTCTTGCATGGCCAAGTCTGTCGAGGATGGAAAACAGCCACTGGATCCGGACGATGCCTTCGGCACGGTCGAGTTTTTTCACCCGTCGGCGGATGTCGCGTGTCAACGCCGTATCGCTGTAACGGATGCCACCGGCGCTTTTTTCCAGCAGGGCGGCAACGACGGCATACTCGGGAATGCCGGACATGTTTTCGGGAAAGAGATTCGCGGAAAAATACAGGATTTCACAGGTACTCCCTTTCCCGGTTTTCCGGCCGGTCATGGTATCGCACAGATGCAGATGGGGAATGTCGCGGCCGATCAGGGTCATGTCTCCTGCCCGGTAGTCCGCCACGGCCTGACCGATGTATTCCCTGCCGGTGCCTGAAGTCATGATGACGAGTTCGTATTCGTCGTGTCGATGCACCGGATACGACAGATGCGGGAAACGGGCGAGCGACAGAGACTGGCCGATATCGTGGATGATTTTCCGTTGGACGACTTTCATGGAAAGGATATTTCATGTTCCGGCAAGTCTTGATGATACACCAGACAGGGAAAATGGGCCGCTCCGACAGGTCTTTATCCGGCGCTGTCGTTATGCGCCGCACCGTGTGCGTTTTTTCGCGACCGGCCTGGAGAGGAGGATCGCCGAAGCTGCCGGTACAGTACGGCATCCTGCCCCATGAAATACGGGAACAGTCGGAAATTTCCAGCCTTTATGGAAACGACGGTTTCCATTGAAGGACGGAACGGACATTCCGGAATATCCTGTCCCGTCAGTATCGTGTCCTCAGTGAAAGGGTTTTTGCAGCTGCTTTTCCGGGCTTCATTCACTGATGATGGAACCCTTGATGACCGCACCTTCATCGATACTGATGCGGACGGTACGGATATTTCCCGTTACATGAGCCGATGAATGGAAACGGGCGATTCCCGATATTTCCATGTCGCAGTTGGTACTGCCGTTGGATATGATGTTTCTGGCGACGATCTTGCCTTCACTGAGGTTCGATGCACCGTCCAGTTCAATGGTACCTTCTGTCATGACGCTTCCTTTCACATCGGCTGCACTGAGGAATATGCTGGCGCCACACAGATTTCCGGTGATTTTTCCGAATACACTGATTTTCCCGCCTGCACTGACATCGCCGTTGATGATGCCATAGACTTCGATATCACCATCGATTTTGCAGTTTCCACTGATCTCGACATTTTCACCGATGACGGTCGTTCTGGACGACACCGCAGCTGCCTCGCTGGAAGTGTTTTTCCGGTCGTCGTCGCTTTCCCGTACCGTTTTTTCCGGCAGCGGCAGGCTACCAACAACGGATTCCGTCGTACCGGGCACGGTCTGAAGCAAAGGGATGTATTCCGGCTCGTTTTCCTTGCAGAGATTGAATTTCCCGATGAATTCATCCCATGCGATCCGTGCATTCGATTTTCTGTCTTCCATCCTGTTCCTCATTTGTTAGCTTCGGTAACCAAAAGTGACCGGCCAGACGTCGTTCGAGAGCCTGCCGAACGACAAACCCTGTGTCCGATAGTGTTCGATGATTCTCGGCAATGCCTTCAATGTCTCGGTTTTGCCGGCGCTGTCGTGCATCAGCACCACTGTCCGGCTGTTGTCCGGTTGCCGGGAAACGACGTTGGCGACAAGAGTTTCCGCCCTGGCAGACAAGCCGAGCGCATCGCCATTCGATATGTTCCAGTCGAAATAGACATATCCGCGACGTGTCATTTCGGCAATCAGCTCCTGATAGAGATGAGCGTTGTAAACGTTGATGCTGCCTCCCGGAAAACGGAATATGGTCGGCCTGACGCCGGTGATATCGGCCAGTTTTTTTTCGACAGCGGCGAAATCATCCAGCCAGTTATCGACTGAAGCGTAGATTTTCCGGTAATGATGGGTATCGCTGTGCATGCCGATACTGTGTCCTTCCCTCAGAATGCGTCTGGCGGTTTCCTGTCCGGCGGCGGATTCCAGACATCTGCCGACGACGAAGAATGTGGCTTTGATACGGTAATGTTTCAGGACATCCAGTATTTTTTCCGTCAATGGCGACGGCCCGTCGTCGAAAGTAAGATAAACCGTGTTGGCCGCAACCGTTCTTTTCGCCGGCAACCCTGCAAACAGGCCAGGATATTTTTTCTGATACGGGAAGGCATCCGTCGCCGTCCGTTCCATGGCAACCTGGAATTTCCGGTCCTTTTCAATCTGGACCGTACTGCGCGGTGCCGCAATACTGACCTGCCAGAACCAGATGACCGCCAGTACGGGAAGAAACAGGATAACGACAAAGACCGTTGTATACAGATGCCTGAAAAAACGGACGCTTCCCCAGTAGGTTTCGTTCATCGTGACAACCTGTGCAAATCAGAGTAGCGAGATTCGGTCAGGTCAGGACAAAAAACATGCGAAACGTATCCTGGTATACCTTCCAGCCCATCCCCGACAGTGACAGATCTGATTTTCAATATATTCATGACTTGACTTTTCCGGACGCGTTCTTCCGGCCAATGGTTTCCCGACCTGTTCCGGCAACAGACGGTTTCCGGTTTCTGCATAAAAAGGATGCCATGTTCCTGTCGCTATCTCCGGACAGTCGGACCGGATTCTTCTGGTACGGTTCCGGAGGCGGGCTTCATTCCCAGTTCGACAGCAACCTGGTGCGAGAGTCCGAAATTGCCCTTGATGGTTCCGCAAATAACTCTCGATACCAGATAATACGGATAACCTCTGGCATTGGCCCATTCCTTGAGGGTTATCCCCTGCTCTCTCAACTTGCGCTTTACTTCTTCGCCTGTCATAGTTAACTTTTCGTAATATTTCATTACTGGACGATGTTACGGACGAGTTTATTTTGAGTAATTATTTACTCATTGTCAAATCAAAATTGAGTAAATTTGTATGCAAATCGGTGAACGTCTGAAAGAAGAAAGAAAGCGGCTCAGACTATCGCAGGCACGTCTTTGCGAACTTATGGGCATTTCCCGCAAAACCCTGTTCAGTTATGAAACAGGAAAACGTTCGCCGACCGCTGTCTTTCTGGCTGCCCTGTACCATCATCAGTTCGATGTGGAATACATTCTGAACGGTTACCGCAAAAGCCCGGCGATTCCCGGGATTGGCGATATCCGGCGCGCAGCGGAGACAGCCTGGCAAATGGTCGCCTCCACAGGAATCACGATTTCGGCACAGCAGTTTTCGCAAATACTGGTCACATTGCTGGAAGATTTTGCCGACAAGACCGGTGAAACAGTCGCCAGCGAGCTTTCACGTTCGGAAAACGAAAAAAAAACCTCCGAAAATGAAGTGTAAATGCAGTACATTTCCGGAGGCTCAGGGAGCAGAGAGGAAACTGGTGAAAAGGAATATCCGGTGATACTAATTTCCGTTTTCATGAACCATTTCCACATTCATCATAACGGTATCCGGACAACGGAACCGGATTTTTTTCATTTTCTTACAATTCGATTTTTCGTCCCGGTCTGTCCGATCTCCTTGCAAAATCGTCGATGGCTCACGCAATGGCAAATCACGTATCAGACAAGGCAAATCACCAATCACCCGGTTCGGGTGCTTCACCCTATAGTAAAGGTTTTTCATGGAGGAGAAGAAATGACGGACAAACATGAAAACGAAACGGCAATGGGTTATGAACGCCGCATGGCCGAAGCGTTCGCCGCCCTTGCCAACGGAAAAGGGGTTTTGCTGGTCGATGACGAAAACCGGGAAAACGAAGGCGATCTGGTTTTTTGCGCCGCAAGGATGACGGTAAGCCAGATGGCATTGATGATCAGGGAATGCAGCGGTATCGTCTGCCTGTGCATGGAACAGGACGCGGCCGACCGTCTGGCGCTGGCGCCGATGGTCGCGGAAAACACCAGCCGGTACCAGACGGCGTTTACGGTTTCGATCGAGGCAGCCGACGGGGTGACGACCGGTGTTTCGGCCGCTGACCGGATGACGACTATCCGGGCCGCCATTTCTCCGTGGGCGATACCGGCCGATCTGAATCGGCCCGGGCATGTTTTTCCTCTTGTCGCACGGGAAAACGGTGTTTTCGCCCGGCAGGGTCATACGGAAGGGAGTGTCGATCTGGTCAAGCTGGCAAATCTTCCACCTTTTGCCGTGTTGTGCGAACTGACGAACGAGGATGGTACGATGGCAAGAATGCCCGAGATCGAGGTCTTTTCACGACGGCACGGTTTTCCCGTCGTATCCATCGCGGATATCGTTGCCTGGCGTTTTGCCCAGGAAAAACGCGAACGGCAGTCAATGCCCGTTCTGGCGGCCTGAATGAAACGCTCTCTTTTTTCATGCCATACGGTGCAAGGAGACGGCAGACAGCATGACAGCCTGTACCGGCTGGCGACAGACACCGGGTATTTCAGGCCTGCCCGCTTTTTTTGCCGGGCATGTCGAACCTGACTTTTTTCAGGCCTTCGGGCAACTGGAAACGAAAATATTCCTGAGCCCTGAACAGGACATTCCGGTATTCGATGACGCTGTTGCCTTCGGGACTGGCGACTCGTAACGGGACTGGCCGGCCGGGGCACTGCCATTCGATGAATTCGACCGGCTTGCCACAGGAATCGATGATGACACGGTATTTGTTGACGGCCCGGCCGTTCAGCATTTCCATGCCAAGCAGCTGGCGCCGGACTTTTCCGGGATCAATATGATCGCCGATGATGCCGGTGCTGGCGGCAATACCGAATTTCATGGCCACTTCGCTATAGGTCATGTTCCGGTTGACGAACCAGCAGATATTCGTGTCCTCGCGCATGATGACGGTTTCCTCATTGCCGTGGAGGTCTTTGACATCCATGCGGACCTTGTCGCCATCGTACCGGAACCGTCCCCAGTAACGCTCGTTATCGAAGGAAAATTCGATATCCGACTCGAAACTCATCGCCCACGAAAAGGCGGAAAACAGAAGAAGAGAAACGAAGGCCGCCAGTTTTTTGAGCAAATCGATCAGCACACCCTCTCCTTCCTGTTTTTCTGAATTGTCAACGGATTTTTTTCATTCTAGCATCGCCGATATAATTTTTTTGGCAAAATAACAACACCATACGTTCTTTTGACCCATACCGCACGCGTCAACTGAAAAAATGCATGCCGTTTTACACGTCTCGTCCGGCAGATGGTACGAAGCGAATTGATGCCGGTTTGACAGTGAAACGGAACAAAACGATATTGTTCTGGCTGTATGATATATCCGTTCCGACAGATCTGATGAATCCGTCTAACGATTTGCCGGTTCCGCAGGACAACGGCGCCGCCAGTCATTTGAAGGGAATGAAACTGCCGTCTCTGGTACTGGAATCGACCCGGGGAGGTGTTCTTGACTTGTCCGGCATTCAAAACTGGCCGGTGATTTACTGTTATCCCATGACCGGACGCCCTGCTGTACTGTTGCCCGAAGGATGGAATGCCATTCCCGGAGCACGGGGTTATAGTCACAAAGCTGTTCGTTCCGGGATCATTGCCGTGAACTGCAACAGCCGGGGGCGGCGTCAGTCCGAGCAACCAGACACGGGATTACCAAAAGGAAATGGCCGGACGGTTGCATCTGCATTTCGCCGTATCGAGTGACCATGAAATGAAGCTGGCGAATGCCCTGGATCTGCCCACTTTCAAGGTGGCGGGCATGACGTTGCTGAAAAGGCTGATGCTGATTTGCCAAAACGGCCTGATCAAGACGGTGCATTACCCGGTTTTCCCGACCGGTCAGGATCCTGTCTGGGTTATGGATTAACAGTTATAGGATGTAGTAGAAGCACCCGATTGACCGTATGGACAGATTGATCACACTGGATGACACTTCATGGAACGGCGGAACGTCCCTGTCGGAACGTTCGCCGGCTTCCGAACACGTCAGCACGAAAAATGCCGCCGAGGAATACCTGAAAACGCTCGGCTCCAAAATGTCGGTATCCACCATTTCTTCGAAGCTCAATCTTTTCGCCAGGCATTTCCATTACCGGGATTTGTCGTCATGTGACTGGCACATGATGCGTTACGAGCATGTGGTCAATTTCATCAACCATCTCAAACAGAAAAAGAAGGACTGTCATCGGCAGAAGAATGATGGTCTTCAGGCGCAATTGATCAATACCTGTCTTTGTGCGTTAAAAGGTGTCACGCAGACGGCGTGGAATCTCGGTCAAATGAGCGATCATGACCTTATGCGGATCAAGGCGATCAAGTCCTTGCAGGTTCTCCGACAGCCGGTCGGAGCCTGTCCCGACGTGAATCACGTGAATTACTGAATGCCTGTCAGGGGGCGACGGGGGATTTGCTTCGGGATTATGCGGTACTCGCTCTGCTTCTGGGCTGCGGGTTGTGCCGTGCCGAAGTCGCCAATATCGAATTGCAGAACGTTTCTCTGTACGAGAAGAAAATCCGGCTGATCGGCAAGGGAAACAAGGAACGGTTTGTGTTCATGCCCGGTGAAGTTTGTGATGCCGTGTATTCCTGGATGCAGGTGCGACAATCGGTGATTGACGAATGGAACCGGAAGAACCGGTACAAGCGTGGCAATGCCGGGGACGGCAGTACGGGTTTTCTGTTCGGGCGCTGGACACGTGGCGGTCGTTATCTGGTGGTCAGCAAGCCGATGAATCTCCGATCGATCTGGAAGATCGTGAATACATACAAGCGGGCGGCCATGGCAGGTGCGGAACACGCCGGCAGTCTGACGGATATTACGACACATGATTTGCACCGCACTTTCGCCACTCGCCTTCTCGATCGAGGTGTCGATTTGGTAGTGGTCAAGAATCTGATGGGACATGCCAATATCGCCACGACTTCCCTGTATGACCGGCGTGGCGAGGAAGCTATGCGCAAGGCGACGGAAAGAGTTGTACTTTGATCCGCGTTTTCTGATAACGGGTGATTTTCCTGGTGAAATCCGGGAAAACCGCTCATCCATAATACACAACAATGTTGCCTTGTGAATCACTCGGTTTGCACAAAGCGATAACGAACTCAATCAGTGCGATGAATCCGGGAATAAATGTCCAGCAAAATATCAAGTAAAGAATACCCGAACCTATTTTTCCGGCATAGAACTTGTGTATACCCAATCCTCCCAACAAAAAGGCAAGCACACAATAAATCACCTTATTGACAACCCGTCCACCCTGTCGCGATGCCAAATCCTGATAAGACGGACTTTCATTTTTATTCACAATATGAATATGAACTTTATCGCTGGTCGTATCGGTTTGTACTTTTGACGCCTCAATTTTTTGCACAATGGTTTTCGTATCATTTGAAAAAATGTTGACGACATCACCGATTGCAGGCTCAAACAGACAGTCTTCCCGTCTGACTTCCTGAAGTCCTCCGTTTTCGTCACCGATATAAATGACGTTTTCTCGTATATCTACGATTGTTTTCATACAATTCATCAGTATCAAATATAGTCCTGACAGTAGCAGGTGCGGTTTTTCCTGATGCGCTTTCCTGATATGTGCGCAGTGATTTTGAGGGCATTATTTTACGACTTGTCATACAGGCCGGCTAAGAATTTAATACCGATTTTCGTATATAAAGCCAAAATAGGTTTAATTCGTCCTACATTTTGATTTAATGATCAGAACTTTTCGCGCATCGCCAAACCGGTCGATGAAAAAGGCTCTGCCGTTATCTTTAAAAACAATCGTCCCCGTCATTCGTTATCGATCGGCATACCACAAGCTGGCTCCATTCGGGGTATATCCAGTATTTCACGACTGGCCGTCATCTCCGGGTAGAAGACACTCCCGAAAACCGGAAAACACACCGTCTGCGTCTTCCGGTTCACCACTCGACGTAACAGAGGCCGGCACTGCCGCCGCCACTGCTGCTCCAACCGCCAGCCCCTACGTTAACCTGAATCCCCTCGCCCGGAGTCACCTTCAAAATGGCGAAAACAGAGCTGCCGCTCCCTCCTGAATAATGGCTTCCTTCCTGTCCCTGTCCATCAGTTGTTGCAATCCAGGACGGTCCCCATATATAGGACGTCCGGACATTTCCGCCCGAACCTGCCCGGGTGACATAGCTGTTTTGCGAACAAATCCCTGCGGTCCCCCCAGTACCATTCGCTCCCCAGTGCCCGCCTTGTCCCCCATAGGCGGTTATATAATCACCGAATGTCGTGTTCCCTCCATTACCCGGATCTCCGTTGTTGAAGTTGCCCCCACCTCCGCCACCGATACACCACACTTTCAGGCTTGTCACGCCTTCCGGCACCACAAAAGTTCCGGATTGGTAAAAACTACGCATCCCGTGTTGTATTCCGCTTATTCTGTTTTCAACAAAATCTTTGATCCCTTCACTGGTTACCGGACGTGTACTTCCGACTGTCGGAGTCGTATCGGCAATGATGCCGTATCCTTCCAACGTATCCGATTTTTCCGGTTTGTTCACCAGATGGTTATAGTCTCCGGTGGTCGCTACCAGTGAAAGATCCTTTTTGTCTGCTTTTTCTTCCAGCGCCATTTCGACAGTCTGTCTGTCTGCCTTGGATGCAATTCCCTCTTTCAGCTGACCGATATCGATCCCCAGCGTTTGTCTGGCCGTTTCCTTGTCCGAACTCTCGTCACCGAAAAGTTCAAAGAGAAATTGCCGGATATTACCCATGGCAAGCCGGAATTCTCCGGTGGTCGTTTCCGGTTTTTTGGTTCCATCCAGTAAATTCTTGTCAGGCAGTTTTGTCATATCGTTTCTCCATAAAAAAAGACCTCGCTTCATATGAAAGAGGTCTTGATCCAAGTATCTGTTTTTTGGGCGCAACTTGGCACCACGAAGAGATCATACATCACAAGGAAACTTCGGTCAGCTTATGCCGAGATCACTTTTCCTGCTGTCCCAATCCAACAAACACCTTCTTCCTTTCCCCATCAGCTGCCCAGCTCCATCCTTCCAGCTTATTCACAAATCTTCTGCGATCAGTGGAAAACTTCCACCTGTCATCTTGTAATCACATGATATTTCATGGATTTATGACAGTGTCACGACAGGGTGATATATTCTTTTTCACTGGCTCACTATACCGATCTTCTTCACATTTTCTGTGGACAAGTCATAGCACAACATAATTTTATCTTTTAAATTCAGTACATTATGTGCGCTGATTATTTTTTGAACACTCTCGCCCACATTTAGCTTATCGTGTTTTTTCTGTCAAGCCGCTCCCTGTCGGGATTTTTCAATATTTTTTCCGTCCTTCTATTGACTTTTTCATTGTCCACAACAGACTGTGAATAACTTTGTGGAAAATGTCTTCCGGCCTTTTATATATGCGCGATTCAACAGATTGCCCGTTCTTTGAGCATTTTATTCAGTATGCTAAGGTAAACCCTTATTATTAGGGTTGTATGTTTCAATCCATGGAAGCGTCACATATTTTTATATGTGTAAGGATGTCATGAAAAGTTATTCGCCCAAAAAGTTATCAGGATGCTGATCGCTGACGGTTGGTACAAGGTCAATACAATAGGTAGTCATTGCCAATTCAAACCGGGTTGAAATTCCGATAACCTTGAGGAGGTTTTAAGAAAAAAACCGAACGTTATTTTTATCCGGCTATCTTCACGTATGAGGATGACAAGGAAATTTCCGTTCTCTTCCCTGATCTGGATGTTGCGACAAGTGGGGAAGATGAAACGGATGCGCTCCTGTCGGTCAAAGAACTACTCGGTCGTGCCTTATATGGACTGGAAGAAGATAAGGAACCGATTCCGGAACCGTCAGCCGTAAATGCGGTGCAAGTTGCTGGTAATCAAAGAGCGGTGCTCATCAACGTCTATATGCCGTCTATCCATCAGGCACAAATGAACCGATCGGTAAGCCGTACCGTCATGCTTCCGGCATGGCTGAATGCAGTTGCAGTGGAACACAATATTAACTTTTCTCAGGTTTTACAGGAAGCCTTGAAAGCGCGACTGCAATCAAATAATTGATTTTTACCATGAACTTGATCACCAATCATATTGGAGAGATTGTTTCTCTCATTGTTGGTCTTCTAGGCGGTGGTGCCATAGGATATAAAATTAGTGTTAAAAAGAATGTTTTTCAGATCCAGAAATCAGGCGATCATGCCAGCCAGATCCAGATAGGAAATATCAATCATCATGGAAATCCAAAAAGCAGGAAATAACTCAATACAAATACAGGCTGGAAATATCACGTTGGGTATAACCGAGGATTGTGCCAAAGAATATACATGGCTGTCTGAACGGGTCCAGAAAATCATTGACGACTGAATGGCACGCGATCTATCCACACAGTGAGCTTCGACCATCGCACTTTTTGGTACCGCACGAATGCTTTCCTCCAGCTTGCGGGAGAAGGCTGATGTATTGGCCCGCTTTGCGCAGGACAACCAGACTGACGCGAAGTGGGTTGACCGGAAAGACGGCTTTTATGTCATTCATGTTGCGCCATTCGATCCGGCTGAAATCGCCAGACGGATGCTTTGGAACAATTTCAAGGGGTATGTCCTGACATCCGCCACACTGGCATCGATCGACGATTTCAACAGCATAGCGGCTTGGCCTGCCGGACGAAACCATCACGAAGAAACTGACGTCACCGTTGGACTTCTCGCGCTTATCCATGTGTATCCCGAAACACAACCTTGATCCTAACAGTGAACAGCACGCCATCATGGTGGTCTATTACCTGAGATCGTTTGTATTCGAGAGCGATCTGCGGGCAACGCTGGTCTATTTAACGAATCGGCAGAAAATGGAAGATGTGTACGGAATGCTTACGGAGGCTGAACAGGAAGTCGTCACCATACAGAGAACGGGACAGTCGCCAGCTGCCATGATTGTGCAGCACAAGCAGCGGATCGATGCCGGAAAACGCAGCGTCCTGTTTGGGTTGAACAGTCTGTCCGAAGGAATCGACTTGCCGGGTCATTACTGTACCCAGATCGTCATCGACAAATTGCCCTTCCCGCTCCCGGACGATCCGATACTCGCCAGCCATGCTGAATATCTGGAGCAGATCAGGCATTGATATCCTTATCCGCCAGCAGGTGGAAGATTCCTGCCGAGCCGGAACGCAAGCGTTTCGGTCTCCTCGGTGGAACCTGCTTCAACGAGACTGCCCAGAGGAAAAGACTTGGTTTTCGCCGCAAATATCCACAGTGGAGAATTTTACGGTATCGAACCAACCTCATATTCTCCCAGGTCTCACGATCTCTCCACAGGCTGACACGGCATGCTCTGCCGCCTGAGAGACGTTTAACACAAGCTTCAACAGTAATGAGAATGTTTTTGGAAGATTGGATTGCAAAGCTGTCCAGAAGAGAAAAGACTTGCATGGTTTCAGGTTCATAGAATCAGAAGGAGAACGATATCAGGGATGCCATGCAAATCAGAAAAGCCTTCCGATACAAGCTGATGCCAAAAGGCGAACATATCCGCAAAATGAAACAGTTTTGCGGTTATGCCCGTTTCATATTCAATCGTGCATTGGCCTATCAGAAGGCGCAATATGAATCGGACAACACCGTCAAATTCAGTTACACCCGTTTGGCCAATCTGTTACCGGAATGGAAACATGAATTTGAGTGATTGAAGACTGCCATAGCCACATAATTCAGCAGAACCTGAAAGACCTGGAATCGGCGTACAGGAAAAAAGAGCAGACTTTCCCCGATTGAAAAAAGCAGGGGCAACATGATGCATTCCGCTACCCGCACGGAATCAGGCTGGAAGAGAACAGCAGTCGGATATACCTGCCGAAACTGGGCTGGATACACTACCGGAAAAGCCGGGACATTAACGGCAAGATCAAGAATGTCACTGTCAGCCAGCGAGTAGGTAAATGGTATGTTTCTATTCAGACAGAACAGGAAATAGCTGAACCACTGCCGACAGTGCAGGGAGCAGTCGGTATCAACATGGGCATCATCCGCTTTGCCACGCTGAGTGACGGGACATACTACGAACCGTTAAACAGTTTCAAACGACATGAAGATGCTCTACATAAGACACAGCGGGCATTAACCGGAAAACAAAATTCAGCAGCAACTGGAAGAAAGCAAAAGCCCGCGTCCAGCGTATCCATTCCCGTATTGGCAATGCCCGCCGCGATTTTCTGTACAAGACCACGATCAGCCAAAACCACGCGATGGTGTGTATTGAAGACTTGCAGGTCAAAAACATGTCGAAGTCGGCATCAGGAACAAGGAAATCACCGGGAAGAAACGTCAGAGCCAAGTCAGGACTGAACAAATCCATCCTGGATCAGGGATGGTACGAGTTCAGATGGCAACTGGAATACAAGCTGGCATGGCGTGGCGGGATACTGATTGCAGTACCGCCGAAAAACACGAACCGTACCTGCCCGTGCTGCGGACATGTTTCAGCGGACAATCGGAAGACGCAGGCGAGATTCGAGTGTGTGGAATATGGTTTCGAGGAAGACGCTGATATAGTCGGAACGATAAACATACTAAGGGCAGGACACGCCCGGCTAGCCTGTGAAGTGAGTGATGCAGTCAGGTCGCCAGCAGCAGGAACCTACAGAAGAGGTCTGAGTACTTGAGCTCTGACTTAGTAGGAATCTCCCGCCTGAAGATGGGAGTGGATGTCAAAAATTTAACCTAAAATCCGGGTGCAATTTTTTCCAGTGTGACTGCAAAATGATCTTATGCTTCGCTTCCATAGGCAGCTTATCAAGCAAATTCGGCCAGATATCACGCGCTTTTGCCATGACATCAAGCAGATGTACCCATATGGCAGGCCAGGGAGCACCAATACGTTGGGCCCATTTTTCAAAGTGCTCCATAGAGAATGTATACCAGTTTTTCTGACGTGCCAGATTCAGGGCAATTTCAGTCTCATCCGGGATATACGGATGCGTTGACACAATATCGTATGCAGGCGCCAGTTCCGGATAGATCCGGTCTGGATAGACGACACTCCAGTTTTTAATGTGGGCATCACCATTGGCCAGCAGGATATTCACAAGAAGTCACCGTGCCATCTGTTGCAAGTCAGCAAGTCTGTTCTGGCAGAATTGGTATATCATCCGGCCGATCTGTTCGTAGTTGGCAGAACCGTATTTGTTGTGTGGGTACAGCGCAAATATTTGAGCAAAGTCCTCGCTATGCAGCCTTTTATTTTGCTGACGGTCGAAGCGCCGGATAGCGGAGGCATATTTCTCATCTGGCAGACGAATATCTTGCAGATTGTCGATCGAACTTAGCGGAACCAATCGGATTTCCGGTATATCTACCCCTGCTGCCTCAGCCAGCCGCATGGATGTGTATTCATTTTTCGGGACATGAGAATGTACTGTCGATGGCGTTTTGATAATCCAGTAATCATTGCCGTCAGAAGAGCCAATCCGGTAACGACCATCCTGATGGATTCCGGAAAATTTCATCTGAACGCCAGCTAGTGAGAAATGTAGCTTGTACCTGCTAGTCTCGAGAGTGACTGGTTCCGTACGGCTGTTTTCTGGCAAAGCCCAATCTGGAATATTTTGTGCAGCCAGAGGAAGGGCAGAAATCGCACCAGGCAAGTCCCCCCTGTGCAGGCCAACAGAGCAAATTCATCATCTATATGAATTTTCAGCTGTTTCGCCATCCATTCCCGCAAGCTCCCTTCCGGTAACAGGTTTGACAGTACCGGATCAAGCCTGAGTTGATAACTTCTGACCTGCTCAAAATAATTTTTACCTGCCAGCTGTGCTAATGTTTCCTGGCGATTGGATGGAATGGTGATATAGTCTGGACTGAAAACCAGATGATTTCGGCTACCGGCATAATGGGTCTGTACAGCGACTTGCTTGTCATATAGTCGTATATCAAGCGCCTCGATGATCTGTTACGGCATTTCAATCCTCCAGATCTTTCATGGTATCGAGCAGGGTAGATGCATTCATCGTTTCCCCGGGATGGAGTATCTGATCGATCTCATCCATTTTTTCATTGGGAACCAGTACCATGGAAGCATCCAAACCTTCCAGAATACGAAATAGCGTTGAGAGACGCATGTCTTTACCGGACTCAATGCTCTGATATTGTTGCTGCGACATGCCTATCCGAAAAAGCATGTCCTTTTGGCGCAAATTCCGCGCAAGACGAATTTTGCGTAATTGTTGCCCGAGAAGTACAGAATCTTGTTTCATTCCTAGGTTTACAACTTATTGATTGTATTCACACTATTATACAACTAATAAATTGTATAAGTCTTTAGTTTGAGAAAATCCTACTGAAGCTGTCAGCGAGAAAACAGATCTATCTCATGTACCTGTTTGGGTTTGCAGACGAGATTGCCTACCACTTGAGCGTGATGGTACTGTACCTTCACCTCAATGAGAGCCGCTAGCTATTTTCTGGCGTCAGGCCGAAGCAAGAGTCTAATACACCAGATATTCCAAGGTAAAATCGAGTGCCAGGGAAGGCTTTGCTCTCTTTGGGACTCCTACCTGTTCATGCGTTGGCTACCCAATTGGAACCAAATGTTAAGATGTCCAATGCCGATCTGACTGACTTAGGTGAAAATTTTGATAAGGTAAAGAATGGCTATGTGGATTTTCTGCCGCTCGATGATAAAGGCTGGCCTTTTATCGTGTTGGAAGCAAAATCAGAAAATAAAGCTCCTCTGGTTGGTAAGGAGCAGGCCAGAGAATATGCCATATCATTTTATCTAAAGTATGTGATTCTCTCCAATGGGAATCAGCATTACTTCTGGAATATTTACAAAGGAACAGTTTATTACGGCTTTCCCTAGCTATGAAAGCATTCGAGAAAGCAAAGCCATGAATGCTGACCCGGCAAAATTATATTCAGAGGAAATCGGTGCGGATTATATTGCCGTAATCAAGAATCCTCGATATATGGAAGCGCCAGAGTACATAAATCCAGAAACCCTCCAGCAGTTCTTATATGATAACGGGTTACGATTTTTACGCCAGTATCAAATCAATGCGCTGAAAGCTTTGCAGGAATCAGTGCGATGTGGGAATCAACGGTTTCTATTTGAAATGGCAACCGGCACAGGCAAAACACTTACTTCTGCCGTAATTCGTCTTTTCTTGCGCAGCGGAAATGCTAATCGGGTACTTTTTCTGGTGGATAGAATTGAGCTTGAAAATCAGGCTAAGAAAAACTTCCAGAACTATCTGGTACCTGATTATCACACAGTTATCCTTAAGGAGAATGTAGATGATTGGCGGAAAGCAGAGGTTGTGGTTTCCACCGTACAGACGCTCATGTTCAACAATAAGTATAAGCGATTTTTTAGGCCGACCGATTTTTCACTTATTATTGCTGATGAGAGCCATCGTTCTATCAACGGAAACGGCCGTGCTGTATTCGAATATTTTCTCGGTTATAAGTTGGGCTTGACTGCTACCCCTAAAAACTATATCAAAAATATTGACGTGGAGAAGCTGAAAGCAACTGATCCACGGGCATGGGAAAAACGGCAATTGCTGGACAGCTATAAAACCTTTGGCTGTGAAAGCGGTGATCCAACATACCGTTATTCACTGCCAGACGGCGTTCGAGACGGCTATTTGATCAATCCTACAGTAGTTGACGCCAGAACGGACATTACAACAAAATTATTGGCAGATGAAGGCTATGCTGTGATTTCGCAAAGGGATGAAGTAGACATATAATACCTGAAAAAAGCTAGGGTGTGGGGCCCGAAGGGATAACAGGCGTTGTCCGCAAAACGGTTATCCGGACAACGCGACATCATGCCATCAGTCAAAGGTGATCGTTCTCTCCCGTGGCTGGCTGTTTTTTTTCCGTCGGTTTTTCCCTTTTTTCTCCGGATTTCCCGCTCGGGGTGGCTTCATCTTCGTCACCGGTTTGTCCGCCACCTTGTCCGGACTGGCCGGTTTCCGCCTTTCCGGTATCGGGATCGTATGGCAACAAACGCCAGCTGCGTCCCTGCGAGATGGCCAGCACCTCCTCTTCCGTCAGGGTTTCCTGTTCAAGCAACGCCAATGCTCCGGTTTTCAGGGCTTCGGCACGGTCTTTCAGGATAGCTGTGGCCCTATCGAAAGCCTGTTGCAGGAGCCGGCGGACTTCATTATCGATATCGCGCGCGGTCTCGTCGGAATAATTCCGGTTCTCCTGCTGGATTTCGCCGGTCTGTGCCAGAAAGACGTTCCGGGTCGATTCATAGGCGATCTGGCCGAGTTTTTCGCTCATACCGTATCGCGTAACCATGCTGCGTGCGATTTCGGTGGCCTTGACCAGATCGTCGGACGCTCCGGTTGTCACTTCGGTGAAATGCAGCGACTCGGCTGCACGACCTCCAAGAAGAACGGCCATTTTGTTTTCCAGCTCCTGTTTCGTCATCAGGTAACGGTCTTCCGTAGGCCGGTTGATCGTATAGCCGAGTGAACCGATACCACGGGGAATGATGGATACCTTGTGGACGGTTTCCGAACCCGGCAAGGCGAGCGAAACAAGAGCATGTCCCATTTCATGCCATGCTACAATTTCGCGCTCCTTCGGATTGATCAGGCGGTTTTTCTTTTCCAGTCCGGCGATCATGCGCTCGATGGCACCGGTGAAATCTTCCAGCATGACGGCGTCGTGTTTGCGGCGTGTGGCAAGTATCGCGGCTTCATTGACGAGATTGGCGAGATCGGCGCCGGAAAAACCGGGTGTTAAGGCGGCGATCTGGTCGACATTGATATCGTCACCCAGTTTGATTTTTTTCAGATGGACCCGCAATATCTGGATACGCCCGGTCTTGTCGGGCCGGTCCACAAGTATCTGCCTGTCGAAACGGCCGGCACGCAGCAACGCCGGATCGAGGATTTCGGGCCGGTTGGTCGCGCCGAGCAGAACCAGTCCCGACCGGGAATCGAAGCCGTCGAGTTCGGCCAGCAGCTGGTTGAGCGTCTGTTCCTTTTCATCGTGTCCTCCGATACCATAGGCTCCGCGCGCTTTGCCCAGTGCGTCGATTTCATCGATGAAGATGATGGCCGGCGCCTGCTTGCGTGCCTGTTCGAACAGATCGCGCACCCGTGCGGCACCGACACCGACGAACATTTCCACGAATTCGGAACCGTTGATGGAAAAAAACGGTACGCCCGCTTCCCCGGCCACGGCCTTGGCCAGCAGGGTTTTCCCGGTACCCGGCGGCCCGACGAGCAGGATACCGTGCGGAATACGGCCGCCCAGCCGCCCGTATTTCGCCGGATCCTTCAAAAAGCCGACGACTTCCTGCAACTCCTCCTTGGCTTCGTCCACACCGGCGACATCGTCAAAGGTGACCTTGATGTCTTTTTCCACGTAGACTTTGGCGCGGTTTTTGCCGATGGACAGAAAACCGCCGCTTCCGTCGCCCATGCCGGACTGTTTCGCCATGCGTCGCATCAGAAACATCCAGATGCCGAAAAAGACAGCCGTCGGGATGATCCAGCCCAGTATGTCGGAGAGAAACGTATTCTGGACAATGCCGGTGAATTCCACATCGTGCGATGCCAGCTGTTCGGCCAGCGTATTGTCCACCCGGGTCGTCGTGAAGTCGGTTTTGCCGTTGACCGGCTCTTTCAGGACACCCCTGATTTCATTGCCGGCGATATCGACCTGTCTGACGTTTCCGGCATCGAGCTGTTGAAGAAACGCACTGTACGGCAGGGGTTCGCTTGCCCTGTAATCCGCCCAGAAACCACGTGCCAGCAATATGCCGATCACGGCAAAAGCGATGTACCAGAGCAGCCACTGGTTCCGTCCGGAGTTGTCGTCATTCATGTTTTCCCTCCTGTCTGGTTTGCCGGATGAAAAGGAAAGCGGCCAAGGCTTCCTGTTACTGAATATCCAGCATAAAGTCGAACGGATCGACGGATTTGACACGGCACAACGAACCCGGTGAAAGCACCGGAACACTGTCAGGACCCTGCCCCTTCCGGGTTCTGCCATGTACCATATTAGCAGACTCCGCCGTGTCCTGTCCGGCGGGATGCCAGTCGTTGCCCGACTGTTTTACGGAAAACGGTTTGCCGTTACCGGCCTTTCGCTTGAAGAGACTGACGCGATATTCCGCTTCCCCGAAGAGGAAGCTGTCCGGAAAACACGAAACGGGTGAATGGATAGCGGACAGGTTGCATGCGATGACATTTTCCGGTCGGTTTTCCTGTGGATGCTGCCAGACAGAACAGACGGGGCGCTCTGTCCCGTTTCGAGGAAAAAAGGACAAACGGCCGGATCTCATGGAAGACTGCAACGGAAAATGCCCCTCTCCGTCTTTTGTCCTGAAACGGACCGTTCCAGAATCCGGGGACAGGATTTTTCAGGCTCCAACCGGAAATATCCCGACATGTTTTCCGTTTTTTTCATCCTGTCGAAATCCATGCCGGGATTCCGTCGATTCTGTGGATTCATTTTTCCGGTCCGGCAGCGCTTTTTTTCAGAACCGGACAGCCGACAGCGCTTCCAGCAGAACAATGGCGGGACTGTCTGACGCCAGTCTGGCCGGATCGGAGAGGATTTGCCTGAACCGCCTCGCACCGGGAAGGCCGGTCATCATGCCCAGCATGTGGCGTGTGATACCGTGCATTTTCAGGCCTTTTTCCCCGTAAAGGGAAAGCTGTCTTTCGATATAGGGAATCATGGCGTTCACCACATCGGCCGGTGTTCTGGCCGGAGAATCGTCTCCGTAGAAGCGGTTGTCGAATTCCACCATCCGCCAGGGATAATGATAGGCCGCCCGGCCGATCATGACACCATCGACATACTTCAAATGTTCTTCGACCTGATCCACCGTTTCCACCCCTCCGTTGATCAGGATTTCCAGATCGGGAAAGTCTTTTTTCAGCCGGTAGACGACATCGTAACGCAAGGGAGGGATTTCACGGTTTTCTTTCGGCGACAAGCCTTTCAGCATGGCGTTTCTGGCGTGGACAATGAAGGTTTGGCATCCTGCCCCGGCGATTTCTCCGATAAAATCGCGAACAAAACTGTAAGTTGTAATATCGTCGATGCCGATACGGTGCTTCACCGTCACATCGATGGATACGGCATCTTTCATGGCTTTGACACAATTCGCGACGAGTGTGGACTCCTTCATCAGGCAGGCACCGAAAGCGCCTTTCTGCACCCGTTCGGACGGACAGCCGCAATTCAGGTTGATCTCGTCGTATCCCCATTTCTCCCCCAGTCTGGCGCACTGCGCCAGATCGGCCGGTTCGCTTCCGCCCAGTTGCAGTGCGACAGGATGTTCTTCCCCGCTGAAGTCCAGATGCCGGGCGACATCGCCGTACAGCAGCGCACCGGTCGTGACCATTTCCGTATAGAGCCAGGTATGGCGGCTGATCAGGCGATGGAAATAACGGCAATGCCGGTCTGTCCAGTCGAGCATTGGAGCGACTGAGGTTAACCTTTTTTTGTCTTTCATGGATTTTTGTCTGTCGTATTGTCATGTTTGCCGATTTTACCGGTATTGTTCCGTTTTTTCCGGCAAAAGGCAGACTATTCTGCCTTTCGTTTCCGGCCCCCCGTTTTCGGTCATGACTTGACGGATGGCCGGATACTGTAACCGATACGGCGTTGAAGATAGACAATGTATGATTTCATGTTTGTCCTTCATTCCGGACTGTCCGGAATTTTCCGGCAGAAACCGCCGGTTTCTGAACACGATTCTGCCTGATACCGGAAAACGGTGCCGATTATACCGTCACCTGCCTTGCTGGCGGCAACTGTAATAAAACCGGCCTTATCCGTTTTTTCCCGACCGACGGATTCCGCTTGCCGGAACTGTCCGGAAATGGATGGAACGGACTTTACGGGCGGTTATCCGCAAAAACTGCCAGACAACCGCCGTCAAACTATCGGGCCGTTACCGGCAAATGGTCTGGATCAATCCATGACAGAAATGTCTGTTTTCCTGTTTCAGGTCATGACAGGCCTGACTCCGGTGGATTCACGTTATCCGTTCACGATGGAAGCTTTTGTGTGGCCAGCTGCCGTATTCATAAAGGAATTTGCCAGTTCCTCCAGTGTCCCGGGTGTCACAACGATGATCTTCAGCGCTTCGGCTGTTTCTGCCGCCCTGATTCGGGCTTCCATCGTCCACTTGGCCTGATACAGGTATTGGCTGTTGACGACGATTTCCTTGCGCATGGTCTCGAGTTGCTCCCGTGTGACTTCATGGAAGGTGTTGTCATACGCCCTGAACAAGGTGGTCTCTTCCGGCTGCATGACGAGCACCAGTCCTTCGATGTTGCGGTTGGCGATTTCGTCGGCATCGATCTCGAACCCGACCGATGAGGTGCAATGCGCTTCCCGCGATGCGGTATCGAAAGCCGCTTCCAGTTCAGCCAGTTTTTCCGTTCTGGCTTCTTCCAGCGGTCTTTGCGGCGCATGGCCTTTTTCGTACCATGTGCCGTCATGGCCCTGCTCGATCTGGTCTTCATCGTATATTCCGATTTGTTCGACCGAATACTGCGGCATGAAGGGCAAGGTGTTTTTCAGACGTTGCAGATCATCGTCGATCAGGACAAATTTATGGTTTTCTACAATCCCGTATTTCATTCTGGCTGGCTCCCGTTCGCGTAAATGAAATAAAAACCGTATTGATTGTTTATTGTGGCTGAAACGGTTACTTGTATTCCGATATCCTTTCTGGCGGGAAGATATAGCCTACATACTTCGGATTGCCCAAAGGAATATCCTGTAATCAGACCATTGTTAGGATTTAGTATTTGTATAAAGCCATTGCTTGCATCGCATGACAGACAGAAGTATCCGTCCGCTGGAGCTACATAATCGGTTGTTCCGTTCGGTGGAAACGTTAAATCAACGCGACTATTGGACGGCATTGCCAGATTCGCCACTTCCGTCTTGTCGGCTTTTCCAGCCACTTCGTTGGCCAGTTCCGTTATGTCGATCAGACCGGAATCGATTGCCGCATCGAAGGCTTTGATGCAGGGCAACAGGGTCAGGGCCGGTGGCTGGACGGTATCGCTTTTGCCGTAGGTAATATTGGAGCGTGATGCATTGATACCGACTCGTGCATTCATGAACCATCCACCACTTGGCGTTTCGTTAACGCCTGTGACACTTATTGCGCTTATTGGCTCAAAACACCCGCCCAAGGCAAGCTGTTCATTACCAACAGTCCCATCAGAATTATTTTTAGTAACTGACCCCGCCCCAAAATCACCCGTAATGTTCGGCAATCCAGCCTCTTTCACTGTTCCCGGTGTCGCGCTGCCTTCGGCGAACCGCCCGATCAGGTTCGGCAGGTTGAAGGTGGTCTCTCCATCGCCTTCTCCATAGGTGGTTCCGATGGCGGCAAAGAGTTCGGGACAGGTTTCCCGCCCGACTGCCGCACCATCGCATTTCAGGTAACCGGCCGGCGGAACCGGCATGGCGAACCACGCCACTGTACCGATGGGAACCCCTCGCTCACTCAGGTCCGGTTTGTCTTTCAGGTCATCGTAACTCCCTGTCGTGGCAACGCTTGACAGTTCGGAACGGTCGGCTTTCGCATCGATGTTCCCGCTCAACTCTTCCAGATCGATACCGAGCGCCAGTCTCGCCGATTCCTTGTCTCCGCTGTCCTCTCCCAGCAGCTCTTTCAGGTAGTCATGTAATTCTCCCAGCGCTTTCTTCATTTCTCCTGTCGTCGTCTTCGGTATCTTGCTTCCGTCCAGTACCGCTTTCTCCGGTAGTTTGCTCATCTCGTCTCCATAAAAAAAGACCTCGCTTCTTTCGAAGGAGGTCTGGCTTGCTTTTCTGTTTCCGGGCGCAATTCGGGCGCCACAATGATATGGTACAAAATAAAAAAACTTCGGTCAGCCATGGCATGAACATCCGGATATCCACCATGGAACCGGATATCATGCCATACGGCCGGTGCACCGGAGAGAAGTGCACCTCCACGGATATCCGGTACGCAGGTTTTGTACATTGCCAAAAGATGACGCCGGTACGAAAAAGGATTAATATGGATTCATGATTCATCATGACAGAACGGATCGCCGGTTCTGTACCCTGTTTCTGGAATTCGGGTATGCTGTGTCTCTTTTATCATCTTTTCCATTTTCTTTTCCGGCGTCATTCGCCCGTTCCGCCTTGCTCGTTTTCCGGCGAAACGGCTGAAAAGTCCCGGGAAAATGACGATGAAGTGATTTTCTGGCCCTGATTCGGGAGGGTTTCCGTCTCGGCGGCTGACCTGTTCCGGCATTTGCATGTCATGTATTTCCAAAGGTGTTTTCGATGAGGTCGCGCAATCCGCTTCCCGCATTTTTTCTGTCCGTCTTTCTGGTTTTGCCGGCTTTTCCCGCCTGTGCCGGAAATGTCGGGGCAAACTGTACCCTGGAAGGCAAGGCACTTTACGGGCGTGTACAGGTCGTCGAGGCATTTCCCGATTTCAGGGTTCAGGTGGTGAATGCGTTTCCCGATCTGAAAGTACAAAAGGTCAACGCTTTTCCCGACCGTTGCGGCCGGTGGCAATTCGTGGACAGTTTTCCGGATTTCAGGATACAGTTCGTGAACGCTTTCCCCGATCTTCGTATCCAGTATGTGGATGCGTTCCCGGGAAACTGAACCGTTTTTCCGTAATCGGGGGATTCTTTTTTTGCATCGGGTCAAACGGATTCCGTATCCGGCTGGTATAGTGGATTTTCTGACAAACCGGCCGGAATTTCCGGCTTGAGGAGAATATCGCGTGAATCGCAAAATCCGGTCTTCTGTATCTGCACCGAAAGGGGTCGGCGGCTGGTTGCTGCTGCTGATTGTGATGCTGGCGGTCTATACGCCCGTAATGGGTTTCAGGAACCTTTATTACGATTTCATTGTTTCCGCACGGGCATTGCCGGCGCTGGAAGCGAATCAGGCCTGGGTGCAATACCGGATGGTCGTCTGGGTCATTTTTGCCATTATGTGCTTTTTCTGTCTGGCTGCCGGTTATGCGCTCTGGCGCATCAAAAGGCCGATGACGGTCCAGCTGGCTATCGGTGTGATCTGGCTGGTCGGACCGATCGTCCCGCTCATTCATGCGGCGGCGGCTTCGGCCATTTTCCACCTCGATTTCGCCCAGACAATCAAGCCGTTTTATGTCCTGATAGCCGCTTCGGCTATCCAGTGTGCGATATGGACCGGTTATCTGCTTCGCTCCTCCCGTGTCAAAAACACCTACTATCCCGCGGACTCCGGCTTAAAATCCGGAAAATGACCGGGGTGTTTCATCCCTGGCATAGGTGTTCCGGACTCTTTTCGAACGAAGCAGGTAGGCTGTCCAGAGTCCGGCGAAGAAAATTGAACGGAACAGGCTGCCGAGGATATCCATCATCGATTTTTCAATGAGCGATCCGAAATTCACATAGAGATAGGCGACAAGGACGACTGTTGACAATGGCCCGATGATCCAGAGAGAGAAGATGGCTTCCCTGACCGATTTCCAGACGTGGGTTTTCCAGAGCCGGTAGCCGGCACCGATACTGACGACGCAACAGACCAGGATAAGTCCCCAACTGAACCATTTGTACTGGACGTAAGGAGGCATTTGCAGCAAGGCGGGGTTCACATGCTCTGCCGTGCCGAATTCGGAAGCGAGCAGGAAGATGGAGAACAGCGGATTCAATATCGTCAGAGCGATGATCAGCCAGGCCAGCCAGCCCCCTACTCCCCTGGGGGCATCGGGAAACGGATCGCCGTTCCTGTTTTCCTGAATCGGTTCGTTGTTTTCCATATGGGTTTTTCTCCATGAAATCGGCGGACAGGCCGGCAGACCCTGCCTGTTCCGTCAGTCACTTGTACGCTCGCTATTCACTATACCGGAAAATTTCCCCGGCGCGTCGGGATTTGCCCAGCCATGCTGTCCATACCAGCGTCCAGAGCAGGGACCAGGCCATCGGCAGCATGACATACCCGAAAATCGCGCTTCCCGATATGCTGACGAAAAACAGGCAATAGACGCCCTGTAACAGGATAACCTGAAACGGGCCGTTCAGCCAGAACATCCATCTGGCGAGCCGGAGGGATTCGCGGTTCCGTCTCTCGCCGAGCACATAACCGGTATACAGGCTGGCCAGTGAGCAGGAAATGACGACGAACCAGCCGTAACCGGTATAAAAACGGAAAATGTCCGGATACATCCAGACGATTCCTTCTTTTTCGTACATGTCGAGCCGCATGATGAAAGAGCAGGTATCCAGCAGGGGATTGCCGAACATGAACTGAAGGATCAGGTACAGGAACCACAAGGGCTCCTGATCCGTTTTCCGCCCGGGATCGTTTCCTCGTCCGGCAAGGGGCGTTTCCTTTTCCGGTTCCGGCAATGGGGGACTGTCCTGTTCTCTCATCATCAGGGTCCGTTACCAGAGCAGGTCTGCACTGCTCCGGCAATACAGCCGGTATCGCGGAGATATCCGGATGCCGGCGGCATGAATCCGTTTTTCGTTTTTGCGTCCGCCGTTTTTCAGGGCGGGTCTGTCAATGATACCGTATTCCTCCGGAAAAACGGCCGGGATACGCCAGGAAAACCGGGGATTGCGCATGGTTTCCGGATAAACGCCATCACTGGCCGTCGCCACAGGATTTCCGTTTTTTGCCGACCGGCAATCCGGACAAGCGAAGAACGGCAAGACATGCCCGCTGTCCGGTACCCGCCACGCTCCCCCCTGTCCAATCCGGCAGACCGGCAACCGGTACCTGAAGCGGCTTTCCGGTCTGTCCGACAGTCTGACGTGGATAGCGCCGGTGAAATTCCCGACACACGGGACTGGTGATGCCGGGAACGGGAAAGATCCTGTGGACTTCGGACAGCATCCGGCATCATGCAAACCGGGCCGGTATCAGGTCTTTTCGTCCGCTTCCGGACGAGTCCGGCAATTTGCATGTGATGCCCGGGTGCTTCGTGAACGAATACCGGTGGTGTCGTGTACCTGTCCGGTTTGCCAAAGGTACACGGCCCTCCCGCTTCTTTCCTGCGGGATCAGAATTCATGGTACCAGCAGGTGTCGCTGACACGTTTCGAGTCATGGAGACAGGTTGTCCAGAACAATGGCGCGATAAAGGAGATAAGCAGGTTTTCCCTACTCTGCACGACGAAAGCGATGGCCAGTACCGGATGGCTGAAAAGCAGCCACGCGAACATGATGACGGCATAATAACCGGGCGAGGTAATCCACGGGACGGCAGTGGCATACCTGACGGCGGCGGACCGGCGGATTTTCCAGAAGACCACTCCGGCCGAAACACTCAGAGCCGACATGATGAAACAGACGATCCAGACGATCTGCCGGTGCCGATTCCAGATGATGTCATGCAAGATGGAAGGATTTTCCTGCCATTGCCGGTTGAAAACGGCGGACTGGAATATTGCCTCCAGAACCGGCCGCACCAGAATCAGGATGACGATCAGCAAGGCAAGCCACCCGCCAACTCCCGGCGGTTCGGAACGGTTTTTTCCGGAAAGTGCCGTTCGCCGGACGGTACGGGTTCGGATGTATTCGCAATATCCGTTTTTTCAGTGGTCAAATCCGCTCGGGAAATGACGATGGTAACCTGAAATTGCGAAGTGTTCAAAGCGGACGGATTGTATCGGCCCGTCTGTCACCTGTTGGCGACATTTTCGTCGCTCCCGGTTCCTCGTGCAGGACGGACAGTCCCTCCATCCGCTTTCGGCCCCATCTGTTTTTCCAGTCGGACCGAGAGGTATTTTCCGGTCACGCTTTCCGGATTGGCCGAAACCGCTTCAGGCGTTCCGGCTGCGACGATTTTTCCGCCGTCCGAACCGCCTCCCGGCCCCATGTCGATGATGTAGTCGGCATTTTGTATCACATCCAGATCATGTTCGATCACGATTACGGTCGCGCCGTTTGTGATAAGAGTCGAAAATACATCCAGCAGTGTCTGGACATCCAGGGGATGCAGGCCGATGGTGGGCTCGTCGAATACGAAGACGGAACCGGACTGGGCTTTTCCCATTTCACTGGCCAGTTTCAGGCGCTGCGCCTCACCGCCGGAAAGCCCCGGTGTTTCTTCTCCCAGCGTCAGATAACCCAGACCGAGTTTTTGCAGCACGTCCAGTCGCTGGCTCACGGCTTTCAGATCGCGACAGGCTTTCAGGGCCGTATGGATATCCATTTTCATCAGTTCCGGCAGCGAATACGCCCGGCCTGCCCGGTTCCGGTATTTCACTTGTCCGGCATCTTTCGCGTATCGCGATCCCCGGCACTGGGGACAGGGAATGTCCACGTCAGGCAGGAACTGGACATCGAGACTGATGGCTCCCGTTCCGTCACAGACCGGGCAACGCAGTTTTCCGGTATTGTAGGAAAAGTCCCCGGCCTTATAACCCCGCTCTCTGGCTTCCGGTGTTCTGGCGAACACTTTTCTCAGTTCGTCGTGTACGTTCGCATAGGTAGCGACCGTGGAACGGATATTGATGCCGATGGGGGTCGCGTCGATCAGTTTCACCTGTCCGATTCCGTCCGCCTCCACCGACAGGATATGCGGTGGCAGTTTTTTTCCATCGATCAGGGCGGAAAGTGCCGGAACGAGGCTTTCCAGAACGAGGGTCGTCTTGCCTGAACCGGAAACGCCGGTCACGACAGTCAGTTTCCCTTTCGGGATATCGGCCTGTACCGGTTTGACGGTATGGATCGGTGCCGTAGAAAGCCGGATACGCCCGGCGGAAAACACGTTTCCAGAGGCGTTTTCCCTTTCCGTACGGACTCCGGCGGCACCGGAAAGAAACGGCCCGATCCGGGAATGGCGGTTTCCTGCGATATCGGCAATACTTCCCTGCGCAATGACATGGCCGCCCCCGGCGCCGGCATCCGGCCCCATTTCGATGAGCCAGTCCGCCTCCGAGAGAATTTGCGTGTCGTGATCGACCAGTATCACGGAATTTCCGTCGGCGATCAGATCACGCATCACGCCGGTCAGCCCGACGATGTTGGCCGGATGCAGCCCGATAGACGGTTCATCCATCACATACAGGACGCCCGTGGTGCGGTTGCGGACGGCACGGGCCAGCTGCATCCGCTGCCGTTCGCCGGTGGAAAGCGTCTGGGAAGCCCTGTCCAGCGTCAGATAGCCCAACCCCAGATCCAGCAGCCGCCTTGCCGTTTCGGTAAACGAATCGACGATGCTTTCCGCCATCGGAACCATCTCTTCCGGCAACAGGCCGGGCACACCCGCCACCCATTCCGTCAGACGGGCAAGCGTCATCTTGCAGGCTTCATCCAGCGAAACGCCACCCAGTTCCGGCGCTCTTGCCGCATCGGAAAGACGGGTTCCGTGACAGTCGGGGCAAATGTCTTCTTTCAGGAATTTTTCCACCCGTTTCATGCCCTTCTCGTCCCTGACTTTCGCCAGGGCGTTTTCAACGGTATAAACCGCGTTGAAATAGGTGAAGTCGAGTTCTCCGGCCTGATTGGAACTTTTGGCCTTGTACAGGATGCGCCTTTTTTCCGCCGGCCCGTTATAGACGATGTCTTTTTCCTTTTCAGTGAGTTCGCGAAACGGAATATCCGTGCGTACGCCCATCGCGCGGCAGACATCCGTCATCAGCGACCACATCAGGGAATTCCAGGGCGCGACCGCTCCCTCATCGATGGAAAGGGATTCATCCGGCACAAGAGTCGACCGATCGACTGTCCGTATCGTTCCCGTTCCATTGCAGGCACGGCAGGCGCCCTGGCTGTTGAAAGCCAGCTCTTCGGCGGAAGGGGCATAAAACCGGGCACTGCATTTCGGGCAGACAAGTTCCTGCCCCGCCGCAACGGCCAGCGTGGGTTCCAGATAATGTCCATTGGGGCACCGGTGGCTCGCCAGCCGTGAAAACATCAGGCGAAGACTGCCCAGCAGTTCCGTTCCCGTCCCGAAGGTACTGCGGATGCCGGGAACACCCGGACGCTGGTGCAGGGCAAGGGCGGCAGGAACATACAGAACCTCATCCACCTGCGGTCTGGCAGCCTGTGTCATCCGTCTTCTGGTATAGGTGGACAGTGCGTCCAGATAACGCCTCGAACCTTCGGCATACAAAACACCCAGTGCCAGCGAGGACTTGCCCGAACCGGATACCCCGGCAATGGCGACGATCCGGTTCAACGGAACATCCACGTCGATATTTTTCAGATTATGCACTCGCGCTCCCCGGATCAGGATATGTCCGGGCGCTTTTTTTCCGGCATTGCGGTCTCGCTGCACAGCCATACGCACTCCCCTGCCTTTCACATGCAAGCTTTTTTCCGTCTTGTAACGGATGGACGGCCCGTTTCGGCATGAAACACCGCCTCACGAAAAAGGCTCCCGTGTACAAGCGGCACGGAACCGGCATCATGGAAAAAATCTTCCTGCGTTCTCGAACCTGTCCTTTGTCCAGACCACCATGCCGCCGGATGTTCCGGCTCCCGCCTGCGGCCATTTCACCTGTCCGATGAAGCGAAAACCCTTCCGGAAAACGATCTTCTTCAGGCAAACCCGTGGATTCCATGCTCCTGCCGGGCCTGTTCCGTCCGGCAGCCTGCTTTCTCCATCGGGCATATTCCGTTTTCCGGCAATATCGCAGGTACCGTTTCTGCGGAAAAGCCTTTTTGTCAAACGATACCGGGGCATTATAAAAGAAAAGTCACCGGCCTGTTCAAACTGTCCGGCCCGCTTTGACAAAGGGATATATCTTCATGATTTTTTCCGCCTTTCCATCCAGATGAGCACTCATCGACAGACAGGCGACATCTGTTTCGGCAGGCCGGATGACGAATCAGACGGAATCTTTTTGCGAACCTTGCCTGCCCGCTTGCCAACCAAACAGAGGGCGAAGGATTCTGAAGATATTCAGGGAAAGATCTCGATGCCCGTTTTCCACCTTGTCCAGTCGCATCCATACCGCTTTTTTCTGAACCGGACTACCGGTTGGCAAAATAGCTTCCGGTAACAGCAATTTTACTGGTTAATCTGTTGCATACTTGACGTTTCGAAAACCGGTTCAGACATGTTTGCAGCATTCGGAAACGGCAAGAGAATTTCATGTTTTTTCAGTGTGGAGTAGCCCGGAAACGGAAAGGTTTGATGCATAGGTTGTAGAAAAATTTCACCAATCATCCGTAGATCCGGCGCATACATCCATGTCCCGACCATGCGGCCGTCCATTACACCAGTTCAAAAACATGAGCTATTGGCAAAATCCAGAAACCTTGTACTGCGAACTGACTGATCGTACAGGAAGAACTGTGAGTTTATAAACACCTTCCCCCTCTTCCTGATTAAACGTTTCAAGAATTTACTTGCGCAAATGGATAAGATAAAAGCGAAGAAATGAATATCCGATCTGCAACCACCCCCAAAAAAAAGTCCTCAAATTGAGGACTTTCTTTTTTAATTATATATTGCATCCGATTCTTGCTGATGTGCGTTCGCTTGTTGCCCTGATTCAGTTCTTTTGTCGATTACGGTTGATTCTCCCATTTTTACGGCTAGCTGGTAAGGATAATCATATCCACTACCTCTGCTATGATCGATAATTGCTCCGACTCCGCCGCCAAAGATAATATTTCCCCACATGGAACCTGCCGCTCTCGAGATTGCAACCAACAAACCATCAGGCAATCCATCCTTTTTGCATGTCACACTCAAATCTTCACCTGATTTGTGTACCATGACATTGGCAGGCGTCCTGGCTGTGTAAGTTCCCTTATCATTTGTCAAACTACAATCCGCTTCAACAGGTTTTCCATCATAACTGGCCGTTACCGCAATTGTTTGCGTATCACTTTGAGTAATCGTAGAACAGCCAGTCAAGCTCACCATAGAACCAAGAATAACAGGAAGCCAATATCTTCTCATTTTCAGATCAGTCTCTTTTTAGGAAAATTTGTAATTGTAACAACATTCCTCATTAGAGACTATCTACATCTCCGAATGGTGGCATGTATTACACCATCATTACGGAATTGTTTAATGCAGCACTTCCATCCAAAGTGGACTGACCAGCACCGGCAAATACCGTAAAAATGACAATAACAAATAATCGACTGTATCTCCAACTGCATTGGTTACTGGTCGTTTTTAAAATCACAAGTATTTACCGGATTACCCTGTAATTTTATTGTTTCCCTTTGTTTCAGACAAAAACAGAAAACTGAACCGAATGAATACTCAAAAAAATGTGAAATTTTCGAGGAAACAGAGTAATTTCAGAAAAAAAGAGTTGTGGTAACGGACATGCTTGTCCCATCACTTCCTGCCATGAGTTCCGGCATTTCCGACAGGCTTTTCAGAAAACGGTCTGTCTACTATTCCCGACCGTCCTGTGCGATCTGTCGCTGCCGTTTGCCATCAGGTTCCACTTTACTGGCAGGCTGTATGATGTACTCAATGGATTGTTTCCGAACATGGTTTTTCCCGTTTCTTGTCATGGCCGATTTTTCTGTATCGTTTTGCGGTGTGGTCCGACTTGTTGCACAAACAGGCAGACGGACGGTTTTTTACATAAAAAAAGACCGCACTTCCTGTGAAGAGGGTCTGTCGTTTTCTCAAACAACCGGCATCCGGCGCCGTCTGTCTGCCCGTTATCCCGGACGGGATTTCTTTCGGCCGTCAGGGACGATTCAGGCCGTTTGTTTGCATGCCTTTTCAACGGCCCGGTACTGGTCGATGCACTGGTTCAGTTCCCGGATGGCCTCGTCTCCGTCGCGTCCGACAGCCAGAATTCGTTCAGCAGTCTCCGGGTCAAGTTCGGCTCGCGTTTGTCCAGCGTCATCGGCGGCACGTCCAGTGCAGGACAGTCCGCCATCCTTACGGACGGGGACTGACATCCTTGCAGTACCGCGATGGAGACGAGCAAGCAAAGCATCATATTCTCGTTTGGCATGGTCGTTTTCCTTTTTCATTCTGGCCTGCAGGCCCCTGACGATTTCCTGCAGGTTCCGGTTGTCTTCAAGGACTTTTTTCAGCCTTTCGCTTTCTTCCCTGGCCCGTGACGCGTTCATCCTTTCCGTATCCGCTTCCCACCGGGCATGGCAAAACCAGTACCCGGCCAAAACGCCGGTCATCAGGGCGATGGCCGTCATCATGATGGTTCTTTTCATTTGGGCTCCGCAAACGGTTTGCGTTCGGCAAATTCCGCCTGTTTGCCGGGATTGAAACTGTCCACAGGACGATGGTATCCCATCACGCGTGTCCAGACTTCGCAACGCTGGCGTTTTTCCTGTGGAATGTCCGCCAGAGATTTCTTCACGTTTTTTTCATTCATGTCGTTTCTCCTTTGCATAACCGGTATTCTTTTTGTCTGCGCCTTGTCAGGCCAGGCAATACTTTCCCACCGGCACGGTTGAAGCGTTTTATTTCTTCGCAAGCTCCGGCGTAATCTTTGGCGTTGAGTTTTTTCACCAGTGTGGATCGGCAGAACGCCCCTGTCCCGATGTTGTAGGCCAGACTGATGTAGGCGTCGAATTCGTGCTGGTAGAGCGGAACGTGTATGCATTGCCGGATGGCGTCGGCATGTTTTTCGGTGCTCTCAAGTAATTGGACAAGTGCCCGTTCCGGTGTGGTCTTGTCGCCCATTTTTACACCGGCGGTTTCGCCAAAGCCGAGGGTCGGTATGCCGACCGTATCCTTGTAGGCTTCGCTTCGGTAGCCTTCGTGGGTGGCGATGCCGACCAGCGTCGCCGCCGATACGGCCAGCGCTCCCACGGCCAGCCGGATTTTTTTGTCGTCCATGTCAGCCTCCCCTGTGCGGCCAGTTGACGATGGCATACCAGAGGGCATAGAGTGCGGATGAAAGACTGCCGATCCAGATCAGCAGCTTCCCGAACCATCGGGCGGTTTTCAGGGTGCCGTCCCCCGCCCGGAAGATTTCGACCAGTGTCGCGGTGTTTTTTTCGATCCGGGCCAGTCGTTCATCCTGCATTTTGTTCGCTTCCTTCAGGGCGATCACCTCGTCTTTCAGTATGGAAATGTGCACATCGTGCGCATTCATGCGTTTGGCGCCGCTTTGCAGTTTCTCGGACAGAACCGCACGCAGCGCCTCGGGTTCTTCCGGCAATTCATATCCGGTCATGGCTATCTCCTCTTCAACGGAAAAACGTTTTCAGGTCCCGCCAAACGGGCAGGAAACGGTTTTCCGACAACTAATCAGTCAACAATGAAAAAAGCCCGCAAGGCGGGCTTGTGATTGAGGTGAAACGACATCCGTTTCCATATGGAAAGTTTTTTATGCCGTTCTTTCCTTCTGGCGGGCGGGTTTTGTCCGGTGACGGTTCGGCAGGTACCGGAGTACGCCATCCGGATGCCGGTACCGCTTTGTGTCCGGGCATGTGTCTTCCTTTTGTACCGGCCGGGCCTGTTCCGCTATTTACGTGTCTTTTTCCGGCCGGCAAGGGGACGATCGCACGGCGAGCCCGCCGGACGGACGGTTTCCGGCATACTGGTGCCCTGTCGTACCGGACGGGTATTCGCGCAAGGTACCCTCCCGATACAGGCAAGAAAAAAGACCTCGCCGGTTTTTTCCGTGAGGTCTTCTGAACGATTTTTTCTTCCGGACGATTCCGTTCCGGCACCCGGTCTTCTGTCGGGCTGCCGTTTTCATTTCTGTCTTAATGAGAGAGAAGGCAGGGAAGCTATCTGGTCGCAATCATTCCCTGCCTTCAATCCATTAAAAGCCGGCTGGCCCGTCGGGTGATTCCGGACAGGAACGCCTCCGGAAAACCGCATTCGTGACAATACGTTTTCCGGCCCTCTTGTCCGTTTCCCTTTCAGAATTTGTCCGGCGGATACGATTTTATCGTCTGTTTCCCCTGTCAGCCAACAAACTTTTGCCGGAAAACCCGTTTCGGCCTTTTTCCTGTGTTTTTTCCGTCGCCTGTTCCGTTTTTTCCTCCACAGATCTCTGTAACAGACGGGACAACGACAGCAGAACAAACGGACTGCACAATCCGGGCAATCCGTTTTCCGTGCCGTTTCCCCGTGAAATCTTCCTTCCGTAACACCTTGCCGTCCGTTAGTCACCTGTATACCGGAGAGCCGTCACCGGCCTGTACCGGCCCGTAAAACGGCCTGTCCCACCTGTACATCACAGCCGGTTTGCGGCAACAAGCCGTACCTGCCGGCAAGGTTCACGCTAGTACCCTTGCGGGGTGGCATCCACAATACCTTTGACCCAGTTGCCTTCGGCATCCAGACAGGCGATCAGGGGGCCCCGTTTCGGATCCTTGTCCATGACTTTCACGCTGATGGCCTGACCGCCGTCATCCTGCAAGGTGACCTGTACGTTTTCGATCACGTGATAGGTTTCACGGATCGGCAGGCGGGTGCCGGTCGCGGCGATTTCGATGTCGTTCATCGGTTCCATGATATCGGGCACGTCGATGACGACACGGCAGGTATCGACGGTCGGCCGGGTGGCACCGCCACCGATATCCAGCCGGAACTGGTACGGCATGTATTGTGTCGTGACCTGCCCCGGCCAGGGAGTGTACTCGCCCGGTGACGGATAAAAGAGCGCGTCGTCGTCACCGTAGACCGGTTCGTTGTCTTCGCCATACATTTTCGTCCCGCCATATCCCCGGTACGAGATTTTCATCATGTCGCCGGTCATCGCCACATCGAAGGTCATGGTACTGCCGACCACGGCTTCATTCGGTGTCACGACAGTCGTTTCATACGACATGCCGTCGTAGATTTCGTTGAAAAAACCGCTATTGTCGTCGTCGCTGAAAAAAGCCGAGGTATTGTCGTCGCTGAAGAAATCCGTGCGGTTCATGACTTTCAGCATACCATCCGAACGTTCCGCCCCCGTCACGACACCCGGATAGCCCTGCTCCTGAAAATCGATGGTTTCGATGACGTTGCCGACCAGCACGTCGCCGAACCGGGTTTCGATGACAGCCGGTTTCGCCGATTCGTTCCCGCTGGTATCGACGGCCTTGATCATCAGGGTAATCGGTCCCTGCGGCAGTTTTTCCGGAGTGAACGGGCACTGGGTCAGTACACCGGTATGCAGCGGGCTGGCATCGTCCCAGTTCCGGTTGTGTCCGTAATGGAAACGGATCAGGTAACCGTCCACGTCCAGATCGGACACTTCCCCCCAGCTCAGGGTATTGCCTTCGATGACGAACCAGGGTACGTTGGCCGGTGCCCGTTTCAGCCCCACGATCTCATGTATCAGTACCGCCGCTTCGGAACGCATGCCGGTGGACGAAATGGCGATGACGGAAAATTCGTATACCGCTTCGTCCAGTCCATAGATATCGATCGACGGATCGCGTGTGTTCAGGGTCGTCCACGTACCGTTTTCCTTGCGGTAGGCGCATTCGAAACGGTGGGCATCGCTCGTCCACGATACGGTGGCACGGATCCCGAAAGACCGGATACCGACGACGTACAACGATTCATTGACGTCGATATTCGTCACGGGAACCGGTTTCAGTTCCCTGACGCTTTCCGGTCTCGATTCGATTTTCACGGCCTTGTCGATGTAGTCGAATTTGCCCGGTTCATGCTGTACGGCCGTAATCTCATAGGTCATGCCGTCTTTTTCGGTAACGGAAACAATACGGTAGGTCGGCGCGACCAGATCGGCGCTGTCCACCGACCAGACGGCATTTTCCACCGGCATCGTGCTCCAGTCCGAATTGACGGTGACGCTGTCGTCCACGACACGGGCGATCAGCTGCGTTTCGGTTTCGCCGGTCGGCAAAATGACAGTCAGTTTGTCGCCGGAGGAGACGGTCGGCGCCTTGTCCAGCACCACGACCTTGCCGCTCGCCGACCTGATGCGCCCGGCGTTGCGGCGGCCCATACGGTGCGGATCGGCGATGCGCACGATCTGTCCCGGCAAGGCGATGGCGCCATCCAGCCCGACGGAAAACGAGATGGTTTCTGTTTCCAGACGGGAAGTCATCAGCGCCCAGTGTCCCCGTCGCTGCGCCTCACCCTGCGATGTGCAGCCGAATGCCGTGATTTCGAGCTGTTGCACACCATAACGGCTGATGCCCTCGTCGTCCGAGACGTATTCCACCTTGGCCCGGTAAAAATCGGCCGGATCGTTCCAGCTGACCAGCGCGACGGTATAGCGGGTTTTGCGGCTGCTGCCGATACGCGTGAATTTGCCGTCGATCACGTTGGCCGCCGTGTAGGTATAGACCGGATCGACCGGCATGTCCGCCGATGCGGTGATGTTGCCGCCCGCCCAGTAGGCGATTCCGCGGAAAATGGATGCCATGTCCTGAAGGACGGCATAGGCTTCTTTCCGCGACTGGATATAGACGTTGCAGGTAAAGCGCGGTTCGAAGCCGCCTTTTCCGTCAGGCACCATCTGGTCGGCATACTGCGCGATGCGGTACAGCGACCATTTGTCGATCTGTTCCTCCGATACGAGATGGCCCAGTCCGTAACGGTCGTTCAATACCAGATCGTAGAACACCCAGGCCGGATTGTTGGTCCAGGCCGGTTTGAAGGTACCGTCCCAATCGCCGTCGTAGGTGCGTTTGTCGGGATCGTAATTGCTGGGAACCTTCACGATTTTCAGCAGCATGTCGTATCCCCGTACCGGGATGCTCTGGAACTGGGCGGCATCGACCTGGATACCGACAATCGCACTCATCGGATAACGCAGTTTGGCATCGATCACTTCCGTAAAGGAAACGATGGATGTCCTGTCCGACGTGGTGGAACTGTTGGCGTTGGCCGTAAGCCGCCTGACACGGAGCGACCAGCCGGACGTCGCTCTGGGCAGATCAATCCGGTGCGTGCGTTCGTATTTGCTGGTCGTTTTCCCGTCGAACGCCGTTTGCAGTACCGTCATGTAATCGCCGTTGTCGGTGGACAGGTCGATGGCATACTCGACACGATAGCCGTTGATGTCGCCGTTGGATGTGTTGGCTTTCGACAGTCCGTCGGCCGAAAGCCTGACACGCACGGCCGACAGTTGCAGGTTGCTGAACGCACGTATCCAGGGCTGTTTCGAGGTCAGCTCGATGCCAACCCCGATTTCGTTTTCCACACTCGGAAAACCGGCAATATGCTCCTGATCCTGCGTTCCTGGCCTGAAATCGACGGATACGCCGCTGAAATTGAGCGAACCGTCGGGATTGGCCAGTGGCGTCTCGTCCAGATAAATGGATTGCAGGCCATTGGCCGGCCCGACGATTTCGCCTTCCGAAATCAGATCCAGCACACGCGCATAGGCGGTACTGTGAAGATTGTCCGTCTGTTCGACGGGAGTATGGCTGCTGCCGCCTCCTTTTTTGTATCCGATAATATTCATTTCCGATCCATTGCGTAAATGCCGGCAGAAACGACTGCCGAACCGACTATCATGCGTCCGTAACCGAGCGGTACCGGATTGCCCTGCGCCGTCGTGTTGACGACGCCGTTGAAATGATAGGATGCCCCGTTTCCGGCGCTGTCTTTCGCCGAAAGTTCCTTGATCTGGGGGGAAAGCAGCTGCATGACCCCACCGATCATCATCGACATGCCCATCATGGCGGTCACGCCGACCCATCCTTCGCTCGCCAGTGTCGAAGACAGGCCGGCAAGGCTGGTGAATCCCCCGGCCGCCCACATGGCGAACACCATCATGGCCGCGCCCAGTATGGTCTGGAACAGACCGCCCCGTCCCGATCCCTGGAGAACCGGCGCGATCCGGATATCGTCCCGGCCTGCGGGATGCAGCATTTCTTCTTCGGCGATATTCCTTTTTCCCAGAAACACGGCATAATGGATTCCCCTGTCACGACTGCTCATCAGTTCGCGTTCAAAACCGGGCCGGATCGCGCACAGCGCTCTCACTGCCTCGGCAGCGCTGGCTACGGCAAGGCGGTGAATCCGTCCGAACCGGGTTCCCAGTTTTCCGTATAAACGTACTGTTTTCAGTGGTGTCATCATTCACCTGTCAAAAAAAGCCCGCCGCAGCGGGCATGGTTGTTCATTTCCGGCCACCCGGCCATCCGTTGCCCTACGGTCTGTCGGCACTGTATATTCCGGCCGATATCACGGCGGAACCGACGATCATCCGCCCGTATCCCAGCGGTACCGGGCCTCCCTGTGCCGTCGTATTGACGACGCCGTTGAAGGCATAGGACGGTTCATTCGATACACCGTTTCCGGTGGACAGACCCTTCGGCTGCGGAGAAAGCATTTGCGTCACGCCGCTCATCATCAGCATGAAGCCGACGTTGGAGAGCGCACCGGCCATCAGCCCCGTCTCGAACGCCATCATCGCGCCCACGGAGGCCCCGCCGGTGATGATGCTGGCCACCGCGATCAGGGTCACGCCGAGAACGACGGAAAAGATTTTTCCGAATCCCGCTCCCGTCACCACGGGCGCGATCCGGATATCCCGCCCGTCGGTTTTCTCGCCGAGCTGTTCCACCCTGAGATTCTTTTTTCCCAGAAAGACGGCATAACCGACTCCCTTCTCCCGGCTCGTCATCAATTCGCGCTCGAATCCCGGTCTCAGGGCGCACAGTGCGCGAACGGCTTCCGCCGCACTGGCGACCGCCAGCCGGTGGATGCGTCCGAAACGGGCGCCGAGCTTCCCGTACAGTCTGACTGTTCGTAGTGATGTCATCGTTCACCTGTCAAAAAAGCCTGCCATCCGGCAGGCCGTTTTCCCCAGCGGCAACCGGATACCCCTCCTTTTCCGTTTCTGTGAAAAGGGCCGGCGCATCAGGCCGTCTTTCCGGTCGCCCCCTGTTGTCCGCCTTGCAATGCATGTCCCGATGCCGCATGATCATCCGGGTCACGTCTTTCCAGTACCCGCCATATACATCCCGGCTGGAGAGCCTGCCGTAGAGATGGTGCAGAATCAGCCCGTCGCCCAGATAGACGGCAGCATGGTTGGGTTGTGTCGACCGGATCTGCATGACGATCATGTCGCCCTCTTCGGGTTCTCCGTCCACGAGATAAAAACCGGCCTCGGCATAATGCTTCAGGTACAGGTTTTCACCCCGCTCCCACCAGCCGTCGATACGCATGAAGTTCTTCAGTTCGATCCCCCGCTCGCGCCGGTACCAGTCGCGGACAAGCTGGTAACAGTCGTTGACACCGTGGGAAAATTCCCGTCCCACCAGCGGCGCCTCGTAACCGCAGGGTGCCAGAGTGACGATCTCTCCCGCCCCGGGCTGTCCGCTGGCGCAGGACACCGGCACGATATGCCAGATGAGGCCGCTTGCCTCGCAGGCCGTTCTGTCCGCTTCGCTCGGTGTGGCCGGCCCGTTCGGATGGGAATGGACGACCGCGATGATTTCACCCCGGTTTTCGGCTTCGGCATAATCTTCCGACGACAGGATGAAATGTCCGGCATTGCCCGCCAGATTGCGGCAGGCAATGTACTGTTCCCGGCCGCGCACGACAACCAGGAGCCCGCAGGCTTCACGCGGGAATTCCCGGACAGCATGCGCGCGGATCGCTTCGATAGTCTGTGGAGTCATGTCATGTCCTGATCAGGTCGGCGGCCGGGAAACTCCCGAACGGCAGCGGATTGTGTTCGCCGAACCGGCATTTGCAGGACGACAGGCGTCCGCCGCACCGGTCCAGTGCGGGATCGGTGACCGGATTGTCGTTCCTGTCGAAACAGGCTTCGCCCGTATAGCCGCAATACGGTCCGCGATAGCCGCCGCACGACAGCCACCAGCAGACATTCGCCACAATCTGGCGTCTCGGCAGCTGTACCCCGTTGAAGTCCAGCGCGGATGACAGCTCGAACTGGACGGCATCATTGCTTTCCGCCTTTTTCTGTTCGATATACCAGAGCTCGCTGGGAAAAGCTTCATCAGGATTGGCTGTCGGATTGCCGTCGGGAAAGTTTCTTGCGTCCAGATACTTGCCCAGTGTGGTATGACGGTACAGTTTCGCGCCGACAAGGTCGTCGAAATAGACACAAAGCGCCGAGATGGAACCGTCCACGTTGCCCAGCGAAAGCATGGGGGCCGGCTGTTGTGCCTCGCCCGTTCTGGCGAAACCTTCGGCACGGATCGGCCAGGCGGAATATTCTTTTCCCTGCCACCAGATTTCGCCGGTCGGGTAACCGTGGAAACGGAAGAAATCGCCGCCGATACCGGTGGCGTCCAGTTCGAAAAGTTCGATTTTTTCTCCGGGTTCAAGCCCCTGTATATCCTGGGTAATCATGATCAGAATGCCTGTTCGAATACGGTTGACAAGGTCACGATATCGCCTTCGACCGGCGTGATCGTGATATCGAAAGAGCGGTACATCCCCTTCTCACCCATCGGGGGCGTCCAGTAAAACGACCGGTAACCGGCATGGCGGTCCAGAAATGCCTTGATAGGCCGGATTTCGTCCGTCGTCCCGGTAAAGGAAACGGGCCAGGACTCGATTCGGTTATGGATGCCGTCGGCGGCCACCTGCTGGTAACCGTCACCGAATTGTGCACTCAGCACACGGTACTTCACGGTACCGTTCATGCCGGTCTGTGGCGCCCAGTCAAATGTTTCTCTCACACTCATGCCACCCCCGTTCTCATGTTCCAGATCAGGCCCCCCTGCCGCATTTCACGGGCAATGATGGCTTTTGTCTGGTTGTTGATCATGTCGGCCAGCTGGCGTTGCGACGAACTGCCGCCATCCTTTTGCTGGTTGATGTTTCCGTTGCCGGATACCGAAATGCTGGTATGGATATGGATGCCTCCCGATCCTGCGGTACCGCCATTGCCGGCCAGACCGCGAATGACGTCGGCATACTGCGCCGGGAGCACCATTTCCTTTTCGTGAAGCTGCGTCACCGGATTTTCCCCTGCCGGAACGTCATAACCGCCGGCGGCAGATACCGACGCCCCGCCGAAAATCGAGCCGAACAGTTTGCTCACCGTCATTTTCAGCATGATCTGTGCGATATCGGCCAGAATGGAACGGGTCAGATCCTTGAATGAAAGTTTTCCGGTCTCGACGAACCGGATCAGGACATTTTGCGTACGCAGCATGGCGTCCTGCATGGCCTTCGCCATGTCGCCGGCACTCTGTTTGCCCTCTTCCGCCACCTGCTGCATGCCTTTTGCCGCATCGCTGCCGGCCGATCCGGCCGCCTGCATACCGTTTTCTCCGGAAGATGTGCCACCGGCACCGAAAAACTGCCCGATGCTTTTTCCCAGCCCGGAAAACAGCCCTCCCGCTTCCGAAGCGACGTTTCCGATCCCCTTGACGACTCCACCGACACCCGGAATGTTGCCGAGATATTCGATCAGATCGCCGAAAACCGTTTTGCCGTTTTCAAAAAACTTCCGGATATCCTGTGTCAGTGCATCGAAAAAGTTTCCCGATACCTCTTTTGCCACCTGTTCCGTCCGGCCGTTTTTTTCCGTTCCGCTTTCAGCCCGCGCGGCTGAACCGGTTCCGGACGCCTCAAATCCCAGCCATTTCGTCAGTCCCGTCGCCAGAAGCGATCTGATTTGAGTCGTCGCCATGCTCCCGAGATCGGTTTTCAATGTCCTGACGACATCGGAAAAGTCCAGCTTGCCATTTTTCAGGAAACCGGCAAAAGCATCCCCTATTTTCGAGATGGCATGATCGGCCGCTTTTCCCAACTGTTCGCCGATTCTGTCACCTTCTTCCCGCAGTCTTCCGAGAGCGGTCACCAGAGAACCGTTGTTTTTCTCATCCTTTTCTCCCTTTTCTTTTTCCATCCGAGCGTTTTTCGCCATGTCGGTGGATTGGCTCAGAAATTTTTGCATGGCCGTCTCGATCCTGACGACTCTTTGCCTGACTTCTGTCAACTCCTTTTCCATCTTCTGCATATACTGGTCAGTTACCACCATTTGCATTCCCTCCCAAACCCGCCTTGTGGCGCGTTTGATCAATCTGTTATAAATCGGACCGAAGTTATCCCTTCCCAAAGGAAGGGATAACCGCTACGGCTGCCGGCAGCCGAAAACAGCCGCCTTGATCAGCTGCGACTGCGCACCGGGTTCATCAAGGAGGACCGGTTCCGTTCCGGTGGAAGCATTTCGGTTTCCTTCCAGCCAGGGGATGAAATCCGCCGGCATATACGCTTGCGGTCTCGCCTCGGTGTTCCTGTTGATGTTCGCCAGTGTCGCCACAGCAATGCCATGCCGCATATCCGCCACTCTCTCGCCCCACGGTTCCAGCCTGTAATAGGCCATCCAGTAGCAGAATTCATGGCTGTCGATTTCCTGCCGGGCACGTGCCACCGGCATGCCCAGCGCCAGCGCGAGCCGGAACCACATCATGAGTTCCGGTCGCGCCTTCAGTTTTTTGTGGCTTCCTCCTGCGCTTCGTCAGACATGCCGTTCACACGCAGGGCGATCCGGGTCAGTCTGTCCAGCACCCTGGCGGATTTGGCGCGAAGCGCTTCCACATCGTCGATAGTAAAAAGGCGTTTGCCTGTTTCATCGACCAGTGTCAATGCCAGCAGGGGTGCCTCGAATTTGCCGACAAGCGATGTATCGGTTCCTTCAATCGCCGCCCTGAAATCGTCGCGTTCGGCACCGCTCATGGCGCGAATGCAGACGGAACCGCCCCATTCCTCGACATGCACGATTTCCTGATGGGCGTCTTTCGCACCGAGAATGGCCTCTTTGCCCAAAAGCGTTACGCCCATTCGACGTCTCCTGTAATGCGGGTTTCGACGGACCCCTTCAGAACGGCATCGATCCCGCCTGAAATCGGAGTGGACTTGACCAGTACGTTAAACGTGGCCGCCTCGCTATCGGGCAGCGTCAGTTTCAGCTGGACGACTTTGCCGGATTTGCGGGCCGCCTCAAGCGCCAGCTGGCCGGCATCGGTCCGGTCGATATGCATTTCGAAAGAAAACTTGCCGTGATCCTGCAAACCGAGACGGTACTCTTTCGCCGTACTGTCCAGATCGGTCACGTCGATTTCGGAAGCCGCTCCATCGAAGCCGGTAAACGAAATCACGTTTTTGATTTTTGTCCAGGTCGCTTCACCGGATTCGGCGGTATTGATCGCGATACTGGAACCTTGTGCGGAAATTGCGGTACTTGCCATATCAATTGTCTCCTGAAATAAAAAAACCGCCCGAAGGCGGCAATAAAAAACAGATTGTCGGAATTTCCGACGGCTACGGATGCCAGACGGAAATTTCCATCACCACGTGATGCAGACCGGTCTCGACCTCAAACACATCCTTCTCCAGCTGGACGCCATACTCGCGTTCCCAGCCTTCGATGGCTTGCCTGACACTGCCGGCCAGCGTTACGGCTTCGTCATAGGTACTGCCGCAGGAATCGACCTGCAACAGGGTCCGGGTCAATACGGAACTGCCATCCATATCCAGTGTCGCGGGAGCCGCCGACTGCCGGAAATACGTCAGATACGGTGTCTGTGCACCGGACGGCGCGGCATTGGCGTACACCCGTTCCTCACAGCACATCTTGACCCTGTTTTCAAATTCCTTTTGTATATTCATCGTTTCCATCCATTCGGTTTGACCGGCCCGAAAAATCCGTCACGTTCTTTCTTTCCGGCACTCCGGCGATAACGTTTCAACCGGTCGCTCTCATAAAACACATCGACGCTTTTCCAGATCCAGTCGAATACAGCTTCTTTTTCGTTTCTCTCCTGTTTCGGATATTTCCGGTCGGACATCAGTCACCTTCGTGCAAAAAAGCCCCGCCGAAAGCAGGGCTGTCATTCAATCAGACGAAAAACATGCCGGTGCACGCCCGCCACGGGAATACGGCATTCCGTCCTGTGCCATCCGGTGTGAGACGGCCATAAAAAAAGCCCCGCAAAAGCAGGGCTTTTTTTATCCGGGCACAACCGCACCGTTATCCGCAAAACCGGATACATCCGGCCAGTTCGGGAAATCTCCGGGCGAGCGGAACCACCACAGTCATTATTTTAATGATATTTTTTCTTCTGTCAGCCCTGTCGTCTTTCCCGACATGAAAAAACGGACGTTGCCATCCGTTTCCATAAATCCCCAGCCCGGAGCTCCCGTCACCTTCCCGCCTTCAAAGCAGACACCGTTCCGAGAGCCTGGGCAACAACGCCATGACAGCTTTCCTGTAACTGATTCCCGGACACCCCCTGCTCCATTCGCGTGCCATGCCACGCCGCCTCCGCATCTCCAGTCCGATAGCCCGGCTGACATCCGGCGGCAGACTGTTCACGCAACAATCGACCGCTTCCATCGTCGCCCGATTGAAAGCGGACTCGAGCCGGTCTTCATCGTCATAATCATCCCCCGTTCGCCACTCGCGGCAATAAGGTGCCACCGAGGGCATTCCGAGACGCGGCCGCCATTGCCGCGTCCAGTCGTACCATTCTTCAAGAAGCGCATCTGCCTGTTCCATTTTCATTTGCATTCCCCAACTATTCCGATTGCATATCCTGTCTGTCCGGTACAGGAAGATCCCGGACGGAATCTTCTCTTTCGAACCGATCACGGCCAAGCCATAAATGGCCTGCCTTGACGACTCATGATACCGTGAACAAAAAGTTCGGGCAGCCTGAAAAAGACGTGTCCGCTTCAATCGTTGTGAAGACCGCACAATCCCCGACGGAAGACTTCCCTCCCGACTTTCGTATCTCACGTCCATTCCTTCTGGTTCCCACAAGAATCCCCGTTCGTCAAGTCACCCGTCCCAAAGAGGTGGCGCAACGCCTGTGGCGCATGGTTTTGCAGGGGATGGTTCATGGCGTTCAGAAGGAACAGATGGATCATGTCCTCAAGCGGAAGAAAAAACAAAAACCGACTGATAAAGAAGCCAGCGGTGAAAATTGACTTTCAGGATCGGCTATATTCCCGGAAAGTGTTGATGAAATGTTTTTCATTTTGAAATTTCGGATTTGAATTATGCGGCAAAAAAACATGAAACGGCATGTGTTGAATACAGGATACGGCCTGTTTCTTCTGATACTGGCTTGCCCTTTGTGGGCCTGTTCCTATGAAGAAGGGAGAAGTTATTACAGGGCAAAACAGTACGAAAAAGCCCATGCCTGTTTCATGCAGCCGGAAAACCGGCAAAATCCCAAAGCCTGGAATACACTGGGCATCATGTACAACAATGGTTACGGGGTTGAAAAAGACGAAAGAAAAGCGGTCGAATGGTACATGAAAGCCGCGATGAACGGATATGCCGTTTCCCAGTACAATCTGGCGTGCCAGTATGAAAAAGGACGGGGAGTCGAAAGGGATTACGCCCGGGCCATGTTCTGGTACGAAAAGGCGGCCGAACAGAACGATTCTTCGGCCGAGCTGAATATCGGCTATCTGTACAGTGAAGGAATCGGTGTGCCACGCGATATGCAGAAGGCCCTGTACTGGTACCGCCGTGCGGCGGCTCATGGAGACACGGATGCCATGACCAATATCGCGCACATGTACTATCAGGGTTCCGGTCTCAAAAGAGATATAAACCGCGCCATGCAGTATTACATCATGGCGGCGGAGAAGGATCATCCGCGTGCCCAGTATCTGCTGGGTGAGGCGTATGAGACGGGACGTGGTCTGGAGAAGGATTGTTCCCGGGCCCTGTACTGGTATAAAAAGGCGGCGGATAACGGGGAGCTTTTGGCCATGGACAGGCTGGGACAGATTTATTCCGGCGGCCTGTGTTTTCAGGCGCGGGACCAGGAGGAAGCCCGGCGGTGGCGCGAGCGGTCTTTCCGGATCAGGCGTGGATGGGTCTCGTCGCCCGAAAAACCGTAAACAGCATTTTCCGGCCTGTTTCGCCCGGCGTCGGATCCGGATTGGCTGATCCTTCGGGCTTTTTGCGATGGCGGCCATATCCGGTATTCCGTTTTTCTTTTTCTCTCCCGTGCCATTGCCGGCAGGCGTTGACAGCAGCGAATCTGTCGTTCTCCTGTCTTGCCAGAGACAGGCGAACCGTTCAATCCGGTCATGAACCGGCGTTCCCGCCGCCCTGCCCGAATGCCCCGATCGCCCGGAAAACTTCCGCCAGCCGGTAACCGTCCACAAAACCGTGATGGCAGTGCACGTCCAGCGGCATGTATATCCGCCCGCCTTCACGGCGATATTTGCCGAGAGTGACGCGCACGATGGAATCGTACCGTTTTCCCAGCATGACCGGGTGGCTCATGCCGGTAAAGGAGAACCAGGGAACAACCGACAGGAAAAAGACATTGCGGCCGCCGCCATGATCGAAAGTGGCGTTCGGCAATGACAGAACCATGTTTTCCGCCTCCCGGCGCACAGCCTCGAACGTGTCGATATCCGGCCGGAACGGTACTCGCACGACGGTAATGGTACCGTCGTCGCGCATGGCGACGTAAACCGGGTCGATGGTGTCATACAGGACGATCTGCCCGTCTTCCAGCAGGCGGTATCGCATGGCTTCCACGCTGTTCATCGCCCGGGAAACGGCGAAAAGGGACAGGCTGAAAAACGACCGGTTTTCGGCTTTCGAGCGCTCCAGCAGGCCGCTTGCGTCCAGTTGCGTCGTCATGGAGAAAAACGGCATATCCATGTCGGCGAACCGCTCGAACATGACTTTTCCGTTCCAGTTTTCCGGATCGATCCGTTTCATGTTTTTCCTTTCGGGTATGGTCAAAAAACGGCCAGACAGAATGCCATTACCGGCCAGAACAGGGCTCGCGATCACTCATGACGGCGAAACGGGAGGGAGAACACAGGATATCCGGCAAGACGGGCAAACCGCACGCCGGTGCCTTTCTTCCCTGCATGCGGAATATTTTTCGTCCGGCCCGCTTCTTTCCGGCATATATGAATGAAAGACCGGCCCGCAAAACTTTTGAAAGGATATGCTGTATCGAAACGGCCATCAACCATGATTGCCGCTGTTGAACCGGTACCGTTGAGATATCCCGCTCCCAAAAAACGGTATCGATTCTGAAGAAATATGCGGCTCCGTTCTGTCCGGTTTCCGGCAACCTGTCCCGTGAAAACCCGCCATAAACGGAAACGGCAATGGACTTTTCCATCCGTATCCGCACTCGGGGATACCGGATGAAACCACCCGCCGGAAGAATCCGTCCACACGGCAATCGTGCCCCCTGCCCACGCTATTTCCGGTTTGCCACACAGATGAAAACCCCACGCATGGATTCGCCCAAACCGGTTTCCATCTCCTGCCGTCCCATCCGGTTGGCCCGATCGTCCAGGCAACGGGACCGCGTGTTTTTCCGGCTTGATCCGAATCCGTTTCCATCAATTTTTTACAAACTGATTTTATATATTCATCAATAAAAACAGAATAATTATTCTATAAAATTACTTTTAAAAATCATACAGTTAAGCAATTTTCAATAAAAACACAGGTCGTTCTATAATTTTGTCCGAAAAAAATCGAATAAATATGCATAAAAAACTTTATTGAAGCCAGTCTGTACATGTTTAAAAATGAAACCGTGACCTTTTTCACGAAGACTCTCCGGTGAAAAAGGTCACACGACATTCAATCTGGTGAGGTGCCAGTTTTCTGAAAATGCAGGAGAGCCTTTTTTGAAAATCAGGGGGATCATCATGGCTACACCAACCAAATTCCAGAAAATCGATTCTTACATGTCAGCCCTTTGCATCGGGGCCGCAGCGACCGTATCATTCTGGCTTCTGTTCATCGGTCTCGTCCTGGGCATTGTGTCCGGTCCGCAGAAAAAAGCGTCCTTCAGTCCGCTCCCTTACGCGCAGAACAAGGCATACGATACCGGCGCATTCCCGGAATTTCCCGCCCGGCAGGCAAGCCTTGTCGTCGATACCGGTATCCGTCTGTCCTGATCGCCTCCCTGAATCAGGTCCTTGCCACTCTGGCATGCCTGATTCAGGCCGGGCCTTTCACCGTGGATTTTTTCCGGACGGTAAACAGTACTTCCATTTTCCCGAAATGGCTGCTGCCGGATTGTTGCCCGGCATACGAAAAGGTTTTTTCCTGATATCGCCGGTTCGCCATGAATCGCGCATCACATGGAAGTTTTTCATTCCCGTCCCGAATCATTCCACGCGACACCTTCATTTCCGGCACACCGGCCAGTGTTTTCCATGAAGGTCCCGCACATTCCGTGTACAGAAACCATGCTCCTGGCAAATTGCCCGTAAACGAATCGTCTCCGAGTTTTCCCCGGAAACGCGAAAACCTGATTTGCCCCACTCCCGAAAACATCCGGACCGCTTCTCCGTTTTCACCACCTGTCCGTGATTCTGCCGGCTGCCACACCAAAACGATGTTGCCTGAAACCGACATGCGCCAATAAGTATTAACGGACACAGGAACGGCTTTTCCTGAAGCCTGTTTCAGCTTCATTGGCAGCAAGCTGCCACGATATTACTGTAAATCCAGTTGCCCGGCTATCGTTCCAATTCTTCAGAAAAATCGCTGAAAAAAATAAATTTCCATTTAAAACAATCACTTGGATATAAAAAATGTCCGTTAATACTTAATAGCGGACATATTACCCGTCACTGGTCCTGTAACATTCCCATGAATACTCCCGCATTGTCTCCGAAGATGGATATCCGGAAATCCGGAAAAAGATTTCCGCCGCAAAAACGCGATGAAATCACCGATATCGCCAAGGGAATCGGTATCTTGCTGGTTGTCGCACTTCATTGCGGCATTGGTTTCATGGCCGGGGTCGATATGCCCCTGTTCTTTTTCATTTCCGGTTTTTTCGCCCCGACACTGGCCAAATGCCCGTTTGCGGAAGGCCTGAAGCGCAAATCCGTCGATCTTCTGAAACCGACATTTCTTTATGTGATTTTTTTCGGGGTATTTGCTTTCATTCTTTGCCGGTTGCCGGAAGTCAATACCGCTCTTCTTCAACTACGGGAAATCAATGTTATCCGTATTCTTTCCAGAGCAGCTGAAATTCCGAAAACTCGGTTTTTCGAATGGTTGACGCCTGTGAGGGTGTTTTACGATACCATGACTTCCTGGCCATCCCAGCCGTTGGCAAGCCCGCTCTGGTTTGCTCCCGCTCTGTGGGCCGGATTCGTCTTGTGGTTCGTTTTCCGTCCGGTATTCGAATGGTACAAACAATCTTCCCGGAACAAAATCATCGTGATCGCGGCTTTGATCTTTCTGTATTACAGCGCGGTCAACGGCGGAATCCCCATCGATATAAACAACCGGCTGGCGGGATGGCTGGCACGGGCCGTTTACGCCTTCTGTTTCATCGGTTTCGGGCATATCGTTTATCGGCACAGGGATTTCCTGTTATACGGGAAAGGACAATGGATTCTGTGGGTTCTGGCACTTGGCGCCCTGTACTGGAAAAAACGGTATTTCCATCATTTTCCGGGTATAGACATCATAACAATGTTTTTCGAGACGAAAATCCGGCCGAGATCGTTTCTGATCGCTTTTTGCGGCATCGCTCTGGTATTTCTGGTCTCACGGTACGCGACAATGATCCGTCCGGTCAAACAGGCTCTCATTCATATCGGAAAAGAATCGTTTCACATCATGGCGATTCATTTCGTTTTCATATGGTTTTTCTGGTGGATATTCATACTGGCAGTCCCCGATATTTCCCCGTACCGGGATACCGTTCCGATCAAATGGCTTGTTTTCCTGTTCGCCGTGACGATGTCGCTGATATCGGTCGGCATCTGCCGTTTTCTGGAAAAAACGGCCGGCAAAAAACGGGCGATACACGTCGGCAAGACATTGCCGGCCAGCATGGGGCTTTCGGAAAAATCATGAAAGAAAACCGCTGTTTCCCGAACCGGAATAACCGGGCGGTCGGCTCTTCATGATCGGGATACACGGCCTTTTTCAGCCAAATTCCCCGATACAGGCCACCGCATCCGGAAAAGCCGCCTTGAGGGTATTTTTATCGCCCATTTCAAAATCGGCGAAATCGAATCCGGGCGAGACGGTACAACCGACGAAGGAAAAGGCGCTGCCCCGCTTCGGTGTCGCCCCGAACCAGACACCGGCGGGAACGACATACTGGACATGCTCTCCCGCTTCGATATTCGGTCCCAGCACGATTTCAGCAGTCTTTCCATCGGGCGCGATCATGGCCAGCTTCAGCGGTCCGCCACCGTAGAAATGCCATATTTCGTCGGAACGGATGCGATGCAGGCGGGATATGTCACCTGATTCCAGCAGGAAAAAAATGGCGGTCGAATAGTGCCTTTCTCCGCCAAATGCCGGAGAAAGCGCCCCGGCCGGAATGATTCCCGCACTGCGGTAGGTTTCCCGGTAATAGCCGCCTTCCGGATGCGGAACAAGGCCAAGACGGTCGATCAGTTCTTTTGCGTTCATATTCTTTTTCTGTCATGTTGCCGACATATTTTCAGGCTATCGTGCAAAAGCCGACGCCAGCCGGACATCTCGCCCGTTTTTTCCGGTGCAGGCCGGTGGCACATTTCCTCTATCAGGCCTTTCCGGGCATGGTCGCCCCGACGTCCATCCGTCAGCCTGCCGGGTGCGATGTTCCGGGCGGCCGCCTTTTCTTTCACGCTGTGACACTTTCCGCCTTTTCGCGTTTTTTAAACGACATTTTCAGTATTTTCACAAAAAATGACGACATTTTTAAGACCTTTTCAAAAATCGTTAGGTATATGTCCCTGTTTTTTGCGATAATGTGTCCGTTTCAACAACTTTTTATTCATTTATGGAATGGCTGTTTGATCCGGCTATCTGGATCGGTCTCTTGACTCTGGTCGTACTGGAAGTCGTCCTGGGTATCGACAATCTCGTCTTTATCGCCATTTTAGCCGATAAACTCCCCGTAAAAGAACGCAATCACGCCCGGCTGACCGGACTGATCCTCGCCATGCTCATGCGGCTTGGCATGCTCTCGCTCCTGTCGTGGATGGTCACGCTGACCCGGCCGATCTTTTTCATTTACACCCTCTCCTTTTCGGGCCGAGATCTCATTTTGCTGGTCGGTGGCATTTTCCTGCTGTTCAAGGCCACGATGGAATTGCACGAGCGGCTGGAAGGAAGGCCGCACCATCAGGATGAACAGCGCGTGTTCCCGAGTTTCTGGGTCGTCGTCACCCAGATCGTCGTGCTGGATGCCATTTTCTCGCTGGATTCCGTCATTACCGCCGTCGGCATCGTCACCCATCTGCCGGTCATGATGGCCGCTGTCGTGATCGCCGTCTGCATCATGGTCTGGGCATCCAGACCGCTGACCGAGTTCGTCAACAAGCATCCGACTGTCGTCGTGCTCTGTCTGTCCTTCCTGCTCATGATCGGCCTGTCGCTGATCGCCGAATCGGTCGGCTTCCATATCCCGAAAGGGTATCTGTACGCCTGTATCGGCTTCTCCGTCCTGATCGAGATGTTCAACCAGATCGCCCAGCACAATTTCATGAAACACATGGCGCAGATTCCGCTGCGCGACAGGACGGCTGACGCCGTGTTGCGCCTTCTGGGCGGCAAAACCCGTACGGAACCGCGCGAACTGGAGGCCGAAGAAAAAACGGTCATTGCCGAAGCGCCGGCTTTCGGTGAGGAAGAACGCAATATGGTCTCCGGTGTGCTGACGCTGGGAGAGAGGTCGATCCGCTCGATCATGACGCCCCGAAACGAGGTCACCTGGGTCGATCTGGATGATGATGCCGACAAAATCCAGGAACAGCTCCGCCACACGCCGCACAGTTTCTTCCCGATCGCCCGTTCCCGGCTCGACAATGTCCGCGGGATCGCCCGGGCACAGGATCTGATGGACGATCTGCATACTTACGGCAGGATCTGCGACGAAAGTATCCGCGAAGCCGTCGTCATGCCGGAATCGGTCGGTGTATTGCAAGCGATGGATCTGTTCAAGACGTCCCGTGGCCAGATGGCGCTGGTCGTCGATGAATACGGTTCCGTCGAGGGGCTGGTGACGCCGATCGACATTCTGGAAGCGATCGCCGGCGAATTCCCCGACGAGGACGAACAGCTGTCGGTCACGGAAGTGGAAGATGGCGTCTGGGACATCGACGGGGCCACGGATCTGTACAGTGTGGAACAGACACTGGAAACTGACGGGCTGGTCAACGACGATCAGGAATACACGACTTTGAACGGTTTTGTGCTCGAACGCTTCGGGTCGGTACCGCAGGTAGGCCAGTCGTTCGATGACGACGGATTCCGCTTCGAAGTGCTCGAAATGCGTGGCCGCCGTATTCTGACTGTCCGCATCACGCGCCTGAAAAAACCGCATCCGGAAGGAAAGGCCTCCTGATTCCCCGCTTTTCAGGTACGTCACCGCGAGGAAATCCCTTCGTCATCCTTTCCGGCAGATTGCTTGTGCAGAGGATGAAACCGGTTTTTCCCTCCCGTCGTGACGACACCTCATAATCGGCCTTAACCGGAAACCAGCCCCCGTACGCAAACAACCGGAAAAAAGGGCTTTCGTCATTCCGGTTTTTCGCTTCCCCGCCGTCCTGTATCGTTTTGGGAAGAAATTGCCGCCATGTTCCTGTCTGTCGCATTCTTTTCCCTGCACCGCATTCCCGATGAAAGAAAACCGCTTTGCGAAAAAATCTGGCACGACAATATCGACAGGTTGCAGTCCCGTTTCCCCGAAGGGAATCGTCACTCACCATAACCGGATATATTTCGGGAATTCCGGCAAACAGGTATGCTGCATACCTCCGGTTTTCCCCGCAAACCGGGTATTTTCAGGTATTACGGATTTTTGCCGTTTCCGGTTTTCCCCCCGGGACATACCGACAAAAAAAGGAGCGATTTCCGCTCCTTTTTTCGTGTTTTGTGTTTTTCGTGTTTTGTATTGGATTGAAGCCGGCGATCAGAACAGATAATTGACGACGAAGTTGCCCATGACGCCTTCCCGTTGGCCAACGTAGCCTTCTATTGTGAAGTCGTAGTTCCACCGGCTTTTTTCCGACGGTACGAATTTAACGCCCAGTTCCAGTACGCCGCTGTCTCCTTTCAGGCTGGTGTCTTTCAGGCTGTATCCCATGACGCTTCCTCTCGCGTTTCCGTCGAATTCGTGTTCCCAGGCTATGCCTATGTAGGGCATGCCGGTTTTTTCCGCTGTGTAGTTGAGCCGGGTTCCCAGCCGGGTACGGTGGCTGTCGATGTCGTCGAGTTTGTGGTCGGCTCCGTTTATTTCTGTGTTGAAGCCGTTCAGGTGCAGCCAACGGTATTTGAGGTAGCTGTCGAGCATGTAGTCGGGGTGGTATTGCCATTCCCGACCGATTTCGAGTCCCGCTCCGTAGTAGGTGCTGTTTTTGTCGTAGTCGAGTTTTTCTCCGCTTCCGTCTTTGAGGCGGCTGTTGTAGTCGCTGAAGGCACGACCGATTCTGGCATGGGCCTGGAGGTAGGTGCCTTTCCAGTTTCCTTCTTTCTGTTTTCTTTCTCCGATGGCTCCGATTCCGTAGTAGTGGATGTCTCCGTTTCCTTTTGCCCACCGGTTATGGGTGTCTATGTTTCCCCAGCCGGCTTCGATGTACAGGGCTCCGTTGAGGTCTTTTTCGGTGTCCTGTTTTTCGTTGAGTTTGCTTCTGAGTCCGATGAACCAGTGGGTTCCTGTGGTGTGGGCCCAGGCTTTGTTTCCGTTCAGGTCGTGGTGCAGGTCTCCTCCGCTGACGGCGCCATAGAAGCAGGTCTCGGGGATGCTTCCGTCTTCCCGCAGGCTGCACTGGAGTTTGCGGTCGAGGATGAAGTCTCCTGCCGCGTTCAGGAAGTCTGTCAGGGCCAGCCGGCTTTCGTTGATGGTTTCTGTTCCGGGGACGATTTCGGTTTCTCCTGTTTTGACGAGGTCGATGCTGTCTCCGTCAACGCTATCGATGCCGGGGCCGTCCCATTCTACTTTGTAGAGGGCCTGGAGGGCTCCTTTTTCGCGGACGGTGACTTGTCCTTTTTCGTATTTGACGTTTTCTGCTGTCAGGCCGGCATCTGTTTTGTTTTTGATGACTTCGTAGCGTGGGACAAGCGCACTGTTGGTGTGGGCTATGGCTTTCTGAGCAGTGTGGAGGTGGATAGTGCTGTTACCGAGACGGGTCGTTTCTTTTTCTGTCAGGACGATGATCGGGTCACCGGCACGAAGCGTCAACCCCGCCAGATCGAGGTCGATGCGGTCGAAGTTTCCAATGTTTTGCGCACGCCCTTTAAAATTTCTGATGTTCAGGGTGTTGCCATTTTGCCCCGTAGCCACGTGTTGGCCGCTTCCAATGAGCCAAGCTCCTGTGATGTCGATTCCGTTTTTTCCATCGAGGTTGACTGTGTTATTCTGCACTATCCCCGAGCTGTTGCCGGCAAAGACCTTGCCCCGGAGTGCGCCACCATTGAGGTTTACCGTATTATCCAGAACACGTCCGGTGACCGCTGTGCCCCCGTACACATCAGCAGAAATGACACCGCCATTCACCGTAACGGTATTGGACTCGATGGTGGCAATACCGGATTTTCCCGGCTGGCCGGCCACGCTTTCTCCTCCCGCAACCCGGCCACCCTCCACCCGGACATCATCCGATACCATGACGGTATTGTTCCTGACAACAGCGAGATCAGCGCTTTCTTCATTTTGTCCGGTTCCTGTTGAATAGCCGGCTTCCCTTTTTTCCGGGAATGCGTCCTGTTCTCCGGCATTGTTCGTTGCGCCTGTCACACTGCCACCTACGACACCACTACCACGGACGATGGTATTTCCAGCAAGCACGACACGGTTTCCACTTGCCGATCCTGTCCCATCGTTCAGTCCTCCAGCTACATAGGACGAAGTGCTGTTGACATCTCCAACCGCTCCATTTGTAATCGTGACTGTATTACTGTCCGTATTCCCGGCTTCTCCGGACCGGACATAGCCACCAATGACAAAACCATCAATAGCAAGCTGCACATCGCCACCCGTCTCAAGCCTAACGGTGTTTCCGGTACTGGTACTGGTACTGGTACCTTCATTATATCCGCCTGCGACATAATTTTTGATGTGAAGGCTTTTTCCCCGGGTACTGCTATTGATGATGGTGACGGTATTATTGTTTGTACTTCCTGTTCCATTCTGGCCAATAACGCCTCCGGCAACAAAACCTTCGACGTCAAAGCCTGTGTCTGTCTTGCCCGCCTTCATTCCCGCAGCCGGATCATTATCATCCCTAACAGAAAGGAAGACTTCATTGTTATCAGCGCTGACCGCTCCCTCTCCCTGATTGAATCCACCGTGAATGTTGCCACCAAAGCCTCCGTTAGCCTTTACACGGGTATTCGTAACGGTGACGGTGTTGCCGTCGGCTTGTCTTGCTTCACCCGTGCTGCTGTCGGCCTGCCCTTCTTTACTCTCGCCGGCAGCAAGGACAGAGCGGTCAATAAAACCGCCGTTAACATATCCCTGGATGGTACTCCCCGTAATGGCTACCTTATTCTGCAGAGCGCTTCCTCTTCCCTGATTCAGTCCGCCTGTGACATTACCTGTGACATGACCCACTCCATCAAGAATAACGCGGTTTTCCCGGAGCATTCCCCCCCCTTCTTTTCGGTCGCGGGCACCCATGATGTCTCCCTGGACTGAACCGCCTGTGATCCTTACCGTGTTGCCCGTAAGGTTCACCATTCCGCCAATCACAGCGTTTTCATCAGCCCGGTCCAAACCGCCTGCGACAATACCGTAAACAGTACTGTTTTCAAGCTTGACGCTGTTTCCTGTTACATTCCCGCTCCCCTGATTCACGCCCGCTGCCACATACTTTACGGTGAGTGTGCTGTCTCGAATGGTGAGATTGTTCCCGGACACGGTTCCGCTTTCGTTGTTTCCAGCAATAACTCCCCCAACAACAAAATGGCCATCTGTGCCGCCAGAAGAAGTCAGACTAACCTCTTCAAGATTTACGGTGTTCTGATTGACAGAAACATCCTTTCCAGTCCCTGTATTATAGCCGCCCGCAATATATGTTCCGACCTCGGCTTTTTTTATGGTGACTGTGTTACCATCAGCATGGCCGCCTTCTCCATCATTGTATCCGCCTGCGACATAGTTTCCGATGTGAAGGGTTTTTCCCCGGGTACTGCTATTGATGATGGTGACGGTATTATTGTTTGTACTTCCTGTTCCATTCTGACCAATAACGCCTCCGGCAACAAAACCTTCGACTTCAAAGCGCGTGTCTGTCTCACCTGCCTTCATTCCCACAATAGGTTCATTATCCTCAACGGAAATGGAAATATTATTGTTATCAGCGCTGACTGTTCCTGTTCCCTGGTTGTATCCGCCGCCAATGTTACCGTCATTAACAACGTCACCGTTCTCCATCTTGAGAGCCTTCACATGGGTATTCGTAATGGTGACCGTATTGCCGTCGGCGTGCCCTTCTTCGCCATTATTACCGGGAATAGCACCATTAATATAACCGCCACCAACGTATCCCTGGATGGTACTCCCCGTAATGGTTACCACATTCTCCCGGGCGTTTCCGCCCTCCTGATTAGCTCCCCCGGCAACATTGCCCACAATTTCGGTCTGCCCGAGACTAACCATGTTCTTTTCAACACGTTCACCCTCCAGAGAGCGAGCTCCCGCAATTGCCATGGCCGATTGGAACTCGTCACCTTGTCCGGTTAAGTCCCTTATAACCTTGCCGCCCCGGATTATGACATGGTTGCCGGTGAGATTGACCCTTCCATAGCCCCAGTCCAAACCGCCCGCGACAATACCGTAAACCGTACTGTCTTCAAGCCTGACCGTGTTTCCCGCTACCTCCCCGGTTCCCTGGTTCAGGCCCGCTGCTATATATTTTCCTGTGAACCTGCTATTTACAAGAGTGACCGCATTGCCGTTTGCGTTTCCATTTTTTTGGCTGCCCACAAGACCTCCAACCACATAATGACGTGGTATCACCGCACCGTCGGCGTCGTACTCGGATAATTCAGCATTTTCAAGATAAACAATGTTGTTATTGGCATTGCTCTGTCCAGACGGCACCGTCACATCGGGACTGTCACTCCCTTCATTTTCGCCGCCCACAATATACTGCTTGACGTGAGCGTTGTTTATTATGACATGGTTGTCGTTTGTGTCTCCCTCGCCCATATACGAAATATGACCACCAACAACATACGCTCCTGTTTCATCAGGCGACACATCCGGACTTTCCCCGGTTCGAAAGGCTGGACCTTCCGCGGCTCCATTCAAAGAACCGGTATTCCCGTCAACATGATTAATAAAAACCGTGTTACTGCTGGCACTGCTCTTTCCACTTCCATAATTCAATCCTCCTGTGATACCTTGCACAACGCTGGTACCTGCGAGGCTCACCCGGTTTCCATCAGCCCGACCGCTGCCTGTCCCGTCAATATAACCACCTGCGACGATTCCTGCGACGCTGCCGCCCGTCATGCTTACCTTATTCTCAAGCGTGTCTCCTGTGTGGCTTGCAATCCCGCCCTGAACAGCGCCTGTCACCGCGGTATTTTCAAGGTGGATTTCATTGTTATCCGCATTGCCGGTTCCCTGATTGTAGCCACCCGCGACATAACTTTTGACAAGGAAATTCCGGGCGCTGGTATTGGTCACCGTAACCTTGTTACTGTTCGCGTTTCCCTCCCCCTGCTGACCCATAACGCCTCCGGCAACAAAACCGCCGATCTGAAAGCCTGAACCATCCGCTGCCGTACTATCCACTGTAATGGCAACCTCGTTCTGACTGGCGCTGCCCTCACCTGTTCCCAGATTAAAGCCGCCTTCAATATTTTGCCCGACACTGGCATTTCCGAGGCTCACCCGGTTTCCATCAGCCCGACCGCTGCCTGTCCCGTCAATATAACCACCTGCGACGCTTCCTGCGACGCTGCCGCCCGTCATGCTTACCTTATTTTCAAGCGTGTCTCCTGCGCGGCTTGCAATCCCGCCCTGAACGGCGCCTGCAACCACGGTATTTTCAAGGTGAATTTCATTGTTATCCGCATTGCCGGTTCCCTGGTTGAAACCCCCTCTAATGTCTCCGGAAACAGTGGTGGTTCCACCGGAATTCGCAAGGCGGATTTCGTTTGAATTTGCCGCTCCAGTACCAGCCTGCTTCAATCCCCCGAGAATGGACATTCCGATCTGTATATCTTTGGCGATATTGTCGGTTATTATCTTATTCCAGCCAGCATCTGCGCCGCTTGTGTACCCCCCTATAATCGCCCAACCGCCACCAGTGACAGAATCGTTTATCAGAACTGTATTCCCCTCCCCCGCACCTGGTTGTGCAAATATAGTATTGCCATTATCCGGTAATTGATACTCAGCACCCCTGGAAACAGCAAAGGGAAACAGGCATAAAGGAATGACTGTCACACAGAAAATTTCATTGACGATCCTGCTGATACGGTTCTTCGGGAATTGAATTGAGTGCATGATTTTGAGACATTCAGGTATTAACGATACCTAATGATTATTAGCAGACATTTTCCATTCTGCATCTATTTGTTTTTCATTGACTTTTTCTATACCCGCTCCGGTTTCGCAATGTCCTGTTCATTGTTCCGCCATGTTTTTCCTCCCAGTTGACCCTTTTGTTTGGTATAATTCCCTATGATCCAGAAACTTCCGTTAATGTCTTTTAATAATCATTAACAGAAAAATTAACGATTTTCGCCATACTTTTTCTATTCACGTTTTTTACGTATGCCCCATCCATAACGGATTCCGATGGCGGTATTTGAAAGATTCCTTTCCATGATCTGCCGGTGACCGGATTTCCGGTCTACCCGTCTGCAGCCCTTCCGGATGATCCTGCCAATTTTCCGGCACCGCCATTCCGGTATCCGGAATGTTTTTCACGCTTCTTTTTCCGCCTTGGCTGCCTTTCTGTCCGGCAACTTGTTACAATGATTCTGTTTTTGCATGAAAAGACGAACCGGACACGCCGGACGCCCTGCATCACGACAGGAATTTCAAGAGAATTTCATTAGCAGGAACAGATTTATCGAATTGCTCGGACAATTCAACCGCTTCGCCAGCGGCCCCGTTTTGCTGCCGCTTCTGGCAGGTACCGGATTTTTTCTGACGATCGGTTACCGTTTCATGGCACAGCGCCGCATTCCCTTCACCTTCAGGATGATGTGGCGCGGCCACCGGAAAAATGACGATGCAAGCGACATTTCCCCTTTCAACGCGCTGATGACCGCCATGTCCGCCATAGTCGGCACCGGCAATATCGCGGGTGTAGCCACGGCGATCTGCTTCGGCGGATCGGATGCCCTTTTCCGGGTATGGCTGATCGCGCTGGCCGGCATGGCCATCAAGTTTTCCGAAGCGGCACTGGCCGTTCGTTACCGTGAAAAAGATTTGCTCGGCAATTATATCGGCGGCCCGATGTACTATACCCGCAACGGTCTGGGCAGTATGTGTCAGCATCGGGCAGGTTCCGTTCGCGCTGATCACGATCATCGGCTGGAGTTTCTACAGCAAAAAATGCACCCAGTATCTGTTCAGCGTAAGCGCCATCAAACCGTTTCACTTTTTCTGGAGGCTGTCGATCCCCCATCGGCACGCTGCCGTTCGTCGATCTCGGTGCCCTCTGGCTGGTCGCCGACACGATGTATGCCCTGATGGCGATACCGAATTTCATCGCCCCGCTTCTGCTCTCGCCGGTTTTGTTCAGAATCGCGTGCGAATACTGGGATGAGATGGACGCCGCAGAAAAAGCGCGCCGGGAGGAAAAACGGAAACGGCGTCATAACGCCTGCCGACTGATACACCTGCACACATTTTTCCCAGATATCTATTCCGCCCCCGCCAGTCAAACCGGGCGATATCCGTACCGGTATGCCGCCGGACGGTTTCATCGGATGCCATGCAGAAAAAAGACCGGCAGGAAAACGGCTTTCATTCCCAAACGCACGACGATACCGTGCCGGACGCCGCTGCCCCTCCCCGGCACAGGCAAAAATTTCCGGCACGACACCCATCCCGAGAAACCGTCAGAAATTCACGAGAGGACAAAGATATCCGCAAAAAGGCCCGACAATCGGGACATACCATTTGCCGGCAGGATCGGCCCACACCACCGATGCCCTCCCGGCATGAACCGGATACCGTCCGTAACCACGCGTATTTCCCGTTCTGCCGGCGAGCAGCCGGAAACGGGGACATTATGGCGTTCCTGTTGGTGAAAACTGCCGCAGTGCCCCGTGTTTCGGCAAGCCGGTCCCCAAAGCGTTTTCCGGTTTACGGACAACCGGATATTCCCGCCAGCCCGTGCGGTCGATTCCGGTCGTCCGGATCACGGTTCAGGCGGCAGAGAGGAACGGGCGAAGAGCATGACCATGACGATACCGGCCAGCGCACAAAACGCCCCGGCTCCGAATACGGACGAATAGCCCAGCGCGGTGGCCATGAAACCGGTGACCGGGCCGGTGGCGGCATAGGATACATCCTGAAAAGCGGCGTAACCGCCGACAGCCGTTCCCCTCACCTGTATCGGCACCCGTTTGACGACTTCGACACCCAGTGCCGGGAACATGAGCGAACAGCCACAACCGGTGATCATCGCCCCGGCCAGCGCCACCCGGGGATCGGTGGCAAACAGAATGACGGTCTGGCCGACGGCTTCGACAGCCAACGAAACCATCGCGACCCGGATGCCGCCGATTTTGTCAGGCAGATGGCCGAATACCAGACGGACACCGACGAAAGCGATGCCGAAACAGGTCAGGGTCAGCCCGGCGTGTCCCCATCCGTTTGAGGAAAACAGCAGGGACATGAATGTGCCGATGAGCGCGAACCCGCATCCCTGCAAGGCGAGGGCCAACCCCGGCTGCCAGACCATTTTGGCCACGGAAAAAAGCGAGACCTTCCGTCCGCCGGTGATATCGGTTTTCCGGATGCGGGAATCGAGCAGCAGGGCCAAAAGAGGTAATGCCAGTGTGGAAATCCCGAGAGCGACGAACCCGAAATGCCGGTTCATCAGCAGTCCCAGCGGGGCACCGGCAGCCAGCGAGCCATAAATCGCCATACCGTTCCAGGACATGATTTTTCCGGACTTGCCAGGGCCGATGAGACCTAACGCCTAGGCGAAATTGCCCGACACCAGCAGGCTTTCGCCGACTCCGAGAAAGAGCCGGCCGGCCAAAAGCAGGCCATAGCGAAACAGGGGCGGCAGCGGCAACAGCGCCGCCAGAAGATACATGACGCCGGCCATCGAACAGGTCAGCATGCCTTTCAAGGTGGTGCGTTTGGCCCCGACATTGTCCGCCTGACGCCCGGCATAGGCGCGCGTCAGGACGGTCGCAAGAAACTGGCAACCGACGGCGATACCGACCAGCGTATTGGACAGGCCGAGTTCGTGATAGACGAACAGGGGAATGACGGGCAGCGGCAACCCGACGGTCAGATAGGTCAGGAATATGGCGAAGGTCAGGGAACCGAGCGTTCTGTTTTCGTCAGAAACGTGAAAGGATGTTGAACGAGTCATGATGGTCTGAAAAAGAATCGACAAGTTATCCAAACAGGGGACGGCCTTTCGATGGGTGTGTGCCGGATCGTCCCCTCTATGTCAAACAGCTTCTCTTTCTTCCCGTTTCCCTGCCGGTTCCATCCGGAAGAATGCCGTTATGCAGGAAATTATAGTCAAGTCGATGCAAAAATCCAATCAGTACGCCCTTGCAGTACCCCCCTTTTCCGCCCCGGGAAAAGGGCAAACACGTCCGCCGTCCCGCCACACGGCCGATACCGGTACCGTCAGAACCGGTGGTTCAACCCGATCTGGATACCGGTCAGCGAATCGCGCGCGGTACCATTGCTGTTGTAGATGGAGCCCACGCGGTCGTTGCTGCTGTCCACATGGATCAGGCTGCTGTAGAGCATGGTCCTTTTGGAAAAATCATAGTGGTATCCGACGGCATACCGGTTGGCATGCCCGCCATACCGGCCGGCGTCGATTTCCCCGCGGTCATACGTGGCAAGAAACTGGTGCGGTCCCATCCGATACAACAGACCGGCCAGCCATTCGGTCTGGTTTCCGCTCTCGCCGGTCACGACATCGTCAAGCCTGAAAATGCTTCTTTCATAGCCGAGAGACAATCTGAGGTTTCCCAGCTCCACCGTTGTACCGACATCCCAGCGGTATGAATTGTCCGAATCGGGCACCCGTTCGTAGTTGGCCAGCAGCAGAACCGGTCCGTTGCGATAACGCGGGCTGATGGCGAAACCGTCGTTTCCTACCCGCCTGACGAAACGGTCCTCATCCGAATCGCCATGTTTGTCGTCACCCAGCGAATAGGCCAGCCCGATTTCGAAACCTTTCACGTTCGGGCTTTCGTAGCGAACGGTATTGTCCGTATATTGCGAATGGATCAGGCTGTTGACGGAATACGAGGCGGCGATGCCGTTCTGGTCGAACGGATCGACCAGTGTGAAGGTTTCGGCGACCATGGTCATGACACGGCCCATACGGACAGATCCCCACGGCCCCGCCAGCCCGACATTGGCATACCCCGTCCATTCCATGTCATCGTCACGGCCGAGTCTTTTGCGGATCTTTTCATCCCAACGGTAATTGCCGGTCAGATTGCCGTTGTTCAGCCGGAAACGCTGTTCCATCTCAAATGTCGCTTTCAGTCCGTTACCGAGATCTTCCGTTCCCCTGAAACCGATCCGGCTCGCCATGTAATCGCCCATCCGGACATCGGAACCGGATTCCTTCACAAGGCCGGTATCGAGCACACCATAGATGTTGATGTTGGTCTGGGCCGGCGCTACAGCCGGAAGCAGGCTGAAAAGACCTGCGGCGATCAGTGTTTTTTTCATGTGATGTCCGGATCGGAAACAAAATGGCAAAAAATGACGTCATAAAAAATGCGCCCTGACAGAACACCATACCGGAACCGTCTTCCGGCAAGCCTTCACAGGACCGGCAGCGGCAAACGGCCGCCGGAAAACCGGGCTTGCTCCATCATGGTGCATCGGGCGCGCGAACCCGTCTTTATACCGTAAATCAGGCAAACGGGAAAGCCCGCGTTGTGTGAACGCAAACCGGAACCGTTCATGCCAGTCCGGCATTCGTCCGGAATTTCTCCGGGTAGTTCCGTACACGACACGAAAAAAGGTTTCCACAGCGGACACTTGCATAACCCGATGAAAAAACAGGCCATTTCCGGCGGTGGACTGCTTCCGGCCAGCCTGCCCCCTTGCCGGACAATGAAAAACCCGAAACCGGAAGCGCTCATGAACCATGCCGAAAGAAGCATCGCCCGTCTGAAAGATGTGTTCACCCGTCCGGGCGGGACAGCATGCCGGCCCCGTGTGCCCCGGGCCGGAACGGGACCGGCGGGATATCGCGACAGACACCTTGCATCGTCATCCGGCCGTTTCTTTGTGATGCAGAAGATTGCGGCAGTACACATATGAAGCTGCCGATGGAAAAATCCATGACCGGTTCCGTCAGGGCAAACGTACCAAAACCGTACGGATGGCTGGAAGCGGATTACGGTACAGGCGCGACACTCCCGCTCCGGTACCGATAGCCGGTGAAAACCGTTTTCCGGCGATCGTATCGTCCCGTCCCGGTTTATCCGGATCCCGGACGCCTGCTCTCTCCGTACACGACACACCGTTTCTGGCGACAGGTACCTTTCTTTCTCCGCGACGACGCGACCGTTTCCCGGATAACCGGAGAAAACCCGCAAAACCGGTTCGCTCTCTGCCCGGCTGTGTGGCCCGACCTCCGGAAACGCTCTCCCCCCGGAAAACAGCGTCCGGCACATGGCATGCCGTCGTCACGCTTGCGGCAAGATCAGGCATGGGGCCAACTGCCGCGAAAACCGGTCAGAAAGATATCCTGGCACCGTCACCGGACGTGGCCGGTCGGTCAGACCACCTGTTCCAGATACGGATCGTCCTTCATCAGATAGTTGCGGACATAATCGGTCGTTCCTTCTTCCAGAGTATGGAATTTCACGTCGCATCCGTATTTTTGCAACCAGCCCATTTCCGCTTCGGTAAAATACTGGTATTTGCCTTTGAGGTTTTCGGGCATATCGAAATACTCGATTTTCGGCGGAAGTTCCATGGCGGCATAGACGGCATGGGCCAGATCGTTCCAGGTACGCGCCTTTCCCGAACCGATATTCAAAATTCCGTTGGCTTCCGGATGTTGCAGCAGCCAGTAAAGCACTTCGACGCAATCTTTCACATACACGAAATCGCGGAACGATTCCCCGTCACCGTATTGCGGGTTGTCCGACTTGAACAGGCGGATGGGAAGACCCTTTTCAATGTCCGCATAGACCTTGCAGATTACGCTTTTCATGTCGCCCTTGTGGTATTCGTTCGGGCCGTACACGTTGAAAAACTTGACGCTGGCGATCGAGGAAAGACGGCCTTCACGGTGCGCCCACATGTCGAAGAGCTGCTTGGACCAGCCGTAGGCATTCAAGGGCCTGAGCCTGACGGCCGTCTCGACGCTGTCGGAAAAACCCATCGAGCCGTCGCCATAGGTCGCGGCACTGCTGGCATTGATGAAACGCACGCCCCTTTCCATCGCACGGCGGCAGAGCAATTCACTGTATTTGACGTTGTTGTGCATCAGAAAATCGACATTGCGCTCCGTCGTGGCCGAACAGGCACCCAGATGGATGATGCCGTCTATTTCCCGGTGCAGGCGGTTTTCATCCAGAATCTTCCAGAATTCATCCCGGTGGAGATAATCGGTGAATTTCCGGTTGACGAGATTGTGCCATTTTTCGCTGGAGGCGAGATTGTCCACCACCAGAATGTCGTCTATCCCCATCCGGTTCAGTTTCCAGATCATGGCACTGCCGATGAAACCGGCGCCGCCCGTAACAATATACATGTGAATTCTCCGGTTATCCCGCCGGCGTGCCCTTCTGTCAGAGGCCGGCAGGAAGATTGTCTGAATACAGTAACGTGAAAAAACCGTTTTCGCCGTCCTGCGAAAACGATATCTTAATCGTTTTCCGGCAGTTTATCGACATGATCGGTCCACTTTCCCCCCAGAATGCCGTAACGGATTTCCGGCGTGCTCCCCAAAGCGTCACACCGGAACGCCGCCACCTTGCCGGGGAAAACAGGGATATTGTCTTGCCATACGGGAAAACGGGCGCATCGCCACAGACAAAAAACCGGGCCGGATCCCCACTCTCGTCGCGCTTTCCCGCACGACAGCTGTTTTCAGTCGCGATCCGCTCTCCGGCCGGCAGTCTTTTCAGACCGGATTGTTCTGTCGGGAGAATACCGGCCGGAAAATGTCCCCTTCCACCGGATGCAGGCGTTTTGGACAACGGAACAAACGGTTCCACCTTTCCAAGCCGGCCATTTTTGCGCGACGAACGAAACCTCCGGCAGGCATGACGCCCTGTTTGCGACGGTGGATTTTCCGCCCCCATTCCGGCACCACCGCTTTTCCTGTTTCAAAGCAAACCCGGACCGACAGGCGGACCACTATAATGGGGACGGAATCCGGTGACCTCACCGGTTTCCGGCGTGCTCTGCACTGATTGTGAAAATACGTTAAGATAAACCATTCTCTGACATGCTTTAGGACATGGGTCGTGACATGCCCCGCTGTCCGGAAAACCGGAAAGGAGTTTGCATGATTTCGAAAAAATTGCTGACGGGCCTGCTTGCTGCGGCCTGTTCCGTCGGGATGCTGGTGGCAACAACCGCCAGTGCCCAGTACGTCGGACCAACCCGTGTAACGGCCAAGACCAGTATCCGTTCCGTCCTGAAAAACCCGGTGGATGACGAACTGGTCATTCTCAAGGGCCGCCTGACGAAACAGCTGTCCCACGACAAATATGAATTTACCGACAAAACTGGTACCATTACCGTCGAAATCGACCAGGACGTCTTCGCCGGCCGGCAAATCGGGCCGGATACCGTCATCGAGATCGCCGGCAAGGTGGACAAGGATACCGGCAAACCGGTCGAAATCGATGTCAAACGGATCGGCATCGCTGCCGCCACATCGAAAAAATAGGACAGGTGCCCGCCCGATACCGGCGTAACGGGCGGGATTTCCGGAAAAAAGCCCGGTAACGTCAATCAAGCAGAAAGGAAATGATCATGTTCGGAAAAATGAAGGCGGGATCGCTAGCCGCCGTTGCCAGCGCCACTTTTCTGGCCGCATCCGGTATGCTGTGCTCCATGAATGCGGCATATGCCCAGTACGTCGGGCCCAGCCAGGTCAGGCAATACAACAACGTGGCCGAAATCCTGAAAAATCCTGTGGACGATACCTATGTCACGCTCAAGGGCAACATCACCACGCAACTGACGGACAAGATGTACCGGTTCACGGACGGGACCGGCTCGATCAATGCCAAGATCGGCCCGAAAGAATTCGCCGGACAGCGCATCGACGACAAGACCCGGGTTGAAATCTGGGGCGAAGTCCATAATGATCCGCTGCGCAAGGATCTGCACCTCGACGTGAAACGGTTAAGTGTCCTCCGGTAAACCGTTTCGCCGGATGGCGGTTTCAACACTGCCGCCGGGCCTGCGTTTTTCGGCCTGCGGCAGTCCACGGTGGCATAGCCACCCTCTTTTTCGGGTATTTCCGCCCCGACAGATGGAAATACCCATCAGACAGGGGAATATCCCCTGAATTCCAATAGTTCGTAACAACTTGACTGTCACCAGCAAAGGAGAAAGAAATGCTCAAGAAAATCGCAACCACTCTGATTGCCGCATCGGGAATCCTGTGTGCCGTCGGCACCGCCAATGCGCAATATGTCGGTCCCAGCCAGGCTACATCCTACAGAAATGTCGCCGAGATCCTGAAAAATCCGGTCGATGATGTCCGCGTCACCCTGCGTGGCAAGGTCACTTCCCGGCTTTCCGACGACATGTACCAATTCACGGACGGGACCGGCACCATCAGCGTGGAAATCGATGAAGAAGATTTCGCCGGACAACGCATCGACGCCAATACCCAGGTCGAAATCTGGGGCAAGGTGGACAAGGATCTGATGCGTGCACCGGAAATCGACGTCAAGCGCATCACCATCATCCGGTAAGACATCTGACAGCTTCCCGAAACGGAACGGCCCTGTCCGTTCCGTTTTTTTTCAGACCGTCCTTCCCGTCCACGGAAAAATGCGTTTTCGGGTGCAAACCACAGAGATACAGGCCCGTAACAGTACAATCCACCCGCCAGGGTCACCCGTTTGCTCCGGACAACCGGACCCGGACCGGTGAAAAAGAAAAGAGACAGGCAAAAACGCCGTGGATACCTTGTTCATGAAAGATCGCCGCAAAAGCGAATGCAAAACCGTAACGGACGATTGGCCGGTGATACGCAAAACCACCTGTCACAATACCGGCGGAAACGAAGAGAAAACCGGCCGGTCATTATTCCGGAACAGGAAATCGCGGCAGACAATCCTTTCTGTACCGGAAAACATTTCCGTCAGGCGGAAAATCCCGTCTTGTACCGGTGCAATGCCGTTTTCGCACAATGATCATCCGGGATATTTCCCGCTCTGGCCTTTCCTTGAAACAACGCATTGCCAAACAGACGTTTTTCCGATACATTTCCGCCTGCCGAAATTCCCGGCCGGAAACCGCCCGGCAGGGTGGAAAAATACATTTGACTGACTATCCGACCGGAATATCCGTGAGACCCACACTTTTTTACGACGCCCGACTCAAAGGCATTTCCCCGTCCGGCAACGGCGACAAACTGATCATCGAGTATCAGGGCAGGGAAATTTTCCTGCCCGCCGATTCCGCCAACGCGCAACATTACGAAAAACGTCTCAAAGCCTCCGGAAACGAAGCGGGCCTGATCGGACTGGCCCGGCAGGTACGCAGACGCACGCCCGGCAATCGCCGCGCCGGTGTCTTTTACCGTTTCGACGCCTATTGCGACCAGACGCTCCGTCGTGCGTTCGATCTCGACGATTACGAATACCTCGACAACAGCTACAACCTGAACTGTATCGGCTGGCGCAACGCCAAAAATCCGGACGGTTTTCTGGCACCGCGCGGAATCCTTCCGGGCGAGGACGGCCGTTTCGTCTCGGACAATACGGAAAAATACCTGTTCGCCATCCCGTTCGAATTCATCGAACTGGCCACGCGCATGAAGACGGACCCGGCCACCCTGCTGAAAACTTTCATCGCCGACACCTGCAACCTGCAAAGCACGCCGGAACTGCCCCGTGCCGACGGATTGTCCGGCCGCGGAACCGAAGCGTTCCGGAAAGCACGCGACTATCTCCGCACGGCATGGCGGCTGAAAAAGGACTTTTTCTGATACCGTCGCGCAGGAATTCGCCTTTTCCTCTCCCGCCCCGAAAACGCCAAAAGACTTTCCCGCCCGGCTTTTTGCCCGCCGTCTGCCGGTGTGATATGATGGTTACTGGTTCCATCGCCCTTCGTTTGGCTGGCAGTGATTCCGGATTTTCCGGGTATTTCGCCGGCAAAAACGTTTTGTTTGATCCGGACGGACCCGTTCCGTTCCCGTTCCCCTACACTGGCAACAGGCTGGAACCATCTGTTTCGCTTCGCCCGCAAAACGGGTCTTCCAGCCGGAGAGTTCGCAGACGGCTGCCGGTGTTGCACCGGTTTTCCTCACCGGAAAACCCGGGGAAGTCTGCCTGACAAAACGGCGGTACCTCACTTTCATTCAATTCAAACGGTCGCTCTGGCGTATTTGTCAACACAATAAAACCGGCTCACAAACGATTCATATCCCTTGCGGGTTCATGACCGGCGCGGGGGACGTCGGATATATCCGGAAAACGTGCCTTTCCGCTTTCAGCCGGGAAAGTGCGAAACGTCCGTTTCTCTCTTTCGTGACGCAACATATCGACAGGCTGTCTGAAAGCCGGCCAGACGGCAGACAGAACAACGGTCAGGGCAGGTCATGCCACATCCGAAGCGTGCCGTCCCGACAACAGGCGCCCCTGGCGCAGAAAAACAGGTGAACTTATGGTCAAAAGCAATTTTCATATCCGTGAACTGACATCGGACGATCTGGATCAGTACAATGCACTGCTCCGTTACGCCTTTCAGGTCACCGAAAAAACCCTTCAGGAATACGGCTGGGAAAAAGACGACATCAAGCAGTCCAAATTTCCGATACTCGAACGAGCCGACGTCTGGGGCTGTTTCGACGGCGACACACTTGTTTCCCAGTTCGCGGTCTATCCGCTCGACATGAACATCCATTCCATCGTCTGCCCCATCGGATTCGTCACCAGTGTCGCGACTTACCCGGAATATTCCGGCATGGGACTCATGTCGAGACTGATGAAGCGGGGACTGACGGAAATGCGCAAAAACGGGCAGTCGCTTTCCCTGCTCTATCCCTATTCGATCCCGCTCTACCGCAACCGGGGTTGGGAAATCGTCTCGGACAAGATGTCCTACCGCATCCGCGATGTCCAGCTTCCGAAACACATCGACGTACCCGGCTATGTCCGCCGCGTTTCCTGGGACAATCCCGATTTCATGAAACTGCATACCCGCTTCGCACGGCAGACGCATGGCTGCCTGTTCCGCAACCATCTGGCCTGGGAAGAATACTGGCGCTGGAACGAGGACGACACGGCCGTCGCGATCTATTACGACGCCAGGGACAAACCGCAGGGATACATGGTCTATCTGATCAAGGACGACGTGATGTTCATCCGCGAGACGATCTATATCAACAGCGAAGCCCGCAAGGGCCTGATGAAATACATCAGTGCCCACGAATCGATGATCAACGAAGTCAGCGGCAACAACTATTTCAGCGAACCCGTCGCGTTCAGTCTGGAAGACAGCGATATCCGCGAAACGATCCGGCCCTACATCATGGGACGCATCGTCGATGTGGACATGTTTCTCGAACGTTACCGCTTCGATCCCGACGCCAGCGGTACGGTGACCCTTTCCGTTTCGGATCCGTTTCTGGAATGGAACGACAAAACGCTGACGATCGCCATCGCCAATGGAAAGGCCACCCCGTGCACGGAAAGCGCCGCAAGGAAAGCCTCCCTGTCGATCGGCACCCTGACGACGCTGCTTCTGGGTTACAAACGGGCCAGCGAACTGGCGAAGCTGGACCGTATCGATGCCGATGAAGCGACCCTGCGACTGCTGGATAATGCCGTCATCGCCGAAAAACCGTACATCTCGGACTATATCTGAACCCGGTGCAACCGGATATGCCGCATTGGCCGGACGCCTTGCAGCATATCCCGTCACCGGTCTTTTTCGCTTTCGTGCCGCAAGACAGGCCGGACGGTTCCGTTCCCGGGCTACACCAGCGACTGTTTCCGGTTGGCCCTGCAACGTGAATTTCCGCCGATGACCCGCAGGGCGACGGATTCGGAAAAGCGGTTCCCTCCGTTTTTCCGGCAACGACAAGAAAAGAACCGCCTGCGACAGGATTTGCCGGCAAAAACGGAAACGGGCAATTCCGCCCGTTATCCCGTTTGCCCATCCGGCCGTCTTTCATGACCCTTCATACCGGTCGGCAGCCGTCCGGTCATCTTCTCTTTTCACACTTTGCCGTTTTCCGCCGGGCCCGCAAAAAAAAACCGCCTGCCGGAAGCAGACGGACCCATGAACAAAATGGCCGCGTAACCATTCTTTCATGTTTCAGCCGATATACACGGCCGGTTGCGTTTTTCCACCGTCTTCTCTGTGGACGGCATGTTTTTTCAGGAACAGGCCGGTATTTTCCTGCCTCGCCCTCTTCAGCGGCGACGGTTGTCGATGACCGGGTCCTCGGCATCGCGGTCACGCGGTGCGACGGGCGGTTTTCCGGCAGGAACGCCCGGATAGGGGCCGCTGTTCATGAAATTCATCACTTCGTCATGCAATTCCCGCAGCATCCTGTCCGATTCGGCCTGATGCCGGTTCACGTATTCGTAACCCTCCGGCGCTCTCTGTCCCGAAGGGGACGACGGTGAACCGGATGAACCACGATTCACCATACTGCTGAAATCCTGTCTCACCTGACCGCCAGCCGTCCGCTGCGGCCCGATTTTCCGCAATACGGTATCAGCGGGAGGATTCAGGCCTTCGTCTGGTGAGTCTTTCGGCCAGTCATGCCTGTTGTACTCCTCAATCCACCGGCCCAGGGCCGCACCGGCCTCATACATGTTGTCTGCCGTACTCGGCATGGCCAGCGACCTGAAAAAACCGTCGATATAATTGTTCATATACACTCCTTTTCAATTGATGAACGCACAGGCGTTTCCGGACCGGACACCGCTCCCGGAAACATCGCCTCCGGAAAAAACCATCCGGCAGAAACGCCCCCTTTCCCTTGCGGACCCGGCTGTATGGCGGACGACCGGCCGGAAAGCCGTGAACGAATCGCCTTCTTTTCTTATACACCTGTTTCAGACCGTATCCGGACATTCGTGGCACTTTTATCCCATGCCGGCCAGCCAGCCGGAATCCGGATACCGGCACAACGGATGTTATGTTTCCAAACACACGATCCGGACAAGGCCTCTCCGGCATTTCCTGCCGGAAAACGAGTCCTGCCGTTTTTCCTGTTTTCTTCCGGCTCCCCTATACCGGGTTGCCGGATCCTGAAAGACAAAAAAATCATTGTGAATCGGCCGGTCAAGCAAATTTTTCACCCATCCCGCAAAAACCCTGTTTCGACAGCCCCGAAAACGTCTGCCGTCAAATTCTTCGTGTCACAGCGCCTTTTCTTTTCCGGAGGCCTCCGTTTTCCGCGGTTTTTCCCCCTGAAAACGCGCCGTTTCCGTCGGACAACAAACCGTTTTCCTCTTTCGGAAACGCCGGTTTGGATTGTTTTGGCAGGGAAGGCAAACGCTTTTTCCATGAGCATCGGGCCGCCTTTCAAATCCCGCCGGCCAGCCTTGCGCAATTTTCCCGGAATCCGGATACCCGTCAGGATCATGAGCGGTATTTCTTCCGTTTCGCGGGATTCCGCAATCCGCCACACTTCGCCTGTCAGGCCGTCCGGACCGGGTTTGACAGGACAGCATGGCGGTTGTCCGGATTTCCGGCAATTTTTTGCGCCCGGACAAGACCGGCGTTCCCTCCAGACGCCGGGATGGTTTAAAATGACCGGTTTGCAACTCGTCCGGTTGCCCCACAATACAAACCGTTTTCCGTTTCGTCCTTTTCCTGCCGATTCCAGAGTCTGTTTCATGATGAAGAAAAACCTGTTCCGCTGTCTCTTCGCCTTTTTTGTCCTGTTTTCGCCGTTTTCCCTTCTGCATGCCACACCCGGTCTGCAGGAACGGATAAACGCCATTGTGCAGGGCCAGTCGGCAGATATCGGCGTCGCGATCGAATCCGGTTCCGGACAGGGAGCGTCCTTCCAGGCGGACAAAGCGTTCCCGATGCAAAGCGTCGTCAAGTTTCCGCTGGCGCTTGCCGTGCTCGATGCCGTGGACAAGGGCCGGTGGCATCTCGACGACACGTTTCTTTTGACCGGCCGCGAACTGCTGCCCGACACACACAGCCCCCTGCGGGAAAAATACGCCGACGGCCCCGCACAGGTCACGCTGCGGGAAATCCTGACCGATACCGTTTCGCACTCGGACAACAACGGGTGCGACATGCTTTTCCGTCTTCTGGGCGGCCCCGAAGCGGTGGAACGTTATGTGAAAGGACTGGGAATCGAGGGATTCAGAATCCGTGCGACGGAAGAAGAGATGCAGCGGTCGTGGGACGCCCAGTTCGCGAATACGGCAACGCCGGCGGCCGCCAACCGGCTCTTGCGCCTGTTCCAGCAGAAAAAACTGCTGTCGGCTTCCAGCCATGAACTGCTCTGGGCCATGATGCGCGATTCGATGACGGGGCCGGGCCGCCTGCGCGAACCGCTGCCGGCCGGTGCCGTACTGGTTCACAAGACGGGAACCGGCGATACATCTCCGGTGAAAGGCACGACGGTCAACGATATCGGCATTATCCTGCTGCCCGACGGCCGGCCGGTTTTCATCAGCGTTTTCATCACGCATGCGCCGGATTCGATCATGGATACCGAAAAAACGATCGCGTCCCTGTCCCAGGCAGCATGGGAATATTATTCGGCCCTGCCGCGCAACCCGCTTGCGGCGGCACAGCACGGTGTCCGGGAACTCTTCCGTCTGAACGACTGAATTTCCGTCCTGTCCCCCCCTTTTCCGGTCCGTCCGGCACCGGCGGCGGCTTTTTTTGCCGGCCCCCGGCTGCCTTCGGCCCGTTCCAGATACGTCCGCAACCGTCCTCACCACGGCCATGAAACGGGATCACCGACGGGTTTCCGTTGCTTTTTTCCATCTGTTTTCCGGATCACCGGCCCGGTCTGCGCACGGTTTCCAAAATAATTGACAAAAAACAGTCCTGAACGGGATTTCCGTGTTATTATAGCTGTTCAATATTTTCAAGTTACAGATTCAATTAGTTTCGTCGCGCTGTTTTACAGTATCCGTTCCGGTTCAGTCTTCCTTGATTATCTTGTCCCCGGGCATTTGCCCTTCTTTTTATTATTGTTTTTTCAGGGAATACCACGATGGAAACAGGTACAGTCAAATGGTTCAACGATGCCAAAGGGTTTGGTTTCATCACACCCGATACGCATGGAACCGACCTTTTCGCCCACTTTACCGACATTGCCGGCAGCGGTTTCAAATCGCTTGCCGAAGGTCAGAAAGTCCGGTTCGAAACAGGTGCGGGACGAAAGGGACCCCAGGCCAAAAACATTGAGCCGGTTTAAGTCAGAAAAAAGTCCCATCATCGGGACTTTTTCATTTCAACACAGGAGAACAAATGGAAAAAAACACAAGAACAAACGGTTCTGTTTGCGAAAACTGCGGAAAATGGATGGAACACGACCATACCACTCTGACCATCGAAAACGCTCACCAGTCTTTCCGGCTCTGTTCGGAAAGATGCGATTCGGAACACCGTGCCAACCTTGCCCTGCGGGACATGACCTGGGGAACGGCGTCATGACGTTTCTGCCGTTTCGGCCGGTTTGCCGGCCGAAACGGCACCGGAAGAACGTCTGCATGGCAACGTCCGTCACGAACAGCCTGAACACATGTTCAGGCTTTTTTTCGTCCGGCGACACGGAAACACCCTCTTCCGCCCGCCTTGCCAAACGGCGTCATGCCGCACACCATACCGCCAAAGACAATCATGACGCTGTACGCTCTCCCGTTTCTGATGAAAAACAGTCCTTGTGTGTTTCCTTTCCCCGGCTGCCGGCTGTCCGGTTTACAATGATTTTTTCCGGCGGCGGTTTCTGCCGGAACATCGTTTCACCGTTTTCCATCCGATGAAAAAACGTTTTGTTATCGTCTCGCTGTGCCTGTGGCTGGGATCGGCCTTTCCTTGTGGCTGCCCGGCGCAATCCCTTCAGGAAAAAATCGGGGCCGTCGTCGCCAATCACCGTTGCCGTGTCGGTCTGGTCATTGAAAACGCAGACGGATCCGAAAGGGCTGCAATCGCCCCCCATGACGACTTTCCGATGCAAAGCGTGTACAAATTCCCCATCGCACTGGCCGTTCTGGAGAAAGTGGACCGGGGAGAATTGTCCCTGAAAGAGCTGATCGCCATATCCCGTTCCGAATTGCGGCCGGGAACATGGAGCCCGTTACGGGAAAAGTATCCTGCCGGAAAAACCGTCCGCATTCCGCTTGCCGACATCGTGCGCATGACGATTTCGGAAAGCGACAACAACGGGTGCGACATCCTCCTGCGGCTGGCCGGCGGCCCGGAAAAGGTCACGGCATGGCTCAGACGGCACGGAATCGAACACATGACGGTCGCCACGACGGAACGGGCGATGCACGGTGACTGGAACATCCAGTTCAGAAACCGCTCGACACCGGACGCGGCCACACGACTGTTGCGCCTTTTTCAGGAAAAAAAACTGCTGAAACCCCGAACACAGGTGTTTTTGTGGTCGGCCATGAAAAACTCGACGGTTTCGCCCGAACGCTTCAGAAGCGGTCTGCCACGCGGTACCCTGCTGATTCACAAAACCGGTACCTCTCTGGCGTTTCACCGCCGGCAGGGAATGACGCTCAACGATATCGGCATCGTCATCCTGCCGGACGGAAAACCGGTTTTCATCAGCGTTTTCGTTTTTCGAAGCAAGGAACCGAAAGCGCTGGCAGAGAAAATGATCGCATCGGTCGCCCGGACAGCATGGCGGCATTTCACCCGAACCGCAGGTAACGGACAAAAAGAGTAACCCCGCCATTCCGGCTTTCCGGCAACCGGACAGGATATTCGCCCGGCAGGAGCTGACCGAAGTTTTTTTCAGGGATACCATACGTTCCGGGTGGCTTTTTGCGCCCGAAGTATTCTTCCCGAACGCGCCCTCCTTCTTTTGAAGGAGGGCTTTTTTATGGAGACATAATGGCCCGACCTGATGATACCGACTGGATGCATTCCCCGCGAAAACCCCGTTCGCCGGGAGAATGGCGTGAAGCGTTCTGCCAGATGCGCGACTGCCTGAAAACGCTCTGGCGCGCTGTGGAGACAATACGCCCGGAAACGGATTCCCGGGAACCCTGCCGTTTTCCGCCCCCCCAGTTGTCCGCATTGCTGAAGAAAAACACGGAGGATGCCCCATCCGCCGGCGATACTGTCCTGCCCTGGCTTGAATCGCTCAATCCGCCCGAAGGGGAAAATACCGTTCCGCCCGGCTCCGTACTTTACTTCTGCACCGAGACACCACCGGACGGCTGGCTTGTCGCGGACGGTTCCATGCTGCTGATCGCGGCATATCCCCGTCTGCATGAGGCTATCGGCACGACATTCGGCTCGGGCGACAACGGTATGACGACATTCGCGCTGCCCGACTTGCGCGGTGAATTCATCCGCTGTCTGGACAGGGGACGCGCCGTCGATCCCGAACGGACACTGGGCAGCTGGCAACCGGACGAAATCGCCCGGCACAACCACGGGTTTCTGGATATCCCGAAAGTGCAGTTCGGTTCCGGCGTCTATTCCTGGACACCCCAGGTCATGGAAGTCGCCGAACACGCACCGATCGCCACGACGATGGCGGGCGGCAGCGAGACCCGTCCCCGCAACATCGCCCTGACCGCCTGCATCAAATACTGAACGCTAAATCCGGCATGGCCAAACCGTTCCGGCAATCTCTGGATATCTTTTCCGGCCCGCTGGCAGACAGACGGCGCAACGGGCTACAATCAGGCCGGACAACGGGGCGAGACGACCGGACGGGGCGGAGCTGTCGGCGTTTTCGCCAAACATCGCCGGCCCGTGCCCGGACAAACCGTTTCCGCCACCGGAAAAACGGCCCCCCTCGCCAGACAGGAAAACGGTTCATGACCGGCATGACGAAACGGAATGCGACGCTGACAGGCCTTTGCGCCATTTTTCTCTGGAGTACGATGGTGGGCCTGATCCGCGGGATCACCGACGCACTCGGTCCGGTGGGCGGTGCAACGATGATTTACACCGGCGGTTCCGTCATGCTGCCGGCGACGATCGGATTTCCCCGGCAGGGCGCGTTCGATCGTCGTTACCTCGTGGCCGGCAGCGTGCTTTTCGCCGTCTATGAAATGCGTTGTCGCTGTCGCTCGGTTTCGCGCAAAACAGCCGGCAGACCATCGAAATCAGCATGATAAATTATTTGTGACCCAGCCTCACGGTTCTGTTCGCCGTATTTTTCAACCGCCAGAAGGCCGGCCTGCCGCTCATTCCGGGGCTGGCGATGGCCGGTGCCTTCATCCGGGCGACATACTGTACCGTCACCCATCGCATGGCGGCGGGGCAAAACGGCATCACGTTCGTTTTCCTGCTGACCGCCCTGTCCCTGTGGACGCTTTATTTCCTCACGGAACAGCCATCGATGCATTTCGGCCTGCGCCCTGCACTCTGTCTGCCGGGGGCATCGGCCGCTCCCGGTTTCGGAGCGGCGGCCTAAAATACCGGTATGCCCAAAGGAAATGTGAGCCTGTTGGCGACCGTCTCGTATTTCACGCCCGTACTTTCCTCCCTGATGGCGTCTTTCTGCTGTCGCCCTCGCTTTCAGGCCCTTTCTGGCAGAGTGTACTGATGGTTTGCGGCGGTTCGCTCCTGTGCTGGATATCCACCCGTCGCCAGAGTGACTGGCCGGGCCTGCCGGAAAATCCGGCCACACGCCATTTTCCCACGTCCTGGCAAACCTCCGGCAGCGACGGAATGCCTTTGCAAATGTGAAACGACACGCCGGAGTCCGCATGAAACAATCCTCCAGAGACTCCGTTTTTGCCATGCCCTTCCCGAACGGATGATGGATTATCCCAATACGGCCTGATGGAACGAGACAGGAAACGACCGTGCCCGCCTTTTATGGACCGGCAAAAAGTTTGACCGGCCATAATTTTTTCGTGTACCGTCAGACACTCCGTCATTTCCAACCCGGTTACCCTGTCGGCACCTGAGATGACCTGAACCACCGGATTTTCCCGTACCGCTTGTTTTTTCAGCCGGACTCTATTCCAAAAACAGGATAATGACCTGTTTCGACCATTGAAAACGGTTTCAAAAGCCGTCCATTACAAAAAAACAACAGACTGCCAATGTCCGGACTGTTTTTGAGAAGACGACAAAACTCCATTGACGCGATTCATGAACAGTGCCTTTATACAAAAGCCGTATCCGTATTTCTCGCATCTCTGTGCGGATAACCCGTACGGTTTACCGTTTTTGCGATATTTCGGGAAGATCGTTCAGGAAACATGCCACAATAACCCGACTTCCGCCATTCCTTCCGACCGAAAAAACAGCCGTTCACACTTTCCCTAACGCCACGTTGCTTGCCAGAAACAGGACGAGCCGGATAAAATTTCAGAAAAACCGGAACAGCAGACATCGCCATGGCAAAAATCCCGGTTATCCCGTCCGGCAGCGGGCAGGATAATCTTTTTGTGCTGTCGCCATGCCCGGCAGGGATTTCCTTTACGCGCGACAGGTCTGTCGGCGATGCTCCCGAAAATTCCCACGGTACGGTCTTGAAGCGGAAAAGGCGGTGTCGGCCGCCATGTTTCTGCCAAGTGTATTCGGGAAGCGGGCCGGTTTCGCCCTTGCACGCTCCCGTCAGAGAGAGTGTGTGTACCGGTTCAACCGGTTTTCCAATCAGGAAAAGGGAATTGCATCGATGAGCAGTCTGTTGTTCCGTTTTTTGCCGCTGCATGTCTGCTGGCTGGCCAGTTTCGGCATCATTCTGGCATACCGTTCTTCCCTCACCACAACCGCCTTCATCGTTTTTCTCTTGCTCTTCGTCACAGGCGCATACGGGACGCTTGTCCTGTTGCGCAAACTGTCGGCCGGTCTGCTGTGGCTGTTTCATGTCGCGGTTTTCATCTGCTGGGGATGCGATGCGTTTTTCGTCATGGCCGCCGGCCGGAATACCGCCGTCCTCATTCTTGGTGGACTGCCGTTCGCCCTTCTTCTGGCCCCTGTTCTGGTCCTGTCGCTGGCTTTCATGATGGAACAGGGCGCCATACGGATACGGACCATTCTGGCCGCGATCTGCTTTCATACAAGCTGCCTGCCGGTACTGATACTGGCTACCCTGTTGATCGTGTCCTGATGCCGTCCTGACCCGGATGTCATTTTCGTGAAGCCTGCCGGCGCTGTCCCAGAAAAACCCCGGCCAGAATCAGCACGCAACCGGCCAGCATGACGGCATTGACCGGTTCGTCCAGCACGATGGCGGAAGTGATCATGGCCACCAGCGGAACGATATAAATGTAATTCGTCGCCAACACCGCGCCCAGTTCTTTCACGGCCATGTTCCACAGGATGAAACACAGCATGGAAGCGATAAGCGACAGGAAAAGCAGATTCGCGGCGACCGGCAGCCGTGACAGGATTTCCCAGTCAACATGCAGGGGCAGAAACGGCATGAACGGAACCAGCGTCACCACACCATAGAAAAAAACCTTCCGGGTGATGAACAGGGTCGGATAGCGGAGATCGAGCCGCTTCAGGATCAGGCAGTAAAACGCCCACGAAAAGGCGGCCGCCACGGTCAACAAATCGCCGGCCGGAGACAGTTTCAGAATGAAATGCCCGTTGAACACGACGAATGCGACGCCGGCCAGCGCCATGACGGATCCGGCCAGCAAGGTTTTCCGCACTTTTTCGTTCCGGTAAAAGAGGATGACCAGAAAAGCCGTCAACAGGGGAGAAATGCAGACGATCAGCGAGACGTTGGAAACCAGCGTCAATCCCAGCGCCATGTTTTCCGTCACGAAATACAGCGCGCCGCCGCAGAAACCCGCGCCCGCCAGCCAGCATTCATCCGCCACCGTATCGGCAAACAGCCTTTTCGGCGAAATGAACCAGATACAGAGATACGCCAGCACGAAACGGTAAAAGAAAATGTCCACCGGAGTCAGCCCGTTGGCGATCAGTACCTTCGTGGAAACGAATGTCGTTCCCCAGATCGCGACGGTAACCAGTGCCACCAGATGAAACCAGAATGTTTTTTTGATTGCTATCATGCCGTCAATTCCGATACCGTTTCCCCCTTTTTCATCCGGCCCTGAATCCGGCGGCAGCATGAGGACTGCCGGCCGTTTTCCGTTTCGGAAACCGGATGAATCCGCCATTCATTATAGAGATTGCCGTACAATGCACCAGAGATGAAACGGAAATAGGGAAATATTCCTGAATATCTTCCCTTGAACCGTTTACAAAACGACGCCGCCCTGCACAGGGGCAAACAGACAGGAAAAAACACCATGACCAAGCTGGACAAGACCGACCTGATGATTTTGCAGGCCTTGCAAAACGACGCGAAAACCAGCATGAAAACGCTGGCCGACGCCCTGCATCTGTCGAAAACGCCGGTTTACGAACGGATCAGGCGGCTGGAAAAGGAAGGCATCATCAAGCGCTACGTCGCACTGGTCGATCCGGAAAAAATCGGTCTGCCGCTTGTCGTGTTCTGCAACGTGTCACTGGCGATACACGACGAGGAACATATCCGCCAGTTCCGCGAAACGATCGGCACGATCGACGAAATCACGGAATGCTATACCATCGGCGGCATCCATGACTTTTTTCTGAAAGTGGTCGTGAAAGACCTTCAGGCGTACGACCGGTTCGTACTGGAAAAACTCACCAAAATCCGGGGCATCGCGAAAATGCAGAGCTCCTTCGTCCTGAACGAAATCAAGCATACGACCGCCCTGAAACCGGCCGCAGACGAGTGACACGGAAAAAAGCTGTCGACCTGTACCATGAACCGTCCGTTTGCGCGAGGAGTCGCCGGCGCCTTTCCGGGCAACGCATGCAGGCTGTGCCGGTACGGTATCCGCCACTCTTGCGGCGAAAAAGGCGCCTGTCGGAAACATGACCGGTTCCACCCTTCATGAAACCCGGTGCCGGACGACCATTCACTCCCTGTAGCGTATGGCTTCGACAAAGGCGGCAAAAGCGGGTGAAGTCTGTCTCCGGTTGGGATAATAAAGGTGAAAACCGCTGAAATAAGGGCTCCAGTCTGCCAGCACTTCTTTCAGGGTGCCGTCTGCCAGATAGGGCGCGACCATGAAATCAGGTGCATAGGCCAGACCTATGCCATCCAGCGCACCGTTCAGGACATGAATCATGCTGTTCGAAGTCAGCTGCCCGCCGACGCGGACATTCACCGCATGGCCGTCTTTTTCGAATTCCCAGATGTAAACCCCGCCATTGACCGAATGCAGGATATTGATGCACGCATGTCCGGTCAGATCATGCGGCACAGACGGGATGCCATGCCGGTCGAAATAGGCCGGCGTTCCCACGACGGCCAGCCGCCAGTCCGGGCCGAGACGGACCGAGATCATATCCCTGTCGATCGACTCTCCCAGACGTATGCCCGCATCGAAACGCTCCCTGACGATGTTGACGAACCCGTAATCAATGATGATTTCAACGCTGATCTCCGGAAACCCGGCCAGAAAAGCGGCCAGCTTCGGACGCAACACCATTTCGGCGGCATCGTCCGAACAGGTGATGCGGATCGACCCGGCCGGTCTGTTCCGCAACTCGGAGAGGCTGTCCAGTTCGTCACCGATCTGCCTGATCAGCGGACCGACGGACCGGACCAGCCTCTCGCCGGCTTCGGTCGTGGCAACATCGCGGGTCGTTCTGGACAACAGCCTCAATCCGAGTCTTTCCTCAAGCCCCCTCATGGCATGGCTCAGGGCGGAAGGAGAAACGCCGAGCCTGAGCGCCGCCTTCGTAAAACTCCTCTCTTTCGCCACTATCATAAAGGCCTGCAAATCGTTCAGGTTTTTCATGCCGATTAATGAATTTTTCTCACAAGATCATGCAGTTTATGCCGCTTTATCGAACCAATCAATCTCTTTTAACATGACGGCACGCTTCAGTGAAAAAGCATTTGAAAGGCAAAACATGAACAGACAGAAAACACCGGTTGTTTATTATTGCGGGTCCGGAAATATCCGCCGGCCATGAACGACACTGACGCGGGGACCATGCCGGAACCCGAAACAGGAACATGGCCGGCGCCGAAAACGCTGCCGTAAAACCGGATGAACGGTCCCCCCTCCATCTGATACCTGAATCTTTCCACACGGGAGAAATCATGAAGAAAAATAACGGGTTGCTCATACTGATACTGGCTGTCGGCGTATTCGGCATTCTGAATACTGAAATGGGCGTTATCGGCATATTGCCGCTTGTCGCAACCATGTTCGGGGTTTCGATCACGCGGGCGGCGCTGCTGGTCAGCGGCTTTGCACTGGTCATTGCCCTGTCCGCCCCTGTTCTGCCCCTGCTGTTTTCCGGATTCGACCGGAAAAAAGTCATGCTCCTGTCACTGGCGGTTTTCGTCGTCAGCAACATCATTTCCGTTTTCGCCACCGACTTCGATATCATTCTGGCCGCGCGGCTGATACCTGCCGCGTTCCATCCCGTTTATGTTTCCCTGGCATTCACCGTAGCGGCTGAATCGGTCGAAAAAACAGAAGCGCCCAAAGCCGTTGCGCGTGTTTTCATCGGTGTTTCCGCCGGTCTGGTGCTGGGAGTCCCCATGACCAGCCTGATCGCCACCGAGTCATCCTTCGCTTTCGCCATGACGTTTTTCGCCGTCGTCAATATGGCCGTACTTGCAGCAACTGCGATCTGGATGCCTGCCATGCCAGTCCGTGAAAAACAGGGTTATGGTACCCAGCTCAGGGTCCTTGGAAAACCCGGACTCTGGATCGCCATTATCATTTCCATCCTTCTGAACGGCTCGGTTTTCGGTTTCTTCAGCTATATGGCCGATTACCTGAATGTCGTGACCGGCATGGGCGCCCGCACGATCAGCCTGATGCTGCTGGTTTTCGGATTGGCCAACATCGCAGGCAATATCGTCGCCGGAAAAACACTGAGCACCCATCCGGACAGAACGGTCGTCGCAGCTCCCTTCATATTGTCCGCCCTGTTCCTGCTGATGTCCGTCACGGGGAACTGGGGCCACGCCACGGCGGCGCTCATCCTGCCGTTCGGCATTCTTGCAGGTATCGTGGCCAATGCCAACCAGTACCTGATCAGCGACTCCGCAACAGAAGCGCCGATGTTCGCCAACGGCCTTTACCTGACGGCCCAGAATCTGGGTATAACAGCCGGATCGGCGCTGTGCGGTTTCTTCATTAGTGTATGGGGCACGCAATACACGCTGGCCGGTTCCATCCTGATGCTTCTGCCGGCCATTCTGTTTATCTTTATCCGGTTGTTTGTCACCAGAAAACGGTACGATACCCGATCCTTTTCCGATAAACAGGAATGCTGCCAGTAAACAACCGGACAACCACGTGCAAAGAGGAAAAACGTATGAATGAAATCATCCACTCACTGCTTGCCCACCGCTCGATCCGTTCCTATTCGGACAAACCTGTGGAAGAAAGCATGCTGGAACAGATCGTCAGTGCCGTTCAGGCCGCACCGAACTGGGTCAATTTCCAACTGGTTTCGATGGTTGCCGTAAAAGATCCCGAACGTCGAAAAACATTCTCGGCACTTTGCGGCAATCAGCCATGGGTTGCCGAAGCGCCGGTCTTTATGGTTTTCTGCGCGGATTATTACCGCGTCCAGCTGGCCTGCCGGAAAAAAACCGGTGTATGGAAAAACATTCCGGAAGAAGACATCGATACACTGATTGTCGGCGCGCATGAGGTCGGCATCGCCATTGCAACAGCCGTTGCCGCCGCTGAGGGAATGGGACTGGGAACCGTTGTCATCGGAGACGTCCGCAAGAAT